>NZ_JARDYK010000007.1:0-120175 GCF_029069195.1 Acetobacter fabarum
GATGTGGCTCAGAAAAACGCCTCCATCCCCTCCACTCTCGGAACCGCCTCGGGCGCTCGCCGCCCCGAACCCCGGCAGGATATGGTCTAGTAAAACAGTCGATATTTACTTGCCACGCAACCATTATTCTTTGGAGAAATGAAAATAAAAAAGGCGGTTATTGGCCACTTTTTCGGTTTTATTGCTTGCGTTTATTTTCGGTCTGTACTATTCTTTACTTGTTGAGAGGGAATAGGCCCAAACAACAAAGCGCCCCGGTCAGTGCTCGAACACCAGACCGGGACTGCGTAGAACAGAAAGGCAAGTTTCATGTCCGACGGTAAAAACACAATCGCTCAGAAATCCGCTCCCCGCAAGGGTGATGCAGCCGGTAAGGCTTCCCCCGAACAGGTCCGCCGCTTTCAGGAAGCGCAGGCACGTAAAGCCGCTATGGAGGTTCCCACACTCAAGGCCGCAAAAGATATTGTCCCCGATGAAACCCGGGTTGCACAGATTGTGTCACATTTCGCGATTGAAACTGCCGATACAGATGAACTGATCGGGACAGGGGACGCCATTGTGCGCGATCAGTTCAATATCCTTTACCCCGTGCTGGTCAACCAGATTCGTGGTGACGACAACCTGACAGCCCTCAAGATGCACCTTGACCGCATTGTCGACGCTCTCGTCCGTTCCGCTATCGGGGCCGCAAACTTCTACGAAACCCGCCGTCAGATCGCAAGAGACGCAAAAGACCAGTTTGCAAATGAACACCGCGATCAGGACCGTATGGGCGTTGATGGTGGCGAAAATCAGGTTGTTAAATTGGCCCGGATTGCAGCCGAAAACGGCGTTAAAGCCTATTCCGTGACCTGCGTAGCAGAAGGGGCTTGCCGGGCTTATGCCGAACTGATGGGCGAAGAATGGAAAGCCTACCAGAACACACGCAGCAAGCAGCCCGTTGACGAGAAAGCAACAGCCGCCATGCTGGACGCGCTGGGTATCTGAAAACCAAGCCGGGGCTATCGCCCCGGCACTCCGTGCAGTTTTGGACAGAGTTTAATGACGGATCACGACAAACATTCTCACCCGTTCTTGCGGGCGATCCTGCCACCGCCTCAAAGGAAAAAAAATAAGGAAGATCGACTTAAAGCCATAGCGGCAGCTTTCCAAACCGTGGCCTTATCAATTGTCGCTGTGGGTTTGATCACGCCAATATTTAACGCTCCCCAGACGATCACACCCCAGAAAGTGTGGAGCGCTCTGGTTTTCGCCTCGACTCTGGAAATCTTGTCTTTGCTTTTCCTTCTTTACATCCCGTATAATGATACCGAGGAGGGTTGAGTTATGGACGATATGACACGCGTCATTTTGACTTTGGCTGTTCCTTTTTGCCTGATCACGGCTCTTATCGGGCTGGCTCTTGGTCCTATTGCAAATAAACTGGCCAAATTACGGCAGTCTCTCGAACGGTCTTAATAGAGTAGACGGGCAGGCCAGACCTGCCCCTCTTTACGCGCCAAACAGAATAAGGCGGCCTCGGCCGCCTTATGCGTATCTTGTCCGCTTAACCATAAGCGTATCGCCCGTTCCGGCCTGTCCAGTCAGCCTTCGGCTCCGCTACGCGGCGGCGCAACCCTCGCCAGGACGGAGTGGCCCGCCCCCAGAGCAGGGCAATAGCCCCGCCCTGGACGCAGGCCACTCCGTCAGGCTCAGGTCGCTCTGGACTGGACAGGCCGGAACGGGCTGAACACCACATCCTCAGGGAGAAGACACATCGTTCAGGTCACACCATATCTGACCAGTTTTGGAATCATGATACGTGTGTGCAAGGCAGTAACGGCCCCGACTGTTCTGGTCCCATGTCGCTATGAGGGGGCCGAGTGCTCCCAAAAAAATCAGACCACATGCCATAAGGACAAGCCGGACATATCCATGCCAGCGGGCTTCACGGTAAAACGTGTATTCCTGCGTCGGCAGGCGCTCGCGGATACGCTCGAAAACCTGATCCTTCAGCCCCTTCTCCAATGACAGCATGAAATGACTGAATAGCGCCTGCTGATCCTGTTTGAGTGACAGCTCCTGCTCTTTCAGGCGGGCTTCCCCAGTGTTTTGCAGGGCTTGGATGTTCTGGCAGCCTTTATCGAGTAACTCACACAGGCGCTCAGTGTCTTTCCTAGATATCTCAATAATCTGTTTGAGCTGAGCTTCAAAAGATTCCATGCGAGCTGAAGACGATTGGACCAGCCTTGCGTGGGCATCCATCGCGGCACGCACAGAGATGATCCATTGGCCAAGCGGAGTATGCGCATCAATCCCTTCCAACTGAGCAGCGCGTTCTAGCGATTTACCCGCTTCTAATAGAGCGTGTATCTCGGAATTGTCATGGTCAGGTGACATTATTATTCCCGGCCAGCCGCTGCATAGGGACTTTATGTCCATGCAGCGAAATCTGGTTCAAAATGGATAGAAAAAAGGAGGTTCAATATTTCGGCAGTTCCTTATCAATTAAGGAAGCCACGTCGTAATATTGGCAGTAGCAATGTTCTGCTCGATGACCTCAAGCCAGTTTTGAACTTGCCACCGCCGCATGGGGTCTAGAGGCTTACCAGTTATGCCGTTCTTACCTTCCGCAGCATCATGAAACGACAAGCCAGACAGTTGGACATCACGCATGCAGGTAAGTTTTGGGATGCGCAGGAATGCGACATCCATACCGTCAACATCGAGTAAACGGCTGTCAGTATAAAGCGGGGCAAATACATTATCGGGTTTATGTCCAACTGGGACAGCCCACTCGTTCAAGACAATGATACCCCTGCGCGGTTTGAACATCTGGCTTTCCCAGAGGCTCAAGAGATATTCAATGTCGCCCGGTTGGGGGCCGCACATAAATATGCCTGTCACGGGAAGACCCATGGCATCAGCTGCTTGAACAAGATTGTCCTCATTGGCCCATTCTTCGAGCGTACGATCCCCACCACCAACGTCAACAATCAGAGACGCCTTTTTTTCAATCGCAGCACTAAAAGCGTCAGTGTACCAGCGTTTCAGTTCCCCACTTTCTTCGCTGGCAGGACGGGGAAAGCCGTATTTGTCAAAGATTGTCGAATATTGGGAAAGGCCACGATTGCGCACATCCCCGTCAGCCAGAAGAACCGAGCGTCCCGCATAAATTGCCCGTTCGCTGAGCGGGCCGAGTATCGTGGAACCGCCAAGGTTGCCTCGACCTGCTTTGATCGCTGATATGTGCGGATTGGCTGGAACCGCTTCAGCCACAGGTGACTGGTCTGTTTTTCTAGTCATCTCAGTTAATCCTTGTTTCATTGCAAAGCGCAATGGAACAAGGATACGCGGGGTGGTTGTGAATACGGTTATTTGGACCTGTAACCGTTACCTAGTTTCATCTGCATCCATGAAATCATCGCTTTGATCACGTTCGTTCTGGTCGCATGGGGGATTGCTTCGAGCATGGGCATGCAATCAAGCGCCCATTCTCGATCAGTTTCATAAAATGATCTCCGAGGCAGGCCCGGCATTTGCTCAAAATCAATATTCCCGTCCGGTCTGCGCCCGGTTGCCGATAGAGGCATTAAGGCTTCCAGTGGGAGGTTTGCGGGCATTCCTTCAGGACGTGGTCCAACGTAGGGGGCAGGTAATGGCGTGTTCCGGGCGTCCCCATACCGGGGCGCCTGTTTTTTCATCGTGAAGTGCGTAGCAACCTGACCGATGGTTACTGAGGGGGGAGCAGACATATTTGACGTATTGTGTGTGTCAGAATGCGGCGCGGTTTGCGGTGCCGCCATGTCAGGGAAAAGGACGGATTGGCTACGCTCACGGCTTGCTGCAAGGCGGCGTTCTTGGACACCTTCGTCGGCTTTGAGCATAGCGATCTTCAAAGCTTCGCGGTCACTTTCCAGAGCCTTTTTGTTCTCTAAAGCCTCAACCCGCTGCGCCTCAAGAGCAACACGCTTGCTGTTATCAACGGCTGCCAACTTCTTGGTGGCTGCCGAGATGGTCTTCCTCACGCGGTACCATGTCTTTCTCGCGCAATCTTTAGTGGGGATTTCGCCATGAACATTGGTTAACCCCGCCTGAGCAAACCACTGACATAGTTTTTCCCAGTTCATCCGGTCTCCAGCAGCTTTGGCAACAATGCTGTCATGGTGAAGCCGGAGAAAACTAAACAATGGCGAGTGTCCTACTCCACCGCCCACTAATGACAACATGCTGTTGATATCGGGTGCCATGCATCCACTCATTTTGAACCCCCCCTCATAGCACCAGAAACCAGGCGCGGGCGTCAGACATCAAAAAACCGAAAATATTGGCAGAGACCATCTGACGCCTCTCTGCTGCGCATTTCGTGCCTATC
The DNA here is from genome assembly GCF_029069195.1 of Acetobacter fabarum. Taxonomy (GTDB): domain Bacteria; phylum Pseudomonadota; class Alphaproteobacteria; order Acetobacterales; family Acetobacteraceae; genus Acetobacter; species Acetobacter fabarum_A. Next base: position 4,355 of record NZ_JARDYK010000007.1, read on the forward strand.
AGATTCTTTTTCCCGAGACAATACCATCCCGCTTCTGTCGAAATAACGCGACAAAAGCGGGACAGTAAGAAAGCGTTTTCCATATACAAATGCAAACCTTTCGGTTTGCGCTTCGCGCTATCGCCATGAGGGACTGTCGTTGTCACGACATCCGGGGCAAGGCGAGGTAGAAATCCGCTTGAATGCGGCACTCGACAAAGAACGGATGCAGCCTTCTATGACCCTTATTGAGCGTATGTTTTTAGTTGTAATACCAAATCGTAATACGATAATGTCTCTACATTATGTAAGGAGGAAGTGATGGCTGGACCATTATCCATACGTCTTGACGACAGGTTGCGGCGGGATCTGGAACAGGAGGCGAGCTCTCAGGGTATCCCGCTGAGCAATCTGGTGAGAGACATCCTGAGTGCAGGAGCCAGAGCAGCCAAACGGCAACGTATTCATCAGGATAGTGCTCGGGTTGCCCATTATGCCTCGGAAACGCCAGAACGGCTGGCTCTCTTTGAAGAGACAGGTGGAGCCCATAGCAATGGCGTCTGATCGGCCAGTTGCCAGCACGATGATCTTTCGTCCTGGTCAGATCGTTCTGGCTGATTGGCGTGGGGATGCGCTTCCGAAAGAACCCAATAAGCGTCGTCCAGCTGTCGTTGTGGAAGATGATCTGTTTCCGGCCGAGTGGCCGAATGTCATTCTTGTCCCACTGACTGATGATGAGGGATTGGTCATCCCCGACCTGAGTGTCAGGCTCGATCCCTCACCAGAGAATGGTTGTTCCAAAGTCTGCTGGGCTGTTTGTGCGCTTGTTACGACAACGTCCAAATTGCGTGTTGTGCCGACGGATAGTTCAGTTCGGTCTGAACAGCTGGAGATGATGCGTAAACAGATCGCATTTCTCATCGGGGCAGATATTTAACGACTTCCGCTGACAAACCGTATTCACAACTACACGCATCATACTCTTGCTTTCATAATGGAAGGGAGAGATGAGCGTGGTCGATACAAGTCAGCAAAAAATAGCAGATATTTTGGTGACGCTCCTGTCAAAGAGCGATGTCATGGGGACGGATATCAAAGATATCCTGAAGTTGCTCAGCCCAGCAGATGATGACGATGAAAGTGCTAAAATCTCTGAGGCGCTGTCTCAGATGGCTAACGCCATTACTGGGCTATCTGACACACTGAATGGTGTACAGGCGTCTGTCGATGAACTGGTCAGAGTTGCCAGATCAGGAGGACTGGCATGATCACCTTTCGCAAATTAACAGCGAATGGGGCCGGAAAGCTCATCGTGGCTTATTTGAGGGAACATCAATTAGAGCCAGAAAATGATGTTCGTACTGATCGTGATCTGGACAAAAACACGGAAAATGGAGAGCGGCTGAACTCTTATTATACTGGCCGGGAAGGGAAAGGGGCATGGGCTCCTAATATTGGGGCTCATATTGCTGACGCTTTGGGTATTGATACAACTAAACCGCCGACGGATGAGGCTCTGGCAAGGCTTTTTGAAGCGACAAGAGCTGACACAGGAGTGGCATGGAAAAATACTGGCAGAAAACGTGAGATATCCGGGTTTGATTTCACAGCTTCGCCAGATAAGTCTGTCACGCTAGCAGCTGAGTTTGCGGCGACTAAAGCAGAACAGGCTCTGATCTGGCAGGCAATTCATCTTGCCAATGACCGTGCGCTTCGTTTGATAGGTTCGGAAATAGGCCTTGCCAGGAGAGGGTCTGGAGATAAAGCCTTCGAAGAAGAAGGCGAGGTGGCATGGGTTTCTTTTCGTCATTATACAGCTCGACCAGCCTTACATATTCAGGATGGTGAAGCTGGGGCCACGGCTTCAGTGGAAATCCCTGTGCCGGGTGATCCGCAAGCCCACATCCATAACGTTATGCTCAATGCGGTGGCGACAGAGAGTGGGCATGTTGGATCACTAGACAGCGCGCGTCTGACCAAAGTGACGGCTCATCTTTATGGTGCGTATTTTCAGGCTGAGCTGGCGCAGGAGCTGCGAAAACTTGGCGTGCAGGTTGCGCCTGACGCGCGTGGTAAGGCGGTTGTTATTGAGGCTATCCCCAGAGAGGCCTGTGAGGCGTTTTCCAAGCGGTCGAGGCAGGCCGAGCAGCAGGCAAAGGCTTTTGTAAAACGTCAGGGTGGCGACTGGAATACCATGACGGCCGATCAGAAGTTTCAGGTGTTGCATCAGGCCAATCTGGCTTACCGTTCCAAAAAATATGATGGCACGAATGATCGGGAGATATGGCGCGAGCAGGCCAGGGAAATGGGCTGGGAGCATAAGACTGTTCTCACTGATGAAAAGCCCAGAGAGCTTTCGGAGCAGGAGCGTTTCGAGAAAGCTTATGAGGTCGCGGCCAAACTGTTGGCAGAGGAGTTTCGCACTGCTGCGGTGCTGGATAAAAACATGTTCCGGGTACACGCAGCCCATGGGCTGATCGCGTCAGGGATAGCGTCCTGTGCAGACATAGACCGTGTTGCGGAGATGATTGAAGAACGGGGCATCATGATGAATGGAGAGATGGTCCTGTTCGTTGAGAAAGAGCGCGACCGGTTGGTTCAGATTGCGACAACAGCTCAGGTGGCGCTTGAAGAGGAAATGGCGGAGTTGGCTGGCCTGGCGTCGAGAACGCAGACAGGCGTGTTGCCGAGCGAGCAGATCGCGGCGGCTATTGCGCGTTCAGGGTTGGATTTTGAGCGCGAGCCAGATCATGGCAAGGCACAGCTCGCGGCCATTTATGCGATGGGGGAGGCTGGCCAGCTTGCCTTCCTGACGGGTGTCGCAGGGGCTGGTAAGACCACCTTGCTCCAGCCGTTGGTGGATGCATGGAAACATGATGGGCGGCGGATGGTCGGGGCAGCACTGGCATGGCGTCAGGCTGACGCCCTGTCGGACGCGGGTATCGAAGAGCGCTATGCTCTTGCGCCCCTTCTGAGAAAAATTGAAGATGGGAGCCTTAGTCTCGACTCAGATAGCGTTCTGGTTCTGGATGAAGGGAGCCAGATTGCACCAGGTCAGATGTTACAGATCCTGCGTTACCAGCGCGAAGCAGGCTTTGCCTTACGCATTCTGGCCGACCGTGAACAGGCTCAGGCGATTGAAGCAGGTGACGCTGTGGAACTGCTTATGCGTGTCCTTCCCAAGGAAGCGCAGCCTGCTCTTCTTAGCACCGTTCGTCAGAAAACAGTCCGCGGGCGTGAAATCGCCGGCTTGTTTCGGAGCCCCGGCCGAGACCTGACACTTTCTGAGGCAAAGCAGAAAGAGCAGGATACTCAACGTGCGCGACAGGCGATCGACATGAAGCGTAAGGACGGTACGTTCAGTCTTGTCGGCGGCGATCACACACAGGTCGTGGAAAACATCGCGGACTTTTATCTTAAACGTCGTGACATGCTGACGGCGGCCGGGTCAAAACGTGGGATTACAATGTCAGCTCCTACCAACGAAGACGTCATGGCCCTCAGTATTGCTGTGCGTGAAAGGCTGCGTGTTCGGGGTGAAATTGGAAAAGAAGAGATCGTTCGGGCGGCCATAGATCAAAGAGAAGAGGAATATGATTTACCGCTCTCTGTTGGCGACAGGGTGCGCCTTTTTTCGAGGACAAATTGCCTCACGCGATCAAACGATCGGAGCCGTTGGCGCCAGTTGGGGAACAATGGTGATTTTGTCGACGTAAAAGGATGGAACGACAACGGTATCGTCCTGCGGAATGGTAAGGGCGTTGAAGGTTTTGTCCCATGGGAGCGTTTGGCGGACCAGAAAACGGGACGGATCAAGTTAGGCTTCGGTCACGCCATGACGATTGATGCCGCTCAGGGCATCACCTCTGATGAACATATTAACGCCATGCCCCGGGGAACGACAGCAATTACGGGGTTTACAGCCTATGTCGCTGAGAGCCGTCACGTTTTGACCAGTTGGACGAAGATCGCTGAAGCCCCGGTCACAGAGGCAGAAACCTTTGCCCGTCCATTAGGAGATAAGACCCCTGTAACGATTGAGGATATTCTGAATCGTATTGCTGGTGACATGGGGAGACACCCATACAAGGCTCTGGCAATCGATCTGGAAGGTGTTGAGCTAAAGTATCAGAACGATCTTCGTCGTTGGATTACACAGGCGCATGTCAATGAGAAGGCAAGGCAGGCAGGGAAGTCCCCCGGTGAGAAGCAAAGAGCACGACAGGCCAGTCGTGGACTGCGCACGATAACGCCAGAACAGTGGGATGATGTGAGCCGCAAACTTCGACGTCAGGCCTATCAGACACAGAATGTGGCTGAGGCGATCAAGAAATCAGTTGATGGGCTGAAACATGACCAGCAAGCAATGCGCGCCCGACAACAGGAGCAGTCGCGTGACAGAGGCAGAAGTCGCAACGCTGAGCCAGATTTGTAAAGGGAGAACAACGCTGTGGATGATAGTGTGATGGAAATGGAGCAGCTGATTGTGATGTTGGCTCCGCTGATCGCGCTGGAGCGTGAAGCGGAAAATTGTCAGAATATCGCGGAATACCAAGCTTTCCGGCGAAGGATTGAAGATGTCAATCAGGTTGCTCTTGAAGGATTGAGGCAATTTATTGAAGACCGGCCGAGCTGGGGTATCGCAGATATGCAGTCAGCCTATTATTTTCTCAGCAAGCATTCTGCTCTGGTCAATTCTAAAACTGATCAAGGGGTTCTGACATCTTTAGTCAACAAGGCGTGGCGATGGCAGAGAGGCTGGATGAGCTAATCACATCCAAAAAGACTCTTTTGTGAAGGTGAGTCTTAATTCACAATCCCGAAAAATGCTTCGAGCAGACCGTCAAGCCCACTCAGGCAGGCTTGACGATGCTCACGATCAAAGAGAATAAGAGTTTTTATTTCCTATCGATAGGCTGCTTTCTGATACAAAAACTTTAGTATTCATTGTTGAGGAAATGATATATTTTCAATTCTGATTTTTTTGTTAAGCTGGTCTTTGAAGGACTTCTCTTCATCGTTATTTTCAACTCTAATGCCGAGACAAAAGCATAACAAAGATAAGTCGTGCCCCTTATTATTTAAATCGAGGTCCGTGATAAATTCACCCTCAATCAAATATCCCAACCATCTTCGGCACCAGAGAGAAATTATGTACATATACTTCATTTCAACATAGGGGGGTTTCTCAATCTTAGATAGCTCGAGAATTGTATTCACGTCATAGTGTCCGGTAATTTTATTTCTAAATTCCCTATTCGTATCTATAATATTTTTAAATTTTCGACTTTTTATTATCGACTTTATTTTTTTCAGCTTAGACATAATAATATCAAATTCTGGACCATCACATGAGTGTGATTCTTTGTGTTTTTCCTTAATTTTTGAGGCAATGTCGTCATCAAATAAAAAATGGAAAATATAAAATAGAGATAGTGTCCTCACTGTTTGCGTTTTACCACATTCAATCTTGCTAACCTCGAACATCTTCAATAAAGAAATTAGCAAATCATTTATTACGCATTCTACAATTATATTGTACCCTGAGCGGCAAAAATTTCTCTTTTCAGAGAAAATTCTTTCAGAATTACTTTTATTATTTGACATCAATCTCCAAGCAGAATATTTTTTTCTGGCTTGCTGCCACGCAACAATGAAGGTTTCATATGATTTTTTGATATTATCATACTCACCTTTCATTTTTTCCAATTCTTTATCTTTGATCATTTGGCTCAACCTATTCTCTGTCGATGTTGTTTCATGTGCTAAAATGAGGCAGGATCATCGCTCTCTCATTTTACTGTCAGTGTAGATCGCTCCCACCTATCATGATGTACCTTAGATATAGGATTCCTACCAAATAAAGATAAGACCTACTTTGGCTGGTTAGACTGACGATTAATGAAAAATTTCGTTGAAATTTAGGATTTCGACAAAAATATCTTGATCATTCTCTGTGCGGAAATAAGCAAGCTTTCCCTGAGGTTTCGATGCTCTGGATATCTCCCTCTTTCCATTCACACAGATAGTGTTGAAATATCATTAAGCACATTCTGGTTGGGCACTTTCGAAACTACCAGTTCACCTCCTGCGTCTCGGGCTGCGATATCCAATATTTCCTGCCAGGCATGCGTGGATAATTTTAGGAGCATTACTTCTCCGTTAATTTCTACAAGAGCCGCAGCTCGATTTATTTTATTGGGTTTAGTGTTTGTCATGGTTTTTATCCGCTTTGGCTTTGCGTTGTAGACGATGAGGACCTGAATCCTTCCTCAGAAAGTTTTGGCTTCCATAATCTCGTTGATGTTGGTGGTATAACGCTGCGAAAGCATACCTTGCCGGGGCTGCCATTTATTCTGTAGCCCCGCACTCAAGAGGCTCATGGTGCCTTTTCCGAAACGCTGGTTCACGGCATCCATAGCTTTTGTCGCTTGTCGTGTGCGCTCATTGGTTGTCGCAAATAAGGTATTCTGCCGGCATGTTGGTGCCAGATCGTTGAAACTGACTCCTGCTTTGGCATAGCGATACCCATTCTTCCACATGACTTTCAACAATCGGGTCGCGTGTGCGACCAGTGCGAACGTGTCGTTTGTTGGCTCGCAGGATATCGAAATCTGGGGTGCGTACCAACCATCCTGTCGTCTATGAGGATTGGTCTGGATAAAAACAGCGATATGGCCCGTGTCCAGATCTTCCGCACGGAGTTTCTCAGCAGCTCGGGAGGTGAAGGTCGTAATGGCCTCACGCATGTCGGTGTATTCGGTGACGGGCTGTCCGAACGAACGTGAACAGGTCATACCTTTCCGCTGTTCGATAATTTCTGAAAGGGCCATGCAGCTGTCACCCCGGAGTTCGGCCTGAAGACGTACCCCCGTAATCATCATTAACTTTCTGATCAGGGCCTCATCCGCTTCGACAAACTGCTGGATGCTCCGGATGCCGACTTCCTCAAGGCGCGGCACCAAGCGGCGACCGATCCCCCACACTTCACTGACCGGCAGATTACGATAGTATCTCTGCCGTGTCGCCGGATCACTCAGATCACATAGTCCTTCCAGCTCAGGACGATCCTTTGCGATATAATTGGCCAGCTTGGCTATGGCTTTCGTCGGTCCCCATCCCACGCACGTTGGTATTTTTGTTATTTGCTCAACTGTGGCGCGTATCTGGTCACAGCGCTGCGCCAAATCACCGGAGAAACCGGCCAGATCAAGAAACATTTCATCAATCGAGTATGCTTCTACGCGTGGCACATGATCCAGAAGGACTTCGTAGACACGCCGAGACATGTCCGCATAGAGCGGATAATTGCTTGAATACCAGGCCACGTCTTTCAGATTTCTCTGGGTTTTAATGAGATGCCATGCATCGCCCATTTTAATCCCAAGGTTTTTTGCTTCTTTTGTTCTTGCTATGGCGCACCCATCATTATTGCTGAGCACAACGACAGGTTTATGCTTCAGGGTAGGGTCAAAAGTGCGCTGGCAGGAACAATAGAATGCGTTGCAGTCGATGAGCCCATACATGATTCAGACCTCAGTTCGGACCAGTCCTGTGACACTTCCCCAGATTTCGACGTCTCGCATGGGATCAACACGTAATGGCTGCTGTGCATCGTTGCCGGACACGAGAAACCAGTGTCCGTTACGGTTCTGGAGTTCAGCCAGCAGTATCTGCCCGCCTGCACATGCAATGACGAGCGCACCAGATACAGGATCACCTGCCGTGTCAGCAATTAGGATGTCTCCGCTCAGGACACCGCGTGAGACAAAATTTAGACCCTGCACCCGCACAGGATAACGGCTGGGTTTGCGCAAGGAGAGTATCTCCGACAAGTCAATCGGCCCTTCAATTGAGTCGGCGGCGGGACTTGCAAACCCTGTCGTCCTGTCACCTGCATAGTGCCCCGGCATGTTCATCCTCCCAGTATGGGAACATAAAGAGAACAAGGCGGGGCTTCCTGTCAAGAGATTCGTCCCGTCTGGGCAGACTTCGACAAGCTATGCGTAAAGGGTGATGCGCGTCCGGCTGTCGTTATGAGGGCGACGCGTTAATCTGGTTTAGTGCCTGAGACACCATATTTCGTGCAGCGGCTTCTTGCGCTCCAGTGCGTATTTCGAAATTGACGAGAGTTTCATAGAGGGTCTTGTCCACATCTGGACTGATCATGACGACCCCGGGCCTCTGGTTGACTGGCAGTGGGGCAGGCCGGTTACGAAAGAGACACGCGAAGGGTAGGTATGGTGGTAAGGGAAGCGGCTTCCCAAACAGAGAAAGCATGTCTTCTCTTGGCTGGGCATTCTCTCCTGCAATTTTGGCCAGTCGATTATAAATCTCAGCTAAACCGCCGTTGAGAGCTGGCAGGTTCGTCGTGTCCACCAGATCATCCCCCTGACATAAATGATCGAGCACCTCCTGATGATCACTGCTGGAGTGCGAGCCAGTGCTTGTGGCGTTGTACCGGCTTGAGGTGTTCATCACCAATGGCGTATAGATCCTGTTCGTGCCTGATGGCTTGACGCCAGCATAAAACAGACGCGTGTAAATTCTCTTTCCTCGAAAGAGAATAATCGCCTGCCCCTGACGCAGACTTTGAATATCACTCCAGGAGATGCGTTTGACCTCTCGGATATCAGCCCTCATCTGATCATCATAGACGCCAGCGATTGGCGCGTTATCGTAGCCAGAGAGCACGCTGACCTGCATGGTGCCACCGGCCTGTTCGACCCATTCTTTGGTCGGCCCGGAATCTTCAATATTTTCGAATATCTTGAGTTTTGGGTTGCCCAGCAGGGGGGCTGCATCATCCTTGCCAAGGGTCGCATATAGCGAACCCACCTCCTGAAAGGAGAGAAACATGCTCATGTTGAGTTCTCTGGCCTGCGCCAGCATCACGTTGACGTCTTTTGTGGCGAAATAATTGAACTCATCATAAATCTGGAGATAGGGCGTTTTCGCCGATGACGGGCGGTTTGTTACCAGGTCCTCGTAATCGCCTTCGATGGAAGCCCCCAGAGCGGCAGCCATGGCGTACCGCTGTGCGGTAATGAAAGTCTTCCCGATGGCGGCATTTGTACTGCGGTCGTTTTCAAGAGAGGGCAGCAGAACAATCAGATTGCGGCGATTGTACTGGACATCGGTTAAATCAACATCAGGCACTTCACAATTGAAGATATGACCATAGGTCGTCGTCATCATGGTGAAGGTTTTTGCGAACCCACCGACGACATAAGAATGCTGCTCGCGCACCTTATCCTGATTGGCCGCATCACCTTTGGCGGCTGAGTATCCCCCGGTTTCTTCAACATAGGACCGAACGGGCTGGAGCATAGCTTCAGGGAAATGCTCTGGCAGCGGGATGGACCGAATTTTTTGTTGCCTGAAATCGAAGTAAGAAAATCGACGGTGCCGGTTTTTCGTATCCTGCGTCTTCACCAGATCAATGAGGCTTTGGATGCTGGAAAAATTGGCGCGGATGGTGGCGGCCGTGATGGGTATGCCTGCATGATCTCTCATCCAGACAAAAATCTGTGAGACGCTGCCAAATAACGCTTCCGCCCTATCTCTGAAATGGGCGGAATTCCCTCCTCCTTTTTCTTCGGGGAGAAAAAGTGTGCGCAGGAGTTCTGCCATACCCTCAGCATTGACTGATGAGAAGGGATTCCACGTGTTGGTTTTGCGGTCTCCACTGGAAACGAGGAAGTTGATGACCCGCATGTTGGCCTCCACGCCCCATTTTCTCTGCAAGGCCTGCAGTGAGAAAACAAGATTGTTGGAGGCTTTCCCGTCAATAATGGTGAAGCCCGTTCCTTGGGCCAGAGCACTACATAACAGGCTATAGATGAACTGGGTTTTCCCAGACCCTGTAGCCCCGGGTAGCAAGCCGTGCATTGTCAGATCGCCACCCGCAACCCAGACCTGCTGACCGGTATTTTCGTCCCAGCCAAGAAGCCAGTCCCCTTCTGCCTTGCCAGGCATTTCCGCACCGGGGCGTTTGGGGTTGGGGACTGGATTGCCGTAGTCTTTACGCGATGAGCACGCAGGAATGCGCAACGGCATAATAGTCGGCCGGCTGAGCACATAGCCAGTGTAGGCCAGCGAAATTGGCAGCAGAAGAGGTGTCAGGGCGGGCATGGTAAAGGCAAGAGCTGCAAATGTGAGCGGCCCGGCCGCTGAAATTTCAGAGGTAAGGGCCTCCTGAAATTGCGTACCGAGCGTTCTGGTGTCCCGATAGGCAATGCCGCCCCGCTGTTCGTGGTGGTCTTGCGGTCCGTCGATACGACGGCGGATCATGGCCATGGGTTTAATTCAATCCAAATGCCGAGTTGGGGTTGTCCTGTGGTGTGGGTTGGATGGGCTGTGGTCGTGCCATATCAGTAGGAGCGCGTGGCATGTCACGGGTATTGTATTTTGGAAGGTCTGGACGGAGGATCTGAGCGGACGGTGCTGACGGGGCTTCACGACCGGATGACAGATGTCGTCCTCCCCAGAAAGCAAAGGCGGCAACAATCACAAGGGGTACAATTTGTCTGGCATAACGCGTGGCTATGCTTCCATTCCTCTTGTTGCCTGCAGACGCGTGTAATGTCTGAGGGGGAACGGATAAGGCCTGCTCTGCTGGATGATCCGAGCTGAGAATCACCACTCCTTCAGAGCCGGAGTGGATGGTGATGGGACGATCCTGAGGTGAAAGATAGATAAGCATCGCGGGCTCCTGTGATGATGATGGAATCATCATGACGGAACCACTTGTGAATACGGCATAGGACACACTTTACGCGCATATGCTTCCATTGCTTCAATAGTGACGGCTCCCTCCTGATCCACCAGTTGCTGGAAAACATGGTCCACACAGAGCACAATGATACAGATCGGCGCATAGTGAACGGCATTGAGAACATGCCCGCAGAGGGCATCTTCTTCATAATCAATGCTCAGACCAAAGTTTGTCGGACCGGATGCGGATGTCCATTGCTCTTCTGCCATACGAACGATAACCGGCAGGAGTGCATCAGGGGCGAGTAGGCGGCGCAGTGTCCACGCGTCCTGTTTTTGTCCAACGACAATCCGATAGGAGCGCATGGTGAATAAGGCTGATAGAGCATCTATCAGGCGTTCAAGATTGATCATGCAAATCTTCTTTTTTTCCATGCTGGCAACCTTGGTCTCCGGGATCCTGCGAAGAGGACACGGGCCATGCGGTAAGCAACAGGCAGGGTGAGCCCAAACCAGGCCATACATCCGAATATGAGGATGCTGATGACGGCGAGAATGAAAGTCCATTCCCGCATGTGGCCCAGCCAGATCACCATTGGTATGAGGGATCGACAGTCCAGAATGAAGAGATGAACGGGTTCTGAGGAGTAACGCCACATGGTTACATCTCCACATCTCTGGCTTTACGGGCGACTTCTTCGGTGATGCGCTTCTCGTTGAGAGCCTGAGTGATGGACTGGAGATACGTCTGCCCATGATCTTCAACGGCTTCACGGGTCAGGGAAGGCCATCTGTTCCGGGGCGCATCGAGTAATTTGTTACGAAACGCACGGGTGACGGGCAAAAATTCCCTGATTGGTGTGCGGGTGCCATCCGCAGAAGGTAGGAGACGTTGATTGACGATAAGCCGCACATTCTCGACAAACGCGATTGTCAGGCTATCCCGCTGATCTGCTGGGCATAACGCTTCAATCCGGCGGATTGTGGAAGGAGGGTCGAATGTATGGACAGAGGAGATCAGGCGATGACCTGAAATCATGGCCTGAATGGCGGCTTCCATCGTCTCAGGGTCTCGGCATTCTCCGACAACGATGTCCGTGGGCTCCTGTCGCATGGCGGCACGGATGAATTCGGCAAAAGATTTGATCTGACGCGGAACTTCACTTTGGCTGATGGTGGCGTTTTTACGTTCTACCAGATCATAAAGAATTTCCAGAGGTGCTGAGCCTTCCACGATATTGCAGTGGCAGTCAGGATTTTCCAGCCGATCTCGATTGATACCGCCAATGAGGGTTGTTTTACCGCTCCCTGTGGCACCACATATTAAGTATCCACCATTATCGCCTTCCAACGCCTCACGGAGCCTGGGTTCGATGTTCTGTTCGCTCAGGGGGCGAGGATTAGATGCCAGTGGGCGGATCGTCATGTTGATGCCGCGTTCAGCACCGATGGTCGCGGCAACCGCGTTAATTCTGAATGGATAACGGGGTTTCGTTTTGTCGGGCCAAATTGTGTAAGACAGATCGACGGTTCCGCCTTGTGTCAGCACACTGGTAGCGGTCTCGCTGCCATACATCTGACGTAGAGCGTGTTGAACCCAATGGTTTCCCAGACGATCTTCCGTCACTTCTGAGTTCCGACCGTGGACACGAATTTCCACGGGTTGGTCTGTCTGGATCTGGATGCGTGAGGCTCCAAGGTCCGCGCAGTGAATCAAAAGCGCATTCAGGTCTATGTCTATAGGCAGTTTATCCATTGGATTTACTCCGGCTGTGCATTGGACCAGCGTCTGTCAGCTCAACGATACGTTTGTGCAGGCGCAGCAAACGCTTCGGTATATCCAGTTCTGCGGAGGCTTTATGACCGTTCCAGAGTAAATGGATATAGTGTTGGACAGGCTCACGCAGAGACGCCGGAGCCTGCGAAATATCGTAGCCATAGAATGTTTCGGAGCGCGTGACGTGATCAAGTTGTCGCAGGGTGGTTGTCATGTCGCTGTCGAGTTGGCTGTCCCGCAGGAGATAGCGTTTGAGGACCCATACTCGCAGATCACTGGCTGCACTTCTGGCGGCCAGAAAATAAACGCAAAGCGTCTGGTCATCAGTTCGCATGACGTGTGTTTGCCTCGGTCGTCATCAGGGTTGTGAGGGTTCGCTCAAGTTGAGGGGCCGGACAGGGTGTCCCTGACAGACATTCTGCCCGCCAGTGTTCCATGACGCCTTCGGCCTCTGTGCAGCTGGTGGTGACGATGGCATGAAGAGGGCGCCCGGGCATGGGATAGGGCAGGGCGCACAGAATGAGCCACAGATCTCGATCAACCAGTTGGACAATTGAGAACAGGCTAGGATTTACAACACCAGCTTTGCGTCTCGCCTCCTGAAGGAGAGACATGAGTGCGGGACGAACGTAAGCATGTCTGGCTGCAATTTCGATGCCGACTGTCCAGTTGCCCGCCTCATAGAGGGATTGCATTTGCTGGCTAAATTTTTTGTCCAATTGAATGAAATGGCGGATTTCTCCCTTTTTCCATTGCCCGGATAATGCGGCGGACAGTTTTTCGAGCAGTGTCTGTGCCTGATCCTTCTGTCTTGCGTGATACAGGCTGAATGTCATGAAGAGACAGAGTTCAACCCCAGAGAGGCGGGCCGGACCTTCCCAGACTCTTCCCAGCTGCTGGCTCAAAGCATCATAGGCGAGACGGATGGTCTGAGGCTCATCGACAGAACCGGGCGCGTAGCGGAGCAACCACTCGTCTGGGGTGAGGGGAGGATCCATAGGTAGTAATGGCTTCCCGGCGGGCTGGGGTGGAGAGAGTTTCGGGTTTCCGCCGACCCATGCCTGACCGATGGGATGAATAGCGGCCAGCATCCTTGTCATATCATTAAGACCAAACCGATGACGGTAGATGGCACGCGGTGCCTTGACGGCGCAGAGGAAACCCAGAACAGCGAAAAGAGCCAAAGCCGGAAGCAGAATGATCCGACCTGTTATGGTATTCAGGTCCCACAGTGTTTGTGCGGACACTTTATCTGGTTTCGCATGTGTAAGGCTGTTCAGTATGTGGTCGTACTGATGCGTGAAGAGGGAGACCACATGGAGTTCCATGCCAGCGAATGTCAGTAGAACGGTCGCAATCTGCGCATGGAATTCATACCAGAGCAGTAAGCATAGGCACGCGATGACCAGGATGACCCCGATAATCGCCAGAAGCACGTGGTCAGGATCTGTGTCCCGGCCTGTGGATTGGCGTGCACCACTCATGGTGTTTCCTCCCCGGCATGCCAGTGAGCCCGGTTGGCGTCCAGTCCAGGTTGGGAGCGAATACGGATTTCCGTATCATCGACACGCAGCTGGTCATGGCCACCTTGTGTATCGCGATGCAGGAAGGCGACTTCAGGCGGTTCAACTTTCCCCGCTTTCAGTAAGACCCGGTAACGGGCCATACCGATAAGATCACGCTGAAGACGTCCAAGATCATCAAGGAACACTTCTACGGCCTGTCGTTCTCCCGCGGCCCAGCCCCGGGCGACAGCTTCGCGCCATATCTCGACTTCATGGCGTGTGCGGGGCCGTTGTGCATCTATCGGCGGATCTGGGGGTGATACGGATCTGACCAGCCATGTTCGCCATTGCGGCGGCAAGGAAACGAGCTGCGCCTGTCGGGTGATCCGATACACCTGACGGGTCTCGCGTGCTGTTTGTCCACTGTCATCCAGAGCGAATGCCATCTGTGCCTCGGTGACGACTGGAGGACGGATGAGCGTTTGTCCATTGCCTGCTGGCAGAACGACTGTCCGGAAATCGAATTCCCGATCCAGCACCGCTTCATAACGACGCAGCATATCATTGATGGCAAATGATCGGGCGGCCAGTCCTCCCTGTGCTCCATAAGCCCATGCAGCCTGTTTGATAGCTTCATCCCGCCCGTTACTGCTTTCCACGTGGGGTGAATACCCAGGGCGGACGGCCATGAGAGATTCCAGAGAAGGTGGTCTTGTGATGTCGGTCAGGCCCGGTTGTTCTGATGATCCTCCAATGGGGTTATCGAGGGGGTTTGCTGCGCCCATGTGCTGCTCTGGGACAGCGGGGACAGGAAGAGGAATGGGTTGGACTTGTTGAGCACGGAGCGTTCCAATCGGATTGGATAATGCGACAGAGGCCAGAAGAAGCGAGATTTTACGCATGGCGGTAAACCCGGATTGAATGGTGGAGAATGTCGATATCGACTTCCATGTCGGGGTTCCCTGCGGCGGCCAGTTGATTCAACAACTCCCCAGCCGTTGAGCTTGCCTGATGGATAGAGACAATGGGGCTGTCAGGTATCGGTTTAGACAGGACGTTGTATCCGACCGTGCGGGCGATTTGTCTGACGCCCTCGTCAAGCGACCCTGTCCAATCCCATCGCAATGGCCTGTTCATCTCAGAAGGAAGAACAGAACCTGGGCGCTGCATTGGAAATCGAACCTGTCCTAACGTGTCCATCCGCCCGAGCAGGTTGGACATTTCGAGCGAAACAGCTTGATGATGCGCGTCAGGTACTGGTTTGTGCTGGCAGGCTCCCAGAAAGAGAGCGCCTGTCAGTAATATGGCCGTAGCGTGAGAAGGTATTGTCATACCTCCATAATCAGCCATTTGGTTGTGAATGCGGCAGGCTGATGACGTGCTTCCAGACCTTGAGCTGGTAAGCCTGATTATATTCTGGCGTGCGTGAGTTATAATTCCCTACACGCTGCCAGAATTCCTTAGGGTGTTGTGGGGTTTCGCTTCCCAGTTCGCGCGCGAGTATCCACGCGCCGATATGGACGTTCAGACATCCATCGTTGACGATCTGATCGCGGGTTATCCCCTTATTTGCCAGTTCAGGTAAGTGGGACGAGTTAATCTGGGCCGGGCCCATATCATATGTACCGTTGTGGTTGCGGACAGTTTGGCCAACGCGACCACCTTCTGTAGCGAGGATGCCCAGAAAGAGCGGAACAGAAATCCGATACTGATTGGCCGCGTCTATGGCGCATGAGCGCAGGCTTCCTGATAGGTGATCCTGCTGCAATGGTGGGCTGGTAAAGTCTGGCGTTTTGGAAGGGGTCTCTTCCTTTTTGTGTTGCGCGACATATGATAGAATCCATGCGCCTGCGGCAATGTTGGTGCAAACGTCGTTGCGGATCATATCCTGTCGGAAACCAGCTTTTTCAAGTATAGGTAGCCAGCCTTCCTGAATGCCCATAAGACCAATATCATTGGAGTGTTCTTTATGTATAATTCTTATAAGCACCTCATCGGATAGGTGATAGAAATTGGCGATCTCATGAAGGCACACTGGTGGTAATGTCATTTTTTAGTCTCGAAAATTAGAGATCACATTAATAACAAGTGTGTTGAATGGTATAACCAGCATCGCCAAACCATAATACTGTAGCCGGAATATCTGATGTCCCTGCTGGGCACGAATAAGTTCCTGTGATGGGATTAGTCGACGCATAATTATTCCAACCGTTAGTTGTCGGGGGAACATAAAAAGATATTGTAGCTTTCTGAGATTTCCATGCGCCATTGGCGCAGGATAATAAATTCCCTGACAAATCTCGGGCAATATCGCCATTTTGTAGAATAAAATTATCACTGGAATTATTGGAAGAATTTTCATCCATAACACCGGTGTTGATGACCACTCCTTCACAGGGTGTCCCACTTTGAGCAATATAGTTGGGCCGGAAAACCTGACCACGAATATCTTTTGTAGCATTAATCCTGCCGTCTTTACTCATATAGGCGTTGACAGCATTATTGTTGGTATCATTCCCTGAGCTGACCGTGCCGTAAGCATGCACGTCAGCAGCGTTATCGATATTGTTACCGCCCATATTCAGATCTGTTTCCATTGTGTTTAGCTCAGGATGTCCAGCGATGGCGTCTCGATAGAGATAGTTGGGATTGTTATTGGCATCATCAGCAGAAGCCAACAGTCCGATCAAATGCCCTTCACCGGGATTGGGGAAGCCGGAAATGACCTGAGACCATGTGCCACTGGCCCCGACTGCCATGTTGGAATTAAGACCGTTGAGCAATCCGTTTGGCGGAACATACCCGCCCTGCGCCCCGGCTTTCAGGGCTATGGCCACAGCATCCTTGGCTGAGAGGGTCTGTCCATTGTACGAGACGACGCGACCATCGAGTACACCACTCGCTGACTGGGAGATGTAGACAACCCATGTCTGGTTATATGGGTTGGTGGCTGTAAAACCAACCGGCAGATCGTGTTCGTTGATCAGGGTGGCAAGTGAAACGGTTGTAGAACTGCCGACTGGTATTCCGTTGATCAGATCATTACTATGAGCACGGATATATTTTTTTACACCGCCAAGTAGTATTGAGAATTGTCCGGAAGTAACGGCATTAACAGAACGCCGGTTTCCATCCTGAACCATATTGAAATATTGTGCTGTCGGCCACAGAGCCAGCATAATGGCCGCAAGCGCGGCAATGATGGAGGGCATTTAAAACCTCGGACCAGTAAACGTGACGACTGAAACAATATCCCCTTCAGGGACAGAGATCGGCAGGTTCCCCATGTTCCCATAGAATGGTGAGGACCAGGACGTTCCGTGTGCAATCCCGATACTCCGGTCCCCATCGGCCAGCCTGATCGTGTCAGAAATGACGTTAGCGGACAGAGGTATCCACGTTACGATCGTGGTGCCGCTCCCATTTTTGGAAACATAGTTTCCTACATTCGGTAGAAACTGTTTATCCTCAGACATTCCAATATCAGCCATATCAAGTGAGCCAGAGACGTTGGGGTGCCGTTCAACGAAAAATTGCACGGCACTCCTGTAGGCCAGCCATCTCTGTGCCGGATTGTCTGTTTCTTCATGGATATTTTCCTGTAGGGCGAGAACGATCAGTTCTTTTTCCTGAGCAGAAATTCCAAGAAGCAGAGCAAAGGCAAGAATGATGTAGGCCATGACAATTAGCTGTCGTGTTCGAAGATAATTGTTGTGGTTGAAGCCGAGGAGCCGGCGTCGCAGGCCAGTGCGATACTGGAGGCGGCTGCGCTGTCTGTGGGGTCAATTGATCTGCCGTTGATGCTTAACATGTTGGCACTTTGTGAGCGGGCAAAAGTTGCGCAGTCATCGCTGGAGACTGCGCTCCATGTGGCGATGAAGCCCATTCCATTCCCCGAAGGTGCTAATGTGACGTAGGAGTTGGGCCATGGACCTTTGATTGTGCTTCCATCACCGTTCAGCATGCCTTTGGGGACCAGTGAGGCTTTGATTGCGACAGAATTGTTGAGTCCACTAAAGTTTTTGGCGGTTAGGCCGCCTTGGAAAAACCCATCAATATTGGTGACCATTTCGCTTTCCCAACCAGCAGCAGTCTGACTGTTGGATTTATGAAAAGCTTCGTAAACACCAGCCATGACGAGAACCAGAGCCAAGGCCTGAAGACCATATTTGGAGAGAATGGAAACGATAAGATCCATAACGGGATATCCTTAATTGAGGAAAATATTGATTTAGAAAGACATCGAGTGAGAGAGATCCGCGCCGAGGTTGTCACAGGCAGCGCCAAGAATGACGACAAGGCTGATCATGATCAGGATGAAGAGCTGTTCGGCTTTATTTGCGAAAGCGATGGTGCGTTGCTCTGTTGCAGTCGCCCATATCGTTGCCGTCTCATGCAACCGGATATAGCCTTCCTTGCTGACCCAGTTGGCTTCCACGTCATCAATGATGCGTGGAGACGGAAATTCGAAACCTGTTGACAAGAGCGCATCGGGAAATGTCAGACCATTAACCGTGAGGTTGGTCAGGATCGCCTCAAGGCGTTCTTTAAGCCACGGTGACGCGGCTGATGCCTGTATCCGTAGAGCTTCTTTGTCCGGAACCTGCGCAAGGACGAGTGCCAGAAACGCGGTAATCCCGACGTATCCCTGAACATCCCTGTACATGGACCACGGAGGAAAGCGTTCGAGGACAACCCGGACATGTCCGGTTGCGCGCCGCAGACTGAACCAGATGGCTGCGGCGAGCAGCAGGAGTAGCCCTAAGGAGATCGGAGCGTACCACCCTGTTGCCAGATTGGAGGCGAATACCAGTATCTGTTGGCTGGAGCTGGGGTGTTTCGGGGCCATAGGCCCAGAAACCAGACTTGGTAGTATCTGTGTTCCCAGTATTCTCAGGAAGGCATAGATGATCACAAGGTACATCAGCGGCTGAGTGATAGCCTTCATTGAGGCCTGAACCATTGCACTGGTCCGTCCCTTGGCCTCACAGAGCAGCTGCAGGGCCTCTGGGAGCGTTCCAGCCTTTGCTCCGGCGTACATCAGCATGTATTCGTCATCAGGTACATACGGACGAAAGGCATCGACCAGCATTTCACCATGATTCAGATGATAGATGATGTCATCGATAATACGCGGGATGACTTTCTGCTTCTTACGAGCGGACTGCGCTGCAAACATGCGTAGGATGTTTGTTTCCGAGATATGGATACGCAGTCTTATCGCCAGCATCTGGTAGAGCGTTGACCGGGCTCTCCAGTTGAAAAAAATCAGAGCGTTCAATCTGAACCACAATGAGTTTTTACGATGCTGACGCTCATAGTCGATGTCAGTATACCGGATCAACATTACTGTTTCTCCCTCACTGCACCATTGCGACGTTCCTCAAGCACCTTTTCCTTATCCCTGATACGTTCAACGATGGTGTTGACGTCAAATGGGTCAAGTTTGCCTTCAGCGACAAGTTGCATCGCCGTTTCCAGAAGAGATGGGTCGGCATCCGGTCGCGAGCGGTACCGGTGACGTGCAACATTCTCACCATACCTGACGAAATCAGTCATGAGTTCGGCATCGGTTTCGATCACTTCGGCAACGCATGTCCGGCCGGAGATGCCTGTGCCATAACAGTGCTCACAACCTGTCCCTATGCGTCTGACCAGCGTCATGTCCGGGCACCATGAAGGGATGGCCTGATTGATGATTGTGGGAAGCCGTGGGTCGTCCTTTGTCCATGGGACAGCACAATGAGGGCAGATAACGGGGACGAGGCGCTGGGATACAATGCCTCGGATGAGTGATACGTTACATGTCGTACCAAAACTGAGGCGTGTGAAGTCCATGAGCTGCAGGCGAAGTGGCAGACCAAACGGATCATCCACATGGCAGGTAAATGCGACAAAATGACCCGTCTGAACGGCCGCAATACAGGTTAATGCGCCATCGACGTCTCGCACTTCGCCCAGACCAATGTCGTCAGGATCCATACGAAGTGTATTACGCTGGCGCTCACGCAGTGCGCGACCGTTCTCTTCTTCATTGTCAGTATTGGGAATGTCCAGCTGGATAGCCCATGGCATATCCAGTTCAACGGGCTGCTCAATCGTGACAATATTCCGGCCGGGCTGTACGCGGGCCTTTTCTGCCCAGATTTCGTACAGAGTAGTTGTTTTGCCGTGTCCGGTTGGTGCTGTAAAAACCAGAGCACCAGATGGAGACATTGCGATACCCATCAGGCGGTCAATCTGGGGCTGACTAAACCCATAGTCCTTCAGACGCAGGTGACCTCGCGGTGGCTTCATCTGGTGCAGGTTGCTGTAATTTCCCCGGATGCGTCTGTTGACCCCTTTTTTGATGGACTGCAGACGCAGGATCATGAACCATCCGCCCTCTGAGAGAGGGGCGCATGGACCACGCACGATACGGACGTTATCCAGACCTGTACCTTTGAGGATTTCCCCTGAGATACCGCCGTCCTGAAACTGACTATCTGTAACAGACGCAGCCTGTGAGGACCCCAGACGGTACATGGCGCGCATCAGGCGATCTGCGAAGGGATTGTCCCATTCATGGGCAATCATGTATCGTCCGTTGATACGACAGGCGACTTCAGTATGCTTTGAGAGTCTCCTGATGCGGATATCAGATGAATTATAACCACCGATCTCCGTGAGAAGTGCCAGGGCCCGGTCACGGACTTCCACGTCTTCTTTGGGTGTTTCCATGATGGCTGAGTTCTGGTGAGCGTGTTCCATCTTCTCAGTGACATAACTTAGAGGAACATATTTCACTTTAACGCCACGAAACCCTTCTACGTATCGTAGGCTATCAAGCCATTGCAGAAAGTACAGACGACCTTGAAGCTGCCTGTTAACGAAGACAACTTTTTCCTCACCATTGGTTTCAATATAAAGCTGCCCTTCCATACTTCTAGGTATATCGATGACAACCTGCGTTTTATTCACGGTCAGGTCATGATCATTATCTTTGACCGACCCGCCCATCAATCGTGACCAGATGTTGCTCATGATTTAACGCGCTCCCTTGTCTGAGGATAAGGACAAGGCGGGCCCATCTTTCATGGCGACGTGGATCTGGTAATCTGTGCTTTGTGAACCACCCTGCACGCCGGCATTGATCTCGCGACCAAGACGTTCGACGCTGATATTTTGAAATGCGTCCCATGGTATTTCTCTGGGGTCTCCCTGCCATGGAAAGCTGATCATATAAGCACTATGGTTTTGACCATGATCTCCCTGCACAAGGTTGGTCGTCTTGATGGACAGATTGGTTTCGGACTGCTGGATGAAGGCGATGAACGCCCTGGCGTCACCTGTCGCATCGTGTGGTACCCCATGGATTTTTTCAAAAGGCATCAGGGGATAACTTGATCGCACTGAATTGCCATTATTGAGCATCAACCCTATCGGGGCTTGCGCCAGTGTGCCTCCAGTCCGCTGCCAGATGGCACTCAAGGAGCGTCCCGCACATTCCCAGTTTGTTAATGTCCACCCGTCTTTATAAGGAGGGAGAGCATATGCATGATGCATACATATCCTGACCCACTCGGCGGCCGAGGGGTCATCGTGTATGGCAGCCTGAGCCTTCTGTCTTTGCAAAAGGAGGCTGCGTCGTGCCTCTTCTTGAAGTCGGGCCAGATTACGTTCATGCAGAACATGGAAGCTCTGGAGTGTAATCAGGCCGCATAGGGCAAATACACCAGCAGCCACATAATATGGCTTGAAAGAAATCGAGTGGATTTTTATGGGTGCGGCAGGCAAAGATTTCAGGAAGTCATCAACACACTCGTTTTCAATAGTAAGCGTTTTTTTAAAATTGTACCCTTCAAGAGAAGATTTGTAACCGGGCAGATCGTCATCATCAAAAAAACTATCAGATCCCGGCAAAGGCAGAGCGTTTTCATCCGTGGCCATAACCCATGTGCCGGGAGGACCAAAGTCACACTCCACATAAGTCAGGGCTTCACTCTGGGCCAGTACAGCCAGAAGAAGGCTTTCTGTTTTTCGTTTCGCTGCTTTCCCGCCAGATGCTGTATCAGCGAGCATCTTTAGATAACCAATCCGGTTTTGCTGGTGACGCGGCCGGATGTAATGGGTCATGCCCATTTTCAGAGCTTCCTGCCGGACAGCAGGTAATGACGGCCTTCTGGCATAGGGCACCCAGCGTAGCCCCCCAAAAAAAGCCCGCTGCCCTGTTGCATCGGTTACGAGAATCGCCATTGTTCAGCTCTTCTTACAGAGGGTTGCCAAATGTGGAGGACTGCTGCGAGGTTTTGCTCGATGGCAAAATGAAGGGTTTGCCATTCCGAGTGACGACCACACTCCCGTTTTGCGTGATGGAGCTCACAATGCTTCCATCAGGCAGCCGCGTGCCTTTTATCGCTTCAATAGACTGTCCATCGGGCATACGAAGCATACCGGTCAGTACAGTTCCGCCCTCCCAAAGAACGCCGTCCACGCTTGCAGTTGGCGCCTCCTCTGGTGGATGATCCGGCACGTTCAGACCTGCCGGGCGTTGCATGTTTGGTGCCGTTTGCTGTGGCTGTAGGTATGGCATTCTTGTCGGGATCAGATCATTCCGACCGCCCGCAGTCGGAAATGCCATCTGTCCTTTTGACCTGCGTTCGTTATCAGCAATGGCAGCCAGAGCTTCCGAAATTTTCTTTTGTGTTTCGACAACGGTCTCACAGGCATTGTTGGCATCAATCTGCTCCTGAGACAGGCGTCCTCCAGGACCGGGTTCCTGGAGGTGTTGCGTGCAGCTCGGCGCATCAGCCTGAGCGAAGACAGGAATAAGAAGACCTGTTGTACAAGAAAGCAGGACAAGCTTTTTCATAGTGTGTGCGCCTCGACTGTTACGACAACATGTGTTTTGTCGATTGTTGCGTCTCCGCCGCCGCCGAGTACCCAGTCCAGCGCAGAGCCAACGCCGTTGCGTTTGCGCGATGTCGCATCATCGACGTAGCCACTGAGGACGAGAGTGCTGTTGTTTTGCAGGGAAACGGTGTCGTCCAAAGACGTGCTGGATGTCTTTGGGGCCTGTATGGAGGATGAGCCGCTGGTGATGGTGGTAATGGCCTGAAGTGTCTGCAACAGGAAGTTCAGGTGCAGCATGATCCGGTTGTCGATAATTTTGGGGGTTACAGACCCCATGAATCCCGACATCACGACGCCAGGGGACAAAGAGTTGGAGCTGCCCGAGTTTGTGGCCAGAACCGACGAGCTATTAGCAAGGTATGTGGTATTGATACCGTTCTGGAATGGCGCGGTCTGATTGTTGGTCGTCACCACCGAGCGGTCATATTGCTCTGTCACGTTGCCGAGTTGCTGCAATGCCTGCACGACGACTTTCGAGCCAGAGAAGAGCCCCCCTGTTCCTTTGCCCGTATCGAGAATGGAAGCCCCGAAAGAGAAGGGAGTATCCGTTGTCTGCAATTGCGGGATGGAGGCTGGTGTTGATGTCAGTCCAAGCAAGCCACCATGAGAGGCGAAGGAGAATGTCGGGCTGAAACCGTAGTTGCTTTCGTGAGAAATCTTGACCGTGTAAACGTGTACTTCGATCGCAACCTGTTTAAGCATGTCATCACGTAACCCCTCGACCCACTCACCCACGCGGGCAATCTGATCTGGGGTGCCGGTTACAGACACAGTGCCTAGTCCTTCATCGGCGACGACTTGAGCATCACCAGCAACTACTGACGCTGTTTTCTGGATTGTCTGCCATTTGTTGGTTTTGCTATGAGCGATGATCGAAGCCATCCCGGAGGATTGTCCGGACGACCCGCCGCTCCCCCCACCACCGCCAGATCCGCCAGATCCGCCATATCCGCCAGACATCATGGAGCTTCCACCTCCCATGCCAGACGAACCGTTCCCGCCCCCTGTATAGGCTACGATTGAAGCATCTGACGTCGTGTCGCCCGAAAATGCCGGGATCGACCAGGTTTTTGTCAGTGTGCGATAAAATTCCACTTTGCCGTCAACCCAGCGCTGCCAAACGCCAAATCGTGTCGCGAGTGTCTGAAATACGCCCTCACGTGTTCCCTGATACTGAAGCCACAATCCAACTCCAGACCACATGCCAGATGCTGATGACGCGACCTGAGGGGTAGGGCGACCATAAGACCGTTCTATTCCGCCCGAATTGATAGGATGTGTCTGAACTGCAGATCCACTGCCAGCCCCCGGGGGAGGAGGGAGGTCCGCTATATTGTAACCGGTGTTTCCACCAGACGCGGGCATGTCCTGCTCTGCATCCTGTGCCACACTGACAGGGATGTGTGTGACACGGCTGGCAATAATGGCAGCGTCCCGCAACGAAACGGGGCGTGCGAGTGTAATACCTGCCGGATGAAGGAGTATTTCCGGAACTTTATTCACTTCATGCACTGTGTCGCCCAGTAGCCAGGGCTTGTCTGAGACGGTCACGACCGGTCTTTGTGGAATTTTATAGTCTCGATCAATGGCCTCTGCGTCTCGTTCTGTTTTGCGCACTTCATTGAAATCTGCGCATCCAGTCAGAAGTGTCAGGCACGAGACTGTTGTGAGTAAGGCTGATGTGAGCTTCATTCGCTCCGCCCCCCAGGGCTGGTGACAACCAATGTATGATTGGGTGTGTGGAACTCAGCCTGAATGGATTTCCCCTCATCGGAAATCGTGTGAATGATCTCACTCATCACTTTCTGATAATCGCCATGGAAAGAGGTCATTGCTGGTACCATCCAGTTCAGGTCGTGCGGCCAACGGACAATCCATCCAGCGCGATCTCCCCACGCAATCATCTGCTCGCGGATGGGCTGGCCTTCGATAAGTGTCCATTCTTCCTCAGGTGGCCTGAGTGTTACGACAGGCAGTTGCTTGCCTGAGGTTCCGGCCGGCTTAAGAGGAATCGTCCTGACCTGATCGGTATTTGGAATTTTGAGGATGAGTTGCTGGCCATTATGGATGGTGCAACTTCCAGCACGCTCGAGTGCCCCCTCTGCGTTATGGCCATACAAACATGTTGCTTCGGCGTCATCGACATCAAGTTCGAGAAGAAGATTCTGCCCCACAGGGCTCACTGCGTAACGAACTGTATGCGCACCAGGGTAAGACATTCCGTCCGGAGACAGCGCAAAGCCACGTTCGCGTAGGGTATCAGTGAGCAGGACGGCCGTATGGTTAGGGTCCGGTCCATCGTAGGCCGCTAGGCGTATAATGCTCTTCGGTCCGTCCATACTGTTGGCAAGAATGTCAGCGATGAAGACCGTCAAAGCCGAAGCATCCCTGAATGTGGCGCCAGCGACATGTGATGTTGTGGCAGGTGTCTGATCAGCACAGCCGGAAGCCATGACTAACAGCACACCTGTAGCAATTTGGCGGGTGAGGCGGCTCACTCCGTACCTCCATGGGTTATGTGGATTTCAGGAGCTTGTGCTCCGTTACCGATGAGCAGAGCGTCATCAACAGGGCGTGGAACGACGTAGGAATCGCCAACAACTGCGTAATCCTGTGCGTTGGTGGCTTTGGGGGATATGACGACCAGCCTTGGGGCAGCATTGATCCCGCCGGGGGGAAACTGGATGTAAGTGTGGCCGGCTTCGCGGTAGACCCGCATGGGTTTCCACGGAGCAGAACCGGTCATGTGATATGCAAAATCCGGTGTGCCGGTCATGCCGTGTTGGGGCATAATTTCAGGTTGGGAGAGAGGTTCTCCGGGTGCATGAGTGAACGCGATGGTTCTCATGCTCTCTCCCTGAGCTGACAGGATCATATTATAAGTATGCAGGCTGCCTTTGAGCGTCATGTCTGTTTGGGCTGCCTGCGCACCGGGGTCGATGGCTACAGCCCAACCCTGATGGATGCCTTTACCCCCCCGGACCAGATCGACATGCCAGTTCGCGCTGTCGCCCAGTTCGAGGCCTGACTTCACGGCAGTTTCCCCTCGGTCCAGCCGAAGGATGCAGATGTCTGGGTAACGGCAATTTATGGTGGGTGTGCCGTCACCAAATCCGAACCATGTGACCCCCCCTTTCCCCGGTAAGGGGACTGCCACGCGATGTGTCGGATCAGATTGGACAGATGGCTGTGGTGGAAGTGGGGATGATGCAGCCACAGCCAGCTTAGTCTGAACTTGTGGAATATTGATCGGCACGTGTTTATCGAGACGATCGTTCAGGCTCGCCATGAACGCATGCACACGATCAAGGCTTTCCTGCAAAGCCTTCTCCGGGGAAGGGAGGCCTGGCGTGGCAACGGTCACGGGATCAGTATCGTGTGCCGATCCGCAACCGGAGAGTGACATGGTCATCATGAGGAATACTGAGCATCGTTTCATAAGCCCAGTATCCAATACCTGCTTGTGAATACGCGCAGGCCTCAGGCGGCTTCCCTCAGAAGAGCTCCGATACCCTCGGCATTACAGATTTCCTTGCTGATCTGACTGATCACGCCACCAAGCGCCTGTGTTGAATCCGTCGCACCGTTTCTGATCATTGCGTCGCGACGACGGTTGATTTCGTCTGACGCCGAACCCTTGGGGAAAATGCGTGCCAGCCTACGGCGCGCTTCACTGGATCCAATGGCGGTGTAGACGCGTCGCCTCAATGCGACATCCTCAGGGTTAGTGGACAAAGCCCAGAGTTCGATAGGGCCGAGCATGTTCAGCAGATACATTTCATAAAGTTGATTGTGGACCAATATCTGGATAATGAGTGGTGATCCTGTCCCATCTCTGTTCGGTCCTTTCAGGCCATGGTGGACAATGTTGCGAGCTGCATTGCTCAAGCCAAGGATATTGGACACTTCGGTTGCTTCTTCGGGGTTTGCGACACCCAGAATGAAACGTGCGGTTGAGTGTTGGGTGAGATATTCGCCAAAATCGGTGATTTTCTGACTGGTGAGGCCGATTCTGACATTGAGCTTAGCGGCACGACGGGCTGCCTCTTCGAACTGTTGTCGAATGAAAGGAGCTTTGACTGTGCGTTGGAATTCGTCGCATTCCAGACGTTTAAAGCTTTCCCGGAACTCCCTGAATCGCTCGCGATGGATGCTGCGGACACATTCTGGAGCCTGTTCTGCATCTTCGGGGTCAAGGAAGAAATTGCGCGAGATAATCTGGAAACCCATGAGATACATGAGTTCTGTCTGACGCTCATTTGCCGCCCCCTCGGGAGCGACCCGGTGGATGTCCAATGCGACAATTCGGGCGTCACCTAGATCCAGACGGGTGGGCTTATTGAGTGTGGGGTATTTATCGATGAAGGAGGTAATGTAGCGGCGGAATATCTCCAGTCCTTTTTCCTGGCCGGCCGTAGGCGTATTGGTCCCGTAATTCCCCCAGACACGGTCTTCCTGGATTGCCTCCAGAAGATCATGAATAACGGGTACTGCGTGTTGTGTCGCCATACGGGCGTGGCGGATGTCTCCTCGTTCAGCGAAGTAATCCGCTACCTGCCACCATGACGCATGCCGGGGGAATGAGACATCGAGCTTGTCCAGTACGGCGTCCAGAGTCTTGTTTTCCGATTTTCTGTAAGGCTTCGGTTTGCCAGACACGCTGTCTTCGGCCAGATCATAGGCAGCTTCAATGGCTGCATGGATGATCTGATCCATCCCTTCAAATGTGGATTTATCCTCGGGCATGCAAACCAGTGACAGGAAGTTCTTGAGGAATCCCATGTGATATTTGAAGGGGCGCCGGCAGCAGGCTTCGGTGTCGAAGATATTGTAGGCATGTTCGGGTATGAAATCGTACGGGATGTACACAGCCAGATGTGCATGTTCGCGTGGTAGACCATGGACAATCAGGTCGATGAAGCCACTTGTCGCATCGCCGATGTCCAACTTCCCGATCAGAGGGAGCTTGACGCCAGTGTCAGTCAATGTTGCACTGCTCAGGACTGTGGCCAGTAGTAGCGCATTGGCAAGCATGGATTTCCCGCGCCGTGAGGGTGCGACAAAAAGATCCAATGTCGCATCCCGTCCTTCACCAGCCGGATCAAAGGGGACAATCCGACCATCTGCGGCCCGAAGCAGGGCGGCGCCATGCTCCCAGGGTCGTGCAGGACGCGCCCATGGAGCCATAGTCAGTGTTTTGTCCAGTGGCGCAGCTGTAGGCGGTGCTGTCGATGCCAGTGCAATGCCGGGGACAGAGGAGAGAGTGCCTTCGAGGGGATCTCCACATTGCCGCGTCGCCTGTGCCCCTCCCCATCCGTTAATGCCCTGCTCAAGTCTGGAGGCACGGTTGCGTAATCTGTCAGTATCACCTGCGTCAGCAGATGTCGCAAAAGAAACCCGGAGTTTGACCACAGCCTGACGTAACGCGCGCATATGGGCGAGTTGTTGAAAGGCATCGTAGACCGCGCGGTTCTTGCCGAACCGCAGCAGGGTCGAAACATGCTCCTTCCAGGCCATATATGACGGTCTGACCCCTTCAATATGCATGGTCATGCGCCATGGTAGCCGGTAGGGGGCCAGATGGGAGGTCAGTTCAGTAAACGGCCTGACGTCATTGGACGCCATGGTCATGTCAACTGGAGTCCAGTCCAGGCACCCCAGCCTTACGGTCTGAAAGTCCGGGGTAAAGGCGTCTTCTTTGAATAATTGCTCGCGCACAGGTGGCCAGAGTGCATCGCTGATGTCTTCCGGCCGCTCTTTGTCAGGTATGATATTCAGGGGAGGATCTGAGGGGAGTATTGGGGACCATTTCCCCGAAGCCGTTTCGGGGTAGATCTCGGTGCGGATGACTGACAACGCTTCTTTGGGTGGGAGTTCTGAGAGAATAACCCCTCGGCTTTCAAACACCTTCAGGACATGTCCAACGAACGCGCCGTGAATTGTTGCAAGCTCCTGAGAGCCAAGAGTGGGATTTTGCGCATCACCGAGGTTGGGTAGGCCCCGAGCTGCTTTTTTACGGGCTTTATTGGCAGATGCGGCTTCAGCCTTGGAGAGGCAGCCTGTTCGGCTCCACAGCACGAGCCATATCCGTTCCTGGCGCATATAGGGCGTTAGAACACGCTCACGTTCAGTGAATATATCTTCAAAATCTGCCTGAAGAGCCTGAGCTATGGTCCGTCTTTCAGCAAGATTATCCTGCATGAAGACTGAGGCGTCAGGGTCTGAGACATAAGTGAACTGCAGGGCGTGACCGGGATCAGTGAAGGATGCGCCAAGATCAATCTGAAGCTGTTGGGCTGCCGTCTGAATTTCGTCACGGCTGGCAAGACGCTTCATTCCGCTGATTTTTACAAGTGTGACATAATCCCCTTCATACGTAATGAGAGATTTATCATCAGCCGTTGCCAGATTACAAAATGAGGTCAGGTCTTTCCCGGACAGTTCGGATATCCATGCACAGGCCCGCAGAAATGTCTCAAATGGCTTGAAACCAGACGATGTGACATCTTTGAATGATGTTGAAGACAGGTCTTTTTTTTTGACCGGTGTCAGAAAAGGAAACCTGAACATTGGCTATTCCCGAAAGGTGATGAGTTCTTTGAAATCCTCTCCGTGCAAGTCGAACCAGGGTTCAAGCGGGAGAATGCGTAAGCCGGAAACACGTTTAAGGCGCAGAAACAGGTTGTATTGGGGAATTTTCGGGGCAACGCTGCGTAATGCGCTGACCTGATCCGTACCGATCATCCGTTTTGCGCTAGAGCGTAGCTTTTCGAGTTCAATCAGAAGATTGCTGGCGCTGGAGGCCATCGACAGCTGAAGCGGTGTCGGGTCGGTTGAGACATAACGGGCAGCATACGCTGCCCGCAATAATCTGCTCAGGAATCCCTGATCAATATGAGGCAGCCAGATCAAAGCACAGACTGCGTCAATGTCGGGTTCATCAACACTGTATGCTGGAGCGCATACAGTGCAGAATTTTTGTCCCGATACGGTCATACTGACACCATGGATGCCGCAGCAACTGCAACAGGACTGTGTATCCAGAGCCTCATGTGTCAGGGTCAATGTCCCTGAGGATGCGCGACAATGCTGAATGAGATCCGTCATTATCGGTCAAACGTCATCATGCGCTGTTCGCCAGTGACTGTAGGACCTTCATTCCAGAGTGAAAGACTGGCTGTCCGGACAAGGAAAGGAAAGCCGATCAGCATTGTTCCGCAAAAGAATGCAAAACCAATCTTGGACATTGTTGTCCCGGCATTATTATTTTTATGTTTCTGATATAAAGAAGTAATGCCGGAAAGTAGCAGAAAAGCACCGCCACTGAAGCATATTGCGTTAATGAGATATGCGACTGCTCTGTTGGCGCGATTGGTAGCCGCTTCTGCAATTTCATCTGCAGCTTGAGCATGCGCGTGTCCGATCAGTAACGGCGCGAGTAGAACAATCGCGATCAGCACCATACCGACACGGCGGTTTGTCAGAATTTTGGTCATGATTACCTCAGTATGAAAAATGGATACTTTCACTGGATGAGTCCAAGCTTGCGGCAAGTTGCCGTGGTAAAGGTTTCTGCGTTCATCAGAATGAACGAGCAGATAATGATTATGAGATTAAGAGAGGTGGACGAGTTGTTCTTGCCTTTCATGCTGCCGATCTGTCGGACCAGCCCCCAGTAGACAAGCAAAGCGCCATAACAGGCGAAATACATCCTGAAGAGGTGCATGAACGAAATCAGAAGGGCGGTAGGGCCTTTATTGATTGCAGTCTGAATATCGTCCGAGGAAAAGCGCATGGGAGCGCTTCCTGCTGACCCAAGGCTCGCATTGCTTGCGAACCCTAGTGTCGCATTGCCCATGTTCAGGAACTCCGGGAATGACAAGAGGGAGGCGCCAACAAAGATGAGACCGAAGCAGACAAGAGGATTGTTTACAGGACCGTTCTCACCTTTGCCCCGCCCGTAGAGCCCATAAACACTGCCCAGAAGGAATGACCCACCAGTGACATAGCAAAGCGTTGGCAACAGATACGCCAGCGCATTGCCGATGGACTGCGCAAAAGCAAAAAGAGCTTCCATCGCTGTTCAGCTCCTTATCGGATCGTGCCGTGCTCTGTTTTAACGACCCAACCGTTACCAGATGCAGAGACAGACAGGACGTTGCCCCAACCATCCAGACTGGTTCCAGGTTGTACGCGCAAAGGCGTGCCAGAACTGTCCATCAGAATGGCAATATCGGGAGCGCCCGCCTGCACGGTATAATGCGGCAGAGGGGCTGGAGCCGGTGCTGGGCTTTTGGTGCTTTTTTTCGCGGAATGGTGTTCGGCTACCTCAGGTGTGACATCTTTGCTTTTTTCCGCGACGGGTGTGCTGACTTTGCTCTGCACTGGAGCTGCACCGGGTTGAGGTTCGGTTTTTTTCTGGGTTTCAAGGAGGTCTTCACGGTGCTGTAATTCATCCAGCCTCCCATCTATCTTACCCAGACCGGTTGAAACCCGCTCATTCAGGGCTTGCTGTGTGCTTTCGAGCCTGTCCTGAAGCTCTTTCATCTGATTGGACATTATGTCCAACTGCTTATGCATCTCGATGAACAGCCTGTCGCTGCCGACGTCCTGATGTGATGCCTGCGTATCGTGCACATCGTTCAGACTGGACGCCATCGCCATCCGGTCCTGTATGTGTGTATCGGTGATCGAGTGGACATCGGCAGATGTGCCGGGTGTTGATGCGGGTTCAGGAGCCGCTTTTGCCTCGATTGCCGGCGGGTTTGCTATGGATACTGCTGGCAAAGCCGGTGTCTGTGGGATAGGTGCAACGGAAGGAAGCTGCATTGGAGTGTTATTCTGGGTCCCGGCCACAAGAGCGGGGTTATGAGTTACTTCGTTGCTGGCAGTCGTCACAAGGTCCGGTGGCGTGAGCCCAGAAGAGGTGTTCTGGATTTTTGGAACGATCATTGTGGGTTTTGTGGCGTTGTGACCCATAAAGGGTGGCGTGAAACCCGCCTGATAGGTCCCGAAGGCAACGACTGCGACTGACGCAAGAAGGAGAAGTCCAGGCTTGCGATATTTTGCGAAGCGGCCGGATAGGTTTGCGGCCTGAGGCATGTCTTCCTCTTGAGAAAGACGCGTTCTTGTCTGATTTTTGTCCTCACTGGGAGCGTGGCTGACATCTTGCACGTCAGGCCGGGCCTCTGGCTTTGCAGTCTCCTGAATATTTCCTCCAGATGTACGCAACATGGTGACACCTGAAGTGTCTTGCTGGATGGACATGACATTACCTCGCATGGAAAAACTCCTGTTGTTTTTCCTATTGTGACGCATCAGGTTGTGAATGCCGTTACTGGCTATAGACAGGCTGATCGAACAGGATTCCGACCGTATCGCCTTTCAGGAGTTTGACTGTGGCGGTCTGTGGCGTTTGCTTTTGCAGCAGTTGCCCGATTTCCTGACCCATAGTCCCGGCTGCGGCTCCCATCTGTTGCCCGAGATTGAGGTGTGTGAAGGATGTCATGCCATATCCTCCTGAGTAGCTGTTTGTATTGGAGTTCATCATGGCATTGCCCAATCCCTGCACAAAAGATGCTGCTGCGGGCAGTATGATTCGTGTTGCCAGATGCTCGTTCACTTCAGAGGCGACACCGGTTTCCGCGGTTTCGGGGGAAACAACGTAAGCAGAAACAGAAATCGGGTCTTTTGCGCCGATCATCAGTGAAGTCAGCCGGATGACCAGCCTTTCATTTTGCATCGTGAAGGTTCCGCTAATGCGCGCTTTGCGGAATGGCCCTGTGTCCACTTCAAGGAGGACTTCCTTGCCAAGGTCACTGTTGGAGGTGATGACGGAGTGTCCGTACACACCCCGTCCAGCGGGAAGCAACACTCTGCCTCGTGCGTTCTGTGAGGGCGTTTTCGCCGCTGCACTATCCCCCGATGCAGTTGTGTCGGTTTTGTCCAACGCAGTTTGCCGATGTCCACCTATCAACCCTGTGGTGTTTCCCTGTGTTGCGGCAATGCGTTCGATCGTCGCTGGATGTCCTGTCCATGCTGCAAGTAACTCCATTTCTGCCTGTGTGGACAAACCTGCCGCTGGAGTTGGTGAGCTCCGCTGCATTCTGGTCGTTTTTGGTGGGTGGGTCTCCACCGAGGCAGAGAATGGATCTGCGACTGGAGTAGGTTCTGGCGGTGGAGGAGGAGGAGGCGGGGAACGATCCGATGCAGGCGGGGTTTCAGCCTCGTGAGGAGAAGGTGGTGCCGAGGGTGTTGTTGTATATGGCGTATCACCGAGTTCGCGCACGGCTGGCGCGGGCAGGTCCTTGCCGGTCAGGGATGCGGTGTAGGACTTTCCTGCCTTCAGAGCATCGGATGCAGCCTTTTTGTCCTGTTGGGTTGCCAGCTCGTCCAGCTTCCTGATGTGGTTCCCACCACCTGCGGGGCTCACCATTGTGGGCGTTGTCAAAGCCGTAGACTGGGGTTTGTGAGCAGAGCTGTGCGTGAGAAAATAGAAGACGCCCATGATCAGGAGTACGAGCGGCACCAGATATTTTATGAGTGAACGAGAGTCATCAAAACTCGCACGCAAAGGAGATATATTCTCCGGCGTTTGTTTCTCACTCATGAGTATCTTCCTTGAGAGATACAGGGATGCCTTGCCTGCTTGGGGAAGAAACCAGAAGCCGTGAGGTCAGAGGGATCTCATAAGCTGTTGTCTCATAAAGGCTCTGATGATCAGAAAAGGCGGGGGACGCGAGCTGGTAGGTTGTTCTGAGATAGATTTTGTTGGCGATCTTCCATGCCCTCAAATCATCAGGACTAACCCCCGATACAAGCATCGGGACAGCTTCAGCTGGCGGCGTGCCATCCAGAATGTTTCCCATCAGGCTTGAGCCGGTTGAGGGTGCTTCCGGGTCTGTGCTGACGATATCTTTCGCATTTGGCCCGCGCTTATTGATACGGACCGTCATGTCCGCATCATAAGATCCCGTACCAGCAACAATCAGAAAGCTGACCGGCTTTGGAGCGTCTTTCAGGCTGACAAGAATGCCGCCATGTGCGTATCTGGATATTGGCGTCAGTTGTAGCACATTAGACCCGGCTTCAGGCACACAGGCACTTATGCCCACGGCTCTGACCGAAGCGTTATGGCCATCCCCTTTATCATCACATCCCCCGTTTTTCTTGGTTGTGATGTCCCATGCGATGGGCCATGGCTGGCCCGTGGAATCAACAAAAGAAATGGAAGCCGGGTAATCCTGCGCAATCCTGACGATGTTGACCTGTGCTCCGGATGAAAATGAAATGGTCACTGAACGAGATACCGGACTGACCAATCGATGAGGGTCATCAGCACCATCAAGGGCCTTTTGACCGGCATCAAAGCGATCATAGAGGCTGTTCATCGCACCTGGCGGCGCAGGAAGGCTTGTGTAGAGAGGATCAACCTGATTACGTGGGTTTTCTTGATCCTGTTGTGCCAAAGCATAGCAGGGCCAGATTAAGGCGCAGCTGATGCTCACGATGGCCTGACGGATGTGACATCGCATTTATTCACTGCCATTTGTCGCACGAGGGGCGTTAAGCTCTGAAATGATCAGTCCATCAGGATGAAGGGGATCATTGGTCCGCGAGATTGTAATTTTTACTGACAGAATATCGGTCTTTTCCCCCGAAGCATTTACCCAACGCAGGTACATGGGGAATGAGACATGCCATTCATAATCGCCCTGTCTGTTTTTTCCCTCTTCGACAATAAGTGCTGCACTTTTCAGGGAAGCCGTCAGGATCACCTGTTTTGACTTGATGAAGTCAATATTCCCGGGGTCTCTAAAGGCGCTACCCCATGAGTTCCAGGCTGCGACCGTGAAATCGCGTGAGGCATGATCCAGATGTCCTGCATAGTCCAGCCAGTTCATGGTGTAGAGACTGGTTACTTTATCAGCAGCCCATCTGTTGATCTCTGCATCGCTGAAATATGCTTGATCCGTAACAATGAGTTCGCGTGGTTTTCCAAAAGAGTCATGATAAACGTATTTGACACTGGGCCTGTGGGTCACTTCATACGCAATGATGAATCCCAAAAGGCAGTTCACGCCCAGTGAACAGGAAAAACCGATCATTATGCATTTGATGACTTGCCGCGCGAATGCCGGGTCATTCAACCTGCGTGTAATCGCTGCATATGTGTTTTTCATGTCAGATGAAACTGATTTTGGTCAGGAAATCTTTGGAAGTATTCGAGACCGAACCACCAATGGACCAGTCATCCATTTTGGTCTCTCTTCGATTGAGCGCAATTCTGCCCTGAAAACTGTAGTGTACAGTGCGCGTGTCACGTGGGCGTACAAAAAAGAGTTTTTTGGTGAGGCGGCACAGTTTTTGAACCATCATCCCGACGAGTGTCTGGTTTTCGGGTTCAGCAAAAGGGTCTCTATGTTTGCTGGAGCTTATTATTGGCAGACCACGCCGATCAGGCATGCCCGCACGCCGTGCGGCCTCAGCGATTGCGGTCGTTTTTAAACCGAAGAACTGTGCAATGCAGGTGGGAGAGTAAAGACGCTTCCAAAGGCCAGCGAGAGTGGCAATCGCGTCATTTGTCCAGATTATTCGGCCTGATTTTGACCGTGAAGCAGGAGAAAGAAGATAAGAGAACCCTCGGTAAAGGGTTGCCTCTAGTTCAGAAATGTGCGGGGGGGGGGGGGGGCGTTCATTGCAATGGCGGCTTTAGCCGCCCGACCGCTACGCGGTCGATGTACACCCAAACGGAGTGCTTTGCGCCGCACGGCTGAAATCGGACGTCCGATCAGTCCAGCGATAAAGCCAACTTCTGTCCCTCTTGCATAATCACGCGCAAGGTAAAGTTCCTCATCGCGGCTCCAGCGTGGGCGGGACTTCTGTTCATCCGTGCCGGATGTTTTCCAAAAAGACTGGAATAAGCTTGCCGTCCCTGAGAAAGGACGAGGGAAAATCCCTCTCTTGGCTGCTCCGGCAGCTTTGAACATGGTTGGCTCCTGCTCTGCGCATCTGGAATATCTTTTCCCCGTATCATAGGTATCAGGGGCAAATCACCATATTTTTGCCATTGTGCAATGGAGCACCAATACAGTCCGTTTTCTGTAGTTGTTGATATAGTACCGTTTTTTGTTTCGGCCACCATTTTGGTATGGTCGCCATGTACCCGGCGCATGGCGGAATCACAAAAATCCCACTTCTGAACTTGGTCTTTGCGCGGGTTTGTCGCGTCGAACCGTATTCACATATGGGGGCTTTATTCTGTCTGACATGTTCATAACGAGGGAATATGTCAGGTGTCACAAAGTCAGACTTTGTCCAAAACTGCACGGAGCCCGAAAGAGTGGCTGACGCGCGAGTATGCACAGGATGTGCTTCTTGCAATCAGACTGCCACATGAAGAAGAGCATGCGACACAAGCCCGCCCCCCTGCTTCAGGAGGCGGGCAATGAGACAATCTCCAAGGCTGTGTTCTGCCTTTTTCTGCATGACCATCCTGGCACTCCTGCCAATACAGGCCGGGGCTGCCAGTTCGGGATGTCAGGCTTTGGTACAGGCTGCGGCTACTGGAAAAGCAGCGCAGATTAAAACAGATGACGCGATGATCCAGCAACCTGAGTCCGTGACCAAGTTCACGTGTTTGGATGGTTTCTTTAACGGCATTGGTCTTGATATTTTAACAAATGGTCTGAACCTGGCGGCCATTGCCCAGGCCGCAATGGGCAAAGTTTGCATGGAGCTGACCAACGTCTGGCTGACTTTGGAAAGTGCGGCCCAGTGCGGACTTAATGTGTCCAGTTTCGATGATAATTTCAATCTGGGTCTGGGTCTTGGGTCCATATGTCCAACGCTGAACTTTGGCGGCGGCGGTGATCAACTCATCAATACAGGGGTCAATACTAACGGTAAAAATAGCTACACCGACAATCCAAACACATACGACGTTAACGGGAGCCTCCAGCTTCCTGATGGCTATTCGCTTGGCGATGCTTCGCAGGCTTTCGGCCTGACGGGAGGAAGCTGATGCGCAATTACGCTGCGGCCTTTGTGTTTGGTCTTTTCCTGTGGACAGCGGTGGCGCCCCAACCTGCTTACGCCATGTTTGGCGTGGATACCGCAGCAATTGTCGGCGCGATTACAGCGCTTCAGGGCGCTATGAACAGCGTGATTGCCGAAATGCAGGGCGTTCTTGATGCAGCCCTGGTTGAAATTAACTTCTCTGCTTTGAGCGGCTTTTCCCAGATCACGAACTACCTCAAGGCTCAGGTCGGGGCAAACGAACAGATTGCTGATGCCAACAACATGGTCAATGCCCGCCTGCAGCGTGACGTGATCAACGCGCACATCATGGATGAACATGCGGTTAACCGTCAGGACTGTTTGAATCTTGAGGGTGGGCAGGCCACGATAGTTGCAGCCAGAAAGGCTGAGGACGTTCAGCTGGCCCTTGATGTTGCCAAGGATGCACGAACACGGGCCGCAAGAAACACGCCATCATGGACCGGGGCAGGGCAGGCTTCTCAGGCGAATAATTCCCTGCATTTTTCCAAATACTGTGATGATGCGGAAGCTGAGGCCGGTCTGTGCTCATTGGCCGATACAGCCTTCAAAGGGGCGGATCAGGACGCCAGCAGCCTTCTGACACCGCCTGTCTACACTGATCAGAAAGCCATTGATCGGGCCAACGATTACGAAACGACCCTGATCCAGCCAGTGGTGCCGGCCGCCATGCGCGGCAATGCCATTACTACCCCTGAAGGCCAGCAGGCCATGCCGGGGCGGCGGAGTTATAATGCCGCCATCTCCCTTGCTCATGACATTGGCAATGATGTGCTGAGTTGGCGGGCTGGCACTGTCACCCTGACCGCTGCCCAGAAGGCGGAAGCCCAACGAGAAGGCATCTCCCAGACTGACACGGGAAGCTTGTGGGAAGCCACGGAGCTGGAAGTCAACCGTCGTTACTCGGGAACAGACTGGCAGGCTGACCTGCAGGCCATGCCCAGTGAGAAGTCTGTCCTGATCCAGATCGCTTTGCTGGACTCACAGCGCAATTGGCTCCTCTGGCAGCAGTTAAAGCTCCAGCAGAAGACCGCGCTCGTGTCCGCAAAACGCCTTGCTCTTGAGGCGGATGCCAGCCTCAAGCGCTTCACCCCCCTACCTGTCCCCAATCCATAATTTTACTGGAGGATCATAATGTCCGGAACACTGTCAATGACACCTTCAACCTCGATTTCTGCCTTGCTGGGTAATCTCCACCAGCAGCAAGAACAGGTTCCTGCTGACCAGCGTGGTCTGGCCAGGGAACTGGAGAATTTGCGCACCCAACTCGAAGCCAACCCTGCACTTGAATCCGATCACGCCTATCTGACGCAGGTTGCATGGCTGGTTCAGGACTGGTCCAAGTTTAGTGGAACGAACCAGACCCCAGCGTTGTCCCCCGTCTTGCAGGCCGGGCTGCAACAGATGTCCAATCACTACCCCGGTCTTGAGAACAATGACCTGCGTCAGCTGCTTGCACACACGCCTGACATGCATGACCAACGACTTGTCTCGGATATTCGAAGCACAGCGATGGAGGTGGCCAGCATGTCTCCACAGACGCAGGCAGCCACGCTGGTAGGGATGGCCACAGCAAATCTTGTTAACCGTGTTATGGAAGCTGGAACACAACTGGAGGTTGAGGCGCCGCCTCCCTCACAGAACAGCCCGGATCCATCAACTCAGGGAAATCGCGCTCAACAGGAACAGGCACATAGCGAGGACAATCCAGAACAAGGGAATAAAACCCTGAGTGAGCAGGAAGATCGCGCAACACGAGACCAGGACGCCAACAATTCGAGAAAGGCAGAAGAGGAAGAACCTGTCATTGACACTCCTCCAACGCCACCACAGCGTGGAGATGAGCAAAAGGGTCAGGAGCATTCCAGACCGCAAGCAGCAAACAAACAAAGCAGCGAGCAACAAGCGCAACCGGTTCAACAGGGTTCAGCACCAGCACCCGGCGGTCCGGTGTCTCCCTCTCAGGGATCTTTGATGTCACAAACAGCCAGCCGCTTTGCGAACTGGACTGGTGGAATGCAAGCTAAGGCCGACGCACGGCGGATAGATAAACTGGTTCGGGATATTGATGCGAATATCTCTCAGACCAGAACCTATCATCAGGGCCTCAAAGAGAAGGCAGCTCCGTTTTTTGAAAAACTGGAAAAGACAGCCAGGCAGGAACAAACTACTGTTCAGGCCATTCTTATGGAAACGGGACCGGGCGGCAAACACGAAGACCTGGGGCAGGAATTCTATAAGGAAAGAAACAATAATCCTGAGGTCCGAAAGGTCTATGAGAATTTGACCGGTTCGCTGAGCGATATGGCGAAAAATATTCTCTCGCTGCGTTCAGAGGCCGGGCAACGTAACGCGTCTGAGGATCCGGCAGTCAAAATGGCCGAACAACGGGCGGGAGCACTCGGACTGGAGGTGGAAGACGTGCCAGGGCTTGAGCCTGGTAAGAACCTCGTCCAGTCCATCGGTGAAGTTGTTGAAAAACTGGTGCAAAAGGCAAAAGTTTTTTTGGGAATAGACAATGATATAATACCACCAAATAGGGATTGAGGCATGCGTAATGTTCTCGTGACACGGTGGGTCGGGCTTTTGCTCGGCCTGCTCCCGTTTGTGTGTGTTTTCTCCGCCTCGGCTCATGCCGAGGTGAACCTTTCCAGCGTTTCATGGGCAACGCTTCAGGCGAATGACGATATTACTGCCCAGATACTGGACAGTATTTTCCCTATGGATGGGACCACGCAAACGACCACAGGGCTGATGCTGCAATGGTTCACGGCCTATGTTGCATTAATTGCGTCTGTTTGGATTTTTTACTCGATTATCATTCAAATCCATAAAACGGCTGAGAGTGGAAAAGTGTTCTCAGCCAGTTTTTCTGGATGGGTCCCGATCCGGGTGATTGGCGCCATCATCATGATGTTCCCGGTCACGTCAAACGGTGGTTACTCTCTTGGCCAGACACTGATCATGCGCAGTGCCAAAGCAAGCATCGGCATGGCCAGAACGCTCAAAGATGTTGTGGTGGATAATGTCGGGCCAAAAGCACTGCCGTTATCCACCCCGATCATCCCTGGGTCGCGTCAGATTGTTCAGGGGATCATTAACAGTGAATTATGCCGCAGTCTGATCAACAAGGCCTCAAACAACAGCAACCTTGTTCCCGAGCCCACCATCACGGGGGGAGAGGGTATGACCGACCGCGTTACTGTCACTTACGATATGGCCTATGGAGATTCCTTTAACGTTCCTGTTTGTGGTAAAATATCCATGGCTTCACCCAACAGAGCTTTATCGCCACAGTTCAATCTCACAACCATTGATTTTTCTGAAGAAGGGGCGATGCAGCTTTCTGCCCTGCGGCAGGTTATCAGCCATATTCGTCCCAGTGTTGATCGTATCGCCACTTCGATGTGGCAAACTCGGGATATGACTGTCCTCAAATCTCTGGATAGTGTTTTCACGAACCAAAGCACATTTTTCTCCGCTCAGCTCACAGCGATCGCCTCTTCGGCCGTTTCCAAAATCAGACAGGCAGGCAGTAATAGCGGGAACAATGATTCCGGCGTTACATTGCTCAAAAACATGGGCTGGACTGGTCTGGGCGCCTACTATCTGGAAATTTCGAGGCTGAACTCTGAAGTCCAGTCCGTTGCTGCCATCACACCGTCGACACAACGTCCGTCGTGGCAAGGCACGGGGTCCTACCTGCAGAGTGATCTTACCCCGTTTTTTATGGCCATAAACGGATATATGGCCAAGCAGGATGAGATGCTGGCGGCGAGCGACGAGGCCTATGCGCCATCGGCATCCCCCAGAATGTTTGAAAACGCGACAATCTCTCAGGAACCCATGGGACTACTGGATAAGGTACTCAGGTATATGGGCCTGTCAGAAGCGACATTCCGGGCGATTATGAATTACCTGATCATGCCGAGTTCGGGGTCAGGGTGGACAGACCCTTTGAGTAGCATGATCGGGCTGGGACATTTCCTGATTGATCTCGCATTACTCGTAATCGGAGCATCTGCCATTGCCTCCAGTGCCACGGCTTCTCTCGCGGCAGGGGCTGCAAGTCTGCTGACAGGGGATGTCGCAGGTGCTGCCGCGGGTACTGCCGCTGCGGGGCTCAGCGGTGTTGTTTCAGCGCTTCTGATTCCCATTTTCACCGGAGCGTTTCTCTTATTGGGTCCGGGGGTGACACTTGCGTATATTCTTCCAATGACCCCTTGCCTGTTCTGGTATGCAGGGGTGGCCGGATGGCTTGTGATTGTGGTTGAGGCCCTGGTGGCTGCTCCCATCTGGTTTCTGGCGCACATGACCTTTGCTGGGGACGGTGTGCACGGTAAAGGCATCAGGGGTTATGAGGTTCTTTTCTCCATTATCTTCAGGCCATCAATAATGGTGGTTGGCATGATCTGCAGCTACTCGATCTTTTCCGGCTTGTCGTGGATATGGATGAAAAGTTTTGTTGTCGCCGCTGGTTTTGTGTTTGATCATGGCTATCTGATCAATAACCTGATCGGCATTCTGGTTCTGATGTGTCTGTATGTGGGTGCAGAAATGACAACTGCCACACTGTCGTTCCGCCTCATCTCCACGTTACCCCATCATCTGCCTGATATGGCTGGTTTCAGGGCGGTTGGCCGCGTGGATAGTGATGCGTATGTCCAATCGTCACAAGAACCTGCCAAATCAAGTGTTGCTTCACTTGGGGATATCATTAAAAGTGACAACACATTTCCTAATGGAGGTGGCGGTGGTCCCAACGATGGCCCTCCCCCTCCTCCCGGTGGTGCACCCGCGATGGATTCAACAACTGCCGCTCAAATGAGCACGTCATCTTTTAGAGACGCCTGAGTGGAGGCTTATCTTCATGAGTAGTAACTCAATCATCCCGCTCCAGCTCGGCCAGATCCGGAATGCTATTCAACAGCAAGGCCGCAATAGCGTTTCTGTGGCTGACTACACCCATGTTGTCAGGCAAAATCAGTCATTGCAGATCAATCTGGCAAACATGACAGCTAA
Source organism: Acetobacter fabarum (assembly GCF_029069195.1). Taxonomy (GTDB): domain Bacteria; phylum Pseudomonadota; class Alphaproteobacteria; order Acetobacterales; family Acetobacteraceae; genus Acetobacter; species Acetobacter fabarum_A. The sequence goes on from NZ_JARDYK010000007.1 coordinate 46,304, forward strand.
CCGGGATGAATATGCTGCGGGTGTGGATAGGCTCGAAAGAAACCTAGATGATGTGTACAATCGCGTTGCAGAATATGAAGCCGCGACACAACGCCGTGAGGCTGCTTGGAAAGAACTCTCTAAAAAACAGGTGCGTGAATACAACGAGATAGTTGATAAGTGTAATGCTTTGCGGGCGAAATTTAACGAGTTAGTTGATAAACACAACGCACTGTTGGACAAGAACCAAACTCTCCGAACGGAGAAAGCTGCTCTTGAACAGAAAAATGCAGCTTTGCAGGCCGAACTTGACGCACTGAAGAAAAGCCAGAGCGTATGACACATCGCGTTGTTCTGTTATCGTTGGTCTTGTGTTCGCTGGCGGGCTGCGCACATGGCAACCTTCATACCGGCTCCAGTCGGCCGATAAAACCACCCAAAGTTGCTCAGTCGCTCTACGACCCATATGCACCGTATGGATCCACTCCCGCCCGCTGGGCGCCATCTACAGGAACATATGACGGATCCATCGTAAAACCTGCTGATCCTGTAGATCAGTCCGGTCGGCCGGATTACGAACATGCTCAATGGAGTGTCCAACATTCAGTCCAGCAGGCCGGAACTTTCTGAGCTACAATGCGCGGTTAAGCCCGATATCCTCATGCGCTCACGGATTACCGCATGATCTTCGATACAGAAACTGATACTCTCACCTTCCGGCAGAGAGAAAGCCGGGCAGCTCGTAAAGGAACCACCTCATGAGTCCCGCCCCGATTACACATCATGATGATGATGCTGAAACAGCGGCTTTCATAGAAGCTGTGCAGGAAGGTATTGCCGACGCAGATGCAGGTCATACGGTTCCATATTCTGCCGTTCGGGAATGGCTCCTGTCCTGGGGGACTGAACACAAAAAGCCACCCCCCAATTGCGAATGAGCACGACGTTTGCCATCCAGTTCACCCGCAGTGCCCTCAATGATATTCGGCGGATTGAAAGCCACATAGGCGAAGAAAACCCCGCAGCAGCAAGCCGGGTTGCTATCCAGATTGTCGCTACATGCGACCGCCTTGAATACCTTCCAGAGCGTGGCCGCCCCGGCCTCGTCTCTGGCACGCGTGAGCTGGTTTCGTGCTGGCCATATGTGATCGTCTATCGCATTTCCTGCTCTTCCGTCGAAATCCTGCGGATCTGGCATAGTGCCCAGGACCGTTAAGAATGTTGACCACTCTGGGCCTCATGTTTGAGCCAGCGTCAGGCGGCTCAAACATGGGCATATCCAGAAGCATCCTGCAACGCGCCACTCCCAAGGGAAATCTTAGCGTCTCAGCCTCTGGTTCAGTTGTGATTTCATCGAGGCCAGAGGTTTCGCCCATCGGCTATATACTCTGAGAAGGACCCGGGGCGGCCGTTACGGATTGTCCAATTGGAAAAACTGAAAAAAACAAACTGCCCACTCAGCATACAGACCAAAGCAGAGATCTGTATGCAAACCGGGCCGAGTATGGATTGTCCTTCCCAGAAAACCTCATAGAACCAAATTGTCACGAACATCATCAACAATGACCCGCAGAATATGCCGTAATTACGGGTTCTGTATCGTGCGGCTCCTCTTTGTGTCTGATCTTGCAGGATAGCTTGCGGGGATGTCGTATCTGCTTCAGTTGCGTGTTCTGGCAGATGTCGCACCAGTTCAGAGCCACTTCGGAAGAGGCTGATGCCTCGGGCTAGCGGTGAATAAAGAGGGTAGGACAGCCAAACGATCATACGGCTGATCCGTTTGCGCGGCTTGCTGTTTTTCATGACTTAAGGCTCGCGATAAACTGGTCTAGATGATCAGGCAGGCCCGATTGGACATGCGAAGTCCCCTGCTTGTCCTGCCATACGATGGTCGGTGTACCTCTCAGACCAATCATATGTGCTTTTTGCAGGTTGAGCTGGAGCTTGGCCCCTGACGCCTCTGTCAGAGTGAGATCTGAGGGCGCGTGGTTCTGAACGATGATCTGTCGCCAGATATCAATCATCTGCTCCTGTCCAACGCTCAACATAGCCTGAGCCGCAGGTGTACTGGCATGATTGTTTTCATAGTCATTGATGGAGATCGGGACGATGGCGATCTGGACCTGTCCACTGTCTACATAGGACTGAAGGCTCTGCAAGGACCTGATTGACCAGGGGCAAAGAGGATCGACAATCATGTAAAGGCGAGGAGCATCCGCGTGGCCATAAAGACCGTAACTGGCGGACGCGACAATGTTTGTCGCATCGGTATGCGCCGCATTCGGATGTTCAGTTTGTCCAACTCCCGGGTTCGCCGTGTTGGTATGTCCAGGCTGCCAGTTAATGGTCGGAATAACCCCCTGTATCATGGCCACCGTATCCCGCGTGATGTTATGGCCCGAGGCATCCCACATCACGCCACCGATTTCGGCCTGCATATCTGGGGTCAGGTAAAAGGTTCTGAAAGTCTGGCCTTTTTTAGCAAAAATTCCCCGGAGCCCGTGATTGGACATCGCGTCACCGATCTCCCAGAGTGCGGCGCCATTGCTCGAAATTCGCTGTAACGCAGGGCTTCTGCCGATATCCTCTGCGCTCAACCGCCGTGGTTGAGCCTGCGTGTTATGCTCTGGCACGATGACGGCCGTAGGAGAGGGCGGTTCCACAGGCGGTGGTGCTGGACATTGACCCGCCATTGCGATGTGGGGCGCAAGAAGCAAAGAGGTGGCCAACAGAAAGTGTCTCATGGGATATCTCCTTTAAGACCATTCTGTCAGATGCGTTTGTGAATGCGGAAAGAACAAAACGTGAATATCTTTATTCACATATGCTTATGGGATGATGGTCTTAGACGACTGACAACATTGAAGGACAACGAGTCATGAATGGATACATCAGGATCGCAGCCGCAATTGGAGTGCTGGGGTTCAGTACGCCTGCTTTTGCCCAACATCTTTCCGCAACAGATCTCGATCGCCTGTCACAGGAGCGACAGGAGGACATTGGTACCCGCAACTGGGGACCACCTGTAAACCCACCAGCACAGGCCAGCACGGAGAAACCTCTCCCCATGCCCGCCACCTGCATGAGTCCGGCAAGTGAGACGAGCCCTCTGTATGCTGCTCCTAACGTCCATGCCAGGAAAGTGGGGCAGGCTGGTTTTCAGCTGGCAGTGACCGACAACGAAGTCAAAGGCTGGCGACAGGTTCTCCTCAATGGGATTCATACGGCATGGATACCGTCATCGGAACTTGGTCCATACAAACCCCTGAATCCTGAACACCCCGTGGGCTGTGTCGTGACGGGGGAACGGGCTGATGGGACAGTCCTCTTCACCCACCCCGACCAGTAAGATCATTCTTATGCACCCTGCACGCATGGCAGGCCCTGCGTTGCTGCTGGTGGTATGTGCTTTGTCGCATGCCGCCAGAGCAAGCGGATATGAGCAGATTGTCCCAAGCATACGCGAAACAGGAGCACCTACGTTTGTGTACTCTGGCGGTGGCGGAACATCAGGCGAGGCCAGTGCGACATCCCAGACCTCCAGCTATACCGGGGCGTGGGGCGATACTGACGCCATGGCGTCCCTTTTGAAGCAGACTTACGGTTCAGATGCTGTTGCAGCAGCAAAGGCGGCCGGGATTAACCCCGACACACTTGCAGCCTTTGGACAGATAGAAAGTCACTATCAGAATACAGGGAATGCGACGTCTTCAGCTCAGGGTGTGTGGCAGATTACTAACGGCACCTGGGAGGAATATGCCGCGAAAGCCGGCGTGAGTGATGCGCAGAGAAATGATCCCGCGGCACAGGCAAAAGTGGCCAGTGCCATTATCAGTGACTATGCGACATCTGTCTCGCGGAGCACCCATAACTCTGTGACTGGGGCTCAGGCCTATGGTGCTTATATGTTCGGGCCATCCGCCGGGTCACAGATGGCGGTTGAGTCTAACTCTTCCCGCCCGTTGAGCGACTTTGTTTCTGCCAAAACCCTTGCCGCCAACAATATGAGCAACTGGACCGTTGGTCAGTATTACGCAACCGTCTCTCAGAGAATGGGTACGGGTGCGTCTGAAGCGGTCACAACATCATGATGTCCTATCCGCAGATCACGCATCACACAGACTCCGTGAAGATTTTTACCAAATCAGCGCGGTCAAGTCTGTGCAATATCAATAATTTAGGTCATGAGTGTCTATTGGTCTGCGCGGGCTCAGAGTCAGAGTCCCACAGGCATAACAGAGGGCCGCCGTTCAGATGACGTAAGCACCAAAAAGGAAACCCTGCCTCTCCCGGTCGGCAAACCGGAAAAGCCAGGGCACCAAAGACACTCAGCTATAAGGGGGAAAACCAATTACCTCCCTTATAGCGCCACCCGTTTTTGAACGCAAGCAAATTGCGAACGGGGAAGGTTTGTCTGGTGTCATCGGCATGAGGTGTTGATCTAACCCACATTGCTGGAGCCACGACCAGTGCTTCCACTTCATACTGAGACCCCCTGCGTGCTCCGCAGGCGCGGCAAGCGCACTCTGACGCCTGCCATGCTTGAGGCACGAGACGAGCTGATGCAGCCTCCACCGGACTGCCCGGAGAAGTACGCGCTCCTTAACGTGCTGCGTGCGCTTCCCCGTGCGCTCGGCTTGAGCCGGAATGCCTATCTTCTGCTGTTACGCATGGTGGAGAAGACCCCGACGGAGAGTTGGGAGATGCTCAAAACACCGTTCATCTATGCCCACAACAGCACTCTGATGTCCTGGACGGGGCTCTCGCTCACGGCTCTGCGTCGTGCGGTCCGGGAGCTGGCCGAGGCCAAGATGCTCGTGCCCTGTGACGGCCGGAATGGGCAGAGAGGCAAGCGCTGGCAAGGAGCTGAAGGGGAAATACAGGTCGGTTTCAATCTTGGCGCGCTGCGGTACCGCTGGCCGGGTATTCTGGGAAAGCTGGAGGAAGAGAAGCGCCGCCGCTCTCAGGTGAGTTTTCTGCGTGATGCGATTGCTGATTTGAATGAAACGGTTCGCCAGTCGGCCGATGCGTCAGGAGATCAGGCAGTAGCCATGGAAGCTGCCCGGATCATGCGCCTACGCCGTGGTACTGAGCAGACCGAGACCCTGACTGCTTATTATGATGCCATGAAGGCTCTATTCGCGAATGTTCAGATGGCGGGCAAACCTGTGGATAAGGTGCCGGAAAACAGCTCTGAACCTGTCCATAATGCTTCAAAATGTACCCCAGAAGTGGCACCCATGGATGCTCAGACTGGCACCCACTATACAGAGAGAAAAAACAATCAAACCTTAGATGTTGATGTAGTAGCGCCCAAAAGGCGCAATCGCATTGAAACAATGCGGTGTGCAGGGCAGGAGGCTCCGACTGACCTGGGAGAGAACCGTGAGAGATCGGCGCTGCGTGGTTTCAGGGGAACTGCAATGTTCTATCTATCCGTCTGTCCGGATTTGCGTGACTTATGTCCAACGTCCACACCGAACAGAGACGAACTTGCAGATGCTGCCGAGCAGCTCTCCGGTCAGATCGGCATCAGCTTCCAGTCATGGCGTGTTGGGTGCGCCATTCTGGGTAAATTTGAAGCCGCAGTCGCCGTTATTGTCATGGCAGCGCGCCGGGATCATGGTGAGAGTATCCGCCACCCTGACGCGTATTTCCGCTCGCTCGTGGATAGAGGGGCACGCAACACACTGTTCCTTGACCGCAGTCTGTATGCGCTCCGTGATATCCATGGTGTCGAGCGAGTGGACATGGCGCCAGTGCCCCCAAAAATGCAGCGCCTGAAGTCTGGAAGACGAGGAGATGTCAGACCATGATTCCTCTGTGCATCCCAAAAGGCCATGCTGGCCGACTGAAAGCTCTTGGTGCGTTCTGGAACCACGAAATCGGCGGTCTCGTGGTGGATGCCGTATCTCCAGCGTTTCAGGAAATTGACGCTCTACGTGAGTATCTTCCCTATCGTTACCGCTCGGATCGGCATCCACCCTATGTTCGTCCATGGATGGTACCGCAGCCTTTATGGGGATGGAACCTTCGCGCATTACTGGCACGGGGAAATTGGGATGTGGTCCGGCGCTGGGCCTATGAGCGCAGTGGACATCGGTGTCGTATCTGCGGCCTTCAGGGTGAAAAACATCCTGTCGAGGCGGATGAAGGCTGGGCTTATGATGACAACCGCAAGATACAGACCCTCAAAGGGGTGATTGGACTTTGCCCACGCTGCCATGAAGTGCGCCACTGGGGAAGAACAATGGCCACCGGTCGGGAAGAGCAGGGGCTTGAGTGGATGATGACCATCAATGGCTGGAGCCGTTCCGAGGCACAGAGCTGCGCACAACTCGCTCTAAAGCAGTGGCAGGAACGTAGCCGGTGGAAATGGACGTGCGATGTGAGCTGGGTTGAACGGCAGTTTGGTTTTACGATCAGTGCAGAAGGACCAGCGAATGCCGGCTCTGCCCAGAAGACGCTGGAACAACTGGCGCGACGGACCTATTCTCGTTCGTGATGCAGAAAAGAGGATTCATGTCGGATCAGGTTTCTACTCTGGGAACATCCCTTCGCCGCCTGGGGCGCGAACGCCAGCAGGAGAAAACTGTTGAGGCTGTCATCCAGCTTGCGCCGTCTTATGAATCGGTGGCCGCATTCCTGAAAGATGCCGGGATTAGCAAGCCCAGATCTGCGGCCGGGATACAAAGAAGTGCGCGTCAGGCGATCAAGGTTCTTATCGCCGGGTATGACGTTGAGAATGCTGAAGAGATGGAGATCTGGCTACGCGCGGATCTTCAGGGGATCGTTGATGCTTCGCTGGAGATGATGACATCTGCCAGAGACGAAGTGTTTCAGGTTGAGCAGATTACGGCTCAGACCAGTATTGAGCAGCGCCTTGGTGATGTGAGTTTTCGGGAAAAAAGAAAGACGGCCGGGCTTATGCTGGATCAGGCCTGGTTTGCCGGACAATGGGTCACTGGCGCATGGGAGGCCTGTACTGGTGCGCTGGAAAAAGAGCGAAAGAGGTCAACAGAGACTGCGCGTTTAGGCCCGGCTTCCCATGCGACAAAACCTTTTGTTTCATCAGGTGAAAACGTGGTGATGCTGGCCGCATGGAAACAAGCTTTGTCGACGGGACAGCCGGAATAGGATTTTCGTCCATTCACAAGTGAGCCTTGCATACTAATGTTGGAACTTTGTCGATGGGACGGAGACCGATAGAGGGTATGCGTGATGGACAGTTTTTTAATTATCCCAATTATTTGCAACTGATCAGTAGTGGTCATTGGAGCATTTCAATCGAGTGTCGCTATTTGTAAGTCTTCGGGTCATACGTGCTGGACTTGTGGATTCAGATCAAATGGATTGAGCAAGTCTACGTCCCGACCGGTAAAATCCTTTACATTGCGCGTTACGACAATCAAACCGTGAATGCGTGCGGTTGCTGCAAGCACTACATCACAGTAGTTTTTGCTCTTGGCGCCCAACATACGGGCAACCTCGGCAGATATTGCCATTGTGATCGGCACTTGCCGGTCCTCAAAATCTTGCTCGAACCGGTCCAAAGCTGCAAGATAATTGGCGACCTGTGATGTATCCTGATTTTTTCTAATGAGGTCGGCTAGTTGTTTTTCCCGCCCGTGCCGCATCTCCTGATAGACGATCGGACTAATCCGATATTGATCGTCATCTACTGTGTCCAACCATGCCTTGACATTGGCATTCCCTTTGCTGCCCATTGCGCTAAAGACGTTTGTGTCAATAAGATACAGAAGCCGCGACATGAACTCAGGCATCAGACCCAGTCTCTATGACGTCAAAAACACCCATATCCGCCAATGAGTCAGCGGCCCGCCGGAAGCTCCGGGACGGATACGGACGACCTGCTTTCGGATAGGCCGCTGCGTAGGCGATCGCGGCTTGAACCTGATCTTTGGAGAGTGTCGGATAATCCGCCAGAATATGTTCTAGAGTCTGCCCTTGCGTCAGAGCGGCGATCCGATAAGCCGAAATGTCCGTGCCCTTGATGACAGGATCGGATCCATCCTGCTCCATTATTTCTTTTTTGGCGTCATGGAGCTGTTTGTATCTGTCAATAAAGCCCTTCTGAATATCCGTGAGACTGACTTTGAACAGACCAAACTCTATGGTCTGCTGTTTTGCGGACTTTCTCTTGAATGCCTGATATAGTTTCTTGCGCCCTGCTGGCGTTAAATCCGCGTGCATCTGCTTTTCCAAGGCCAGAAACAGAAGCTCGGACATGCCGATTTTCCGAGCTGGTCGTCGTAAGCGTAGAGTGTGCCGCGTTTCTGCGGGATCGCTGACTCTTTCGACCTCACCGCGATCAATGGCCCGGTTGATTTCCTTTTCGGACATGTCGATCAGAAATTGCGCTTCGCGAACGGTGACGGGCTGGATATCTACCATCTGTACCTCCAATCAATCCCAAAATAGGGATTGATTAAAAGATTTGCAAGTCGAATGTAGCAACAGGCAATGAGCCACCGCGAACTATCACCGGGGTAAAGGTTGAAACGTTTCAATCGGCAAAGCAACAATCAGATCATCAGGACCAAACCCATTGCCAAACGAGGTCGCCACGGTAATCGGACAAGCCATGCACGAGGCTAATCGATGCTTCCCAACCTCGACCATACAGTCGGCACCAGAATTTACCCCATAATACAAATTAAGTTGGTACATTCTATTAAGGGGGAGAACGTCAAATAGAACATTTCTGCTTTTTTGAGGGTGAAAATTCTAACTTTGCCCGGGTACATATTAATCGCGTAATATATCTTATGCCAACAAAATAGGGGGTATTGATTAGGCTCAGGACTCATTCTTTGAGGTAGAAGATGAAGCTTGCTGCGATGTGGATTGCGGACATGAATGTATGAGTGCCGCGGTCGTATCGCGTTGTCACCCGTCGCCAGTCTTTCAGCTTTGCGAACATGTTTTCGATCAGATGCCGCTTTTTATACAGATGCGAATTGTAAGGTGGCTTTGATTTCCGATTCTTCTTCGGCAGAATACAGGAGGTGATGTTCCGGTCTGTGAGAGACTGTCTGATTTTATTGCTGTCGTATCCCCGCTCACCGATGACTTGCTCTGTCTCATCCGGCAGGTCCACCAGCAGAACATCAGTGCCTTTGAAATCACTAACCTGTCCAGCAGTCAGATGAAGGCGGACAACTCGGCCCTGATCATCGCACACGGCATGAAGTTTTGAGTTCAGGCCGCCTTTTGTCCGTCCGATAAGGTGAGGAAAAGCCCCTTTTTGAGCGGGGACGCCTATGTCCGGTGTGCCTTGAGATGTGTTGCATCAAGCATCAGACGCTTCGAACGGCCAGGCATTTGCCGCATTACTGGCCCATATCATGAGACATGATTTTCTGATGATCAGCCACGCATAGGCCATGATCACCCAGAACCTGAATAACCCGGCATGTCTGCACTGTGCCACAGGTGCATTGTACTATCATACGCTCAAGTTCCTTATGCAGAGCCTTCAGCCTTACAAGGCGGTGCTCCACTTCCGCAAGCTGGCGCTTAGCAATGGCGTCAATGGCGTCACAGCTCTGGTCGGGGTCGTCCGACAGAGCCAGCAATTCACGAATATCGTCCAGCGGAAACCCTAGTTCGCGCGCATGGCGGATAAAATTCAGACGTTCGCGGCTGGTATTATTGTAAATTCTCTGCCCACCTTCATTCCGTTCCGGCTTGGGGAGCAGCCCGATCTGCTCGTAGTACCGAATGGTTGGCACTTTTACACCAGTCAGCTCAGACAGTTTTCCGATACTTAACATGCAGAATCCTCTTGAACCTCTAGCTACTAGAGGATGTAGCTATCTCATTCTCTCTCGTTGGGACAGGAGGATAAAATGCCGGATACACATGAATGGTTCGTAACAGGGATGGACTGCCCATCCTGCACTGCAAAAATAAAGGGAGCCGTCGCCCAGCTACCCGGCATTGAGGCGGTTGAAATATCTCTCATGTCCCGAAAACTCAGGGTTACGTCAACATCGCATGCAACATCCCCGGCAGACATTGAAAACCGGGTAAAAAACCTTGGCTACGGTATTGAAGCCATTGCACAGGCCGGCGGTGCGCGCACTGAGTCTGACGAGCACACCACACAAACCGCCGCGCCTTGGTATCGAACAGGAAAAGGGCATCTGGTTCAGCTCACCGCAACCTTGCTTGTGGTGGCATGGGGGCTGACACTTCTGCTGCCGGCTTCTGGGAACTGGCCTTTTATTGTGGCGTGCCTTGCGGGCCTTATCCCCATTGCCTTACGGGCTTTTGCCGCCATCCGTGCAGGCCAGCCTTTTTCCATTGAAGCACTGATGACCATTGCCGCAACAGGTGCGCTATTTATTGGCGCCGCGCAGGAAGCAGCTCTGGTTGTCTTTCTGTTTGCAGTGGGCGAACTGCTTGAAGGTGTTGCTGTAAGCCATGCGCGCGACGGCATTCGGGCGTTAAGCACGCTGGTACCCAAAACGGCCCTGCGCGAAAAGAACGACATGCTTGAAGACGTCGCAGCAGCAGAACTTGTGCCCGGCGATATTGTTATTGTGCGGCCGGGGGACCGTATCCCTGCCGATGGCACAATCATTTCTGGCACTGGCGGTGTTGATGAAAGCCCCGTAACAGGTGAGAGCATGCCCGTAACTCGTGGGCCGGGCAACCCGGTATTTGCAGGGGCGATTAATAACGAAACAGCCCTGCGGATACAGGTAACGCGTGCAGCAGCAGACAATACCATTGCCCGGATTATCCGGCTGGTTGAGCAGGCGGAAGACTCACGCGCACCAACACAGCGGTTTATTGACCGCTTCAGCCGTTGGTACATGCCTTCCATTGTAGTTCTGTCTGCACTGGTTGTAGCTATTCCCCCCCTGTTTTTTGGACAGGCGTGGTCGGTCTGGGTCTATCGTGGCCTGTCCCTGCTTCTTATTGGGTGCCCGTGCGCTCTGGTTATCTCGGTCCCTGCCGCCATTGCATCGGCTCTATACGCTGGGGCACGGCACGGCCTGCTTATGAAGGGCGGTGCCGTTATTGAAGCCACGGCGGCAATCAAAACGGTTGCACTGGATAAAACAGGCACCCTAACCATGGGCCAGCCCGAGGTAACGGATATTCTCTGCCTGGATCAGCACTCTACGGCCGAAGTTCTTGCTCTTGCCGCAGCAGTAGAAAAAGCCTCCAACCACCCGTTGGCTCAGGCCATTGTACGCAAGGCGGCAGGCATGGCGCTGCCAACTGTGCAGGATAGCCGCGCCATTGCGGGCAAGGGTGTGTCTGCCATACTTGATGGGCAGATCATAACAATCGCCAGCCCCCGGCATGCAATGCAGGATGGCGCATTGTCCAGCACAGCCGCGGCACAGGCCACTGCCATGGAAAGTGAAGGCAAAACGGTTGTTGTCCTTTATACCGGCACGGCTCTGGCACTGATCGGATTACGGGATGAACCAAGGCAGGATGCGCAGGAAACAATACGGCAACTCCGCAGCCTTGGGGTCACGCCCATTATCCTGACAGGAGATAACCAACGCACAGCCGCAGCCATTGCAGCCCTGCTGCACACGGATTACGAAGCCGAACTGCTGCCGGAGCAGAAACAGCAGACCATCCGCGAACTGGCAGCACGTGGCCCGGTTATGATGGTGGGGGACGGCATTAACGATGCCCCAGCCCTTAAACAGGCAACAGTTGGTGTTGCCATAGGATCGGGAACAGATGTTGCGCTGGAAACCGCGGACGCCGCCATACTGCGTAACTGTATTACAGACATTCCGGCCCTTATTCGCCTTGCCCGCTCCACCATGGGCAATATCCGGCAGAATGTATCCATCGCACTCGGGTTGAAAGGGGTTTTTCTGGTAACAACCATTATTGGCATGACAGGCCTATGGCTGGCCATTATGGCCGATACCGGCGCCACTGTTCTTGTAACCCTGAACGCCCTGCGGCTTTTACGCACAAAACCCGCAGGGCTTGCTCAAAAAAGTTAGGAGAGCCTGCCCCCTGCCCTTTGATGCTCCAGCAACAAAAGGCAAGGGGCAAAATAGGCATGAGAGCAAGGGTCGTCGACCTACACTCTCATGCCTGACATAGGCAAACAGTCGCTATACCCTGCGAGCCTGATTTTCTACCTTTTCCCTGCCGTTCAGGTTCACGTCATTTTCCTCTGTTATGAAGGTTATGACTTTCAACAGGATGACATGAACGTGACTAACAAACGAGAACAGACCAACAGCGCAATCCAGCTCGCCCGTTATGGGGTAATCATCCTGAGTCTGGTTTGCATGAGCCCCCGACTGGCCCATGCAGACGATGCTACAGAAGATATTTGCAAAACTATCGGGCAAGGCATTAGCCTGCATATTGATGGCACCTATGGTGGGTACCCATTTTCCGTATTGCGTGAAGCAGTATTGGGTGGGGTGGCCTGTCCTTCCAGCGCCCTGCAAGTGCAGGCATTTGAGACTATAGCAGCCCCACCTCCACATATGCGGATCACCGTCAAACGACCGTTGGGGCAAGGGCGGCAGGGAACAATCTCCGCCATGCTGTATGCCCAAGGACGATTTGTGATTGGCGAGCGGATGTCCCTCTCCTTTTTCTCTCGTACACAATCCCCCTCGTCAGTCAAAGCAGACATAAACCTCGTGACCACGAATTTATGGAACGATCTGGCGGCGCGCGTGACGCATAACAAGCCAATTATTCCTCAATGATTGGGACGTGAGTCATCCAATGCGGCTTGTCCTGTTTTTAAGTGTGGCTTGCTGGGGCATAGGCATGCCCTCCCTTCAGGCCCAGACACCGCAAAAAGCGCTGTCTTTCCATGATGCAGTCAGCGTGGCCTGGAGCATTGACCCCGTGCGTAAGGCACTTCAGGTGGGGCATCATTCCGCTAAAGCACGTGTCAGTGCGGCTGGTTCCTGGTTTGCGGGCGGGCCAACACTCTCGGGTGAGTATATGGATGACCATGCCATAGGCAGTAATGAGGGATACACAACCTATCAGGGCGGTCTGTCCGTACCGCTCTGGCTGCCCGGGCAAGGTAGCGCTACCCGCGAGGTCGCGGGGGCGGAATCTGAATCCATTAATGAGCAGCTTAACGTCGAGCATATGGTGCTTTCGATCAAAGTGCTGGAAGCTGCCGCAGCATTGCAGATCGCGCAGGCGCGCCTGAATGTAGCAAACGCGCTGTACAGCGCCACAAGCCGGATCAACCAGAATGTGACGCACGCGGTGCACGCAGGCGAACTGGCTCTTTCGGACAGCCAGATGGCACAGGCAGGACTGGAAAACGCCCGTAATGAACAGACACTGGCGCAAGAGGCCAGGAATAATGCCCTTGCCGAGCAGGAAGTCCTGCTGGGGCGTGCCAGTGAAGTGGACTTTAACAGTGGTGATGGGCTGGCACATGCACGTTTTGTGGATCCGCATGATATGGAAGAGAACGACCCACGTATAAAAGTCGTGCGCCATAATGTTGAAGCTGCGGAAGCAAACATGAAGCTGGCGCGCCGGTCTTTTATGCCTAACCCAGAAATTGGCATTGATGCCATCCATGAAAAACAATACGGCAGCCCCTGGGATGACCGTGTAGGCATTAACTTCAGCGTTCCGTTGCCGAGTGAAGTGCGCAATACGCCCATGATGTCCGAAGCCAGCAACCGGTTGGCCACGGCCAATAGTGAGGAAATACAGGCGCGCCGCATGGTGCATCTGGAAATTACGCGGGTCCGCGAGCGTCTTATGGCGGCAACAACCGCCCGACAGACCATGCGCACAGCCGCAGACAGTCTGGAAAAACGTGCCGTAGCGCAGGAGCGGGCATGGCGGGTTGGTGAAGTCGCCTTGAATACGGCCCTGCAAGCCCGGCAGGAAGCCTGCAACGCCCAGATGGCCAGTGCGCGGGCAGACATTGAATGGCGTGTTGCAACCATCCGCATGCTGCTTGCCATGGGCGTTGTGCCATGAAAAAATTCCTGCTCCTTTGCTTTGCAAGCACCTTCCCGCAGTTTGCCGCCTATGCTGCAGAACAGGCGTTACCGACCGATATCTCCCTTGATGCCGCTGCGGTCAGCCATGAAGGGATTACGGTCTTTCCCGTTGCATCTGGCACGGTTTTTCCGAGCATACCGGTCGTCTGTCAGGTCATGCCCGCCACCACGCGGCTTGTGCACATTCACCCCGCAGGCAATGGTAAGGTGCTCGCGGTGCTGGTCCAGCCCGGAACACATGTACGCCAAGGGCAGCCATTACTACGTTATCAGGACCATTCCCTGCACGCCGCCCAGTTGCAGGATGCACAGATACAGGCAGCCCTGACCGCTGCCATTGCAGCACAGCATGATGCAGCACAGGCTGTACAGCGTGCACAGCTGCTGGCGGGGCAGGCCGTATCCATTGCCGAGTTACACCGCAGACAGGATGCGCTGGCGCAGGCCAATGCCAATGTGCGGACCCGTCAGGCCGATGCCGATACGCTGGGCCATCGCTTCAAGGAGGAGTTCAACTCGGTTTCGGAACAGGGCGCACGTAAAGGCCGGGACGAAACGTCTACCCTGATTGCCCCTGTGGATGGCGTGGTGCAGACACTCGATGTTAGCGTTGCGGCAGACCTTTCCCCCGTACAGGATATCATGACACTGGTGGACCTTTCCAGCGTATGGGTTGTCTCCGATGTGACGCCGGAGCAGGCAGCGCATATTCAGCCAGGTGCCCTGCAGATTACGGTAACAACAGCAGGACCGATTATCTCACACATCAATACGGTGGGCGCAATGGCCAGTGCCCTTACGGGGCTGGTCAGGCTGATCAGCATTGTTCCCAACCCAACTGGCGCACTAGTGCCCGGTATGGTGCTCAATGGAACACTTTCTGAAAAAGACGGAGTTCAGGGGCTTGTCGTACCCTCCGAAGCCATACAGAAAATTGCTGGCCAGTCCGTTGTGTTTATCCAGAAAGACAACACACATTACCATCCGGTTGTGGTGGATGTTGCCATGGACAATGGTGAGCAGGCCGTTATCCACACAGGCCTGAAGGAAGGGGAACATGTTGTAGTCCACGGCAGCTTTGCATTGCGCTCCGCTGTGGAACTGGCCGGGATGGACGCAGACTGATGGTGCTCAAATACCTGCACGCATTGCTGCGCAGCCGTCTGCTGGTCATGGGCGGGCTGAGCCTGTTCATGGCTGCCGGGGTTATGGTGGTCATGGGTCTGCCGGTGGAGGCCGTACCCGATATTTCTCCCAAGCAGGTCCTTGTGTCTGTTGTCGCCCCCGGTCTTGCGACCGAAGAGGTGGAAAAACTGATTACATTCCCCGTGGAAACAAGCATGACCGGCATTCCCGGCATGACGGATCTACGCTCTGTTTCCCGCAGCGGGGTTTCAGTCGTTTACGCACAGTTTGCCGATGATACGGACATCAACCTCGATCGCACACGTGTTAATGAACGGATGCAGCAGGCCCGAACGACCATATCCGTCCCCGGTATTACACTCAGCATGGGGCCACTTGCCACCGGCATGGGTGAGATCATGCAATTCCAGATCAAGGGAGCGGGGCATTCACTTACAGAACTGAACCATCTGATGAACTGGGTCGTGGTGCCCCAGATGCGTCTGGTGCCTGGTGTGGTGGATGTAAACGTGAACGGGGGTGGAGAGGAAACATATGAGGTCACACTGGACCAGGCACGACTGGTTGCCAGCAATCTTTCTGCTGGAGATGTCTACCGCGCGATAGATGGCAACAATGCCGCATCTGGTGGTGGGTGGATTACACACCATGCGGAGCAGCAGATTGTTGTCGGTCGTGGTCTGGTGCGCGGCCTGGATGATTTTGGGAACATTCCTGTTCGAAGCAATAGCGATGGATCTATCCTGCGCCTGCGTGACCTTGGGCACGTTGGCATGGGAATGCGCACCCGCCTTGGCGCAGTCACCCGCGATGGACAGGGTGAAATCGTCATTGGTGTAGTGATGATGGAAAGCAGGGCAAGCTCGAATGCAACGCTGGCGGCCATAAAGGACGCCCTGCCCCGCATCCGGCAATCCCTGCCGGAAGGCGTTACGCTTGACCCCTATTACACCCGCGCCACATTGACCGACACCACCATTGCCACTGTGCGTGACAACCTGCTTATGGGGGCCGTGCTGGTGGTGGGCGTGCTGATTGTCGTGATCGGCAACTGGCGGGCGGCTCTGGTTATTGCATCCGTTATTCCGGTCGCTCTTGTCACAACCATGGCTGGCATGCGGTATTTTGGCATTTCAGCCAATCTGCTGAGCCTTGGCGCCATTGATTTTGGCATGATTGTTGATGGCTCTCTTGTTGTGGTCGAGCATATTCTCGCACGACGGGAAGAAGAACCTGATGTGGACTTCACGGCTCTGGTTATCTCATCCGTGCAACAGGTCATACGCCCGGTAGGGTTTGCCATACTTGTTATCATCATGGTGTATCTGCCGGTGCTGACGTTACAGGGCATAGAAGGACATATGTTTCGCCCTATGGCGCAGACTGTCATTATGGCGCTTCTGGCTTCCCTGCTGTACTGCTTCACCTGTGTTCCCGTTCTTTCCGTTTTGCTGCTGGGACGTGTGCACCCCAAAGGCGAGACGTATCTGATAACCACCCTGCGCGCGCCATACGCCATCATGGTCAAATGGGGGAAAGACCATCCCCGCATTCTGTTTGGTGGCACTCTGGCCATTCTGGTGCTCTCCGCCGGATTGGCAATGCGGCTGGGCGGAGAGTTTATTCCCCAACTGGATGAAGGGGCGCTCACAGTAACAACAACGCGCCTTCCTTCGGCATCCTTAAACACGGTACTTGCATCCGTTTCTCTGCAGGAGCAGATCCTCCGCCGTTTTCCTGAGGTCAAAGCCGTGGTCAGCAATACTGGCACCTCCGCCATACCAACCGACCCAATGGGCGTGAATGAAACAGACAGTTTTATTTTCCTCAATGACCCTTCAACATGGAAAACCGCACACACTCAGGCCGGACTGGTTGCCGCAATGGATGAAACCCTGCGGCGGGAACTTCCCGATGCGCTTTACTCATGGAGCCAGCCTGTCCAGATGCGTATGGACGACCTTCTGTCGGGTGTCAGAACCCAGATTGCTGTTTCCATTTATGGTGACAACCTGCAAACCCTTGCCAGATTAGGCGATCAGGTGGCTGCGGTCATGTCTGGCGTGCAGGGAGCAGCAGACGTAGCCCCTGCGGGTAATGGCACCGTGCCGCTGATTGTCATTGACGTGGACCGCATTCAGGCGGCCAGCCGGAATGTTGCCATGCAGGATATTCTGGATACGGTAGAAGCTGTCGGTGGCCACATAGGGCGCCCTGTGACTGTGGGTAATGCCATGATCAGCACCCAGGTCCGGTTTGATGCCCGTCAGGTCGCGTCCATTGCTGCCATCAGCACACTACAGATCCGGCGGGCCGATGGTCTGGGGCGTGTCATGCTGTCACAGGTTGCGCATGTGCATGAGGTGGACGGTCCACCACGCATCAGCCGGGACAGGGTGCGCAGGCGCATGGTCATACAGGCCAATGTCAGGGGCAGGGACCTTGCTTCCTACGTGGCGCAGGCACAGGCCCGCGTCAGGCAGGAGGTCAAACTCCCTGCAGGTTACACAATGGAATGGCAGGGTCAGTTCCAGAACCTGCAATCTGCCACACGTCGGCTGGAGCTTGTTCTGCCCATTGCTCTGGGGCTGATCTTTGCGTTGCTGGTCCTCGCATTTGGTGCCCTACTTCCGGCCCTGCTCGTGTTTATCAACCTGCCGGTAGCTGCAACCGGCGGCGTTATTGCCCTCACACTCAGGGGGATGCCGTTCAGTATTTCTGCAGGCATCGGGTTCATTGCCCTATTTGGTGTTGCTATTCTCAATGGTGTTGTGCTGGTCAGTGAAATATCAGCTTTGCGCGCCAGAGGCATGCAGGTTGCCCAGGCTGCTTTCAGGGCTGCCCAGTCGCGCTTCCGGCCGGTCATGGCTACAGCTCTTGTGGCAAGCCTCGGATTTTTCCCCATGGCGTTTTCCCAGAGTGCCGGAGCAGAAGTGGAACGGCCATTGGCCAGTGTTGTCATCGGTGGGCTTGTATCCTCCACTCTGCTGACGCTTCTGGTGCTCCCCTTGCTATATGCCCGGACCGTGCGGGAAAAGGAGCAGAGTTAATGCGTATCCTTATCGTTGAAGATGAACAGGATCTGGGTACAGCGGTACAGGAACGGATTGGTCTGGAAGGGCATGCCGTGGACTGGTTCATGACACTGGAGGACGCCCGGGCAGCCCTCGATGCGGTAGAGTATGACTTCATCTTGCTGGATATGGGATTACCAGATGGCCATGGGCGCGAATTACTGCGTGAAATCCGCCAGACATCGCGCAATGTTGCCATCCTGATTACCACGGCAGAAGACCAGATTAGTGACCGGATTACCGGCCTGTCTGATGGGGCGGATGATTACATTGTCAAACCATATGATCTGAATGAACTGGTTGCACGGATTGCGGCTGTCGCGCGCAGATATGTTGCTCCTCGTAAGCAGATAATCCACCACCTGGATGACCTGACAATTGACCGCGAAAACCAATCTGTCTCACGCAATAACCAGAGACTGGACCTGACAGCCCGCGAATGGACGATCATGGAACTGCTGTCGCGCAATCCGGGCAGGATTTATTCGCGCCAGCAGATTGATACAGCACTCTACGCCCTCGACCATGAGGTGGACAGTAACACCGTGGAGGTTTTTATCAGCCGTTTGCGCAGAAAGGTAGGGAATACGGCCATACGAACCATTCGTGGCCGTGGGTACTGCCTGAATGACAAGACACACAACGCATGAAAAGCTGGAAGCTTTCAACGCGCATTGTCAGCGGTATTTTGATGGTGGTCATGCTGGGCATGCTGCTGCTGAGCACGGCCGTGGGTGGGTTTACCCGTTATGAGGTGACGGAAAGACTGGATAATTCCTTGCAGGAAGTCTCCGAACGCCTGCAGACAGTTGTAGCAGACCGAATGCGCAACCAGACCTCTGTTTCCGTCGCATGGTTACCAGAAGCTGGCCCCCGAACACTGGCGTATCAGGTGCTTGATGATACGGGGCATATTGTACTGCGCTCACAGAATGCCCCCACCACTCCGTTTGTGCAGGGTGGCAAGGTCGGGTTTGTCAACGTGGCGCAGTTTCGTGTTTATGTCGCGGCCCCTTCGACTGATCACTATCATGTTCTTGTGGGAGAACCTACATTCCACCGACAGGAAGCTGTCCGACGGGCCATCATGATTTCCATCGTCCCGATGCTGTTTTTTATGCCGGTCATCTGGTTGCTGGTACGTTTGATTGTATACCGAGCCCTGCGCCCCATGGACCGCCTGCACGATGAAATGCGCGCTCGTGGGAGTGGGAACCTGCGCCCCATTCTCTCCCTGAACCTGCCAGATGAGCTGCTCCCCATCCAGCGCTCCGTCAACACACTTATGGAACGGCTGGAAACTGCTTTATCAACTGAACGTGCTTTTGCCGCCAGTGCAGCCCATGAACTCCGTAATCCACTGGGGGCACTTATGGCACAGGTGCAAATGCTCGGCCGTATGCTCCCCGCTGGCTCGGAGCTGGATGAACGGGTGGAACTCATAGCCAGCCGGACCCGCAGACTAGCCCGGACTGTAGAAAAACTGCTGCAATTATCGCGCGCATCGTCCGGCATTGCATTCCGCCGAGACCGTTTTGATCTTTTGGCTGTCATACACGTTCTGGTCGATGACCTTACGTGCAATGTCTATGATGACGTGCATATTATTTTAAAAACAAACAGAATATCAAAAATATTTGTCTACGGAGACATGGATGCAACGGGTATTCTAATCCGTAATCTTCTGGAAAATGCCCTGTTACACCGCAATATCGCAAGACCCGTTGTTGTAACCATTCTGCCTGACGGCTGTATTGATATTACGAACGATTGTGCCGCATTATCCCCTGAAACTCTTGCCAGATTAACAAACCCATTTGTGCGTGGAAGCCATACAGTGTATGGCAGCGGACTGGGGCTGGCTATTGCCAGCAATATTGCCCAACAAATGGACGCCACGCTCTCGCTCTGTTCCCCTCTTGCCGGAACAACACGTGGTTTTGGTGTTTCCATCCGTTTTCCTGATCTGGAAACCCAGACTGATAATCAGGACGACTAGCACTACAGTTGCATTTTGTGTTGAGTTCTGACTCTATGGGTAACCATGATTGTTGATTTTCACCGAGAACTGGGTTCTTCCGCACTTTTCGTGATGGGTATCTTGTACTTAGGTTCCGGAACTGGGAAATCCAGAAAGTCGTTCACTTTCATGGATATTCCCCAGTGTCACGCCTTCGGTCTCTTGATCTTCCCCGTTCCCTCGTCGTTCGTCGTGTTGTTGCACTGGACAACAGAGTGGAGATCGAAGTCAGTCTGCGAAAGCGGAGTGCAGTGTGTCCGGACTGTCAGTGCCCGACACGACGCATTCACAGTTTCTATCAGAGAAAACTCGCGGATCTTCCATGGCAGGGCCGTCCAGCCACGCTGATCGTTTCTGTGCCGCGCTTTTTCTGCCAGACGATGCTTTGTCCACGTCGGACGTTTGTCATGCCCCTTGAGGGGATAACCGTGCGTCATGGCAGACAGACCACACGTCTTGCCGATCTTCATTATTATATCGCCCATACCCTGGGCGGTTCCGCTGGAGCACGAATGACCGTGCGCCTGTGTTGCCCCATCAGCGCCGATACTCTTGTCCGCCGTCTTCTCTCACGTGCGCAGAACACCACAAAAGGCATGGCCCGTACACGTGTGGTGGGGGTGGATGACTGGGCATGGCGGCGGGGACATCACTATGGAACGATTGTGGTTGATCTTGAGAAAAATGATGTCATTGACCTCCTGCCAGATCGGGACGCTGATACCCTTGCCCGATGGCTGCAGGTCCATCCCGGTATTGAAATCATTGCCAGAGACCGTGCCGGTGCTTATGCAGACGGATGCCGCAGAGGCGCACCATCCGCTCTTCAGGTGACAGACCGCTGGCATCTGCTGAAGAACCTGTCAGACGCTTTTGTCAGCATTCTGGACCGTTTTACGACAACAGTGAGGACCCTGACACGACAGCTGAACGTATCAACGGCAGTAAGCAAAATATCTGAAACAATCAGAGCGCATCCAGAAGAGGCGCAGGCGGTCGTCAGGTCAGCCTCTGGGGAACGACGTGATATTCTTTTCAAGGAAGCTCTTGCCCTGAAAGCAGAGGGACACAGCATTCAGGCTATCGCCACAACGATCGGGGTAGAGAGAAAAACCGTGCGGCGCTGGTTTCAGCGGGGCCATGCACCACCATGGAAAAGGACGGTTCCGCTACGCAGCATACTCGTGCCTTACGCAGCCCACCTGGAAAAGAGATGGTCCGAAGGATGTCGCAATAGTCGTCAGCTATGGCGGGAACTCCTGGAGCAGGGCTTTGCAGGACAATATGGCACCGTCTGGAAATGGGTGGCGACGCGACAGGGATGTTCCGCGAAACCCGTTCCTTCCGCGCATGTCGTTGCACCTCGGGGACGCAGACTTGCGCGGCTTCTCCTCGCAGAGGATCCGTTATCTGCCGGACAGGAGGGACTGCTGGTTCCTGCCCTTCTGGAAGCTGAACCGCACCTTGCCGTCACACTCTGCTGGCTCAGGAAAATGCAGACCCTGCTCTGTAAAAGGGGTGACACCTGCACGGGAGGCGATCTGAAGGCTCTGCTGGAAGAAGGAAAGACGACGCTGCTGTCACGTCTGATTCCCGCGCTTGAACGGGATGCGGCTGCCATTGAAGCGTCTCTTGTCACACCTTGGACAACCAGCCCGGTTGAAGGACAGATCAGCCGACTGAAAATGATCAAGCGAACCATGTTCGGAAGAGCAGGCTTCGAACTCCTCAGGGCGCGTGTCCTTCAGCCCGCATAATCAAAAAACATCATCACGAAAAGTGCGGAAGAACCCAGTTCTCAACGAAAATCAACAACGCGGGGCATTATTGACGTCGATTTCCCACGATTTGAGAACACCTCTGGCCTCCATTCTGGGCGCAACATCCAGCCTCGAAAGTTATGGCGAGGAGTTCGACGAAACAGCGCGCAAGGAACTGCTCTCAACCATTCATGACGAAGCCGAGCGGCTCAATCGGTTTGTCGCCAATCTGCTCGACATGACCCGTCTTGAAGCCGGAGCGCTCCAGCCTCGTAAGGAACGTGTGGATGTTGGCGAAGTGATCGCCAGTGCTCTCTCCCGTGCGGCTCGTTTGCTATCTGATCACGAGACAGAAATGGTCATTGAACCGGATTTGCCAATGCCGCTTCTAGACGACGTTCTTCTGGAACAGGCACTTTTCAATATCCTCGACAACGCTGGGAAATATACGCCTCTTGGGACGAAAATAGTCGTCACGGCATCCATCGCTGCTGATACTCTGCTTATTCGTGTGTCAGATGAGGGCGAGGGATTTGCGGCTCACGATCCGGAAACCGCTTTCAGTAAGTTCAAACGTTTTAAATCTGCTGATCGGTCTCGTCCTGGAACTGGTTTAGGGCTTGCCATCTCTCGGGGTTTCATTGAAGCCATGGGAGGAAAGATTGTGTCACGCAATCGAAAGGACTGCTCTGGAGCAGAGTTGATTATGATGTTTCCTTTGGGTGAGAAAAACACAAAATGAGTGATCCATCGGTTCTGATTGTGGATGACGAGCCTGCCATTCGTCGACTTCTCAGAACGTCGCTCGTCAGTCAGTCCTGGCGGGTAACGGAAGCCCGGACGGGGAAAATGGCCCTGAACATGGCCATGGAAGTCGTGCCGGACATCGTTGTGCTTGATCTGGGGCTTCCTGACATGGATGGCGTGGACGTTCTTCGATGCCTGAGAAGTGCTCATCCAACTTTGCCTGTCGTAATCCTCTCGGTTCGAGATGACGAACGGGGCAAGGTCGCGGCACTTGAAGCAGGTGCTGATGACTATGTGACCAAACCATTCAGCATGGCTGAACTTGTCGCGCGCATGCGTAACGCATTGCGACATGCACTCCAGCAGGAAGGCACCATCCCGCTGTTCCTGTCGGGAGATTTGAGTATTGATCTCGTGCGTCGCCAGATATTTCGTGGCGAAAGTGAAATCCGACTTTCACCGCGTGAATGGGATATTCTGCGCATGCTGGTTCGTTATACAGGGCGTGTCCTGACCCATCAGACCATCATGGGTCAGTTGTGGGGCGCAACAGGAGATGTCCAGCAACTTCGTGTCTATATCCGACAGATACGTCAGAAGATCGAAATCGATCCGGAGAGGCCACGTCATATCATCACTGAAACGGGCGTCGGTTACCGGATGGTTCAATTGTAAAAATTTTCTGATCTCCTCTTCACACATCAACATTATTTTATGAATTGAAATAAATTGAGCCTAATTCAAGCGAATGTTATGTGGAAACTGAAATTCTTGCTTCCCCCTTATGCTGCCTGTCCATTCAAGGAATATGAAGTAGATAGGCGGTAGCCACCCTCATCTTTATCACAGAAGAAAACATATCGGTTCCGGGAAGCACACACTGCCGTTTTTTCTTGACGTGGGGAACGGCAGCGGCCAGCGGTGAAGGCATGGATACCATCAGCCTCTTCGCTCTGCTTCTGACCCTCTCGGCAGGATTCAGCATTCTCAATCACCACACGTTTCGCCTTCCTGTGACGATCGGTGTGCTGGTCTTCTCATTGCTGGCTTCCTTGCTGGTCATGATCCTGAATCCGCTGATACCGGCCTATGACCTTCAGGCTCTCCCGCGATCTGTGCTCGGAGCCATCAATCTTCCCACGGCCCTTCTGAATGGCGCGCTGTCCCTGCTTCTGTTTGCCGGGGCCACACAGGTAGATGTCAGACATCTGCGCGCAAAGCTTGCCTCCGTGGCCGCTCTCTCTGTTCTGGGAACCGTTCTGGCTGTTGCCTTTCTGGCAATCGCGGCGTGGTATGTCTTCCCCCTGTTGGGTCATGCTATTCCTTTCACGTGGTGCATCGTCCTTGGGGCCATCCTCGCACCGACTGATCCCGTTTCAGTTGTCGGTATGCTGAAACGTCTCGGACTGCCCGGCCCCCTTCAGGCCGTTTTCGCAGGGGAGAGCCTGTTCAATGACGGCGTGGGCGTGGTAATTTTTGGCGTCACGATCGGACTGGCGACCGGGAACAGTCAGGGAGTGACCGCTTCCGGGATTGCTCTCAGCTTCTGCCGCGAGGCGATTGGTGGCGGCCTGCTGGGCGCACTGACCGGATGGATTGCACTCCGTGTGCTTAAAGGACAGCGCGACCCGCACATTGACTTGCTGACATCATTGGCCTTGGCGACTGGAACCTTCAGTATTGCCAACCAGCTTGGCATGTCGGGGGCGATTGCCGTCGTGGTGGCGGGACTGTGCTTTGGAACAAGCTACAGCCATTCCGTTTTCGATGAGGTATCCCGCAAAGAACTCGACGTCGCATGGACACTTATTGACGAGGTGCTGAACGTCCTGCTGTTCATGCTGATCGGCTTTGAAATCCTGGAGATCACGCCTCATCTGTTTACGGTGCTGGCAACACTTGCCGTGATCCCGCTCTCCATTGCCGTGCGAGCATTGAGCGTGCTGTTTTCAACGCTTCCGGTTCACCTCAGGCAATGGGAACGAGGTCGTGTTCTTGGTATCCTGACCTGGGGCGGTCTGCGTGGCGGCATTTCGGTTTCGCTGGCGCTTGGACTCCCGCCCGGAAACTTGCGCGACCTGCTGCTGCCTGTCTGTTACGGCGTCGTCGTGTTCACCATCATCGTGCAGGGACTAACGATGGAGCGGGTTGCCCGCAGACTTTATCCGCCCTCTACGCTTAGGTCTCAATAATACGGCTCTGATTATTTGAAGGGCGGTTCCGTAAGAAGGAAAATAATGACAGCTTGATCATGTTTTTTAACAAATAGCGGACCTTCCGCTTTCCCCCCTGATCCGCCTGTCTGCTCAGTGATACAGGAGCAGACAGGCGGCAGTCGCCTTCATCCCGGACATACAAGCCCCCATTCGCCAAGCTCCTAAGCGGACAGTCCGCAATCACCATGAGCTGATGGAGTTTCCTCCCACCCGAGTGCATTCTCCGCTCGGCTGCATAAAAGCAGCCCCTTCTGAGAACGTATCATAGAACAAGACCTGTCAGATGGGGTGGAAGGCCTCCTTGCGGCATTGATGTGCCATACCGGCGGTTGATAAACCTTCTGAAGGAGACCGCCCACCCCAACTGACAGCTAGCGGCGCGACCACGACTGGTGGTGGAACGACAATTGGTGGTCCAGCATAAATCCACGGCCAGGCCTCCGCCGGAGCGGCACTCAGCATGGTCGCGGCGAATGCCGCGGCTAGCAACTTCCATCCGATGCTAT
This sequence comes from Acetobacter fabarum, assembly GCF_029069195.1. Classification (GTDB taxonomy): domain Bacteria; phylum Pseudomonadota; class Alphaproteobacteria; order Acetobacterales; family Acetobacteraceae; genus Acetobacter; species Acetobacter fabarum_A. The sequence goes on from NZ_JARDYK010000007.1 coordinate 71,767, forward strand.
CAGGCATTGTTCTGGTCCACTCTGAACACGCGAACGATTGAGGACGCCCAAACCTGCCTTTCTGCATTTTTGATACCTCTTGACACCATGCACGGAGTGCCCAGATTGAATCTGCCGGCCGCCAAAGGGGTCGGCAGACAGAACTATCAGTTTTGATCTTGTGTCCATGTTGCTCAAAGGAGGATATGGCTATGAGAGCCACCGTTGATTTTGCTCCCCTGTTCCGTTCGAGCGTGGGTTTTGACAGAATGCTCAACGCCCTTGATCTCGCCAGCCGGATTCCAGCGGTCGATAACTGGCCGCCTTACGATATCGTCAAGACCGGTGAGGATGATTACCGGATCGACATGGCGGTTGCCGGACTTGCCGAGGCCGACCTTACGATCACACAGGAGCGCAATACTCTTGTCGTGACAGGACGAAAGGCGCCGGAGTCGCAAAGCGCCGCCGAATATCTCCATCGGGGTATTGCGGGCAGAGAATTCGAACGCCGCTTCGATCTGGCCGAGCATATGAAAGTCACCGATGCGCACTTCGAGAACGGACTTCTGTCCATTACTCTGAAACGTGAGATACCCGAAGCGATGAAGCCGCGTCGTATCGCGATTACGTCCTCTACAGCACGTGCGGAGGAAGCCGTGCCCCAGATTGAGGCGCGGAAAGAGGCAGCCTGATGGCGTGACGAAAACTCTCCCCCGGCCATTCATCCGGCCGGGGGGGGGGAATCTCGAAAGGTCATGAGCATGAAGAGGATGAAAATATCTCTGTCGTGCGCTGCTCTGAGCTTGTCTCTACTGAGCCAGTCGGGCGCACATGCTGGTGATATTGTCCGGACGACTGCAACATCGTTCGATGCGAGGGCGACTGAGGGAACGTCCACAATCCCCAAAACCGGGGCTCGCACTCATTACGAAGACGGCACGGGTGATATGCTGGTCGACAGCTTGAACGCAAGCCAGTTGGATCAGAACTACAAGGGGCCGGTCTATTATCCCGGACAACCCATTCCGCCGTTCCGGCCCATCGACACAGATCATCTGGCACCGTCAGGGCCAGAGACGCCGGAGAAGACGTCCTCATCGCACGGGACGTAGTGGGGATTGAGTAAAGGCGGCGTTATAGACCGCCTTTACCTCGATTCTTCAGGATGAAGACCCTTCAGGCTCACAGCGGGCCGCAGGATTATCTTCGAGATGCGCCTGTTCCCTGGCATCGCGCGCGACACGCGCATCCTGCTCGCGGACCAGCCAGTAGACGATGCCCAGCGCCAGAACAGCCGCCGAGAGAGCGAACAGTTCCATGGCAGTCACATCATGCAGATCCAGCAGGATGAATTTGCGGGCAATCGCCAGGAGTGCGATCAGGACGATGGTCCGCACCCGGATGACGTTCTCATGCTGGGCAAGAACGACCAGCAGGGAGTGTTTGAACTCAAGAGCGATGATAACAGTAAAGATCGCGCCAAAAATCGCCTGGAAGATCGTCTGGTTGATCGGATCGATTCCGACATCGACGACCAGATGCCATACCGCGCCGATCAGATGAATCGTCGCGATGGCGGTGACCAGCATGATGAGCGCAATCAGGGTCAGAATGATCGCCTGTTCAAAACGCTCGTAGAATGTCAGGCCCCTGAACAGCTTGATAAAGCGGGACCAGTCCCTGCTCTGCCAGGAACGTTTCATGGAGAGGTCTTCCATAGCCGTTTTCCCATCTATGAATTGAGTTATAGTTCCTACGTCGTGGCCCTTCCGGCGCACATCCGGTTCAAAGCCGCTGCCAGCGTGGCAGGCGACAGGACAATGTTCTGGCATGGTCTCGCACGCCTTTTGGCAAGGCTAATGTCAGCTGGTTTTCGAGGTCTCCCAACGACATACCCAAGGTCTTAGCCATGTGCGTGCGGTCAGCGACAGGCAGGAGTTTTCGGACCACGGCGACGGTCGTCACTTCCGGATAAGACGCGGTTCTCCAGCGAGATGGGGTGGTTGCCGTCCTCCCCGCACGGCATCGCAATGTGCCAGAATGGTCGTTGAAAGAAACGACTGCGCGAAAGGACGGCAGATGAAGGATACAGTGATAGGCGTTGATCTGGCAAAGAACATTTTCCAGGTTCATGGAGCTTCGCGTGCGGGCGAGGTGATGTTTCGCAAAAAGCTGCGTCGTCAGCAGTTTATGCAGTTCATGGCCACGCAGCCGCCTGCTCTGGTCGTTCTTGAAGCGTGCGGGAGCGCGCATTACTGGGCTCGCGAACTGACAGGAGCTGGTCACGAGGTCAGACTGATCGCTCCGCAGTATGTGAAGCCTTTCGTGAAGCGCCAGAAGAACGATGCTGCTGATGCGGAAGCGATCGTCATTGCGGCCCGTCAGCCGGAAATGCGCTTTGTCGAACCACGCACTGAAGCGCAGCAGGCGCATGGCGTTCTTTTCCGGGCCCGGCAGCGTCTGGTGCACCAGCGCACGGAACTGGTGAATGCCCTGCGTGCCGTTCTGTATGAATTCGGTCTCGTCGTGCCACAGGGGATTGCGCATATCAGACACATTGAAGCCATGCTGGATGAGGCGGTTCTGCCAGAGGCTGTGAAGCAGGAATGCCTTGATCTGCTGCGACAGATTTCGGAGCAGAGTGTGCGGATTGATGTCAGAACAAAGAAGATCAGGATGCTTGCCCAGGAAAGTGAAAACACCTGCAGATTGCAGAGCATGCCTGGAGTGGGTCCTCTGACCGCTCTTGCGATTGAAGCTTTTGCGCCTGACCTGCAGAGCTTCCGGCGCGGGCGCGACTTTGCTGCGTGGCTGGGGCTGGTGCCCCGTCAGTTCTCATCTGGCGGAAAGGAAAGGCTGGGGAAGATATCAAAAGCCGGGCAGGCTGATATCCGCAGGCTTCTCATCATGGGCGCCATGACCCAGGTGAACTGGGCCAGCCGTAAGGCCCCTGCACCGGGAAGCTGGCTGGCACGGATGCTGGCCCGCAAGCCCCGTATGCTGGTAGCCATTGCGCTGGCCAACAGGATGGCACGAGCCATCTGGGCCATGGCAACAAAACAGGAGGATTATCGGGATCCGGCCCTGTCCGTGGCAGCCTGAGCGATGGCTCGGCTCCCGCGGATGGAACCGGTAGGGGTGTGAGAGGGCGATGACCTGAATGGGCGCATGATCGTTTGATCCGGATCGGAAAAACCAGTGGATTTCTCTGTGCTTTAAAGCACGCCTGTGAGATTTGGATCTGATCCGCTGATCACCATACTGGCCAGTGGCTTCTGAAAGGCCACATCAACAGGCCTTACAGAAGACCGCACACGATCACACGTCAATATGGGTCAGAAAACTCTTGCATAACGGACGGCAACCACAGAAGAAATCCGATCATAAATCCGGTGGTCAGCCGCCCGACGCATGAGGACGTCATATCCCTGGTCTTTTTCCTGGTCAAGGTTTTGGTAAGCGGACACCCTGTGCCGGTGACGCAAGCCAGGCCGCCAGTTGCCGGACCATGGATCGCGCAACGCGGCCCGCCCCTAGGAGGGTTGCGGATGCGGGGCCGCACCAGGAGCCATAACCCAGCAGCCAGAGACGTGGCTCCCTGACGGCCTGCTGCCCGTTAACGCGGATCAGCCCGTCCGGCTCGATCACGTCGAGCGGCGCAAACATAGAGAGCGCGGGCCTGAAGCCCGTACACCAGATGATCGCGTCAATGGCTTCTTCTCGCCCGTCGGGCCAGACAACGCCCGTCGCCGTCATGCGTACAAACTGGCGCACCGCGTGGAGCACGCCCCGCTCCCGGGCGGCTCGCACGGGCGGCACCATGACGATGTCGCCAAAACCGCCGGTGGGCATGGCCGACGGGCCGCCGAGAACGCGAGCGGTCGCCCGCTCGAACAGCACCCGTCCGTCCACATCGTCAGGTAAGAAGACAGGATCGTGCTGCGTGACCCATGTTGCCTGGGCGACAAGGGACAGCTCCGCCATAATCTGCGCACCGGAGTTGCCCCCACCCACCACGAGCAGACGCTGACCGGCAAATGGTAGTGCGTTGCGGTAATGGGAGGAGTGGATTTGCGTTCTGACAAACAATTCGCGACCCGGATAATCGGGGATGAAGGGCGCAGACCATGTGCCGGTTGCGCCGATGACCGCGCGGCTTACGAAATCACCCACGCTGGTTCTGACATTCAGGAATTTCTGGTCAGTGCGTTCCACACGTCCGACCATTACGGGGCGGTGGATCGGCGGCGCATAGCGCGCCTCGTAGCGGTGCAGATAGTCAAGCACCTCGTCGCGGGTCGGGTAGCTGCCATCGGGCGTGTCGGGCATCGGCCAGCCGGGCAGTGAACTGTAGGACGCGGGTGAAAACAGATGCAGGGAGTCCCAGCCGTGGACCCATGCCCCTCCCGCCTGCGTCCCGTTGTCCAGAATGACGTAGGTCAGCCCGGTCCGGCGCAGGAAATAGGACGCGGCGAGCGCTGCCTGACCGCCGCCCACGATCACGACATCGAACGGTTCCGCCATTGCCCGGCTCACAGACTTTCCGGGAGACGAAATTCCGCCTTGCGTTCACTGTAGCGATCCACGAGGTAGTCGGCCCGGTCGCGCAGCAGCCATGTGAACTTCATCAGTTCCTCCATGACATCCACCATGCGGTCATAGAGGGGGGACGGCTTCATGCGGTCATCGTCACCGAACTGCGTATAGGCCACTGGCACGCTGGACTGGTTGGGGATGGTGAACATCCGCATCCACCGGCCCAGAACCCGCAGCGCATTGACGGAATTGAAGCTCTGCGATCCGCCTGAAACCTGCATGACCGCCAGCGTGCGGCCCTGCGTCGGGCGGATCGAGCCTTCGGTCAGGGGCAACCAGTCGATCTGGTTCTTGAACACGGCAGTGATGTTGCCGTGCCGTTCGGGGCTGCACCAGACCTGGCCTTCCGACCAGATCGAGAGTTCCCGCAGTTCCTGCACTTTCGGGTGGGTTGCGGGCACGGAATCCGCTACCGGCAGGCCGGTCGGGTCGAACACCCGTGTCTCGGCCCCCAGCACCTTCAGGATGCGTTCCGCCTCAAGCACCAGCAACCGGCTGAAAGATCGGGGGCGTAAAGAGCCGTAGAGCAGAAGGATACGCGGCGGATGATCCACACGCGGTTGCGGTTCCAGCCGCGCGAGATCGACCTGTTCAAGATATTCGGGGTGAAGGGCCGGCAAGTCAGGTTCGGTCATTGTGATATCGGTCCATTCATGCATTACGGCTGGCTGATTAGAGGCAGCCACAGGGCCAGCGCCAGGAGTGTGACCAGCAGGACGGGAGGTGTGATCACCAGACCCACCTTCATATATTGCCCCCACGTGACCCGATGGTTCCTGGACGCCAGCACATGCAGCCAGAGCAGTGTCGCGAGACTGCCGATCGGCGTGAATTTCGGCCCGAGGTCGCAGCCGATGATGTTGGCATAGACCATCAGGTCGCGTGTCAGCGGCGTGATGTCGTGCGCCTGCTGGATCGCCAGTGCCCCGACCAGCACACTCGGCATATTGTTCATGACCGAGGACAGCAGGGCCGCCAGAAAGCCGGTGCCAAGCGTGGCGGTGAACGGTCCCTGATGACCGAGCCAGACCAGTGCGGTCGCAAGGTAGTCGGTCAGTCCGGCATTGCGCAGCCCATAGACCACCAGATACATGCCCAGGGAGAAGATCACGATCTGCCACGGGGCGCCCCGCAGCACCTTGCGAACTGGAATCACCCGGCCATATCCGGCGACGAGCAACAGGATTCCGGCGGCCAGACAGGCTACGACACAGACCGGGATATGAAACGGCGCTGTCAGGAAATAGGCTGCCAGAACGAGTGCCAGCAGCGGAAATGCCGCCCGGAATACATTGTGGTCACGAATGGCGGTCGCAGGTGCCGGAAGTTCGGCGACGGGATAGGTCGCAGGCACCTGCCGCCGGTACCACAGCCAAAGCACAGCCAGCGTCGCGCCCAGCGCCACCAGATCGACCGGCACCATGATCGTGGCATAGCGATCGAACGCAATGCCAAAGAAATTGGCGATGACGATGTTCACCAGGTTGGAGATGACGAGCGGCAGGCTGGTGGTATCCGCGACGAAGCCAGTGGCGATAATAAAGGCCAGCGCCGCAGCAGGACTGAGGCGAAGCTGCGTGAGGATGGCGATGACGATGGGCGTCAGCAGCAGGGCCGCGCCGTCATTGGCGAAAACCGCCGCAATGGCCGCTCCCAGCACCACGATCAGCGGGAACAGCGTCCGGCCCCGTCCTTTGCCCCAACGCACGACATGCAGGGCAGCCCAATGGAAGAAGCCGGCCTCATCCAGCAGCAGCGAGATGACGATCAGCGCGATGAAGGTGAAAGTCGCGTCCCAGACGATGTGCCAGACGACAGGAATGTCGTGCCAGTGGATCACACCAGCCGCCAGGGCCACGGCGGCACCTGCCATTGCACTCCAGCCGATACCCAGCCCCCGAGGCTGCCAGATGACAAAAACGAGCGTGACAACGAAAATCAGAAGAGCCAGCATCAGGACACCCGTTTGCCGGATTCATCGACGATCTTCTCCCCGTCCTCTTTGACGAAAGAGCCTCGCTGCGGGTTGGGCAGGATGTCCAGAACCGCCTCGGACGGACGACAGAGCGCAACACCCAGCGGGGTGACGACGATCGGCCGGTTCATCAGGATCGGGTGTGCGATCATGGCGTCGATCAGCGCGTCATCGCTCAGGGCCGGATTATCTAGGCCGAGTTCGTGAAAGGGCGTGCCCTTTTTCCGCAGGACCGAGCGTACCGGAACCCCCATACGGGCGATCAGCTCGACCAGTTCTGCACGGCCGGGAGGGGTTTTCAGATATTCGATGATCCGGGGTTCCTCGCCGCTGTTGCGGATCAGTGCCAGCACGTTGCGTGACGTGCCGCAGGCCGGGTTGTGATAGATCGTGATGGTCATGAGCAGGATTCCGGGGACGGACAGCAGGAGGACAGGGTCGCGATCAGGGGCGCACAGAGTTCTGGGCTGCCTGCACAGCAGTCCCTGACGAGGAAAAGCATCAGGTCGTGCAGGCGAGAAAGACAGGCGCGATAGACGATCAGTCGGCTATGGCGTTGCGAGGTCAGCAGGCCAGCGCGCGTCAGGGTGGCGAGATGGGCCGAGATCGTGTTCTGCGGCATATCGAGGTGCCGCGCGACATCTCCGGCCGGCAGGCCGTCCGGTTCGTGGCGCACCAGCAGGCGGAAGATCTCCAGCCGCGTGGACTGCGACAGGGCGCCGAGTGCGGCAAGGGCGGATTCTGTATCCATGAATCGACGATCGTGGATATATTGGATGAAGTCAACACTACCGAGGACATGCCTCGTTCAAAACCTGGAATACGGTGTCACACGCCGAACAGGCGGCCGATTCCGCCCGTGACGATCATCGCAACAATACCCCAGAACGTCACACGCAGTGCTGGACGCAAAGGCGCCGCACCGCCGGCAATGGCGCCAACGACGCCCAGAACAGCGAGAACCACGACGGACGTCAGGGACACGCCCCAGGACACCCATGCCACAGGGGTCAGAACCGCCGCGAGCACGGGCAGCAAGGCTCCGGATGAAAAGGCGGTTGCCGAGGCGAATGCCGCCTGTATGGGTCTTGCCGCCGTGGTCTCGGACAGACCCAGTTCATCCCTGGCATGGGCGCCGAGTGCATCATGCTTCATGAGGGCGACGGCGACCTTGCGCGAGAGGTCTCCATCCAGTCCTCTCTTCTGATAGATCCCAGCCAGTTCGGTGACTTCCCCCTCCCAGTCCGTGGCCAGCTCCTGTTTTTCGCGGGCGATGTCGGCGTGTTCGGAATCGGCCTGGGAACTGACCGAGACATACTCGCCAGCCGCCATGGACAGGGCGCCCGCGACAAGCGCAGACAGTCCCGCGACAAGAATGCTGCCGCGTGTCGCATGAGAGCTGGCAACGCCGACGATGAGGCTGCCGGTCGACAGCGTTCCGTCATTGGCGCCGAGAACGGCCGCACGCAGCCATCCCAGTTTCTCGACGGCATGGCGTTCGGCCAGAGGATGGAGACGCGACATAAGGTGACCTGTTGCTTCTGATAAATACAAACCAGATTTAGGCCCCTGTTTTTGCCACGGCAATAGGCATTTTATTCTGATATTGCGAGCTATTTTCAATAGTATTTATATTTTCGTAAAATATTCTCTGTTCAGAATCCTGTCAGGTAAGCATGATATGGAAGTGAATCCAGGGTTCCTTTTCACCGAGACGCATATGCCTTGTTCAACGCCGGACATTACCGACACCCTGCGCTACGACAGGCCGACGATCGTCCTTCACTGGACCACCGCCTTTCTGGTGCTGCTTCAGTTTGCTCTTGGCGAAACCTGGAACTGGCCGGCAAAACCCGTCCATCATCTGATGGTCGTCGCGCATCTGACCGTCGGTATCCTGCTGACGGTGATCATGGCGTTCCGCATAGTCTGGCGTCTGACGAAAGGCCGGCATCTGTCGGACCTTCTCCGTCCAGTGGACCGGGTATGCGCTCTCGGGGCGGAGTACACACTCTATGGGCTGCTTCTGGCGGAAATTTTGCTGGGCTACTTCTGGCGATGGGGTGCCGGGCAGACGATGAGTTTTTTCGGCCTTCTGATCCCATCCCCGTTTGCACGGTTCCCGGCGGAAACCGTGACGTGGCTTCACACGCTGCATGAGTGGAACGCCTGGCTGATCATGGGCTTTGCGACAGGCCATGGCGCGGCGGCGCTTTTTCATCAGTTCGTCCTGAAGGACAAAGTTCTCGGGCGCATGTTGCCGCAGTGTTTCTTGCTCCGTCAGTGAGGCGGTCAGTATCCTGTCTGATTGTATGACTGGGCACACCGTGATGCTGGGCCGCCAACAAGCCAGAAGTGATGATTTTTTGTTGTCATCAGCAGCTCCACATGAATGCCGGTTCATGGGAATTGTCTCCTGTCGAACGGGAAAATAAGAAAGTAACGACCCAATGACGATCGTGCCGCGTGGCGTGGGACCAGAAAGACCGGGGTCGGCTCTTGAGGTGCTCCTCATCTTTCTCAGGCTGGGCGTCACCTGCTTCGGCGGGCCGATCGCGCATATCGGGTATTTCCGGGACGAATTCGTCGTCCGACGCCGGTGGCTCAATGAGCGCGCCTATGCCGATCTCGTCGGACTGTGTCAGTTCCTGCCCGGTCCCGCGAGCAGCCAGGTGGGATTTTCCATTGGCCTGATGCGGGCCGGTTATGCAGGCGGTCTTGCGGCGTGGGCGGGGTTCACCCTGCCTTCGGCACTTATACTGGTCCTCTTCGCCTATGGCGCGAACGCGCTTGCCGGCCCGACTGGTGCAGGCCTTCTGCATGGACTGAAACTCGTCGCCGTCGCCATCGTCGCACAGGCCGTATGGGGCATGGCGCGCACGCTGTGTCCGGACCGGACGCGAGCTTCGATCGCGGTCACGGCCGCGCTCATCGTTCTGTTCGCCATCTCACCGCTTGCCCAGATCGCGGCCATCGTTCTCGGGGGCCTCGCCGGCTTGTGGCTTTGCCGCTCTGTGCAGACGTCAGATGGCGAGCATATTACAGTGCCCGTATCGCATCGTGCAGGGATCGTCGCACTGGCTCTCTTTCTGGCGTTGCTCTTCGGTCTGCCCGTTCTCGCCTGCCATGGCGCACCAGAGGGCGTTTCCCTGTTCGACGCCTTCTACCGGTCAGGCGCGCTCGTGTTCGGTGGCGGTCATGTCGTGCTGCCCTTGCTGCACGAGGCTTTCGTGACATCGGGCTGGGTCAGCGACGACACCTTTCTCGCCGGTTATGGCGCGGCACAGGCGGTTCCGGGGCCGCTTTTCACGTTCGCGGCCTATCTCGGCGCGGTCGTCGGGCAATCTCCCCACGGTGTTGCCGGTGCCGCTTTCGGTCTTTTCGGCATCTTTCTGCCGGGCATCCTGGTCCTGATCGGAGCTTTGCCCTTCTGGGACACCTTCCGCAGCCAGCGGGCCGTTCAGGCGACGATGCGCGGCGTCAACGCAGCGGTCGTGGGCCTGCTGGGGGCGGCGCTCTATACACCGGTCTGGACGAGCGCGGTCAGGTCGGCGGCGGATTTCGGGATCGTGCTGGTCGGTTTCGTCCTGCTGACCGTCTGGCGGGCGCCACCCCTGGTGGTAGTCGGTATCAGCGCGCTGGGAGGGGTCGTCATTGGGCAGGCGGCATAATGAAATGTTCAGTCAGCGACGTGCATCGACGCGTGATCGCCATACCGTTTTTCAACGCACACTTCAATAATGGCGCGTCGTTATAAGGGCCATGTTTCGGCCGTTTCCTGTGTAAGTCAGCCAGAAAACGGACAGGCAGTTTACCCCCCCCATAGCAGCCTACCCCGGCCCCGCACTTTCCCCAAACGCTCCGGCGGGCATCCTCCATCGTGAGGTCACAACCGGCCCGTGCCACTGATGGTCCAGTGCGCGGGCCACCAGATCCGGCCGGGCCAGTGTCGCTGTATAGACTGTTCCCCTGTCGGCATACTGGTTCAGGTCGCATTCACGTTTCATGGTACAGCCAAACTGCCGCTCCAGCGAAGCCAGTGCGGCGAAACGCTCGGGCATGATGTGGCGCAGGGTTGCTGCCTGATCCACACTCATGAACACGCATAACGCGCAGGAAAGCCGCCCGAAACCGAGCTGGTAAGGGAGTGCCGGAATAACACCATATCTTTGCAGGATGGCCCAGATTTCTGCTTCGCTCCATGCGTGTACGGGCCTGTAGTGGTCAACATGCCGACGCCTGCGCTGACTGTCGCGTGTGTCGGTGCGATGTGGTCCAAACACCGCGTAACGGGACCGGTTCGGGCTTTCCTCGGCCCGCTCCCCGGTCACAAACAGCGTCCGGCTTCCCAGAAAGCGGTCCTGACCCCTCAAGGCCATGTCGGCCACATCGATCTTGGCGGTCGCACTGCAATAGCGTGTGCTGAGGCTGGCACTCACCTGCGGAAAGCGCAGGCGGGTACCGACTGGGCCTGCACCGCCACGGCGCACCAGCCCTGTGGGGGTCTCGCACAGCACGGCGGCGGTGGGCACACCATCGCGCGGAGCTGTCACGTTACCTGTAGTGTGATAGAGAGGAGTGATGAGCAAAGAGGTTGTGAGCTACAAAAGGCATCGTTTTCCACGCGAAGTGATCGCGCATGCGGTATGGCTGTATTTCCGGTTTCCGCTGAGTTTCCGCCTGATTGAGGAGATGCTGCTCGAACGCGGTCTCATTGTGTCGTATGAAACGATCCGTCGCTGGAGCCAGAAGTTCGGCGCGGCCTTTGCCCGCTCGCTGCGCCGTAAGGCCGCCAGAGCCGGTGATATCTGGCATCTCGACGAGGTCCAGATCGTGATCCATGGTCAGCCACATTGGCTGTGGCGCGCCGTTGATCAGGATGGCTATATCCTTGACGAGATCCTGCAGAGCCGCAGGAACACCAAAGCCGCCCGGCGTCTGCTGACGCGGCTGCTGAAAAAGCAGGGTATCCGGCCCGCGCGCATGGTCACCGACAAACTGGGATCCTACGGTGCGGCCAGACGGAAACTGAAGCTCACGTTCAGGCATCTGTCCCACAAGGGACTGAACAACAGGGCGGAGAACAGTCATCTGCCACTGCGAAAACGCGAACGGGTCATGCAGAAATTCCGCTCTCCCGGAGGCTGCCAGCGCTTCGTCTCCGTCTTCTCCGCGGTCCGCAACCTCTTCGTCCCGCCAGCCTCCATCCACAACGCCCTGGACCGTCACATCCATCGTATCCGCGCCTTCGCCCAATGGAACAAGGCCACCCAGCTGACAGCCTGAAAACTTCACGGCAGAGCGTTACTCAACACACTACAGTTAACGTGACAGCTCCGGCTTGTGACCATGGCTTGCTGCACGCCCTAAAAGTCCTCGTTTTTTACTTATCCTCACATCCGCATGAACGTCTAAACCATCGTCGACCTAATGGACTCGGCATCTATGAACTTTTAGGGCGGCCTGAGCGTAGTATCTCCAACAATTTCGTTGAGAACTTTTGGGGCTCCAGCGGGAACTTTTGGGGCGCGCCACGTTTTTAAGAAATCTTTTTTTTCAATGGGTTGTGCGTTTTATGCTAGGGACTTTTGGGGCTCAAACTATTATAATCTTCTAATATCTTTACAAATAGCTTTCCGCCCTAAAAGTCCTCAGAGACTTGGAACCCCATAGAGCGTATCAATAAGCCCATGGGACGAATTCACCGCCTTATCGAAGATCATGGTCGCCAAGGTGCGCTAGCTCTTTCAGATGATAGGAAAGAGGTGGAAGTTGCTTACGACTTCATGTCGGACGAACAGAGCGGTGTTGGTTTTCTCTTTAGTGGATGGTGTCAAGCTGCTCTACCACACCGAAAACAACCAGATGACCAAATATGGCTTATTGAAACAGAACATCTTAAACTAATGGTTGAACCTGGATCTGTTGCTACCGATGATGGCGTAATCCGGATTGGAGTTCCCTATGGGTCCAGAGCCCGTTTAATATTACTCTATTTACAAACAGAGGCCCTTAAAACAAACAGCCGCGAAATTGCACTTGGACGTAGCCTACGAGGATGGCTTCAAAAATTAGGCGTCTCTGTTGGCGGAAAGAGTATGAAAGATGTACGTGAACAAGCCCTAAGGCTCTCACGGTGTAGAATGACATTCCAAATCGCCAAAGGCAATCAGACGGGATTTGTGAATCAGAACATTGTTGATACAGCGCTATTTATGCACCATGAAAATGGGGGGCTATTAGAAACTGTTAAATTATCTGAAGGTTTTTTTGAACAGTTAAAAAAACATCCGGTTCCGCTACAAGATGCAGCAATTCGCGCCATAGCAAATAATAGCCAAGCATTAGATATTTATTGTTGGCTCGCCTATCGTTTACATGTGCTAACTGGCGATTGCCAAATAACTTGGAAATCTTTGTATGCTCAATTCGGACGAAGTTATGCTCGACTGAGGAAATTTAGAGAGAATTTTCTAGAGAGTTTGAAAATAGCTTTGGCTGTTTATCCTGACGCAAAAGTTACTCCCACAGAAGTTGGCCTAATCTTACACGCCTCTAAACCTCCAGTGCCCCAAAAGACCACACGCCTCATAAAGCCCATAACAAAATAGGTTTTATGAGGCGTGAAGAGCCCTAAAAGTTCACACCCAAATTAGTGCCCTTTTATCGCCTGTATAACTTTTTGAATTTCACGGAATTCACGACTCAACTTAAAATATTCTAGTGCAAGTTTTTTTCGCTTATTGAGAAGTTTATCCCTTTTGCTCTCTAGTTTTTCTAGGTCTATTGCCTCATTTTCCCCTTTTTTGGGGGCGGTCCGCTCTCGATAATCTTTACGAAAATTTAACAGTTTCCTTCGGCCAATTTCTGGCCGAACTAAACCCTCTTCTTTTGCGGTATCGAGTTCCGGGTCTGTCATATTCGTCAGAACGTATGCTGCCGAATAACTTGCTGGCAGATCGTTTTCTGCAACTTTCCCTGTCTGCACAAAACGAGCAACACTCCTCAGCATTGAAGCCACCGTATCACCGAACGGTAATATTTTATCGGCACTTTGCTTGAGTTTTTCTCGTTCGCCAATAGTGAGCGACGCATCCATGTCAAGTAGCGCGTTCCCCATAGCTAAGGCTGCGTGCCCTGCTCGTGCGAAATTTCGATAGATAATTTTTCTCTGAGTGACAATCGTCTGAAGACGTTTTTGATCACTCATAAGCTCCGTTTCACCAAAAACTTCGTTAAGGGTGTTTAATAGGGCTTCATCTATTTCGAGTAATTCATTCTGGGCAGAACTTCTAATATCTGCAGCCATGAGCGCCGCCTGACGTTCTTGAGTCAGAGGCTCGTCACGCAACGCAATTCTATTCGCCTGCGATTTTGAGATTTTTACGTTCATAAGTCCATCTCGTGCTTAATTAGATCCCAAAGTAGCTCGACGTCCTTAGACCCTCTCGCATCTTTAATATCAACGGACGTCAATCCACCATGATTATGAATGTGCATATCCTCAGCGATCGGAATTTCCACAGGTAAAACTCGCGCATATTTAGCAACTCTCTGACGAGCCTCTCTGAAGCTTTTAGTTTGTCTGTTCACTCTCGAAAAAACGACGAAAGCTCTAATCCCCGCCTTTTTTAGGGACAACAAATACGGCGCATTACTAGATATGTCGTTGTGTGTAGCACTCGTCGGAACAAGAACCACATCAGCGAGTTGCGAAAGACCTAAAAAAGCGTCGGCGTCATTTTCCAAAGCCGGCGGAGTATCAATGACGACTAAATCGCTTTCGTCAGTATAATCTTCAACAGCCTTCCACTTCGATAATGATAAGGATTTTACTGGAATTTTTGTGAGCGACGGGATGGATTTTTGTGTTGCCGCTCGTGCGTCCCCCCAGTTACGAAATGTTGCTTGAGGGTCAAAATCAACCCCTGAAACTTTCATGCCATCGCGGGCAGCGCAGACAGAAATACATTCAGAAAGCGTCGATTTCGATGTGCCACCTTTTACGCTGGCGAACAGAATAGTTTTCCCGAGCACAATGGCCTCCTAATGAAATTCTTCGCTATGCGTACATTATTCTCCCGTTGGTATGCAAGTTTTTACACGTGTAAAAATATATTTTTTCTACCTCGTAACCATGCAAAGGATAGGCAAAACGACTAATTTTACACGTGTAAAAAATAGCAATGTCAGTCGCGCAATTTGGCTTGCTAGCATCGAACGGTAAGTTAATTCGAACTGACTATCTTTGATTCCTATGTCATCTGCCTGAATGAGAAAAAACATTTAATTTAAAATTACCTCGACCGCAGGAAAATCAAAGATGACTTCCTTATAAAAACTGATTCAGGACCAGCCCTGAGCGCCGCGCGCAAAGGGTGGGTCGGTCTGTCTGAAGCCAGCCCGATCCCGGCGCAGGCGCCGCCTTTGCGCGCGGCGCTCAGGCCCGGTTCGTGATACAGCATGCAGAAGAAAATCTGACGCGAGACAGCGCTCAGTTCCCGTCCCTGCTGTGATCCATCCCTCCCCGGTCTTCGCCTCGTCCCAGACGCAGGCGGCGTTCGGTATTTGTCCGGAGCCTTTTATGTCCCTGTTCGGTTCTCAGCCTCGCCTGCTCTCAACCCTCTTCCCTACCGGCATTGCAGCCGGAGTCCTCCGTTGCCTGACGTTCCCGCCTTCCGGCTATCCGCTCGACAGGCGCGCCTTGCCCACCCTCCACGGTAACGAGCCAGCCGCCAGGTCTGGACTCCTCACCAGCCACTACTGAGCCGGAGCAGAGCTATGTCCTATCGTATCGTCTACGATCATGTCGCTGTGCGTTTCCCGGCGGAAATGCTGCGGCGGCATCTTGTCGATTATTGCTTTCATGCCGACCACCTCGTGCTCTTTGAGCTTGGCGGCGACAACAACCTTTATACAGGCCGCACCGGCAACACGCGCGTCCGTTCCTGGTCCATGATCGGAATTGGCCAGAATTGGCAGGTAATGCGTGAAATCGTAGGGTTCGCCGCTTCATGCGAGGGTGGCGGGATGCGGTTTTCCGGCGCTGCCAGTACGCAGGCGGAAACCTACATCCGAAAGTGCCGCAACATCCTTGCGTCTAGTCTCACGCCCGATGGCATCGGCGCGGCGGGGATGGCCTGTTCGATGGCACTTACCGTTCAGCCCGATGACGTGACGGACTGGACGAGGCGACAGATCGATCAACTGACCACGTTTTTGTCGCCCGCCGAGAGCGATGGCGTGCTGGTCTGGAAACTCTATCCGTTTCACGAGCCCTTGCACGCAGCGTTGCTTTTTGCGTTTCGGTATCTCGACAAGACGCCTGTCTACAATATGGCCACAGTGTCCGGCAGAGAATACGACCGGGTGCCAGTTCTCCGACGTGTGCCGTCCTTGTACGTCGCGCCGAGGGAGGCGCATAATGCCAGCCTATCGCGTTAAGATCGGCTTCTGGCTGCGTGCCTACGACGGTTTCGATATCGAAGCCGGAAGTGACACGGAAGCAGTCAGTGTCGCGAAAGCCCAGGCTCTCGAAGCGATGGAGAGCACTGAGCATCCCCAACAGATCGAGACGGACCAACACAGCGAAGGGATCATCCGACAACGAGACGCCTCAGTAGGTATTACGCGACGAAACTGCGTAAGCGCAGCAAAGAACAAACCCACAAGACCAAGAAAATAGCTGGCACGAGGCGGTCGCACGCTCAAGGCCAAGCCGAGCGCGCCTGCGGCGCGGCCTTGCCCGCGCGACTGTCTCGTTCCCTGCAGAAAAGAGCAGGGGATAGGTGAAAGCCCACTAAAAGGCTGCCCTTCCCTGCTGTTGTCCCATCCTCCCGAACACCGCCTCGTCCCAGACGCAGGCGGCGTTCGGCGTTTGTCCGGAGCCTTTCATGTCCCTGTTCGATGATCAGCTCAGCCTGTTCTCTTCTTCCTCCCTCAGCGGTGCCGCAGACCTGTTCTGGGGTGAGCTTGAAGGCGAAGACAGCCCCCTCCCCTCCCCCGTCTCAGACAGTCTGCTGGTCATCCCCCAGACCGATTTTCGCCTCAGCGGAACCCGCGGGCTTGCCGCCAGCTGGAAAGACCGCGCGCGGGATAATATCGCGGCCATTAAGCTCCTGGGAACGCTTGAGACCGAAGACCGTAATGCAACCCCCGACGAGCAGGCTGTGCTGAGCCGGTTTATTGGCTTTGGGGCGGGTGAACTGGCCAACGCTCTCTTCCCCCGTGCGGGTGAGCCTTACCGCTCAGGATGGGAGAGCATCGGCAAGGCACTGGAGGCTGCCTGCAGTGAGACGGACCATGCCGCCCTCGCCCGCTCCACCCAGTATGCGCATTTTACTCCGGAATACATTGTGACTGCGCTGTGGGACATGCTCATGAAACGGGGTTTTCAGGGCGGATCGGTTCTGGAACCCGGCTGTGGTGTTGGCCAGTTCATCGCCCTCAGGCCCGATCGTCTCGAAGGCCAGATCGCCTTTACCGGCATTGAGGTCGATGGAATTGCCGCGCGGATTGCCCGCAAGCTGTTCCCCAAACAATGGATCAGGCACGAAGACTTCACGAAGTCCGCTCTGGCCACCACCTATGATCTGGCGATTGGCAATCCCCCCTTCTCCAACCGTCTGGTCAACGCGGTGGATCATCGTGAGCTGCGGGGGTTCAGCCTTCATGACTGGTTTATCGCCCGCTCAGTTGGTGCCCTGCGTCCGGGCGGCTTCGCAGCATTTGTGACGTCACGCCATACGCTGGACAAAACTGACCAGAAGGCACGGCAGCACATCGCCGAAGAGGCTGACCTGCTGGGCGCCGTGCGGCTGCCCGCAGGAGCCATGCGTGCCGATGCCGGCACCGAGGTCGTGCTCGATCTGCTGGTGTTCCGCAAGCGCATGATCGGCGAGATGCCAGGCGATCAGATCTGGCTGAAAACAGCTCCCGTACCCGACAGTGACGAAGGGCGTGGGCCGCTGCGGATCAACCGTTATTTCCTCGACAATCCCGCTCAGGTTCTGGGGCGGCATGGTTGGGCGAGCAGCCAGTTCGGACTGGATTACTGCTGCCTGCCGGTGGCGGGCGTGGACCTTCAGGCTGCGTTGCCGGACGCTCTGGCCTGCATTGCCCCCGAGAGCCGGTTTCTCCCACCTGTAGAGCAACGCATTACGCGGCCCGAACTGGATGGCCTGCGCGTGGGCACCGCGGCCTCAGGCGCTGATCTGAAGGAAGGCAGCTACTATCTACACAACCGCACCCTGCATCAGATCGTTGGTGGCACAGGTCAGGAGGTGCCCATCCGTAAGGGGGACCAGAAAGAAGGCCTCTTCCAGAAACATGCACGCATCATTGAAGCCCTGATCCCGGTGCGGGACGCGGCCAAAGCCGTACTGCGCGCCCAGATGGACAACCAGCCTTTCGGGCGGCACCAGCATCGGCTTCGGCAGACATGGCAGAGTTTTACCCGCCAGTTCGGGCCGATCAATCTGACCAACACGACCGTCAGGGTGAACCCGACCACGGGCGAAGAAACCGAAAGCCGCCGCAGGCCCAACCTTCAGCCGTTCTATGATGATCCCGATGTCTGGCTGGTCTCCTCCATTGAAGAGTATGACGAGGCCACCCAGACAGCCCGGCCGGGGCCGCTGTTTACCGAGCGTGTTATCCATGCGCCGGTAGAGCCCGAAATCCACTCCGCTCATGACGCGCTGGCGGTCTGCCTGCATGACGTGGGGCGTGTCGATCTGCCCCTCATCGCCGAGCTGACGGGTTGCACCGTAGAGGCAGCCCTGAACGCACTGGGCGAGGCCGTCTATCTCGATCCCGAGGCCTCGTGCCCGGGCAGCGATGTGTGGGTGGCGGCGGACGAGCTGCTCTCAGGGGCCGTGCGCACCAAACTTGCGGCAGCCCGTGACGCAGCACAGAACGACCCGCGTTTTGCCCGCACGGCGGCAGCGCTGGAACGGGCCCAGCCCGAGGATCTGAGACCATCCGATATTACCGCCCGTCTGGGTGCGCCCTGGCTGCCAGTGAGCGACATCATGGCCTTCACCCGCGAGGTATTGGGGGTCGAGGCTGTCATCCACCATACCGCCGAGGTGGCCTGCTGGAGTGTCGAGAAACGTGCTTTTCTTGGGCGGGCCGAAGCGACGTCAGTCTGGGGCACGGAACGCCGCCACGCTGGTGAACTGCTCGAAGACGCGCTCACGCAGGCCTCGCCAAAAATCTGGGACACGATCAAGGATTCCAACGGCAACGACAGCCGGGTGCTGAACACGCAGGAAACCGAAGCAGCGAAGGAAAAGCTGACCGCTATCCGTCAGGCGTTCCAGAACTGGGTCTGGCAGGACGTTGAGCGGGCTGACCGGCTGGTGCGGCTGTATAACGATACCTACAACAATCTGGTGCCACGCACCTTCAACGGCGATCATCTGCGTCTGCCCGGTGCAAGCACAGTCATCACCCTGCGCGAACATCAGAAGCGTGTGATCTGGCGGATCATCGCCGCGGGCAGCACCTACATCGCTCATGCCGTGGGGTCGGGCAAAACCTTCTCCATGTGTGCCGCCGTCATGGAGCAGAAACGGCTGGGGCTGATCAGCAAGGCAATGATCGTTGTGCCAGGGCATTGTCTGGCCCAGATGGCCCGTGAGTTTCTCATGCTCTATCCGACTGCCAAAATCCTTGTCGCCGATGAGACGAATTTCGCGAAGGCCAAACGCCAGCGGTTTCTGGCCCGCGCGGCCACGGGGAACTGGGATGCGATCATCATCACCCATGACGCCTTCAAATTCATTGCCGTAGAGGCGGCCTTTGAGCGCGGCATGATCGATGAACAGATCGACGCCTATGACACGCTGCTCTGCGACATGGATAAAGACGACCGGCTGTCGCGCAAGCGTATCGAGCACATGAAGGAAATCATGGAGGCGAAGCTCGAAGGGCTGGCGAGCGTCAAGGATGACCTGCTGCATCTGGGGGAACTGGGGATTGATCAGATCCTCGTGGACGAGGCCCAGCAGTTCCGCAAACTGAGCTTTGCCACCAATCAGGGCGATCTCAAGGGGGTGGCCCCAGAAGGCTCGCAACGCGCGTGGGACCTGTTCGTCAAGGCCCGGTATCTGGAGCGGGTCAATCCCGGTCGCGCGCTGGTGCTCGCGTCAGGCAGCCCGATCACCAACACACTGGGCGAGTTGTATTCGGTGCAGCGCTACATGGCCCTTGATGCCCTGCGTAGTCGTGGGCTGCATGAGTTTGACGCATGGGCCGCCAATTTCGGGGAGACCCGGACCGAACTCGAATTGCAGCCCAGTGGTCTCTACAAGCCCGTCACGCGCTTTACCGAGTTCGTCAATGTCGCCGACCTCATGGCGCTCTATCGTGACTTCGCCGATGTGGTCCAGCAGGACGATCTGCGCCGCTATGTTAATTTGCCAGCCGTGCGCGGTGGGCACCGCCAGATTGTCGTGGCACCAGTCCATGCCCGCTTCCGTGCCTATCAGAAGACGCTGGCCGAGCGGATTACCGCGATCGAGCGTCGCAAGGGCAAACCCCAGAAAGGCGATGACATCCTGCTCTCCGTCATGGGGGACGCCCGTCATGCGGCTCTTGATCTGCGCTTTGTCGGCTGGGGCCGGGCAGGGGAGGGGGAGGACAGCAAGCTCGATCTGATGATCCGCAACGTCTTCGCCATCTGGGAGGAGAGTGCGCAGAACCGGTACACCAACCCAGAGACTGGCCAACCCTATGCCCTGCCCGGTGCGGTGCAGATGATTTTCTCCGATCTGGGCACCGTGGGAGCACAAGGCAAGCGGGGCTTCTCCGCCTATCTGTGGATGCGTGACGAGCTGGTGCGCATGGGGGTGCCGCGCGAGCAGATCGCCTTCATGCAGGACTACAAGAAGGCGGAAGCCAAGCAGCGTCTGTTCGGCGACCTCAACGCCGGACGCAAGCGTATCCTGATTGGCAGCACACAGACCATGGGCACGGGGGTCAATGCCCAGCAGCGGCTTCTGGCCCTGCACCATCTGGATGTGCCGTGGCTGGTCTCCGACATCATCCAGCGCGAAGGACGCATCGAGCGCCAGGGCAACCAGAACCCCGAAATACGGATTTACGCCTATGCGCAGGAAGGCTCGGTGGACGCCACCAACTGGCAGCTCCTCGAACGCAAGCTGCGTTTCATCGCGATGGCCATGTCTGGTGATCGCTCCATCCGGCGTGTGGAAGATCTGGATAGTGATGGCAACCAGTTCGCTATGGCCAAGGCGCTGGCCTCTGGGGATATGCGGCTCATGCAGAAAGCCGGTCTGGAGGCAGAGCTCGCTCGGCTCGAACGTCTCTATGCGGCCCATTACGATGACCAGTTCGCCGTGCGTCGGGCTGTCCAGCAGGCTGAGCGCGAGATCGCATGGGCGCAGGCACGGATCCCGCTGATCGAGGCTGATCTGGCGGCCCGTGTGCCCACGCGTGGTGAGGCCTTCAGCTTCGAGACCGAACGCGGTGTGATCACCGAGCGCGAGAAGGCGGGGGCGTTCCTGCTGGCCCAGCTCCGTCTGGCGGTCAGGAACGCGCAGGAAGGTCGGTGGACGCTGGGGCGGATTGGCGGGTTTGCCGTGACGCTGGATGCCATTAACCGACAGCGCTTCATAGAGGACAGGGTGGTGACTGAGGCGGGGCTGTCCGTGGCGTTTGCGCATGGAACAGTGGACATTACCGTGGATCAGGACACGAAACCTCTGGGGCTGGTCGCGCGCATCGAAAACCTCGTGCTGCGTCTTGATGGGGAACTGGCCGACACCCAGAAAACCCGTGATGAGGCTACACGACGGCTGCCCGCCTATCAGGCCCGGTTGGGAGCGCCCTTCCGCGATCAGGCGCTGCTCGATGAGAAGCGGAACGCTCTGGCCGAGCTGGAAGCCGATCTTGCCGCCACCAGCAGGGGAGGGGAGGAAGAGGCCCCGGCCAATGATGACATCCCGTCCATAACAGAGGAGGACGATGCCCCCAACGCTCTCAGGGACGCAGCCTGAGCCACGCGGACCGTCCGGCGCCACAACGTCGGACGGCACAATGGGAACAGGAATGGATGACACGCTGTTAAAGAGGATGAGGATGGAATGAATAAAATACTTCAGTATCATTTATACGGGAAATAACAATTGCAAGGCAACAAAGTTTGTATCAGGAATAATTTTCTGTTCGGTGTCCCGAAATAAGAAGTTGATATTATAGAGTGGTAAACATATTTGTAAGAGACAAAAAATGCACATAATTGCGGTGGTTTTTTTCTTTGCTCTTTGGCTGTATATTCAAGCCAGAATGGGCAGAGCGGGTATAAACCCCATTTCACGTAGCCAAATGCGTTACCTTAAGAAAAAAGCCCGAAACCTAAATATGGATATTGATAGCGTTCCATATAACCCACGAAATATAACTATAACTCAACCTGAAAATGACGGAATAACAGAGGGACAAAAAAAGCTCGTATTCTATGTACGCGCCTTAGCTATTATTTTGTGGTCTATAATAATTTTAATATTTGTAAGTGGATTTAAATACGTAAAAGACTACTTTCCCTATTTATGGTTTTAGAGAAGATATTTTGCTCGTGAATAGGGCGGGCCAGAAAAGCCCATGGAGTGAAAATGACTGAATCGGTAAGCCATGATTATTCTAGGAGCGACTGTTTAAACATAAATTAGACGTAAGCAGACATAACCAAGATATAAAAAGACAGGAACGGCTGCCACAGCTTGGGCGGGCGCGCAAGCGCCAGGCAGTGCGCGCCTGACGGCGCGGCCTTGCCCGCCCGCCCAAGCTGCGACCGCGCGGAAAACATCAGGAGATTGAAAAAAGAGCAGATCAGCTCAGACGCAATCGCCTGCCAGTTTTCCCCATGATCAGGAGCCTCTCCATGGAACTGCGCGTCGTCGATCCGAAAACCCTTCTCGACAATCCCCAAAACCCCCGCACCTCAGCCCCCAATGTCGAGGCCGACCGACGCCTTGCCCATAATATCAAGGTGGTGGGGCTTCTGCATGCCCCGTTGGTGCGCGAACTGCCCGACGGCCAGTTGATGATCGTGGCAGGCCATCGCCGCCGTCGCGCTTGTGTCCTCGCGAAAATGCGTGAAATGCACGTTATCGTGACGTCCGCGGACGAAAAACTGGATGGTCTGGCGGCAGGCTCCGAAAACATCATCCGCGAGGCGATGACGCAGAGCGAACAATGGCGTTTTGTCGATAAGGCCCGCCGCGATAAATCGCATACAGACGCACAGATTGCCCGCGCGCTGATGGTTACACCTGCCTATCTGAAACGGCTGTCGCTTTTGGCGGGTCTGCACGAACCGATCCTGCATGCCATCGATATGGGCCGTGGTCCGGACTTCAATGATCTGAAGGTGATCGCCGCAGCTCCGGTGGAAGAGCAGCGCGCGGCATGGGCAGAAATGTTTGAGGATATGGTCGAGGACGATGCTGACCCGGCCGAGTATCGTCTGAATGCCGAAGACCCCGAGGACGTTGTGCCCTGGCGTGATCTTGCCCGGTTCCTGAAACAGACGCGCTATATGGCGGTGGATGCCCGCTTTGATGAGGCCATGGCCAAAGCCTGTGGCGTGGTCTGGACCGAAGACCTGTTTGCCGAGGGTGGGAAGGATAACCGCTTTACCGAGGATGGTTCAGCTTATGCCGCAGCACAGGAACAGTGGCTGGCTGATTGTCTGCCCGAGGGCGGGGTCAAGCTGGAAATGGGCGAGTATGAACGGGCGGCCACCCCAGAGGGCTATCTCCGTCTGCCGCACTGGATAGAGGCTGAGGAGACTGATGTGATGGGGTACTTCCTCAATCCCAACACCCTGAAGATTGACGAAATCCCGTTGCGACCGAAGGAGGAGGAAGAACAGGAAGTTACCACATCCCCGGGCAGCATCGCGCCCGCAAGTGTTGCTGCGCCTAAAGAGCGAGCAGCCATATCCGGCACAGGTCTGACGATGCTGGGCCTAATCCGTACGCAGGCGTTGCATGCAGCACTCGACGCTGTTGTTGAGGACGTAGACCCGTGGGATCTGGTTGCTGCCCTGCTACTGGCCCTTGGCGGCCAGAATGTCTCAGTACACACCGCTGAAAATGCGCATTATGGGCAGCGTGACGCTGCTCTGGCTACTCTCTTCCCCGAAGGGGTGCTGATCCGTGACCCGGCATTGCTGCGGCAGGAAGCGGTTGCGGTTCTCAAGAATGTTGCAAACTGCACGACCAGCCAGCACAGCGGTAGTGGTGTAACGGCCCAGCTGATGGGACTGTTGTTCGATGCCGATGCGCAGATGCCCAACATGGCCTTTGATGACTTCCTAAAATGCTTCAGTAAGCCTGGTATCATGGAGGCTGGCAAGGCGCTGAACCTTCTGCCCCGTAACACCGGCAAGGAGATGCGCACCGCTATCATGGCGCATGTAGGGCCTGAGGGGCGCTGGGTACCAGAACAGGCAGGGTTCGAGCCGGCGATTGAAGCTTGGAAAGCGAAACTCGCACGTATGGCATGGAGATTAGAGGCTCATAAGTCTCCTGCGGGTGACGATGAGGAGGACGGCGAATTCGAGCATCTGCTTCCCACCGAAGAAGGGAGAACGGAAAGTGAGCTATACGACCTGAACGAGGCCGAGAGGATTGCGTTGGAAACCCCTGACGCAGGCGAGACCCCTGAGTCTGGGGGGGCGGAAAACGATACAGCCGACCTGAAAGCCGCCCTGCTTGAACAGGCAAGCGAAGTCCTGTCGCCGGACGATACCGATCCGGAAGCGCGGGCCGCGATTAAAGCCCATCTGGACAGCCATCTTGAGGTGGTGCGGATCGCCGCCTGACGGCGGTCGGTTCAAGACCAAAACCCAAAAACACAGACGAAAAGCGCGCCTGCCAGAACGGGGCCGCGCGTTCAAACGGTGGGGCTTCGCTCCCGGCGCTGCGCGCCGCGTTTGAGCGCACGGCCGCCGTCCCGGCAGGCAGCAGGTATTCAGAAAAGGAGAATGCCATGCGTCCGATTACCTTCCTGCCTCCTGCGCCCAAAAAGCCAGCTCCATCACGCTGGGCCTGTGTGGATGCTTCCGTAACGTGCCGGCGCTGCCATCACGAATGGCCCGATGGTGACCCGGCCTACCAGATGGCATGTCGCGGCTGCGGAGCGCCTGCGGGGCAGCCCTGCCGCCGTCCAGATGGCGGGAACGAGCGCGTATGCTTCCAGCGTGATCAGGATGCGCGCAGGGCGGGGGTGCTGATCCCCTGTGAAGGGCTGAGCTGGGATGGTCGCCACGACAAGCCCCTGACGCTCTCTCTGAGCCGTTCATCCTACGCTCGCGCGGTGCTGAGTGGTGCGCCTCCAGCCCGTCGTTTTGCTGCCTAAGCCAATGCAGGGAGGCCAAACCGCCCGCCTGCATCCAGAAAAAACAGAATAAGGAATGAAAACCATGAGCGAAATACAGACGATGCTTGAACAGATGGATCGCTACAATCGCCTCAAACGCGAAAGCCAGATTAAAGACAGAGCGACCGTCATGGCGGCCCTAAAAGCGTGTGGCATCACGAAAGTCGTTATCCGCTACGATGGTTATGGTGATTCCGGCGGTGTGGAAGAATGCAGGGTTGAAGGTGGGCAAGGACAGGAAAGCCTGTCGGTGCCTGTGCAGACAAAACTCGTTGACTGGTCGTCGGCAGAGACCACCAGTCACACAGCACCGTTAAGGGAGGTATTGGAAACACTCGCCATGCAGTATGTGGCTGTTGAGCATAGTGGTTGGGAAAACAACGAAGGAGGCTCAGGGAATGTCGCCTTTGATCCGATCGCAGATACGATCACGGTGTCTCATACCGAAAACTATATTTCCCATGAAGACTTCATGCACACTTATTGAGGCAGGCAGGCGGATATGGCGCACAGTTATTTCCACGCATCCATTACAGCAAAAAAATGGGGCGGCGTTCCCGAGGATTATCAGGCAATCCATGACTGGTTTGATGGTTCGAAAGCCATTCTGGCTGACATGCGGCACAGGGCGCTGCGCCATCATGCCGAAGGTATTTTCATGGCCGAGCAGGTTTTTGGTGTCACCATCACAAATTCGGCCGGGCGCACCGTTCCGGTGCGCCTGATTGGCGAACAGCATGTTCTGGATGACCTCGGCCATATCCCGAGTTTCGCGGACTGGGCGCGGGCGATTGCACCTGCGCGATGGATGGTGCGTGGTTCGCCGCACGGAACATCTGTCCAGTCTGCTTCTCCAATAGGGGCCTTGCCCATTGCTGCGTAATTGGCTGGTGTAGCGTGTGTCTGACGACTGCTGCGCAGCAATGGACACAAATGCGCTGAGTAAAATATCAGCAAGTAAAACCCATCAAAAATAGCAAAGAGCGCCTGCCAGACCGGGACCGTGCGTTCAAACGGTGGGGCTTCGCTCCCGGCGCTGCGCGCCGCGTTTGAGCGCACGGCCGCCGTCCCGGCAGGCAGCAGACTGTCAAAAAACCATAAAGGATAAAGACATGTCTGCGACACTTGAACACACTCAGCCTGACACAATCTCGGCCGAGACGCTCGCGCAGTTTATCGGCACGACCCGGTATTACCGCTACACAATGGGTCTGATCCTGACGGATGGGGCGGCGTATCTGGCCAAAAATGGCGCGGCGTGGCTGATGGACATTGTGGCGAGCGCGCGACTGGTTCCAGCCGTCAGACGTGCTGAGTTCGAGTGCTGGACGCTTAGGGTGGATCTTACCAAACACTGCGCCGAGGTTGTCTGCACAGACGGGAACGGCGAGCGCGAGGCCAACATCCTGTACCGCCAGCCTGTAGGCTATACGGATTTCCCTCTGGCAGAACTGAAACTTTACGTTGTGGCCGATAGCGATCCCGGCAAGGTCGTCATGCTCACATCCGAATACTGAGCAAGAGCAATACCACGCCAGTGCCGTCAAAAATGAAAAACAATTCAGCACAACCCGTCGCCACATGAACCAGCCAGGACATTGGCAGCTTACCAGAACATCTTAATAGGGTGGGGCAGTAGAATGCTCTACCCTTTTTTTATGCCCTGATGTCAGGACATACAAAGGATTACCAATGAAATTGCATTTTGATCACGCGCTGGTCACCCGCCTTCTTGCCCATGCAGAAGCGGCTACAGAACACACGCCAACTTTTGCGCAGTTGTGTGACAAAACCTTTCATCGTGAAGGCGTGACGGCCAAATATCCCACCAGTGAAGATCTGGACCTTACGAAGATACCACCCGGTTTGATGCTGGTAGGCGACCTCGGTGTCTACCTCATGTCAAACGGCACTCCGGGCCTCGCCGGGCAAAAGGGCACCGATCATCTGGTTGCGTATGCTGAAGAAGTCGATCCTCAGATCAACCCCGAAGGTTGGTATGACATGAAGCAGGCATCTTTTGGCGCTGACGATGGCGCGGAATTCCTGAGCGCTGAATGCGTTCGTAAAGCACTTGAAGCTACGGTGAATGGCAAATTCTGGTTGAATGTAACTGCACAGTATATCTCTGCACCATCACTGGCACCTGATAATAGCGGGATTTGAGCCAATGATACCACAGTATCCTGTTGGAACAGTATTCGAATGCCGCGAACTCGGGTTTAATAACTGGCACGAAACAGATGATGCCGGAAATGAGATCGCACTTCAATTTGAAACCGTTGATGAGGCGCGTGATACATTCCGTAGTTTTGTAGCGAATGTTCGGGATGCGATCCAGTCTGGCAGCACAGAACCTGGTTGCGACGTTGATCCTGATGCCTTTGATCTGGTCGCGATACTTCCCGATAAAACCGAGATCTTCATTGAAAGCGGAAAAACGATCATGGAGAAATCACCAACGGATAAATAATTGGCTCTCATACATGCGGGGCCGGGTCAAAAGGGAGCGCAAGCGCCGGTGGCAAGCCACCGCTTTTGACCCGGCCCCGCATGTATGAACGCGCGAAGGACATCATCAAAATAAAGGAAAGATCAGATGTCCCATCCAGTGAGCCGCCCTCATGTTTCGATTGGAACCATGGTTTCAACCTGCCTCTACAATCGTGGACGCGGTTATGTGTTTAATATCCATGGTGACCAACGCCCTGAAACTGTCCGTGCCTGGAGCCAGGGTGTGGTCTCCAGTGGAGGCCGGGCTGAGTTTGATATTGTTTTTGATTCCGGCCACATTTCCAGACGCCTTCCTGAATGTATTCTGCATGGCGTCCAGTGGACAATCTTTGATCCGGATGCGGGATTTGCGGACGCTGATCACATAAAGAAATTACTGGATCATGCCGAAGAGATCAGGATGGAATCTGAAAAACAGGCACAGGAAAAAGCGCGCATTTTCGCCCAGAAAGTTGAAGCGTTGAAAACCAGTTCAGAGTATGTGGATCTGGAGCAGGGGACAGAAAGTGGGGGAGTTCTTGCCGCGAAAAACATTCGCAAACTCCTCAAGAAGCACTTTCCGGCAACCAGATTCAGTGTCCGAAAGGCACACTGGGGCAGCCTGATTGTTAAATGGGAGAATGGTCCGGAGACTTCCGAGGTTGAAGAATGGACCTCACGGTTCATTGACAAAGAGTTTGACCTGCAATCTGATTGTCAACGCTACGTCTCTACGCCGTGGACCGAAGTATTCGGCTCAGTTGGTTATATCAGCCTTTATGGCCCTTAGTCCCGGGTTCCAGAGCAGTTTCCACTCTTCCGATCAGGCTGCACTAAGTGCAGCCTACACAGCGAAGCAGCATCCCCCCACCGTGCCTGCAGCACGGCTTGCTGACTTTATCCCGGACGATCCCTGCCCAATGCAGAATGTGGCTAAACAGGCCTATTCCTGCGCGTATAACCGTTCTCCCGCGGATGCGGGAGTTTTACGAAAGCATTGAGTTGTGAAAGATACAAATAACTCTGAACTTATTTTGCATGCCGGCATACGTGTTGAAATCAAATGTGGGGCTAACGGTATCTTTATTCGCACCCAGGACGACGCCCCTTTATCGACCAGTTGGCATGGCCCCTATCCAGATCGCCTCACAGCATTATCTGATTTTGGTGTGCGACGAGCCATCCCGAAGTTAACTGCAGAGGATATCCAGAGAAAAAAGAATCACGGATATTACAGTGTCGTCGATGGTGTACCCATGGTGTTGCACCATTGTGGCTGGACTGGAGCGACCATTCTGACACCATTTGATCTGGTGCCGGCGCACTGATTGTCGTGTCAGTGAAATGTCCAAATCTGCACGTTGGTCTTCAGCGTGCAGATTTGGACGGAAATCAAAAAAACAAAAACAACACAAAAACAAAAAAATAAAGGATCGCTCTCATGGGGCGATGGGCATGAAAAGGGTTCGTCGCAAGCTCCCGGCGCACGCGCCGCCCTTGTCATGCCCATCGCCCCATGAGGCTCGGATCAGGTCAGAAAATAAATAAAGACCTGAGGAGATGCGGTCATGTCCGATACCATTCCGGCAAATACGAATATCCACAATGGAACAATCCTTCGTAAACCGGTTCCGTTCCGGATGCTGGGGATCAACACGTTTTTCCGGCTTGCCCATAATCCGCGTGGCAAGATGTATCAGAAAGTCACAGGCGAACATCTGGTTGAAGTGGGCCTGAAAACCCTCATGCAGATCAATCGGGAAACACTGGTTCTGAGCGTTCCGGCAGAAGACTATCCCGAAAAATCCCTGCGCTACCGGTTGAGACGCCTGCCTAAAAACCTTGGCAAAAACATTCATCTGTCGCCAGCAGCCAAAAATTACCTCGAATGTGCCGGGTTTATAGTCGGCGCACTGGGTCTTGCCGGGACGATGGTCATGATTTTGTGTGCGCCCACCTTCCTCGCGGGCATCGCTGAAGATCATCCGGTCCGGATGGTGCAGCAGTTTGTCATGGCTGGACGCTAGGAGAGAACATGCTCAGACAATATTATGCAGGGCGCTGGTTTGCGCCCTCTTCCAATCCGCTGCGTGTTGGCCCGATCCGTGTGGGGTCTATTTATCGGCTACCATCGATGTTGCACCGTGCCAGACAGTCCAATGCACCCCTCAAATGGATTGTGGTCGCATTTCGAAACGGCGTTTATGCCGCAGCCTGTCGCGAACACAAAACAGGCTTCTGGCAGGATCGATTTATTTCAGGCCGATCAGATACCGCTGTCATACGACGTCTGTCGGATGGGTTCGAAATGGAGATTTCAGTTTCCCGTCTCCTCTGCCTAGATGAGGAACAGGGTGGGACGGACTATCCGGACCTGCCCGATGTGCAACGCTTTCATCGGCATTACAGAGTTATGCCACATCAGGAGGCGGCATGACGCAGGGCATCAGCTTCCTTAAAATGCGCTTGCCTCTCATAGAGGGGGCAGACCTCACGGCAACACAATACGACAGCGCGGAAGAGAAAGCGAAACTGGGGAACGCGATCCTTGGGTTTATCGCAAAAGGAATGCCACATCAGAGTTGGAACAAGCGTCTTTATCGCCGGGTTTCCAATATGTGGGGCTTTATCGCGCATTACAATCGGGAGTGTTTTGGTGAGCGGTATTTTAACAGCACAGAAGGCCGTATCAGCTTTCTTGAGACCATAGAACGGGCTGGCTGTCACGGATCACCGCGTTGGACATGGTGTGATGTGGAAGCCATTATTCAGCGTCGTGTCAGGGATGCCAGATTGTCTGATGCTTACAGGCTTCAGGAAAGACAGGACATCGAACATCATGAGCGTGCTCAGCTCGCATTCCTGATGGCGAAGTATCACACAGGACCGGAGACTTCGAGCACACCGGTTATTGCCCAACCCCAGCCATGTAGATCCCGGCAGCTCAGCCTGATCTGAGGTGGGCCAGCATCCTGCGGGTAAGCCCATTCACAACCAATGCGGTGATACTTCCCGCTGTCACATTAACCTGACGCCTGCGGCGCCAGGGCATCAGGAAAAAAGACCATGTTTGAATCTCTATCCCGCCTCGATACCACAACGTATGCTCCTCCTGTTTTCCACCGGAGTTCTGCTGTGCCACGTATTGGTCCGGCTCGGACCTATCTACAGGAGGAGGCTGTTCTGGCGGACGAACTCTGTGATCATGCACTGAGTGATGCGGCGCGCGCATCATTGCGGCGTCAGGCGTTGAAGGCGCGGCGTTCAGCGTGCCGTCTCATTCTGGATGCCCGTGCATGAACGGAGCTACAGCATTTCGTAAATCAGGCTCACTGTTTCTGATGGTTTGCTGTGTGGGGTTCCTGCCTGAAGCCTCAGCGATTGCACAGAGTCAATCCTGTCCACAGTTCAGTCCTGATGGCGTTATGCCCGAGCTGGATAATCCGAAGCTGACGCCACGCACAACTTTGTTGTGCAATGACGGCTTTGCGTCTCTTAACTCTGGTCTGGTGCATCAACCACTCTGGTCTGCGGAATATCTCACGGCCAGTGCAGTGTCATCGGCCTCATCAATCGGGCGCACGACCAATCGATTTCATGCGGATGCACGCCTTCCAGCAGGAGATGGCGCGGTGCTGTCGGACTACAGACGATCTGGATTTGATCGAGGCCACATGGTGCCATCTGGGGACGCGGCGACTATTCAGGCACAGGAACAGACGTTTACATTGGCAAATGTCGTGCCCCAGACTGCCGCCCTCAACGAAGGGATATGGACAGGTGTGGAAATGGCAGTCCGCCATCTCGCGCAACGAGATGGTGCCGTGTATGTTGTCACAGGCCCAGCATTCCATGACAGTACACGCGGGATTGGACATGATGTTCTGGTGCCCAGTTCAACATGGAAAGCTGTCTATGATCCGGCCAGTGCTGGGGCAGGGGTTTATGTCTGCAAAAATAATGATACGCCGACCTGCACCATCGTCAGTGTCGCGGCGTTGATTCATGCGGTTGGTATTGATCCGTTCCCGTCCTTACCCGCAGATATGAAGGCGCGCGCCATGGACCTGCCCGAACCTGAGAGTAGTCCTTACCGAGCGCGGCAGAGTCAGTCTTATCAGAACAGGCTCGAGAGACAGGGAATACGTCTTGGCCTACATGCGCTGAAGCAGATAATGGAGGATTAAACCATGTCGTTTATCCCTTTCCACGATCAGGGGGAAAGTATCACTTTTGGTGGACT
The DNA here is from genome assembly GCF_029069195.1 of Acetobacter fabarum. GTDB lineage: Bacteria > Pseudomonadota > Alphaproteobacteria > Acetobacterales > Acetobacteraceae > Acetobacter > Acetobacter fabarum_A. The sequence continues at coordinate 103,467 of NZ_JARDYK010000007.1, forward strand.
CACACTGGAGAATGGGAGTGCGAGGATCGCATTATATGGTCAACTGGACATCCGGCAGGATCAGGAAAGTCTTAACAACCTTCTTGCTCTTAAAGAACAGATAGATAGCATTATTACTACCCTGTCCGGAAAACACTTGCCATCTCACGTTGCTTCTGATGAGGTAACTCATGCGATGAAAAATCCATTTTGATTATTCACCAGGAATAGAAATTATAATGAGCAAAGCATTTATCGCAGCCGTTCTTCAGGATAGCATTGGGTGTACCGGTGTGAAGGCCAATATAGCCGCGAATGAACTGATTGAAGCCATCGTATCGCAGATCAAAGAAGAAGGGTTTTTCACACTCCCCAGTTTTGGGACGTTTAAAAAGGCTACAGCGAAAGGTGGTCAGCGCCTGAATCCGCGAACCGGAGCAAAGGTGATGGTCGAAGATCATGCCACTGTGCGCTTCAAGGCGTCTCCTGTTCTGCGCAAACTGGTTGAAGGTCCCACCAGTAGTCGCCAGCCCGTAGCCAGAAAAACGGTGAAAGTCGCCGCACCGGCCGAAAAACCGGAACGCCAGCCAAAGGTGAGTAAAACGCTTATGGCGACTGTTCAGGAGCCGCAGCGGAAATCTCCCAAAAAAATCAAACCTGCTGTTGTTGAAGCTGAGCTTCAGCCAGCAGCTCCGCCGCGCAAAAAACCGGGGCCAAAACCCGGTTCAAAACGCGTTACGAAAACAAAAGCGCATCCTGCGCAATAACCCTGTAACCGCGTTTCAGTTTTTTCTGGGCCAGATGAGCAAGGGCGTTAGTCGCAGCACCTTCGTCTGCATACTGGTCCAGGCGTAAATGACCGCCCGTTCCGATCCTGCCCCAGCGGCGCATTAAGAATGCGCCGCCAAAAAGGTCAGGTTGAATGCTCATGGCATAATACCGCCATTCATTCTTTTCTGCGCAGATGCGTTGCAGGTACAGGCTGACAGGGAAAAGTGCGAACTGCATCTCGGTCGGGCGGACCCACTTTGTTGTTCTACAGAGATGTATCTCATTGATTTCTATTCCAATGCAAGGCTAAGAGTGCCTGGCACAAACCATGTCATTGCGGCGAAGATCTCCGCTGCCTGTTGAGGCTCTTCGCATGCTGGGCTTCCCCTTTGCGCAAGCAGAGGGGAAGCGACAGAGTGCCCCGATGCTGTCAGGTATCAGGTTGGGTGTTCAGCGGTATCCTGCGCACGATGGTTTTTCTGGGGTTTAGGTCTTCCGCCGCTGCTGGTTGGACTTCTATCACGGCTTTGAGCATGCTTTGGAAAGCAGCGAGAACCGAGATGTCGCCTTGCCGGTTGATATGATGGGTCATGTCTTCAAGGAACCGGGTGCCGCTTTCCCATCGTGCCCCCAGAATAACGAAGTGACCGCACATGGCTAACTCCAGACAGGAGACAAACTCTTTTTCATCACGCAGCCGGATCAGGACATAAATGTCCGCGTTCATTTTCTGAGCAAGAGAAAGAATGAAATTCTGGCGCATGATGAGCGTGCCGGCCTCTCTTGTCAGAGAGTCTGTTTCTATCTGCTGTGGCCAGATATCTTCTGCTTTCAATCCGTCACCGACAAGGTAGATTTTCTCTTCAGGGATGAAAGCAGAGCGTTGTTGCAGGATATCCTTAATTGTCGATAGAGTGTTTTTCCCGTCTTTGTCGACAACGACGATGATCCCACTTGGGAGTTCGGCGATCGCTTTCAGATCGGCTGTTTCAACAGGGGTATCAGTATTGGACATCAGATTCAGTAGTCTCCCGAGCCGGTTTTGAAACCGGATCTTCGTCAGGCAAAATTACCTTCCCTATTTTCTCCGATCCGCTTGTGAATGAATGTTCATCCGTTCACGGATATTATCCTGCGGGCTAGGGGAGCGGGGCGTTTCCTCAACCCCCCTGACGCGCAAGAGCGCGTCAGGGGGGCACGTTCCGGGGATTACGGCCGAGCATCCAGCTTCAGTATGACAACCCTTTGACCAGCTCATCAACACGGGCCAAAGGCCCCCGCTGTCGCGGCTGCGCGACCCTCACAGCACCTGGGCCATCGTGCGTTCATCGCAGGGCAGGAGCCCCGCGCTGCCCGCACGCTGACCGGCTTGTTCAGGACGCTCCGGTGTTGACGAGCTGGTCAAAGCGCTGTCTTGGCCGATGGCAGGATGTGGCTCAGAAAAACGCCTCCATCCCCTCCACTCTCGGAACCGCCTCGGGCGCTCGCCGCCCCGAACCCCGGCAGGATATGGTCTAGTAAAACAGTCGATGTTTACTTACTGATCAAGGGGTATTCTCTGGATTTTGGCAAATAAAACTTGTTATTTATTGCATGTATATTTCGTTTTCTTCTTGTGTTTTCCTAGCGTTTTCGGTATTGTGAGTAATGTTCCGGGGGCAAGGGTTTCCCTTTTCTTTCTCTATTCAATGACGGAGAGAACACATGGCTTACCAGCGTTTTGAACTTACCGACGGTGATCGTCAGAAGATCCGCAATGGTGTGTCCTGCGCTCTGCTTCTGGAGCGGCACGGTTATCTTCTGGTCAAAGATAAAAGCACCCGGAAATGCCTGAAGTATCGCAACAATCAGGACATCATCATTGTGAACCATGGTGATCGTGGCTGGTATGGTGTTTACGGCATTGCCGACCAGAGCAAGGGTGATGTGTTTGATCTCATGCGTCTGCTCAATCCTGAGTTGAAGTTTCGTGAAGTCTGTGTGGAATTGGGAAACCTTGTGGGTATCGAACCAGAAGGTGCGGCCTATGTTGCCCAGAAGAAAGAACGTGAAGATCTGCGTGCGCCATCTGAGCGCTGGGCTGAAAAGAAGCCTCTCTACCGTAATGGCAAGGTCTGGAACTATCTGACGAAAGACCGCTGCCTCCCTGACTGGGTTGTTCGTCGTGCCATGACTGCGGGCTGCATTCGGGACGGGTATCACGCCGCATGGTTTGCGCACACTGATGCTAACGGTGCCGTATGTGGGGCTGAACTCCGTGGCCCTGACACGCATATCTGTCTTGGTGGCTCGGTGAAGACACTGTTCCGTTTCAAACCCGGAGCTGGCACGCAGGTCAAACGCCTCGTGGTTTGCGAAGCCGCTATTGATGCTCTCTCTTTTGCCGCACTTGATGAGGAACGGACGCCGGACACGCTTTATGTCTCCATCGCGGGCGCTATGGGCCCAGAAACCATCGCATCCTTGAAAGAGCATCTTGCTGATATGGCGCAGATCGAAGGAAGTCTGTTCGTCATTGCCACTGACGATGACGATGCCGGGAATCATTTTGCAGACATGTTGTATGGGTTCGCTTTTGATGCAGGCGTGACGTTTGCGCGCCGCCTGCCACCTGATCGTGCCAAGGATTTTAACCAGACACTGAAGAATATGGCCGGTATGGCCGCCTGATCGGAAGGAAAAATCGTGATGACCCAGATATCAGAAAACCATCCCCGGAAATGTCGTCGGGCAGAATTTGATGAAGATCCTCTCCTGAGCAGTGCCGGCGAAGGACTTCGCAATGATCTGACTGTTCTGTACGAGCATCCTGAGTTTCTTGGGCGCACCGAAAGGACTGTGGGTCTGGGCTATGAAATTCCATGGACCACGGTGACGTACCAGCAGGATGGTCGCAAAGGGTCTGCCGTAGTTGTCAGTGGTCTTTGGACTGGCAAGAACTGGGATCTCGCTCAGGACGTCGTTGCTTTTGATGCATGGCTGGGAGAAATCGGCTCCTTCATCACGCTCAAGGCTGGAGAAGATCATGTCCGACATAGCGTGACTTTGCCCGGATTTGGGCCGCGTCAGCCTAAAAAACCCGTTTTGCTTCGGGAGTATGCCCAAGCACTTGAGGCATGGATGACCAGTCCGCGTCTGCAAGACGAATGGCTGGAGCGTATGGGAAAGGGAACAACCCCCATGACATTCATAGAGCTCTGCTACGGCACAGATCGTTATCGTGGTCTGGTCATTGATGGCGACAGGCTGCCATCAGGGGAGTGGGATTATGATGGGGATCTTGTCCTGCTGAGCCCTTCTGGTCATGACCGGCCTCACAATATCTGGAATGCCAGCAAGGTGGAAATCCTCTTTGATGGAGATCAGTCCCGTGTCATCCGTTAACGATGTGCTGCATGGCCTCACGCCGGTCCAGCGGGAAGCTGCACAACAGGAAGGGGCTGTTGTGGTGCTCGCCGGGGCTGGCACTGGCAAGACTTCCACTCTTGTCGGTGGCGTTGTCGACAGGATCGAACGTCGGGGCATCTCTGCGCATCGCATTCTGGCAGTGACGTTTACCAACAAGGCAGCTCAGGAGATGCGCGACAGGATTGGGTTCGCTCTTGGTCGTGAGCGTTCCCCCTCCTGGATCGGCACATTCCATGCGCACGGATGTCGCCAGCTGCGATCAGACCCGGACATCGCCTTCCTGCGTACGGGGTTTGATATCTGCGATGCAGAAGACAGTCGGCGCCTGGTGCGCAGATTGCTACTCAGGGCGATAGAAGAAGATGCTCTTGACCCTCTCCCGGGCGATGAATTGGGAAAACGGGTCAAATCCATCACAAATCATATCGCCATGTTCAAGGATGATCTTGTCCTCCCCGAGCAGGCCGCAGCCGTGGTCAAGACATTTAAAGACCGCCATGGGACTGGGGAGCCTGATGACGCCATGGCGTGGGAAATGGCGGCGGCACTCTATCCGGCCTATCAGGCGATCCTGCGCGAAACGAACACGGCCGACTTTGGTGATCTGCTACTCTGGCCAACCATAACCATGCTTCGCGATGAGAAATACCGACTGGATTGGGCACACCGCTTCGATGCGGTGCTGGCAGATGAATTCCAGGACGTGAACAGGCTTCAGTTTCTCTGGCTCAAGCTTCTTTCGCGCGATCATGGGGAGCTCTTTGCAGTCGGTGACGATGCACAGTCGATCTATGGATGGCGTGGGGCCAACGTCGCTTTCATCCGGAACTTTCTTTCGGAGTTTCCGGGGGGGCGCATGATTGCCCTTGAGGAGAATTTTCGGTCTGCCGGCCACATTCTGGATGCAGCCAATGCCATCATCGCGGGCGACAGGAACAGGCTCAAGAAAACCCTCTTCACCTCAGAAGGTCCCGGCGAGAAGCTGGAAATTATTGGCTGCAGTGGCGGGGTCGAGGAAGCTCAGGCGCTTGCTGCCGAAATGGGACGCCGCGCCAATGAGGGGGTTCGCTACGATGATATGGCGGTTCTGTATCGCTACAATTTCCTCTCACGGATTTTGGAAGAGCAATTGCTCAAAGCCAGAATCCCTTATGAACTGATCAATGATACGGCCTTCTGGCAGCGTGCTGTGATCAAGGATGCGCTGGCTTTCCTGAGGCTGGCCAATGCGCCTGAAGAAGCCCAGAGCAATGAGGCGTTCAGGCGTGTCATTAATCAGCCGGCGCGCGGGATTGGGGCGAAAAGACTGGCCAAAATTGAGGCCCTGGCAGAGGAGCAGAATCTGTCTCTCTTCGCCGCAGCGGAGCGGCTGGTGCATGAGGCCACAGGGAAGAGCGTCGATAAAGTCCGCTCTTTTCTGAGCGTTATCCGGGAAGAAGAATTATCCGGGGATCCGTCTCTTACAGGACGGATGCGCTCACTGCTTGAACGCACAGGTTACATGGAGATGTATCGGCTGGCAGGGGAGGACGGGCACTCTGCTCTAGAAAATCTTGATGAGCTTTTGGGCCTGATGAACGACTTCACCGCCATTGAGGATCTGTTCGAACATGCAGCGCTGGGTTCTACTCCGGCCGGGAGCACAGTCCAGGGACGTGTGAAGCTGATGACGATCCATGCCTCCAAGGGGCTGGAGTTCCCACATGTGTTCCTCATGGGCTGGGAAGAGCAGATGTTTCCAAGTTATGCCAATGCTGATCAGGATGAAGAACGGCGTCTGGCATATGTCGCATTGACTCGCGGGCGCCGCCGGGTGGCTGTGACATGGTGTTCCTACCGGAATGGCCGCCAGTCGCAGCCGTCTCCTTTTCTGATGGAACTGCCCAGGCCGGTCTGGACAAAAGGTTGGCTGCGCAACGCTGGGAACAGGAATTCTCAGAGTGAGGCTGCCAGAGCAGCACAGGACGCAGCTTTGGGGATCTGAACAAAACGGGACCAGACCGTATTCACAACCGGCTACCTTACTATGGTAGCCATGACAGTAATTTTCCCTTCCGTGCATGGGGCTGAGAACTCGCCCAGTGCACGGTCAGGCCAGTTGTGGGAGCTGGCAAAACAGGCTGGTGAGGAACTTGATGGACACGGCAGGCGTGTTGCCAGCATGGTTCCGCTCATTCTACTGGCGTCAGGATATTACACCGATAAATGGGTGCTTCTCGCTTTGGGGGGGCTTTTGCATGACATTGGTAAAAGACAGATCCCCCTCAATATCCTGCACGCCCCGCGGCGGCTGACGCAGGTTGAGTGGCTGTTGATGCGCGAGCATCCTCGCCGCGGTCTGAATTTCCTCGAACAGACCGTCAGGGGCCTGCCACAGGATATTGCAGACTGCGTTCTGCTGCATCACGAACGCTGGGATGGGAAAGGGTATCCGACAGGGGTCTCTGGTGAGGGGATCCCTCTTTTTGCGCGCATCATAGCGATAGCTGACTATATCGATGCGTTGGCCTCACCGCGTTCCTACAAAGCTGCGGTTCCGATGTCCATTGTGAGGAATCTTGTCGGCCGGGAAAGCGGGTTGATGTTCGACCCCGCTCTTGCTGAGGTCACCTTGCTGATCTGGGAACGACTGATCCAGGCACGATGGCGCGCTGATACGCGTTCAGCATTCACAATCAGATAGTCCAGACTGATGCTCAGAACAAAACCGGGAGGAAAATCCATGGTATCTGGCAGGAAACCCACGACAGAGAGGGTTGTTCCCTATACCAGCATGTCTGAAAAGCAGCGCGAAAACGCGCAACGGACTATTCTGAAACTCATCAGGGAGACGCTCCATAAAGGGCCCCATTCGGCTTTCGAGCTGAGAGCATGTGTGCCTCCAGAGTATCTCGGGGCGTTCCATATCGTGCTTGATGGCATGATAAAGGCCGGTGAGATCGCATCCATGGGGCACAGCGTTTACGCGCAGGTGCCATGGATGCCAGTCACGCAACCTGTGCGTGCAGATGCGATACAGGACATCATCTTCGGAGCTTTGTCGCATACGATCAAGATGGGGGCGACGGCCATGGAACTGGCTGATGACCTGATCTTGCCCAAAGATGATGTCTGTCGCGCGCTCGAGGCGCTGGAACTCTCAGGCCTTATTCGGGAAACGCGGCAGAAGCATCGCTATCGTCTGGCCAGTCCACGGATGGCGCAAAAGATTCGTCAGGGAGCCTCTGGCCGGATTTTTGCGGATGTGCGCCATGGGTGACTGGATTACCTTTCCCACCAGCTGCGGGCTCACGCAAGGAGCGGGTGCGTGAGTGAAGGAGATCAGACATATGGTATCGAAGGCTTTATCCACAGAAATGGTGGACAATCGTGTGGAGAACTCCACTCAGGACATGTGGGCAGTGTGAGTCATGACATGTCTGCACCATCTGAAGCCTCTGATCTGATCAGTCGAAGCCTTGCATGTATTGGCTGGACAGTTGTGCAGGCAGAGAAGCGTTCGGGGGTCGGGCGGAACAGGATCAGCCGTTGGCTATCTGGACAGGCGCCATATCCACCATTTGTCCAATGGCTCACCGATTTGGCTAAATGGCATCAGGATTGGCCCAGACCGCTGGCAAGGCCTCTGGTCCATACTACGAACCGTCCCCCTATGAAGGGACGTGAGTTCCACAGAATTCTGTTAGTGATTGGCTGCTCGGAGCGCGTGGCCGTGCATCGGATGGGGCATAACCGTGCGCGTTTCCGCGCGGCATTGGCTCAGGGCGGCAGTCTTACGACACAGGAATCCCTTTGGTTGCGCTATCTGGAGTTGGGACACCTGACGTATCCCTCTCCAGTGGCATCTTCTAATTTCTTCAATTAAGGCAGAAGGCAGAGATATGTTGGCAACAGTAGGTGAAGACGTGATGCAAGAGCAGCATGAAGACGCAGCAGTTGGCGGCATTGCCGCAGATCGTCTGAAAAGTATTATCGAGCGTGTCGAACGGCTTGAAGAAGAACGCAAGGCGCTGGCAGGCGACATAAAGGACATTTTTACCGAGGCCAAATCGGCAGGGTTTGATGTCAAGGTTATCCGCCAGATTATCCGTCTGCGCAAACAGGAGCCCTCGGAAGTGGAAGAGCAGGAAACTCTGTTGGACATCTACCGCCGCGCTCTTGGGATGTAAGCATCTTTGTCCTCAAAGCTCTGGCCTGCTTTGCAGGCCATCTGAGCCGAGAGACTACTCAAGGAGCTGAGAGTGCGAGTTTTGTGGGGAAATAGCGGATCGCTCTCCATGCGACATAAATCCCGCTGATGCAGATTGCCAGATCGTTGATCCCGTTCCAGGCCGGGGTGCCTGGTTGGACAACCAGCCAGTGAAAGGGTGAAAACCCGTAGTGCTGCATGCAGTAGGCCAATGGGAGGAGCCTGCTGGCTCTGGCTTCCGCCAGAAACATGGCGGCATAGGCCGCACAACCTAGTGCGACAAACAGGATCAGCTTCGCGGCAACAAACACGACAAGAGCACGCCAGAGGCTAAGCTGGATAAACCAGAGATGGCCCTTGAGGTTTTTAACCGTAGTTTTCACACAGATCATCCAGAGTAGCCTGCCTTTGAGGGAAATGTGGATAGAACGTGCACTGCCATTGTTCAATCAAGTTCCGGATTTCCTGTGCGCGTTGCTCCCGCTGCGCGGCATGATATGCGACACGCCATTCGTTCCGTGCCGCATCATAACGCCATCCCGCCTGATCCATCGCGATCCGTGCTTCTGGAGGTACCTGCTCGTTGAAGCGAAGGCAAAGCAGGGACGGCAACAGACCATCACGTGTGCGATAAAGTCGGTCGAGAGGGTCGCAAGTGGGGATAGTCTTTGAACGTGTTGCCACGATCATGGTCCTTACGTGATAAGGCCTGTGGCGAAGAGCCACAGGTATAATGGGGCTGATGTCCAGTTGGACAAATTTCAGTGGACGGATGGGGACTGTGATTCAGGTGGCTTGCTGGTGCTGGCTCGAATGCCCAGCAGCAGTTCTGCTCCTGTATCCCCCAAGTGAATCCTGGTCTGGCACGTGCTTTGGGGCGTGCAGCCATCCAGAAAAATGCTCTGGTCCAGATATTGGCTCAGAAGCACACCTTTTTCCAGGTTCCCTTTGGCATCGTGGCTTGGGTTTGTAATCCTGTAGGCTATCGACAGGGCATAACCTGTTGCTGTGCGTCGGATCAGTTTCAGCTGGAGTTGTTCAACAAGATCCGAGGTTCTGGACTGGCTACCGCCTTTGTCCATAAGGCTATGTCCCATGTAGCCTCCGGAACGATAGATCAGAGGGAGATCCTCATCTATCAAGGCATTCGAGTTCACGGCGGACAGGCCCATTATGGAATTGCTGTGCAAAATTTCATAATGGATCAGGAGCGGTGATGCGGTGTGCTTTTCCGCTCCAGCCAGGGTCGAGCTGGCGTTGTCTATCAGGAATTGAGACAATTTATCGGAAATAACCGCCAGTCGTGCGTTGGTCAGTTCAATCTGGGGGCTGGTCGTGCTCGGAAATGCGACATCAGCACCAGTTGGCTTTGTATCAGCAGCCTGAACGGTCGTGAACGGGAAGTCGCTGCCAAATATGCCACCACTCGTTATCAGAGTGGCGGCCAGAAGTGCTCGCCAGGTGTGTGTGCCAGTAAACTGCATTGTGTGCGCCTTCGTTGTCGGCGGCGGATTGCGACATCCACCGCAGGAGTGAAGCATGAGTGCTTCACTCCACTATGCGCACAGGAGGTTGTGAATACGGTTCAGGAGGTGGATATAGACCTACCCGTAATGTTTGTGGTCTCTGCGCTAAGAGATGCGTCAGCCCTTTGATTCAGGAGCTCCGCAAGATGGGAAGCATCATTCGCAGCATCTACGGGGTCACGGTTCATCGCAGTTTCTAAGGCGGTCTTCAGCCAGTTTGACGCTGAGGGGAGTGTAATAATTGAATTAAATCAATATCTTATCATGTAACTGCTGGAAGAATTTCCACTATGCGTAGCTATGGCTTACAACTATTTTGTAAACCTGATCATGACGCTATCACGATATTATAGACATTCTTGACAGTCATATTCACTGCGGAGTTATGAATAGGATATTAAGTCAATGATTTATAATAACTTATTACGTGAGATGGGATCATAATACCCCGAAAAATACCCCATTCCAGCGCAACCCAAAACTGAAAGAAATTTTTATCTTCCGATTGCTAATGTTGACACGGCAAAAATGACCCGCTAAAAAAGGGTCATAGGGCGAGGCAACCAAGCATCCCCTGGGACGGATAGGAATCCACCATGACTGCCATTCTTAATGTTGTGCGCAAATCCAATGTTGTTGTTCGTATGAGCCCATGGAATGACCGTATCTACATCAACCTCAAGGGCGCAGCCAGCAACTGCGCTGGCGACCGTAATCTCAAAATCTGGATCAAGGGCAACACCCTGACGATTGAAGGGGGAAAAGGTACCAGATCCGATGCGCTGCTGGAGTCTTACTACCAGCTTCGGACTGAGCTTGAGGCAGCAGGGGCAGTACGGAATGGATATTCAGACAGCATTGCAGCAACATTTACGCTAGATGCCCCCAGCCGCCCCACCATTGAGGACATCAAAGGCGGGGCGTTTGACCCCCATGCAGACGGCTGCGAATAAAATTATCAATATATTTTAATTGAGATTATGGGTTACATATGTAACCCATTCCGCAAAGGGGGACAGTATTATGTCCAATGATATGGCTTTTTTTGACGGCGTATTTTTTGATGGGGATGGACAGCAGCCTTTTGGTAACGGCACTGGCACTCTCTTTTTGTGCAACAGCCAGGATGGCTGGATGATTGCGGATGACTACGGCCATCCTCTTTTCCCAATCATATGGGAAGATAGCACAACAGTTTGCACCGGGGGTGGCTCATTCTCTCCTAATAATCTGGCCCGATTTTGCCAGTTAACAGGGACAACACCCCATGCCAGCGAGGCAACATGAGCGAGCATGATACACTCTTAGCACTTGGTCAGGCCTTGCGCCTGATTGAGATCAATGGCCAGACGCTATCTGATGCAGTGCGTGTAAATTTTTATACAATGCCAAAAAAAGGTCTGGGTCTGATTAAAGCCAAACTAGCCAGCCTCAACAGCCAGGACAGGCTTACGGATATTCTGCAGAGTGTAGATGTTGAGCTTGTACCAGCCCATGCCAATGCCCGCCAGCAGGAGACGATGATGCTGGGCTACTATCGGGAAGGCTATCTTTGGACAACCCAGCTTGATGCCAAAGGCTTGCGAGAGGCTGGGGAAATGCTATTTGGCGAGTCTTGGATGGCAGATGTTGGCCGCCTGACAGGCGATACACGCCAGAGGGTAGCTGATTTTAATTCCGGCCGCCGCAGAGTGCCTATCCGCGTATCTGAGATTGTGCTTGCTGCGCTCAAGGCGCGGGGAGAGGCAATTACAAATTTTGTCAACCGTGACCATGCTGTAGATGAGGCCTCTGATGGATCAGCACCAACTCTCTGAGCGTATCAAGTCTATTTATGGCACGCAGCACGGCGCGCTCAAACAGGCCGCTACCGAGATGCCTATCAATTACGACAATCTCCGCAAGATGCTGAGTGGCGCCAGACGAGTGCCCGCATGGATAGAGGGCAGGCTATTGGAGATTGAGAGGATTAGCTGCGTTGCCGCTCCGACTCCTAACGCAATCACCCGATCTGCGCGGCAAGATGAGTGCCATATTACCCTTGCGCCACACCTGAGCAATCTGCTGGAACGCGCCAAGCAGGCAGGATGGAGCGAGACAGAGATCATCACCGCCATACAGGCGTGGAGCCACCGCACCACTACTGCAGATTGAAAAGCCCTTGATACAATACCCTCTGACAGCGTGGAGCTACATACTGCGCCGCTCCGGGATGGGTGATGGGTCGGGATGCCTCTCACATGCACGAACCAACGGCACACAAGCCGCATACCTCCCCAGCAGGGTATCGCTAGGGCCGGTATATTCTACTTGAGCGACGAGGCCATTTCTCACTCGGGCCACAAAATGGCAAGTGCCGTGGCCGGACAGGTCCAGTTCCAGGCTAAACGGCCCCTTGAGGGTTAGCGGCCCCTGCACCTGTTGATCCTGCCGCCATTGCAGCACCTCACCATCGGGCAGGGTGGCTGCGTTGTCCGGTACTCCTGCACAGGCAATAAGGTCCGAGCGGTCCATGCCGATCAGGTCATGCTTGGCCCGCAGGGGCAGGCTGGAGCAGGCGGATGCCAGCAGCAGCAACCCCAAGCTTGCGAATTTGCGCAAGTTCGCAAACTGGATCATTGATCATCCTCTCTATCCGCACGGACTCTGAGCCAGCGCACGGTTGCGGCAAACAGGACAAAGGCGAGGCCAACGGCCCCGCCTCCCAAGATCAGAAAGAACTCGTTATCGGGCGTCATGCGCTTTGGATCGCAGCGTTATCGGCCACCCGCAGTCTTGTGCTGCTGTGAAGGATGTCGAACGGTGGGCAAGGGGAGCGGGGCGTTTCCTCAACCCCCCTGACGCGCTAGAGCGCGTCAGGGGGGCACGTTCCGGGGATTACGGCCGAGCATCCAGCTTCAGTATGACAACCCTTTGACCAGCTCATCAACACGGGCCAAAGGCCCCCGCTGTCGCGGCTGCGCGACCCTCACAGCACCCTGGCCATCGTGCGTTCATCGCAGGGCAGGAGCCCCGCGCTGCCAGCACGCTGACCGGCTTGTTCAGGACGCTCCGGTGTTGACGAGCTGGTCAACGCGCTGTCTTGGCCGATGGCAGGATGTGGCTCAGAAAAACGCCTCCATCCCCTCCACTCTCGGAACCGCCTCGGGCGCTCGCCGCCCCGAACCCCGGCAGGATATGGTCTAGTAAAACAGTCGATATTTACTTACCACGAAACCATTATTCTTTGGGGAAATGAAAATAAAAAAGGCGGTTATTGGCCGCTTTTTCGGTTTTATTGCTTGTGTTTATTTTCTGTCTGTACTATTCTTTACTTGTTGAGAGGGAATAGGCCCAAACAACAAAGCGCCCCGGTCAGTGCTCGAACACCAGACCGGGACTGCGTAGAACAGAAAAGGTGAGTTTCATGTCCGACGGTAAAAACACTGTAAGCGATACGCCTTCCATAACGCAATGTGATGTTGAGGAGCTGCATTACTCAGATCTGACACTGGCTGCCTTGGTGGAACATCACGGCTGGCACTATCATAACCCGAACCGGCCTGCGAGCGGAGTGGAACGTCTGTTTGTCGGGATCGCGGCCGATGGAATGATGAGTCCTAATGGCGCCCGCTATCTTGGAGCCAATTACTCCCAAGACCCGGAAAGTTGTCGGTATATCGCCCTTCACTCCGGGTTTGACCTGCTCAAAGATTGGGACGGCCGGGAAGGAACGCCAGAAGAAATTGCTGCCCAGGTAAACAAATGGGCGGAACAGTACGCCCAGATGGAGCGGGTCAAGCTCAAAGCGGCTTAAATCGTAATTCAGGTCAGTGATATCCTTCTCAATATTTATAGTGGAATAAGAAAATGTCAGGCAGCGTTAACAAAGTCATTCTGGTCGGTAATCTTGGTAAAGACCCCGAAGTGCGACATGGCCAGAGTGGCCAGAAGATCGTTTCTTTCTCTCTCGCTACCAGCGATACATGGAACGACCGGGCCTCTGGCGAAAAGCGCGAACGCACGGAATGGCACCGCGTGGTCATTTTTAACGACCGGCTGGCCGATGTGGCCGAACGGTTCCTGCGTAAGGGCCGCAAAGTGTACCTTGAAGGCGCACTCCAGACCCGCAAGTGGACCGATCAGAGTGGACAGGAACGCTATACGACCGAAGTGATCGTAGATCGCTTCCGTGGTGAGCTAGTCCTGCTCGACAGCCGTCATGCAGGTGAGGGGGGAGAAGGTGGATATGGTCGCGGGGATAGTTATGGCGCTGGCAATGCCGGGTCGAATTACTCCTCGCGTCCTTCTGGGGGCACTAACACTGGCGGTTTTGCCGCGCCCCAAGCCGCAGGTGATTTGGACGATGAGATACCGTTCTGAGTCTAGCCTTATATCTGCGAGTGACGTTGATACATTGTTGACACCCTTGGCTGGCTTAACCTACCCTCAACAGGGCAGCCAGGAGGTGATGTGATGCAGGTTTTTGTTAAAAAATGGGGCAACAGTGCTTCCGTCCGTATTCCCTCAGCCGTAATGAACGCAGTCGGTTTACGCCTTGATCAGGCAGTTGATGTCCGGGAAGAGGCCGGGCGTATCATCATTGAGCCCGTTGTTACGACAGAGTGTACTCTCGCAGAGCTGCTGGCAGGCATAACCCCTGATAACGTCCACAGTGAGGTTGATTTCGGCTCGCCAGCCGGACAGGAATTGCTTTAACCATGGCAGATTACGTCCCGGATGAGGGCGACATTATTTGGCTTAATTTTACTCCGCAGTCTGGACATGAACAGGCAGGCCATAGGCCTGCTGTTGTCCTGTCGCCTGCGGCCTATAATCGTATAGGCCTGTTGCTGTGCTGCCCTCTCACAACAAAATCAAAAGGCTATCCTTTTGAAGTTCTGATCGCGGGAAAAACTGAGAGTGTCGCCCTTGCTGATCAGGTCAAGTCCCTCGACTGGAAGTCACGGGGAGCAAAACGCAAAGGTCAGGTGACCCACGTCGAGCTCTCCAGTATTCGGGCTAAAGCCCGCGCCTTGATAGGGAATTGATCTATCCCTGACCTCTACACAGGACATAGCCAATGATTGAGACCACCGCCGTGACTGACAACGTGATCGGCCTCCATCCTCGGGAGGTCGTTTCTCCACGGGACAAGTGGAAACTGATCTATCTTCTGCATGTATCCAAATGGTGGTCCATGGCCTTCGGCCAGTGGACCGATGCTGAGGAAACGCGTTACGTCCTTGCTCAACGCTGGAATGGTGAAGAAGGGGAAAAGGGGAACCCAATCTCCAGAGGCTATGCCACATGGTTTGTACTGCCTGACGAAACCTACCCTCTCTACATCGAGAGTAGGTTTATTCCGGACGATAAGCGCGAAAAAATTCGGACGTTGTTGTTATTAACTGGCCAGAAAAAGTAGAAAAAGGCTCTCACGCTGACATGCATAGGGATTACTGGAGTTTACGTCTGGGAGACCTGCCGGATCGCCGCAATCTTCTGGTGCAGGGTACAACATGCACGGACGTCCCATATCATCCCGCTCCAATGTCTACAGTGCCCTCATTGCATTTCTCGCATGGTATGCCGCGTCGACATTCCGTGACGTTGGACATTTCCCGCCAATCACTTTCCCAGGCGGGTAAACGCAGCCGTGGTCCCCAAGATCAATAAGGTGTGCAAGCTTACGCGGCTTGCGCCGCGGGCGCTTCCAGCCAAAAAGGTCTCTCTGGCGGGCCACCTTAGCGTCCTTGTTCAGGGGTTCCGTTCAACCACCTCAGGGTCCCAACCTGCTCTCCGCTGGACGTCAGGACCAGTGGCAGAACCTGTTTATCCCTGATCAGAACAGCCCCCTCTAAGGTCCAGCCAGTGGGGTCTGGATTATAGATAGTAGATCCGTCGCTCCGGACCATTGAGGGGCGAAGCCTCGGTACATCTTTGTGCTTAATATTAAAACTTAAAATGACACGATCGGTCGTGGTTCCCTTCGCGTACAGTTCAACACGGTCGCAGTTGGTGAAGCACTCAGGTCCCGCTAAGGACACTATCGAATTCGGACCGTTTAGCGAAAGCTGGATCGTTTGTTCCATCCCATCTTTCAAAGAAATGGTCGCATAACCATAATCCGATGCTTGTGCGCTACCTGTAACAATAAGCGTAAAAAGGCTAAAAACCCCAATATTTCGTAGTGTCTGCAGAAGATACATCCCTTGATATCCTTTTGTCGCTTCATGACAGATCGTCATGTCAACAGTATCCCCCTTCAGCTTGTGAATACGGTTGTCGCATCAGCGAAAAGGATCCGGGGCGGCTCGGCTGCGCCGAGTGCGTTCACACTAGGTTCGCCAGGCGGCAAGCCGCCAACCTCACCCGGAGCCCCCTGCGGGGTCTCCGTGCAGTCGCATACATGTTCACCCGCAGTCTTGTGCTGCTGTGAAGGATGTCGAACGGCGGGCAAGGGGAGCGGGGCGTTTCCTCAACCCCCCTGACGCGCAAGAGCGCGTCAGGGGGGCACGTTCCGGGGATTACGGCCGAGCATCCAGCTTCAGTATGACAACCCTTTGACCAGCTCATCAACACGGGCCAAAGGCCCCCGCTGGCGCGGCTGCGCGACCCTCACGGCGCCTTGGCCATCGTGCGTTCATCGCAGGGCAGGAGCCCTGCGCTGCCCGCACGCTGACCGGCTTGTTCAGGACGCTCCGGTGTTGACGAGCTGGTCAAAGCGCTGTCTTGGCCGATGGCAGGATGTGGCTCAGAAAAACGCCTCCATCCCCTCCACTCTCGGAACCGCCTCGGGCGCTCGCCGCCCCGAACCCCGGCAGGATATGGTCTAGTAAAACAGTCGATATTTACTT
>NZ_JARDYK010000008.1:0-115957 GCF_029069195.1 Acetobacter fabarum
GCCGCCAGGTCTTCCAGTCTACCCTCACAAAATATAATCAACGCAAAATCATTACTCTCACCATCGCGGGGTGGAGCAGCCCGGTAGCTCGTCAGGCTCATAACCTGAAGGCCGTAGGTTCAAATCCTACCCCCGCAACCATGAATTATCCAATATAAACAGCATGTTAAGACGCCCATCGGGCGGATTTTTGCGTTTGGGACATACGCGCAGGATGCGTATAGGATGCAAATGGGACTGAAAGCGCAGCGTAGTTATGGGCTCATAACGAGGGTTTTCACGATAGCGTGATTTCTGCTGAATGGTCCGTTGTTCAGTGGAAATTGCGCGATCTGACGACGAGGCGTTCTTCAACACACAAACCTGCCTGAGCAATTCTGTGCAGGTACCAAAAGCTGCAATACAATTTCGTATTCCGACAGTATCTGATTTTTTCATTCCACTTAGTGTCGTTAGACGCGGTCTGCCCTCGGCATCTGCAGCCTCTTTGATAAATGAGGCCCAATATAAGCGAATGGCAAAAGCAATCGGCTGTGAAACTGTCGCAATCAAGGCTGTAGTCATGATTGAGGCAGCTCCTAATCAACCGACTTTTGATATTCTGAACCGACCACAAATTCTTTATGAACGACACATTTTTAAAAAAATGACACACAATCGTTTTGACGCGATCGCCCCGGATATTTCCGGCACAGTCCGTGGGCCGGGAGAGTATGGAGGGTACAATAAGCAGTATGAACGGCTCAATGCGGCAATGAAGCTAGATAATGAAGCTAGATTACGATGCAGCTCTCAAAGCGACATCATGGGGTGCGTTTCAAATCCTGGGTGAGAATTTTCGTCGTGCTGGCTATGGTTCTGTATCTGATTTTGTTCGTGCTATGGGTGATATTAATAAACAGGCTGATGCTTTTGTGGGACTCAATCTTTCTAATAGTAAAATGCGGCGCGCTTTGATCAACAAAGACTGGGCAACATTTGCGAGTGTTTACAACGGTCCTACGTACTACAGGTATAATTATGGCAGACGTATCAAGGCTAATTACGAAAAAATAATCATGAGCATGTTTATTCAAAACCCACCCGCTAAAAATGATATAGGCACGGCTTTTTTAAGAACGGCATGGTCTCAGAGAACGCAGCAGGAACTGAAGCAGCGGAAACCGTGAAATATCTGGCGTAAAAGACATGACTGTTGCAGCGTGCGACGGCGATATTTTCTTATTGTTTCGACGTTCACCGAACTATCTCGCCAAACGATAGTTTCTAAGGGCTGAATGCACGGCGTTGCCGTTCGGGCCAAATTTCCTATATGGCTATCTTAATCAGACATATAGAAAGAGTATAGAATGAAACATGGATGTATGTTCTTAATCTTTCTATTCCTGATTGTGACCGGGGCAGCCCAGGCGGCAACGCCATCTTATGACGTTTATGGATCGTGGCTGGTTGCATGCGACAATATTTTGACCTGCGAAGCCAAGGGGTTTGTACAGGGTGATGACGATGTCACTTCGACCATGCCCGACAACAGGTCAATCAACGGATCGGTTGACCTGCGTTTTATTCGTGATGCTGGACCGGATGGTGTGATTGAAGCGCGGCTGATCGCCGGGTTTCCTTTTGGCCTGGCGGATCTGCGTGTGGACGGCAGGCCGTTGTTGCTGGACCGTTCGGCATGGACACTCAACACACGGGACGGAATCACAATCCTGTCTGGCAAACAGGCTGAAGTCGTTGCGGCGTTTGTGGCGCAGTTGCGCGACGGGGAAACACTGCAGGTACGTGATGGGATTGTGCCATTGAACGGGTTCAGTGCTGCAATGCTGCACATGGATGACCGACAGGGAAGAGTGGGCGGTGTAACGGCACTGATCCGCGCGGGGACAAAATCAGCCAGCGGCGTACCCCCCGCGCCATTACTGCCGCCCGCTCCATCTGCTCATCGCTCCATCGTTCTTGCCCGCAGAGAGCGGGACCGTTTGATGGCGTGGACAGAAAGAACGCAGGCTAAGCTCATAAAAAAGCAGAGTTGTGATAGCCCGGATAAAGGAACTGATAATCTTCTGGAAACAGGAGTTTACGAGTTGGACAAGAATAATGCGCTTATCCTGTTCGGGTGTTCGATGGCGGCATATCAGGGAGCGTCTTTGGTTTTTGTTGTCCCGCGTACCGGCACTGGCCAGCCTGAGCCCGCCAGCCTGCCAAGTCCCGTCCTGATCAAGGGGGACACAGGCGGTGAAGGAAGTATTGTGACAAGCCCTGATTTTGATATGGCGACTGGAACTCTTACGGACTTTTACAAAGGCATGGGTCTGGCTTATTGCGGTGCTTCTCATGAATGGCGGTGGGATGGCCACCATTTCGTTCTGACGGGGATGACCTTTCAGCTTGGCTGTGGCGGCAGCATGTCGGGTGACTGGCCTGTTCTGTATCGATCGAAGGTTCAGCAAAGGGAACAGAGGATGGAGTAGGCAGGTTCTGTTTGGACGATTTCGTTTGCCTGGTATCGTTGCCATGTTGAGTGTGGCGCTGGTGGGCCGGAAAACGTGCGGATCGGATCAAGCTCTGCTATGTGAGGCGGCTCCGCGAGAGCGTGAATAAAGTTGTGACCTTGCCCTGAATTCAAACGGCTATTGCAGTCTTCCCACCCTATTGTAAGGTCATGTTCATGATCCGACGTATTTTATTGCTGGTTCTGGTCACAATGGGCGGCTGTACATACGCAGGAGCCGAACAGCAACCTTATGCGACAGATTTCCGGGTCTTCAACGGCACCCGGTATGCCAACGCAGACTATCTCGATAAAGCCGGTCTGGTGCCCTTTACATCCGTATACGATATCTGGAAGCTGACATGCGACGAGACCCAATGCTCCAATGTTCCGATCGAGAGCCAGTTCAAGAAAACACTTGCCAGCTATGTAGCGCAATTCCGGTCAAGCGCGTTTATTGCGTTCGATTTCGAGAAGATCGTGATTGACAGGGCAGATTCCACAGCGCAGGCCAATAACGAGGTTCAGCTCTTCAAAAAATTCATTGCCTGGACGCGGGACAGTTACCCTGAAGCAAAAATCGGTATGTATGACTATGATTTTAATTCGAAGTTTCTCGACATAAGAGCAAAAATCTATCGGAATGGCGGGTTCGATTTTTTTGCACCAACCCTTTACCAGAGATGGCCCGACCATGACGCGTGGCATGTGCACCTGCATGCGGCCGTAACAAACGATCGTGCCATCAATAAATCACTCCCGATATACGCCTATATCTCGCCTTACAGAGCCGGGGTGGCAAAGAACGGTTTTCTCAGCGACATAGAATGGTCCAGCCAGTTGGCCGATGCAAAGAGAGCCATTAACGGCGTGATCATATGGATGCCGGGTTCGACGTCCGCCAGACTGGAGACACAGCAGAGCTGGGAAGAAGCTTTGCGGCACATCATATCCAACAAAAGGCACTAAACAGTCCATCGTGGAGAGGACGTATTTATAACGGGCATGTGGAAGGTTCCAAAAACTTTCTGGTTTTGAGGTATTGCCTGTAATTCTGCCCTTTCTTGGTCTGGGTCTGTCAGACCACGTGCCTGAAGCCCAGACGGTCTGACTGTTTTGCGAGCACCTGACGCAGGCGGGGTAACTGATGCTCCGCACCATGGGGACAAGGAGTGTGCCGGACTGCGTTTCGATTGTAGTCCGGCACGCATTCCCCCGGTGGCCCGAGGCATGAAAAAGGCCCTGGCGACAAAAATGGCGAGACGTTTTTTTGACTAAGCTACCCGCGTCATACGGGGCAGGGATTGAACCTGCGTCTGCGGTTTCCCGCCGCTCTACCTGTAGTCCCGCCGGCATTCGCCAGGCGTATTCAAATTGGCTGGGCCATGATCTGCCCGACCCAGTGTGAGGCTTCCATCTGACCTGACGCAAAGGTGGCCATCTGGTCAAAGACCGCATCGGAAAACCCGCCGATATTCAGGATATCATCCCGTTCAGCGGCCTGCGCTGTGCCGTAGGGCTGGATATCAATACAGACGAGACGCGCCGCAGGATTGCTGAGCTTCAGCCTTGTCCACTCAAGCATCATACCCGTTGGCTTTCCTTTCGCCTGCGCGTTACCCCATGACTGATTATCCGACACAAACACAACAAGGTCAGCCCTCTCTTTCCGGGCGTTGAGCCACGCCAGCGGTGCCGCGCAATCTGTGCCGCCTCCGCCCAGTTCCGCAAGGCGGCGGGCGTTGGTCAGGATTGTATCACGCGGCTCCAGAGTGATGTCCCGTACCTGAACCTCAAAAGGCAGGATCCGGGCCGCCGGATTGTTGCGCTTGATGGCCGCAGCCACAAGGGCTGCAACATCAATGCACCGCACCGCTGTTGTGGCGCTGCCCCTGTAGCCTGTCGCCGGTGAGAGCATGGATCCCGAGACATCGGGGCAGACCACCACGCGTCCTTCAAAGCGGGGCACATTGTCTACCGCGCGTTCCATGGCATCATGCAGTGCATCCCGCAAAACCGCAGGAACTGCCGGGTCCAGTGCGCGCAGGGTTGCAAGCAACTGGTAGGGCAAAGCCTTGGCAGCCTTGATCCGTTCCCGGTCACGAAGCACATCGGCAACGTGCGCCACAACGGCAGGATCAGCAAACGCGCTGTTGCGGGTCAGCATGTTCAGCGCCTGCCGCAGGGTCTGCCAGGAGGCCATGCGGGCCACCGCGCCCCACTGCTGAGGTGAAAGCGTCAGACTGCCCAGCAACTGGAACGGCACAGCAGGAACATGCTCCGACTGACCCGCACGGAAGGCCAGCAGTTCCTGCACAACAGTAGGCAGCGCCGAGACATCGGCAGGTCTGTCGATCAGCCATGCATAGAAGGCTTCGCGCTGGGCATTGCCCGGACGAGGGTGAACCATGCGGATAACGTCTGCCAGAGACGGAACATTCCCAACGGATGCCGCCAGAAGCTGCGCGTCAGACGCAGTATTCAGCCAGTCCTGTACCATGGCCTTGGGGCGGGACCCCAGAGATTTGCGGCCCGTCTTCCCCGATCGCATGATCTGCACAAAAGTCCGCAACATACGCCCAGATGTGATGACCTTTGAGAACACACGGCTAAACAGCGCCGGATCACGACCGGACAGGACTGCCAGCAGCAGAGCGGGCGTATCCTTCATATGTCCCTTATCCCGTGCAAAAATAGCGGCACGGGCAAGGAAATCCGGGCTGACGGTATTAGCCAGTTCGATCAGGTTGCATGTCTGTGTCTGTGCATCCGTGTAATAACCACCGCCGAAAGTTCCGGTCATGGCAAGCTGAGCCAGCTTGTGGGGCGGGGTGAGGTCATAAGCGGCAGCGCCTGCCGCGTTATGAATGTCAGTCTGCGGTGCAAACCGCCCCGGCAGCGACGCAAACACGGATCGGTTTGCCATGAGTTTGTTTCCTTTCGTCTTCACCCCTCTTTTTTGCCAGACCGGGAAAAAAAGAAAAAGGAAAACGAAAATTTTCCATAACTTATTGTTATTAAATGATAATATTCGGTTTTTGGTGTGTCGCCCACAGAAAATATTATCTGGATTTATAAGGATTTATCATTTTATATAAGGGTATGCGTAATGTTGTTATTGGCTTCCTCGGGACCACCCTTGATCGGGGTCGTCGCCGGTCATGGCGTCCCTCGGTGCAGATTTGTGCCCAGTCCGATTTTCGGGTTGATCGGCTCGAACTCCTGTACGAGCAACGTCATTTGCGACTGGCGGAACATGTGGCGCGCGATATTGTAGCACTCTCCCCCCAGACGGAGGTGCGTCTGGTCGATATGGAACTTTCTAATCCATGGGATTTTCAGGAAGTTTACGGAAAGCTTTATGATTTTTCAGAAGGATATGGATTTGATGAAGATCGGGAAAATTATTACGTCCATCTGACAACGGGCACGCATGTCGCCCAGATATGCTGGTTTCTGCTGACCGAAAGCCGCCATATTCCCGCTCGCCTGCTCCAGAGCGCCCCTCCACGTGCAGATGAGGCGTCGCACGGTACCATCGACATCATTGATCTTGATCTTGCGCGCTACAATGATTTGCAGCGCCGTTTTGAGGCCGCAGCACGAGAACATTCCTATATGCTGCGTGGTGGTATCCCGACCCGAAATGCAGCCTTTCATAACCTGATCGAGCGGCTGGATCAGGTTGTGACCCGCTCGGATGAGCCGGTTCTGCTGGTCGGGGAGGCTGGTGTTGGCAAGACAACCCTGGCGCACCGCATTTACGAACTGAAGCTTCAGCGCCGCAGGGTCAAGGGTCGTCTTGTGCATGTGCATTGCAGCGGGTTGCAAGGGTCTCATGCTATGGCGGCTTTATTTGGCCAGAAGCGGAATGTGACGGGGCAGGCAGGAACCGAGCGGGCCGGATTCCTGAGCGAGGCTGAGGGAGGCGTATTGTTTCTTGATGATATTGACTTGCTGCCCCTCCCGGAACAGGGCCTGCTGCTGAATGTGCTGGAGAGCGGGCGTTATTATCCCGTAGGGTCTGATACTGCACGGAGTTGCCGTTTTCAGCTGATTGCCACGAGCGGTCGAGACCTGCCCGCACTGGCGCAGGAGGGCCTGATGCGCCCCGACCTGCTGGCGCGGCTGGCATTATGGGTCTTTTCTCTGCCGCCACTGCGTAACCGGCGGGAAGATGTGGAAGCCGAACTGATGCATGAACTGGAGGAAGCCGAGAGAAGCCTGGGGTGCAAAATCGGTTTTAACGTGGATGCAAGGACGCGGTATCTGCATTTTGCCAGCGATCCCGCCATGCCATGGTCTGGGAATTATCGGGATCTGTCGGCGTCAGCCCGCAGGCTGTGCACACTGGCAGAGCGCGGGCGCATTACCTTGCCTATGGTGGAGGCGGAAATTGCGACCCTGAGCGGCCAGTGGGCCGCCACCCGGCGTGATGGTGATTTTGCGTTGCTGGCCGAATTATTGCCAGACCCTGCGCGTGTAGACGAGTTTGATCGTGCGCAACTGGCGGCTGTTGTGCGGGCGTGCCGTGAGGCATCCTCTCTGTCCGCAGCAGGGCGACGATTGTTTGCCATATCCCGGCAGGGTAAGGTCAGTCAGAACGACGCTGATCGCCTGCGCAAATATCTCGCTCGTTTTGGCCTGAATTGGGAGATGGTTTCTGGTACGTGACGGCGTAACGGCAGGTACGGCTTGGCGGATACAGGTCTGTGCATCTTGGTGCATTGGAGATGACGGGTAGGCTGCCAAGATCAGGCCTGATGGGTAACCCCCGGTTTGAGCCGGGGCCGGTTGCGAATTATGCCGATTTGTGGCATCGACTTGAGAATTGGTCGCAACTTCGTATTGGACGGACGAGGATCTGAGCCTCTGGAGGGGGTCTTGCGTTGAACCGCGCACGCACATCGCTGGAGCTTTATCAGACTCACCGCGCCAGTCTTCTGTCCTACGCGACCCGGCTTTCGGGCGATCAGGTAGTCGCCGAGGATATTGTGCAGGACGTCTGGCTCCTGTTCAGCCGACAGCAGATCGAGACGATCGCCGCTCCGCTGAATTACCTCCGCACCATGGTCCGTAATCTGGTGATCACCCGTGGGCGCAGGCAGGCGCTGGAAGCCACTGCGGGCACGGATTTTGAAGTCGCAACGGCGGAACTGGCGGACGGGCAGGTTTCGCCCGAAGAAAACGCCGCTTCCCGCGAGACGATGCAACGCATTATCGACGCGATTGCCGCATTGCCCGACGAACGCCAGAGGCGGGCAATCTGTATGTATCATTTCGAGGGAATGAAACTGCGGGAAATCGGCACATGTCTGGGGCTGTCTCTGACACGTGTTCATGGCCTTATCGAGGAAGGCATGGTGATCTGCGACCGTGTCCGTAAGGAAGGGCAATAACGTCGCGTGTGGTTTCGAATTCGACGGAAAAAAATCTCTCGCCGCGCATCTGTTAGAGTAGACGGCTTTTCGATTCCTGCTTCAGGTGCAAGATCAGGGTGGCTGTGGCCGTGCGCTCCGGGAGGCTTTGCTTGTCATGACTGAACGGAAGACGCCAACGCAGGCTGCGGCAGGCTGGTATCTTTTTCTTCGGGACTATCCGGATGACGAGGATATGAAGCATCGGTTCGCCGAATGGCTGGCGAGCGACCCGGCGCATGCCCGGGCGTGGGAGGACATGAATGTGACGGCCTCCGTCATGGCTGGGGTTCCACGCATTTTGCACATGCCAGCGCGCACCTCTGCTACGCCCGTCCTGCATATGAACGCGTACCGCGTTGCCCGTCGGTTCCTGCCCGGCTGTGCGCTGGCTCTTGCGGCGGCTTGTGCCGCACTCGCTTTTATGCCCCCCGATATGCTCGTGCGACTGAGCGCTGATCATTATGCACCGGTGGCCCAGACGCGCGATATCCGTCTGGCGGACGGCAGTGAAATCATACTCGCCCCGCGTGCGGCCGTATCCCTTACGATCAATGGTTCAGAGCGGGGTGTCCGTCTGCTTCAGGGCGAGGCTCTGTTTGATGTCCGCCATGACCCCACGCGGCCGTTTCGTGTGACGGCCGGTCATGTTACAGCCACCGATGTCGGCACGGTATTCGATGTCCGGATGGACGGCGATGCCACGACGGTTGCCGTGCGCGAAGGCGAGGTTCATGTGGCCTCCGCCCGATCTGGCATCATTGAACGGAATCTGCACGCGGGCGAATGGGAGCGGGTATCCGGTACGACTGCCACCGCAGGCACCGCACCTGCTGCGACCATTGGTGCCTGGCGTGACGGAACGCTGATCGCCCGTGATCAGACTGTTGCAGCTCTGATTACCGCCTTGCGTCCGTGGACAGCCGCAAAAATTGTTCTCACAGACAGCGAACTGGCGAAAAAACGGGTTACCGGGACATACGACCTGCGGCAACCGGAAGCGTCATTGCGCCTGATCGTTGAAGCCTATGGTGGTCAGGTGTCTTCACTGTCGTCTTGGATCGATATTGTCAGGGCACGCTGAAGAATTCCCACTCGCCTCTTTCCGCCACCGGTGGTGCCGCCGGTTGCTCTTCCGCCGTATTCCTGGTGGGTACCAGATATCAATCGTGTATGCGCCCGGCGTGTGCCGATGGACATAGCCTCTCCTGTGTGCTCAGACCTCGGAGGGGTAGGGATGATCGTTTTTGGGCGTATGTCATCCAGGTCAAAAAAAGAAAGACAGAAAAGATAATTATTTCAGCAAGATGTCATCATCATCCATTCTGTTCGTAAAAAAAATCCGTCGTTTGGGAGAAAAATCGCAGCGTCTTCGCATCTGTTGAGTTAGGAGCAACGAATGCGAATTAATTGCATTTTTGGCAGTTTGGCGGCTGAACAAGACGGAGAGCACAGCGACGATGAACCCTTTTACTGATTTTTCGACTTCTGCTCCGGCGGGCTCTTTCCCAAAAGCATTATTGGGTACGAACAATGCAAGTATTCTACGGTCTTGTGCTTCTGGGAAGCCGCTACGGAGGGCTGCTGTATCATTCCTTTTTCTTGCAGGAACCACAGCTTTTACGCCATTGGTCATGACAAAAGCCATTGCACAGACAGCAAGTTCCCATGATGGCCCGCCGCAGCCCGGATACGCGGCGCTATCCCCGCTCCACCCTGCGGGAGCAGGCATCAATTTCGACATTCCGGCTGGATCGCTCTCCGATGCGCTCGTGGCCTTCAGCACCCAGGCCCATGCGCCGCTGACCTCGCAGGCACCAGTACTCGCGGGTAAAACAACCGCTGGCCTCAGGGGTGCTTTTACTCCCTCGGATGCTTTGTCGCGACTTTTGCAAGGAACCGGGCTAAGCTACCTTCCAACGGGATCGCATGCTTACAAGATTGTTGCCGCATCTTCAGTGATCACGCTTGGCCCTGTCCGTGTCTCGGGCCAACTACGGCAGTCTCTTGCCGGTCTGCTGGATTTTGCCGATACGCTTCATAATGGCCGTTATTCGGCCGATCGTGTGACGGTTGCGGGCAAGTTGCCGCTTTCGGTACGTCAGATACCCAATTCCGTATCAGTTGTTACGCAACAGCGTATTCTCGACCAGAACATGATAACGGTTGAAGATGCGTTGCGCTTTACAACAGGCGTTACGGCAACACCGTATGGTGACGGTACTGCTTACTTCATGTCGCGCGGTTATACGCTTGATGTGCAGTATGACGGTATGCCGGTTGTTTCGGGCATACAGTATTTGCCGCAATTTGATATGATGATGTACGACCGCGTTGAGGTAATGCGAGGCCCAACCGGGTTGTTGCAGGGTACGGGGTCCGGTGCCGGGTCTGTCAATCTGGTGCGCAAGCACACACAGGACACGTTCGCTACCCATGTTGGTGTTCAGGCCGGTTCTTGGAATAATGTACACCCTTATATAGACGTCAATACCCCGCTCAATGCGCGTCATACTTTGCGTGCCAGAATTGTTGCAACTGGTCAGAGTGCGGACTCATTCGTTCATGAAGTGCATCAGTCCGAGGCGATGCTCTATGCGATTGTTGATTATGACATTGACGCGCAGACCCGGCTGACAGTCTCAGGTTCCTATCAACATTCTGATCGCGGACCGTTTGATTACGGGCGGTCTCGGTATACCAACAATAAATTCCTGAATTTTCCCAGAAGCGCGTTTTTTGGTTCTTCCTGGAACGATGCTCCGAATGACATGGGGGAAGGCTATATTAATATTACGCACTCTTTCGGTAAAAATCTGATATGGTCAACCAGTGTCATAGATCGATACGCAGAGTTACCCGGAATATATAGTTACATGGGGGGCGGCGTTAATTTCAGCACCAATTTATCAAAATATTTTGTACAAAGTAATTTCAATCGTCAAAACATGATTGGTGGGGATTCAAATATCAACTACAGGGTGAACATTATGGGACGCCCGATGGATTTTCTTGTCGGGACGAATATGTACCAAGTTTATACGCGTAGTCTCTACGGGTATGGCCCCACATCGACATTAAATATCTTCAATGCTGTACTGCCGAAACCTGATCTCCCCTATTCCAGCGGTAACGATACGACTACGGAGCAATGGGGTGCTTATGCACAGGCCCGGCTTCACCCTATCAAAAATCTGACTGTGGTTCTCGGTGGGCGTGTCAGCTCCTACTGGGCGGGCAGCCGCGTCATTCTTCCCGCGCGCTTGGCCCGCTCGGGCCAGCCGGGGGTGGAAGGCAAACTAACGCCAAATGCGGGTATCCTGTATGATCTGACGCGTGAGCTGACAGCTTATTTCAGCTTTTCGTCTATTTTCACACCGCAGACGGAACTGACCGCCTCTGGCACGGGATTGAAACCTGTTACGGGCAGACAGTACGAAGTCGGATTGAAGGGCGCTTTTCTTTCAGGAAATCTTCTTGCATCTTTGGCGGCTTTTCAGCTTGAAACGAATAACAGGGCTATCGGCGATCCAACAGATATGCGCTATTATGTCTCGTCCGGTCGTGCGCGCAGTCGGGGTGTCGAGGTTGAGATCAACGGACGCCCGTTGCCGGGGTGGAATATTTACGCTGGTTATACGTGGCTGGAGACGCAATATCTCTCTGATCCGGTATATGGCAATCTGAGCCTGCAACCAGAAGAACCAAGACACAACTTCAAGCTGTGGTCTACTTACACACTTCAACAGGGTGTATTGAAAGACCTGTCGTTTGGTGCCGGTCTGTTGGTTTCGTCCCGGACCTCGCGTGATTACGTTGTCTGGCAGGGTAGTTATACAATTCTGGATTTACAGGTTGGATACAAGGTTACGCCTCACCTTTCCACCACGCTGACGATGAATAACGCTACGGACAAGGTGTACTGGGCTCGGCTTCCTACAAACTACTTTGGAAGCTATGGTGCGCCGCGCAGTGTTATGGCAGCCATACGAGCCGATTTCTGACAAGGTGAGCACGATGCGGAGAGTTCTTTACGCGTTTGGATGACAATGCGCAGCCAGTCTTGCAGATCGGGAATGGTTTGCTGTAGGCGCAACTGTATCGTGCTCTGTTTTCTGCTCTGATCGGCGCATTTTTTTTGTACTGATGGCGATCTTCTTCATTTTGGCGATCGTTCTGGGCGTTTTATGGTTTGTTCATGAAGCGCCTGACGCGCTCCCCGATGATCCTGATGATGTCTTTGCCAAATACATTGGACGGCCATAATGGCCTGCTGGCGCACAGGTCGCATAACGCATAGAGTTTTTAAAGTATTTTTTAAGTGTGTTTGTACAGCGTTGTGGCATCTACATAAAACCCAAATTCTGTCCACTAAGAGTTTTGTGACATTTATGTTGCATGTCTTCTGGTGAGTTGCAAAGTCTAAACAGAGGGCGCAATGCTTGCCCGGCACGTCATAACTTGCATATGTTGTTTTGTGTTGTGTAAGTAAAAATCTGGCTATTTTGTGTTTTTTTATTTTTGTCGACCGTGAGCTTTCAGGTTTTTGAGCAGAGTCGGGCGGCATATATGTAGAGATATAAAGCAGGAAGTATCGTTCCATGTTTCGTTCTGGTCCCCCAACGCGCCGCCGCCTGATAACCGATGCCGCGCGTCTGGCAGCTTTCAGTTCAGCCGCTACTTTAATGCCGCCCAATGTGCGTAGACTTATGGCGCAAACACCTAAACGGGCAGGCTCGCTCAAAGACATCAAACATGTTGTCCTGCTCATGCAGGAAAACCGCTCTTTTGACCATTATTTTGGTACCTTGTCTGGTGTACGCGGGTTTAATGACCCGGACGCCCTGATCCTTAAAAACGGCAAAAGTGTTTTTTACCAGCCAGACCCGGACAATTATTATTCTGATTATCTGCTACCCTTCCATCTCGACACCAAAACCACCAACGCACAGAAACTGCCTTCAACCAGCCATGCGTGGAACGTGCAGCATATTGCATGGAACGGCGGCAGAATGGATCAGTGGCTGCTAGCTCACCGTGCGGTCGATAAAGAAAATACGCCTTATGTTATGGGCTATTTCAAGCGTGAGGATATTCCTTTCCATTACGCCTTGGCCGATGCCTTTACAATCTGTGATGGTTATCATTGCTCCGTTCTTGGCCCAACAGGGCCAAATCGCCTTTACTACATGACCGGCATGATAGACCCGGACGGTATAGGGGGTGGTCCCAGCACGGATAATATTCAGCCAGAAGGCGGGTTTAGTTGGAAAACCTACCCGGAACGGCTGGAAGAAGCCGGTGTAAGCTGGCGTATTTACCAGTGTGGCAAGCATGGTCGGCCCTTTAACCAGTTACGGCATTTCCGGCAGTTCATGGATGCGCCCCATACCTCCGCCTTGTACCGCAAAGGTGTGCCTGATCCATCAGAGGGCGACTTTGAATACGATGCACTGCATGACCGCCTGCCAACAGTGTCCTGGTTGTGTCCGCCAGATTGGGCTTGTGAGCACCCTGAGTATATGCCCGCGGCCGGAGCGGAATTTATAGCGCAAAAACTGAATGCTCTTGCCGCCAATCCGGATGTATGGGCAAAAACAGCCTTTATTCTCAACTACGATGAAAATGATGGCCTGTTTGACCATGTTCCCCCGCCGTTTGCCCCCCATGGTACGCCGGGCGAATATGTTGATAAATGGCCTATCGGGGCAGGGTTCCGCGTGCCCTGCATCATTATTTCCCCCTGGACAGTGGGCGGCTGGGTATGCAGTGAAACCTTCGACCACACGTCAACCATTCAGTTTATTGAGCGGATAACGGGTGTGCGCGAGCCCAACCTGACCCAATGGCGCCGCGACACATTTGGAGATCTTACCTCAGCCTTCCGCTTTGGTGCCAGCCCAGCCGCCGCGCCAGTTCTGCCGCCCACAGCAGACCTGCTCAAACAGGCAGAATATGCTGCGCAACATTTTAGCGATCCGGTTTTCCCAGATAAGCATCAGGTTGAACCCGTGCAGGAACCAGGTACCCGTAAACGGGTGGATCAGTAAAAAAGGCGGCTGAATATGCACATGTCTGTCCGTCAGATTGCACTGGTTGTGGCATATAGTCTGATAATGGCCCTGCCAACATATGGTTGGGCCACCACACAGCCTGCTGTAGCCATTTTAAATCCGCAACAGGTGGCGCAGGGTGTTGTGTTATACAAACAGCGTTGCGGTGCATGCCATGATACCCCATCGCGCAGTTTGGACGAAGCGCCGCAACTGGCTGGCCCGGCTTTTGCCAGAAAATGGCTTACCCGGCCCGATGCCTTGTTCCGGAAAATCAGATACTCCATGCCGCAAAACAACCCCGGTACCTTAACAGATACAGAAGCCAGAGCCTTGGCGGCGGCTTTGGCCAGTGGTCAAATCAGTGGTCAAGCACCAGTTAAATAACAATCTGGAACACAGGCAGATTCTGTGGAGCGCCATGATTTATGATTTTATGCTGTTTTTTCCATGATGTTTTTCTTGTCAGTGAAGCGCGCAGGATGGAATTCTGATACTCTTTGTGATGTGGTCAGGGGTCATGTGGCCGGGTATCTGGGCCGTTTTTCTAAAGACAGGGTCGCCAGAATTATGGAAACAGTTTGCAACGTAACTGTCCTGTGGAATGTGCAATCGCTATAGTTGGTCAGGCAGAGTCTTCGGGAGATAAGTGATGCTTTCACGACGGTTTGTAATGGCGGCTGGCCTGACTGCAATGACCCTCCCCCGTGCAAAAGGGTGGGCAGCCTCCCAGAAGGTGAGCCCGCAGGACCTTGCTCTGGTCGACCTGCTTACGTGGGGTGTGACCCCATCGGCCATTGATGACTTTCTGGCGCTCGGCCGTGAGCAATGGCTGCATGCGCAACTGACGCCACCCTCTCGGCAGCGGGTGCCTGCCGATGTTCAGCAGCAGATTGATGCCCTGACTATTCCCCGTCAGTCCGTTGTTGATCTGGCGAGGGATTTCGAGACAGAGGCGCGCACTGCCAGAAAGATCGCCGATCCGGCCGAGCGGGCAAAGGCGAAAAAACTCCACCAGACGGCCATGACCGACATAGCGCGACAGGCCGCCACGGTTTCCATCCTGCGCGCACTTTACTCCCCAGATCAACTGGGTGAACGCATGACCTGGTTCTGGTTTAATCATTTCAATGTGTATCAGGGTAAAGGCAATATCCGTGTTCTTATCGGTGATTATGAGCATAATGCCATTCGCCGCCATGCGCTGGGCCACTTCCGTGATCTTGTGATGGCAACGCTATGCCATCCCGCGATGATGCGCTTTCTCGACAACGCCGATAACAAGGTGGGGCATGTGAACGAGAATTATGCCCGCGAGATTATGGAACTGCATACGATGGGTGTTGGCTCTGGCTATACGCAGCAGGATGTTGAGCAGCTCGCCCGTATCCTGAGTGGGGCTGGCATAGATTTTCAGTCTGATGATCCCAGACTGAAGCGGGCATGGCAGCCTCTGCTGGTGAGGGATGGAGCATTCCTGTTCAATCCGGCCCGCCACGACTTCAGTGATAAAATTTTTCTGGGGCAGACGATCGAGGGCAGCGGATTTTCCGAGATCGAGCAGGCCGTGGACATGCTGTGCGCTCACCCCGCCACAGCGCGCCACATTGCCCATCGGATTGCTCTTTATTTCGTTTCTGACAACCCGTCAGACGCCCTTGTTATGCGTATGGCGCAGCGCTTCACGCAGAGCAGGGGCCATATCCCCAGCGTGCTGGACACCATGATCCGCTCCCCCGAGTTCATGGCCAGTCTGGGAACACGTTTTAAGGAACCGGTCCGTTACGTCTATTCAGCGGTCCGTATGGCCTATGACGGGAAGGTGATCGTGAATGCGGCACCAATACAGAGCTGGCTGAACCAGCTTTCCGAAGGGCTTTATAACCGGCTCACGCCCGATGGGTATCCCATGGAATCCTCCGCATGGTCATCATCAGGGCAGATGATGGCCCGGTTTGACATTGCGCATAAGATTGGCTCGGGAGCGGCAGGTCTTTTCAGGTTGCCTGGTGAAGACGGACCGGGTGAATCTGCTTTTCCAGTGCTCCAGAACGGGTTGTATTTCGACACATGGCGCGCCACGCTGTCACGGCAGACGCGGGCTGCGCTGGACAAAGCCACATCGCCACAGGAGTGGAACACGCTCTTCCTCTCCTCGCCAGAATTTATGAGCTGACAGGAGAATTTCCGTCATGAGCCTCGATCGTCGCACCCTGCTGCTCGGAATGGCAGCCGCGTCTCCTCTGGCTATGGCAGGACGCCTTTGGGCGGCACCGGCCGGGGGGGCGCGTCTGCTTGTTGTCTTTCTTCGCGGTGCCTATGACGCCACCAATATCGTTATCCCGACCAGGAGCGATTTCTACTATGAGTCCCGCCCGACGCTAGCAATCCCGAGGCCTGATCCGGCCAATTCCCATGCGGCGTTATCCCTTGGGGATGCATGGGGGCTCCACCCTGCGCTGCGCGAGACCATTCTGCCATTATACCAGAAAGGAAACGTGGCGTTCATTCCCTTCGCAGGGACAGACGATCTGACCCGCAGCCATTTTGAGACACAGGATACAATCGAACTGGGGCAGGATATCAACAGCTCGCGGAATTACCGTTCCGGTTTTATGGGCCGTCTGGCGCAGACACTGAGCGGAACGTCTCCAATTGCGTTTACGGCCCAGTTGCCACTTATTTTCCAGAGTACTGGTGCAATTCCCAATATCGCCATCAATGCTGTTGCCAAATCCGCCATTACGGAGCGGCAGGTCCGGTTGATCAGCGAAATGTATGCCGGACGCCCGCTTGCGTCTGCTGTGGATGAGGGGTTCCATGTTCGGGATGATGTGTACCATGCCATTACTGAAAAACTGACACAGGCAAGCCGTGGTGCTGCGAGCCCGAAAGGGTTCGAGCTTTCGGCCAGACGTATCGGGCAGTTGATGCGTGACCGGTTCAGCCTTGGTTTTGTGGATGTCGGTGGGTGGGATACGCACGTTAATCAGGGTGGGGCGACGGGTTACCTGGCTGATCGTATTGGCGAGCTGGGGCGTGGTCTGGCTGGTTTTAGCGAAGAAATCGGCCCCCAATGGGATAATACGGTGGTTGTGGTGATCTCCGAATTTGGCCGGACGTTTCGGGAGAACGGTGACAAAGGCACCGATCATGGTCATGGCAGTGTCTACTGGGTTCTGGGTGGCGGCATTAAAGGGGGACGCCTTGCTGGTGAACAGGTTCCCGTCGATCAGCAACATCTGTTCCAGAACCGTGATTATCCGGTGCTCACGGATTACCGTGCGATGTTCGGCGGCCTGTTCCAGCGGATGTACGGGTTGAAGCAGCGCCATTTGCAAGCCATCTTCCCCATTGTCAGCCCGATGGACCTGAAACTGGTATGAGCGCCTTCGTGCAGGGATAATGCCCATATCGGCTCAAGGAGCTTCAGGATGTTGACGGCAGGAGAACCTGAGACTGGAGAAATGGCATGAATACCTGTGGATCAACAGCCGGTTTTCTGAACCTTATTGATGTTCAGTGGCCCATTGTTCAAGCCCCTATGGCAGGCACAGCAACACCGGCAATGGCTGCGGCTGTGTCCAACATGGGCGGGCTCGGATCATTAGGCATTGGTGCAATGACGCCACAGGCAGTCATGCAGGCGGTTGCATCATTCCGGCAGCGGTCAGGCAAAGCTCTGAACTTGAATGTATTTTGTCATGCGCCAGCGGTGGCGAACACCCATCAGGAATTAGCATGGCTAGACAAGCTTGCTCCGGAGTTTGAAAAATTTGGTGGAACGCCGCCTAAAGCTATAGGGGAAGCATATAAAAGTTTTGTCGAAGATGACGAAATGTTTTCGACGATTTTGTCTTTAAAGCCGAAAGTCGTTAGTTTTCACTTCGGCATACCTTGTGATGCATGGATCAGAGAGCTTAGACGGTACGGGATTGTGCTATTTGCTACGGCAACGAGCTTGAGCGAGGCGCAGGTCGCGGTAAAAGCCGGAGTACAGGTGATCGTGGCTCAGGGGTATGAAGCGGGCGGGCACCGGGGAGTGTTCAATCCAGATGCAGAAGACGATCAACTGGGGACTATCGCGCTCACACGTCTTTTACGCAAAAGTCTGAACGTACCCATTATCGCTGCTGGTGGCATCATGGACGGTCAGGGCATTGCGGCCATGATTCGTCTGGGTGCGAGTGCTGCACAACTTGGCACGGCCTTTATTGCCGCCCATGAATCAGCGGCTGATCCGGGGCATCGGAGCGCCTTGTTCAGCGATGCCGCTCATCACACGGTCATGACGCGTGTGATATCCGGGCGGCCAGCGCGTTGCCTGTCCAATTGTTTTACGGCGTTTGGCCGAGATATCCACCCCCAAGCCATTCCGGCCTATCCCATTGCTTACGATGCTGGAAAAGCGCTCAATGCGGCGGCCAGGTCAAAGGGCGAATTGGGTTATGGCGCACAGTGGGCTGGTCAGGGGGCGCCTCTCGCACGGTCGATGACAACGGAAAATCTGATGTCTGTATTGATCGATGAAATGAATGGTGGAAACACTTATGTAAACCATAAGTGAAAACCATATCATAAAAACCACAAGATCAACTTCTCCGTCTGGTAAGGTGTTCTGTCCCTTGCAGACGGAGGTTTGCGGTCTTTGGCGTGATGAATCTGTGTTCAGCAATATACGCTTTTTGCGGAGTATTCTGTGCAGTTCCCTGTCAGGCCGTATGAAAAGGATAGTCGGTGTAACCATGTGCGCCGCCGCCGTACATGGTCGCCGGGTCGAGGGGGTTGAGTGGCCAGCCATGTTCCATGCGCGCGGGCAGGTCCGGGTTGGCGATGAACTTCCGCCCGAAGCCGATCATATCCGCCCAGCCATGCGCCAGCACATGCTGCGCTTTGCGCAGGTCGTAACCGCCCGCGCACAGGATACGGCCGCCGAAGATGTTGCGCACGCTTGCGCGGAAGGCGTCCGGCATTTCGGGCGCATTGTCCCAGTCGGCTTCGGCCAGAGAGACATAGGCGATGCCTGCTTCTGCCAGCACACGAATGGCCTGCGTGTAGGTTTCCGCCGGATTGTCCTCCAGTAGACCGAGATAGACGCGCTCTTCTGTGGTTGTGCCGAAAAGGGGAGAGAACCGCACGCCCATCCTGTCGGGTGTAACCACGGCGGACACGGCCTCCACTACCTCACGCAGGAAGCGTAGACGGTTGGGCAGACTGCCGCCATAAGCATCGGTGCGGAAATTGGCGCGCTCTGAGAGGAACTGGTTGATCAGGTAACCATTGGCCGCATGGATTTCGACCCCATCAAACCCGGCGGACAGGGCATTGCGTGCCGCCTGTGCATACAGGTCCACCAGTTCATGGATTTCGGGGATGCTTAATGCTCTTGGTGTGTCTGGTGGCGCCAGCTTTCCCGCGTCTGGTCCGGTGGGGATGAAGACATTCACGCCTGTTGCCGCCACAGCGGATGGAGCAATTGGAGCTTCGTGTCCGGGTTGAAGCGCACGGTGAGAGACACGCCCCACATGCCACAACTGCGCGAAAATGGGGCGCTGTCTGGCATGCACGGCAGCGGTAACGTGCTTCCAGCCCGCAATCTGTTCGGGTGAGTAAATGCCCGGCGTCCAGGCATAGCCCTGACCGCGGGGTTCGAGCTGGGTTCCCTCAGTGATCAGGAAGCCCGCCTGCGTGCGCTGGGCGTAATAGTCGGCCATCAGCGTGTTGGGGATATTACCGGGCTGCGTGCTGCGGCAGCGCGTCAGGGGGGGCAGGAATATCCTGTTTTCGAGTAGCAGGTCGCCCAGCCGCACAGGGCTGAATAGAGAAGACGAAGACATGGTCCACCTTGTTCACAAAATACAGGCCATCCGTCCGGCCTGCGTGTAAACATTGACCCGCCCCGCCATGTGCGCAAGAACGCACATAAACCGCCACTAGTGTCAGGAATGATACCATGCCCCGTATCCGTCACACTACGCTGGCGTGCAGCCCCGGCTGCACGGTGGAAGCCACGCTGGAACTGTTTGGCGGGAAGTGGAAAGCACTCATCCTGTACCATCTTTTCATGGACGGGGTGCTGCGGTTTGGTGCACTGCGCCGCCGCCTGCCCAATGTTACGCAGCGGATGCTGACCAACCAGCTCCGGGAACTGGAGGCGGACGGGCTGGTTTTGCGGACCGTCTTCCCCGAGGTTCCGCCGCATGTGGAATATGCCCTGACTGATCTGGGAAAGACGCTAAAGCCAGTTATTCAGGCGCTCAAGACGTGGGGAGACCAGTATGCGCATTCTGTCCAGCGCAAGGCTGCCACTGACGGAAACTGACCGCGGAGGGGCGCTGTAAACAAAGTGGCAGTCGCCCGGCTTCCGAACGGCTTATCGTGGCGTCAATGTGACCAGTTGATACTGCGGCCATGTCGTAAATGTCAGGGTAGTCTGCTCAAGATTGACCGGGCCATGGACCGGGTGGTGAAATCTGCGGGCACCACCTGCTCGGAGCAATACACTCTGGTTATGCCACAGACGTTCAAAATCCGGGCTTTGGGACATGAGGTCCTGAACCAGCGTGTCCACCTGCTGCCTGTCACCATGAATGCTGGTGGCCCGGAATTCGGCAAGTACGCGTCTTGCGCTGGTTTCCCAGTCGTCAAGGAACGTCCGCGCATCAGGTGTCAGAAAGATATAACGCAGCAGGTTGCATTCCCTGCTGTCCAGCCATCCGACAAAAAGGTTCCGGGCTGCTTTGTTGGCAGCGCAGGCATTCCACAGGGAGTCCAGCACATAGCAGGGCACGGATAGGTGTTCGGGGAAAATACGGACCTGTTCGGGAAGAACCGATGCCGCGGGGAGCAGTGCTGCATCGGGGTCTTTCATTTGCCCCAGTTCGAACAGGTACCCGCGCTCGGCAGGGGAAAGATGCAGGGCCGAAGCAATACGTGCCAGCGTTGCGGTCGAGCAGGACACATCCCGGCCCTGTTCCAGCCAGGTATACCAGGTGGTGCTGATACCACATATCTGGGCGGCTTCTTCCCGCCGTAATCCTTTTGTCCGGCGTCGTCCGGGCAGGGAGTGCAGACCGACATCACCGGGTAAGAGAGCATCACGGCGGGCACGCAGGAATGCCCCGAGGGCGCGATGCTGTTCGGAAGAAAGACGCATGATGGTGCTTTTTATACCAGTATAAAAGAAGACCTTATACCGGATTTTTATTTCTGACAGCCTCTATCATGACGAATCATGAGCCGGAGAAAAAAGACCATGACAGAACCTTATGTGGCAAAGCATTATGCCATGCGCGCGCAGGACTATGTTGCCAGCACGGTGCACAGCCAGGGAAGTGATCTGGATAGGGTGGAGCATCTGGTAGCGGGGAAAAATCTGCGCCGTGTGCTGGATATCGGCTGTGGCGGTGGCCACGTCAGCTATCGGCTGGCTCCGCACGTTGGAGAAGTGGTGGCCTGTGACGTGACAGGCCCAATGCTGGAGGCCGTGAAGCAGGAAGCAACGCGACAGGGGTTGTCCAATATCACCGTCGCACAGGCACCGGCAGAGAAACTCCCTTTTGAGGACAGGAGCTTTGATGCCGTCTTCTGCCGCTTTACAACCCACCACTGGTCGGATGCGATAGCGGGCCTGCGCGAAGCGCGGCGTGTGCTGGCCCCATCAGGGATGGCTTTGTTCATTGATGTAACGGCTCCTCCTTCCGCCCTGCTGGATAGCTGGCTGCAAGCGGTGGAACTGTTACGCGATCTCTCGCATGTCCGGGACTATACGGTGGCCGAGTGGGCAGCTTTTCTGGGGCAGGCGGGTTTTGTGCTTCAGTCCACCCGGACCCATCGTCTGCGCATGGACTTCAAAAGCTGGGTAGCGCGGACAAAAACACCTCCTGAGCGTGCTGGGGCGATCCGTTCCCTGCAACAGGCCGCACCCGAAGAAGTGAGGCGCTCTTTCGGGATCGAGGCGGATGGCAGTTTTATGGTCGATGTCGGCAGTTTTCAGGTGATGCCGCTTTGACTGAAACGGTGCTTGCCCGGAGAACACGCATGGCGCCTCAGCAGAGGGGGGTGTCAGATAAATCGGTGCCCCGCCATCCATTGTTCGGCCATGTTGGGCCACGTCACCGTTGCTGTTCCTGATTTTCCCAGACCAAAACCGTGGCCACCTGTAGGAAACAGATGGCGCACGACCTCCACACCATTGTGCGCACAGGCGGTTTGAAGAATGGCGGTATTCGCCGGGTTTGATACGGGATCGTCCGCCGCCTGCACGAGAAAGAATGGTGCCAGCCCTGGATGAATGTGCGTCTGCACGGACCAGCGCGTACTTTCGGCAGGGCTTGGATGATCGCCGATCAGGAGGCGTCTTGTGGACGTGTTCTGATACGGTGGCTCAAGTGCCACGATAGGATAGATCAGCAGCGCCAGATCGGGATGCCCCGATACCTGATCCCATACGTCGATCGGCGTGTAGGAGAGATGATCCGCGCAGACCGCCTCCATCCCCAGCAGATGAGCGCCCGCAGAGAAGCCCGTTATTCCCA
This sequence comes from Acetobacter fabarum, assembly GCF_029069195.1. Classification (GTDB taxonomy): domain Bacteria; phylum Pseudomonadota; class Alphaproteobacteria; order Acetobacterales; family Acetobacteraceae; genus Acetobacter; species Acetobacter fabarum_A. The sequence continues at coordinate 22,502 of NZ_JARDYK010000008.1, forward strand.
CACGGTGCGGGTCGATGCCAAATAGGTGTGCCTGAGCGCGGATGATGCGAATGGCGCGTTCTGCATCCTGGAACGGTGCCAATCTGCCGACAGCCCAGCCTTCCCTCGGGAGGCGATACGTCAGAACGAAGGCCGTCACCCCGATAGAAGCCAGCCACCGGGCGGTGGGCATTGCTTCCTTTGCGTTTTCGATCCGTTTATATCCACCGCCCCCTGCGACCAGCATTGCGGCCCCGTTGGGCTGAACAGGACGCAGGACTGTAAGGGTCGGAACTGCAACGTTTGTCACGGCACCACTTCTGGAGACGTGCTCACCTGCAACCGGCCCCCCGCCGCCCGGCGGCAGTCCGGGCCAGATCGGGAATTTTGTCGGTATATCACCGTGTTGATGCCGTTCGTCATGGGCTGCGCACATCTGCGCGTGAACACCGCTCGAAACGGTGGCCGCGGCCATCATCACCGAGCCTTTTATAAGAGTACGCCTGCCAATCATGTCTGATCCCTTCTGATCCGGGCCATTTTGGCAGGACTATGCAGATCTGGCAGGTCGCCTCCGGCACCCGGTCCGGGAATTGAAGTATGGCATGGTTTCCAGCACGCGCCAAAAATCATGCCGTCAGGGGGCACTCCACAGCGATGCAGTAGAGATTTGGTATCCGGCGCAGAAGGCAACATGTTGCGTTTTCGCAACGTTATGCAGGATAGGCACGGCAGGCATGTTTTTTTCTATCATTTCAGTTCTGAAATGTAATACGGCGGATAGAGCAATAATGCTTCACAAGTGGGACATGAAACATGCGATTAGCGCGCCGCTTCTCTCTGCTTGCCACCACGCTCTGCACCGTTCTGCCTTCACTCTCTGTGGCGGAAACAACTGGAGTTGCCACGCCACATCGGAAGGTTTCGCACGAACACTCCGGGAAAGTCACAACAAAACCGGCAGGCCCCGCGACAGCAACAGCCTCAGCACCGCCGACCCGCAGAAAGGATAATACCAGAGCCTTGTACGCAGGCGAAGTCGAAACCGTTAATGTTTCAACGGGCACCCATTCGACCAACCGCAAGGCAAGACAAAGCTCGTCTCCGGTGACCGTTTTGACAGCGGCAACACTGCGCCGTTCGGGGCAGGTTAATCTGGCAGATTCGCTGGTGCGGACATATGCCTCGATCAACGTACAGGCCATGGCGGCTGATAGCGCCGCGCTGACATCCTCCATTCAGATGCGTGGTCTCAACCCGAATGAAGTGCTGGTTCTTGTGGATGGCAAGCGCCGCCATTCCACGGCAAACATTGTGGCGGATGCAGGCCCCCAGTTTGGTTCGACAGGCGTTGACCTGAACATGATTCCAGCAAATGCGATTGATCATATTGAAGTGCTGGAAGACGGTGCAGCCGCCATGTATGGGTCAGACGCCATTGCGGGTGTTGTGAACATTATTACCAAAAAAGAAGATCACGGCCTGCACATGTCAGCCCAGACCGGGGCCAATGCCTATAATGGCGATGGCTGGCAGTACCAGTTGAATGCAGATGGCGGGCTGAAGCTGGGACAGGATGGTTATATCCATCTTTCAGGCCAGATCACACATGTAGATCATTACGTTGTAAAAACTAAAGACCACCGTTTATTAGGGTATTGGCCCGATGGTGCGACCACAACCGGGTATTATAACGGTGTGGTGCCCAATGCCATGAGTCTGCCACTCGATTCCAACAAAATCATGAGCACGCCAGAAGAAACACGGGAAAATCTTGGTATTGATTTCGGTAAGAAAATTACGGACGCTATTCAGTTTTATGGTCTGATCACGTATGCGCATCGTTATGGAGAAGCATACGAAAACTATCGTATTCCCACCATCGCGCCGACCTATTATCCCTCTGGTTTTTCCCCGCTTGAAACCATTCAGGAAAACGATTACGCAGCAACCATTGGCCTTAAGGGCGATAACGTCTTCGGTTTTGACTGGGATCTGAGCACTACTTATGGTGCTGACGAAACCAAAATCGGCAATAAAAATACCGCCAATACGGGTATGCTGTCGTCTTCCTGCTCGTCGGATAGTACATCGGCCAACTATTCACCCATGGGATGCGGCTGGACCCCGACAATCGTGCGCGCAGAAACATACAGGCTTGCGCAATGGACCAATAATCTTGATTTTCGGCGGCATTTCAACATTGCCCAAAAAGTTCCGATGCTGCTGGCTTTTGGTGCGGAGCACCGGCTGGAAACGTATGATCTGACCGCAGGGGATGCGGCTTCCTACCTTCTGGGGGGCACGCAGGGTTATGCAGGTATTGGCCCGCAAAGCGCCGGTAACTGGAGCCGTGACATCTGGGCAGGTTATGTGGATGGTGACTTCCATCCGCTCAAAAACTGGGATCTGGATTTTGCCGGGCGTTTTGAGCATTACACAGACGTTGGAAATGCGGAAAATGGCAAGGTTTCCAGCCGCTATGATGTCACCCGGCGTATTGCCTTCCGTGGGACCATCAGCACGGGTTTCCGTGCGCCAACACTGCCCGAGCAGCATTATTCCGCCATGAACGTGGACCCCAACGGGGCGTCTGGCCTGTTGCCGGTTGATTCGGCTGCGGCCCGCACGCTGGGTGCCAGCAAGCTCAAACCGGAACGTTCCGTCAGTGCCAGTGGTGGTATTGTTATAGAGCCTGTCAACGGGTTTCATATCGAAGCGGATGTCTATCAGATTAACCTGCGCGACCGTATTGTGGGTGGTGGTACAGTCAATGGTTCCAGCGCTATTGCAGCCATTGAGCAGCTTGGCTATCTGCTGCCTTCCAATGGTCTGATTGCTGATAACGTGTCAGCATATTTCATGACCAACGGCGCCAGCACCCGTACGCAGGGGCTGGATATCAAAGCTGATTATACCTTCCGCTTCCGCAAGGCAGGTACTCTGGCGCTGACCATGGCGCTTGACCTCAACCGGACCCGCCTGCACCACAATACACTGGATGCAAACGGGAATCCTCTGCTGAATGCGCAGAATGTTTCCTACATCACAACGGCCTATCCACGTAGCAAGATTATCCTGAACGCATTCTACCTTTACAGAAACTGGGACTTTAACGTGCGTGAAACCCGGTATGGTGAGACAACCTCCATGCTGAGCTATTATGACTGGCAGAACCAGAACACGCTCTGCCCGGGTGGCGGAAAGCTGGCTTACTCCAATGTCTGCTTCAACCAGTTCAAGAACACACCACGCTGGATGACAGATATTGAAATAGGCTACCGCTTTAACAGGAACTGGCACATGGCTGTTGGCGTGAACAACATTGCCGATGTCAAACCGCGCATGGTTGCACAGATCAATAATTCCCGCGGCGCACAGCCTTACGACCAGTTCTCTCTTCAGGTGCCGATCACCGGTGCCTACTACTATGGTCGCCTGAACGCAGACTTCTAAAATAAATCATGCATGACGCATGTTTTTACACGTCATGCATTTTTGCCGGTTCGGTTTTACTGGAATCGTGAGTAAAAAAGCAGGAATACTCAATGGCAAGTCCATCAAACACCCATTTACAAACACGGCGGCAACTTCTGGGCCGTATTGGCGCGTTGGCTGGGAGTGTAGCGCTGTATCAGGCCATGACCAGTATGGGCCATGCCATGGGAACGGATTTTTCCGGTCCTCCCAAACTGTCTGGCGCTCAAAAAGGGACCTCTGTTCTGGTTCTGGGGGCCGGGCTTGCAGGGATGCTCAGCGCCTATGAACTGCGCAAAGCAGGGTATGATGTCAAGATCATTGAGTTCCAGACGCGTAGCGGTGGGCGCAACATCAGCCTGCGCGGAGGAGACACGGTAACGGAACTGGGTGGAGAAACACAAAAAGTCGGCTTTGCACCGGGGAATTACATAAACCCCGGTCCGTGGCGCATTCCCTACCATCATCAGGGGCTTTTGTACTATTGCCGCGAATTTGGTGTTGAACTGGAACCATTTATAGAACTGAACCATAATAGCTGGCTCCATTCAACAGGCTCTTTTGGTGGTAAAGCCGTGCGCTACCGGGAATTGGCGGCTGATTTTACCGGCTTTACGGCAGAGCTTCTGGCTAAGGCTGTGGACCAGCATAAACTCGATGATCTGGTGAGCGCGGATGAAGTGGCGCATCTGAAAGACGCCATGCGGGGCTGGGGTGCGCTTACACCGGACCTGGCTTATACAAAAGGTAATATCAGTGCGTTACGGCGCGGGTTTGAGAAGCCGCAGGGGGGCGGGCTGAATGGTGCGCCGGTACCGTCCGATCTGCTGAACAGGGGTGAAATCTGGAAATCCGGCATGTGGAACTGGATGGCGTTCCATGAGCGGCTGGATATGCAGACAACCATGTTCCAGCCTGTGGGGGGAATGGACAATATTGGTAAGGCTTTTACCAGACAGGTAAAAGACCTTTTACAACTTAACTGCAAGGTTACGGCCATTCATCAGGATGATCATGGTGTCAGCGTGACCTATCATGACATGCAGCATGGTGGTGTAGTGCGCCATGCACAGGCTGACTATTGTGTGTGCACAATTCCTCTTTCCATTCTGTCACAACTGGATGTGCAGGTCAGCGATGGCATGAAAGCCGCCATAGCTGCCGTGCCCTACGCGTCCTCCGTTAAGCTTGGTCTGGAATTCAAACGCCGCTTTTGGGAAGAAGATGACCAGATTTACGGTGGTATCAGCTTTACGGATCAGCCCATTAGTCAGGTTTCCTACCCAAGTCATGGTATTTTTTCCAAAGGACCAGCCGTGCTGCTTGGGGGGTATATGTTTGGTCCGGCTGCATATGATTTTGCGGGGATGACCCCACAGGAACGGCTGGAACAGGGTTTACGGCAGGGGCTCGCTTTTCATCCGCAATACCGGAAGGAGTTTCTGAATGGTGTGAGTTTTGCATGGAGCCGGGTGCCATGGACTTTGGGGTGCTGCTCGATGTGGAGCGAAGAGGCACGCAAGACGCACTATAAAACGCTGTGTTCCATTGACCGGAGACTGGTCCTGGCTGGCGAGCATGCGTCTTATGTCGGGTGCTGGCAGGAAGGTGCCATTTTATCTGCACTGGACGCGGTTACACGTTTGCATAAACGAGCCCTGGGAGCAGCCTGATGCGTAAATTTCTCCTTTTGTCGGCGCTGGTGGCGGCTGTTGCGCCTGCCGGTTTTGCACGGGCAGACAGTGCGAGTGCAATTTCTGGTAAAATGGAAGCCCTGTCGTCGGGCGAGGCGACCTATCGCCATGTCTGCCAGAGTTGCCATATGGCAGATGGGCAGGGGGCTGTCGGTGCGGGGGCGCAAATTCCTGCTCTTGCGCATAACCCGCATTTGCAGGCAGCCAGTTACCCGGTCACCGTTATTCTTAACGGTTATGGAGCCATGCCGTGGTTTTCCGGTTTGTTGAATGACAGACAGGTTGCAGATGTGGTGGATTATATCCGTACGCATTTTGGTAATCATTATACAGATAAACTGAACCCGTCGGAGGTCGCTCTTATGCGTCCGCATCTGACAGCCGAGGAGCAATAAAATCATGCGTATATTCAAGGCCGGATGGGGATGGACCCTTTGCGCAACAACAGTTCTGGCGGCATCTGCGTCGTTTGCGCCAGCATATGCCCAGAATGATCCAGTCAGGCATAACGAAGCAACTTTTCCCATTGCTTCAGCTATTGAAGTGCCGTCAGGTTCTTCCACCATCTACCTGAGCGGTATGGGGGCTCCTGTTATTGACCCGAAAGCGGCCCAGAAAAGTCTGGCAGCTTATGGTGACATGGCAACACAGACGCAAGGCGCTCTTAAACGGATAGAGGAGACGCTTGCTGGCATGGGGCTGGGCATGGGAGACGTGGTGCAGATGCACGTGTTTATGGTGGCGGATACAAACACCAAAAAACTTGATTTTGAAGGCATGATGAAAGGGTACACGAAGTTTTTTGGCACCCGGTCACAGCCCAACCTGCCGGTTCGCTCGGCTTTTGGTGTAGCGCAACTCGCTAACCCGGGATGGCTGGTGGAGATTGAAGTTGTGGCAGTCAGGCCTTCTCACCACTGAATATCGGGGACACGCCTGCCAGCCCCAAAGGACTGGCAGGCGTGTCAGGCATCATGCCCATGACCTGAACAGCAGGGAACGTAACCTTGTTGATTGGCTCTTCAATAAACCTAAACAGGTCAGCATTATTGCCGCCCGCTCCGACAAACGGAAGTCTACCCTTTGCGCAGAAGAGTAGACAATAAAACGGGGCAGCGATAATCAGATGACCCCCGAATAATGAACGACAGCCTGATGCGCGCGTTAATCCCTACAGAAAGGGCTCGACTATGGCGCCAGAGATGATTCTGACGCCACCGTTCATCAGTCATAGCCCCACCGAGAGTGATCTCACCCTTTTTTCTGCCGTGGGTAAAACGTGACCTCGTTTCCATAAATTCGTCCCGAGTACACATTTCTGGCGGGCAGTCTGGTCGTGACAGAAAGAATTCGCCTGCACAAAAATTTTCAGGGCGTTCGGAAACACTAGTTTTTGCGACACTTCGGAGCCTAGCCCCGAATGGTTATTAGAAGGTTAATAAAGGGAAAATTTCTTCAACCTGAAAAGAAGGACGTTTCTTCCCGATCTTTTTTTCCTTCATATTGAAATGCAAAAACAAAGTGAAATTCTAGGCTCTCTCAATAGAACGATACACAGTCGCCCTGCTAACGTTATAACGTCTGGCAATATCGGACACCCTCTCCCCACATTTAATAGAATTCAGGATATCTTTACAGGACTGCGGAGATAATGCCCGTTTACGACCAACCTGAATTCCACGGTTTTTAGCAGCTTGCAGACCTGACTTTACACGCTCCACAATTGTTTCGCGTTCCAGTTCCGCGACTGCGCCTAAAATGGTCATCAGAAAACCACCCAAGGCGCCGCCGGTATCTATGCCGTCACTTATGGAGCGGATTGTGACATTTTTTGATTTAAGAATTTCTGCCAGCTCTAAAAGATTTCGCACGGATCTCCCTAGTCTATCAAGTTTCCATACCATAATGACATCGCCAGATTGAACTGTTTCAAGCATAGAGTTCAAGCCTGGGCGGCTTTTTTCTTTTCCGGATACCCTGTCTTCAAAAATATTTGATAAATTCACTCCGGAATTTATTAATGCTTCAATCTGAGAAGACGTTGTCTGAACAAAAACTCCTTCCTCATCCTTTCTCGAAGTGGAAACACGCGCATATCCATAAAGCATTTCGTGACAACCTTTTACGACAACATACAAACGATTTTCTGCTGTTGGCCGAAGTGTTTCGAAACCTAGAGGTTAGGTTCGAAAATGTCACTCTCGATCAACAACAACTCATCGTCTCTTGTCGCTCTTGAAGCACTAAATGCTACGCAGACTGAACTGAGCAAAACAGAAAATACAGTTTCTACTGGTAAAAAAGTTGACAATGCTGCGGACAGCCCGGCAATTTACTCTATTGCAGCCCAAATGAACGGTAATTTGCAGGGAATGACTGCTGTTTCTGATTCTCTTTCTCTTGGTGCGCAGGTCGTTGCTACCGCCAATACTGCGGGCAACAAAATAGTCTCTTCTTTGCAAACGTTGCAGAACACGGTCACTACGGCGGGGCAGACCGGAACTGACGCAAGTGCGATGGCTACCCAGATTCTGAGCACGCTTGACAGCATTAACTCATATGCTCGCAATGCTACGTTCTCTGGTGTCAACCTGCTGACCAGCGGCAACGATGCTATCAATGCTTACAATGGGACCACCCTGCAAACACTGACAAACGTCCAAGGTCAGACACAGACCTTCACGAGCATGGCGGGTTCCAACACAACTCTAGTGGATGCTCTCGGCCTGACGAGCAATTCTGCAGCTGGGAGTAGTGCGGCAAATTCTACACAAACTATCTTTTCTTCTCTCAATAGCTCAAATGTGACACATGTGGATACATCGGCTTTGGATGCATCCGAAATTGTGCTAAAAAACAGCATTGATGGTTCAGGTGGTACAACCATTCAGGCGGATGGTAAAACCTTTGAATTTGTCCAGACTGGAGTGCAGGCTTCTGTGGGCAATGTCGCTGTTGCACTGGATAGCGGCTTTTCTACAAAAAATGCCCTGACTGCTTTGGTTAGCGCCATGAACGGTGCAGGGGTTAATGCTTCACTCAACAGCGATAGCTCTCTTGCTGTTGCAGGTAAATCTGGTGACTTTAAAATCCAGAGTTATCTATATACATCTGCGGCAGTTGGAACGGCAGGGACCCCGCCTGCGGCAGCTGACAATGTCAGTGTAACTGTAGGTTCTGGTGAATCAGCTGTTACCTATACTATTGGTAGTTCTAGTGACGCTGCGACGCACCAGTATACATCTATGGATGATCTTGCCAAAGCCGCTGGCTTGAGCTGGGATAACACAAAAAATATTTTAACCTCTAGCAGCGCCTTTACTGTTATGGCAGGGGCAACACCAGCCGCAGTGGCAGTTACAGCGCCTTACACGTCCGCGGCAGTTGGAACGGCAGGGACCGCGCCTACAGCAGCTAACAAGGTCAGTGTAACTGTGGGCTCTGGTGGATCGGCTGTTACCTATACTATTGGTAGTGTTAATAATGCTGCGGCGAACCAGTATACATCCATGGATGATCTTGCCAAAGCCGCTGGCTTGAGCTGGGATAGCACAAAGAATGTTTTAACCTCTAGCAGCGCTTTTACTGTTATGGCAGGGGCAACACCAGCCGCAGTGGCAATTACGGCAGGTACACCAGTTGATCTTTCGTCCTCCGTTAAAGTGAGTGGCGGAACAGCAGCTGATCAGATTGCGGTTGGGATTAAAGGTGGCGTAACAACAGCGGTTTCTGCCATTCAGTCTGCTATTACCAGTATGAGTTCTACCATGCAGAACCTTGGCAACTACAGCAACACGCTGTCTGGTCTGAGCACCTATACTTCGTCTCTGACAAATGCTGTTACGAACGGCGTCAGCGCTCTTACCGATGCCGACATGGCTGCTGAAAGTGCAAAACTGACTTCCCTGCAAACCAAACAGTCCCTGGCTATCAAGTCACTGACGATTGCGAATGGTCAGTCCCAGAACATTCTGTCTCTCTTCCAGTAATCTAAAGGATTACGGGCCTTGCTGATGCAGGGCCCGTAATTTTTTGCAAAGCTTATAATATGCCACTTGATGTAAACACACTTCGTCGTGGTGATATCGTACTTGCCAATCTGAAAGGCGCTATTGGAACAGAGCGGAATGGCAAAGATATTGTCTGTCTGATAGTGCAAAATGATGTGGGGAACAAATTCTCCCCCATGACAATAATTGCCCCGTTAACCGATCATAACCAAAATAAAAACCTGCCGATACAAGTGCCGATCACTGCAAAAGAACGTGGGAATAATGGGTATGATTCAGTTATTGAGTGTGGGCAAATCAGAACTATTGACAAAAGCCGTATCTCTGTCGTGATTTCCAGATTGCCGGAATACGTGATGAAAAAAGTAGATCAGGCAATTAAAATCAGCCTTGGTCTTAGTCAGTGACCGTTCGGCATAACATGTAGTTTGAGGGTGGAGGGATGCGTCATGCAGTGGACAGTCTGGCCGGGTAAATGCCCGATCACTCCCGATGGCCCTGCGCATCCGGCGGCGTTTCACATGCTTGATGTTGCCGGGGTGGCGGAAAGGCTGATTGCCCCGTTCAACATGGCGCCTCCCCTTCGCGATGCGCTGGTCATGCTTGTCGGGCTGCACGATATCGGCAAAATCAGTGAAAGTTTTCGCGCCATGCTCCGCGAAGGTGTGGCGCAGCCGGGGTTCCGTCATTGGGAACTGAGTGAGGTTCTGTTTTATGTGGAGGATGCCCGGCTTGCGGCCCGGCTTGGCGGCACCCCTTATGTGCGGAAAATGCTCTACGCGGCCGTAGCCGGACATCATGGATGCCCGTCCGGGCATATGCTTGGCGCTCTCCCACCCGAAGCGCGCCTGCCCCGAGAACTTGTCCGGGCACTGAAATGCGTTGGGGAAGGGCGTGAGCCAGCGGCGAAGCTGATTGATGCATTCTGTGACCTGTGGCCGGAAGCCTCACTCGACGGGGTGTCGGTGGCGGAGGTAGCACCCCTGTCCTGGTGGCTGGCGGGGTTCTGCACGGCCGCCGACTGGGTTGGGTCCAACCCGCACTGGTTCCAGCCATGGACTGAGGTCTGCAGTCTTGCGGCTTATCTGGAACGGATCCGCCCCATTGCGGCGCGCGCCGTTGCCGTGGCGGGCATAGCAGGTACTGCAGCGCGGGAGGGTGCTCTGTTTGATTTTGCACTGCGCCCCATGCAGGCGGCCTGCTCAACCATTGCCCTTCCGGCTGGACCAACGCTGGCGATTGTGGAGGATGAGACCGGGGCAGGCAAGACAGAGGCAGCACTTTTGCTTGCCCATCGTATGTGTTTGGCAGGCAAGGGGCGCGGCTTGTTTTTTGCTCTTCCCACGATGGCCACAGCGGATGCGATGTTTGGTCGTGCTTCACGCATTGTCGGGCGTATGTTCGATAATCCTTTTGTAACATTGGCGCATGGGCGATCTGGGCTGTCGGTGCCGTTCCGTGATCTGGTGCAGGGAAGCAGAACCGGCGGACCGTGGGAGATCACATCCTCGGACTGGCTGGCGGCAAGTAACAGGCGTGCATTGCTGGCCGATGTCGGGATCGGGACTATTGATCAGGCATTGCTGTCTGTTCTGCCTGTTCGGTTTCAGACATTACGGACTTATGGCCTGTCGTCGAAAATTCTCGTGGTTGATGAGGTTCATGAAATGGGGGAGCCTTATATTGCTGAAGAACTCACAGCACTTTTGAGAATGCACCGCGCGGCGGGTGGGTCTGCGATTCTTCTGACGGCAACGCTGCCTATGAATCTCCGTGGCAGGCTGCTGGCCACGTATGATGGTAAGGCTGATACCGCCGCTTATCCGGCTCTGACCATTGCGGGAGGGGAGGCGGTTACATGCTTCCATGCCGAAAACCGCCCGGTCAAAGGTCCGGTGATGGTTAAAAGGCTCGATACGGCAGAGAACGCTGTTACGCTGCTGGCAGAAATGGCGGCGCGGGGGGCAGCCTGCGTGTGGGTTCGCAATGCGGTTGATGACGCAATCGGGGCCGTTGCGGCACTCCGCGCCGCAGGCGTGGATGCACGGCTGCTGCACGCCCGTTTTGCCTTGTGCGATCGCAAACGGATCGAGGCCGAGGTTTTGGCGCGGGTTGGCAGGAACGGCAGGGGGAGAGAGGGCTTCGTTCTTGTAGGCACACAGGTTCTGGAGTCTTCGCTTGATCTGGATTTTGACGTCATGCTGTCCGATATCGCGCCCATCGCAGCGCTGATCCAGCGGGCTGGGCGTCTGTGGCGGCATATGGATATCCGACCGGCATCGGCTCGCCCGGTTTCCGCACCGGTGCTGCATGTTCTTTCACCGGACCCTTCTCAAGTCGGGGATGACCGATGGCTGCATGGCACGTTGGGTAAAGGTGCGTGGGTTTATGCGGTTGCCGATGTCTGGCGGAGCGCGCAGGTAATTTTCACGCAAGGACAGATCGGGACACCAGACCGGCAGCGTGAGCTGATCGAGGCGGTCTATGGAGCGGACGCAGAGCCGGTACCCGAAGCTCTTTTGAAGGCAGAACAGGATAAATATGGAAAAGACAGCGCCAACAGGGGGCTGGCCTGGCATAATATCGTAAAGGTCTCGGATGGCTATCGCAAGGCAGGCCGTGGGGATGATGACGTGAACTACCCTACCCGGCTGGGAGAAGATGCGCGTGTTCTGTGTCTGGCGCGTCGGACGGCGCGCGGTTTGATTCCGTGGGCAACAGGAGAGGGCGCGGACGCCTGGATGCTTTCCGAAGTTTCCGCCCACCGCAAGAAGGTCGATGCCCTGCCGCTCCCCGATCAGTCATCTCCAGAAATCATGGCAATTACAAAAGACTGGCCGGACTGGAAGCGCGCGCAGGTCAGGCTGTGTCCTGTCAGCGAGGCGGGCGGCATCTGTGACGGCTTGCATTACGATGAGAAGTGCGGTCTTGTCTTTACTTCTCCGTGAACACGGAGATGACCCCTGTTCAGGCGTAAGCTGCTTGTGGTGGTAAATAAACCCATATATTTTACGGGCGAATTTACAAGGTATCCGAGGCGTACGCAATGTTGATGAAGTGTCTTTGTCGCACTGCCGCTTCGGGTGCGCTTTTCTATGCCCCACCGGCAAGTGGAAGAGGTAATGTGTGACCCTCAATCTTATTCATGATCCGTGGATTCCAGTCCTCTGCGCGGATGGGTCGCGGCGGGTCATTGTGCCATGGCAGATGGCACAGCCGGATGTGGTGCAGCCCGACTGGCCGCGCCCTGACCTTAACATTGCATGTCTTGAATTTCTGATAGGGCTGGTTTTTCTCGCCGATCCCCCTGCTGATGAAGAGGATTGGGGAGAGCGATGCAAGGCTGATCCGCAACGGTTGCGTGAAAAACTGGTGCCTTATGCTCCGGCGTTCAATCTTCTGGGGGATGGGCCGCGTTTTCTTCAGGAGCTGGCACCACTCACAGCGGAGGGCAGCCCCGTCGATATGCTGTTCATAGACAGTGCGGGTGCGAATACCGTACGCAATAATGCGGATGTCATGGTGCATCGTGCCCGGTATGAGCGTCTGGATTTTTCCATGGCGGCTATGGCACTTTACACATTTCAGGCCGATGCGCCATCTGGCGGGGCGGGAAACCGCACATCCTTGCGTGGTGGTGGACCAATGGTCACGCTGGTGGATCCGGAGCGGACGCTATGGGACCTGATCTGGGCGAATGTGCCGTATGGACATCCCGCGGAAATGGACGCTCTGCCCTGGATGCGACCAACCCGGGTTTCCGATACAGGGCAGCAGACTTTTCCGCCAGAAGGCGAGGTTTTTGGGGTGGAGGCGTTTTTCGGCATGCCGCGCAGGCTGCGTCTTATACACGATGATGAGGCGGTAACCGGCGTGATCCAGAAACCATGGGGCACGAATTACGCGCTCTGGAAGCATCCACTCAGCCCCTATTACCGGCTGAAACCCGGCACGGAATGGCTGCCGAAACATCCGCGCGCCGGGCATTTCGGTTATCGTAACTGGCTTGGCGTGGTGGCTGGAGACAATAGAAGCGAGCTTTCCGAACTGGCATTGTGCCTGCGGGAGCAGAGAATGAGTGGAGGCTCCGTTATCGTCGCGGGCTGGTCGATGGATAACATGAAGCCTCGTGACTTCATTTTTTCACGCCAGCGTCTGCTGTCGGTTCTGTCCTCTGAGGCGGAAATTCAGCTTGTTGGCCTGATCGAGGCCGCAGAAGCCGTGGCGGTGACCTTACGCAACGCTCTTGTGCCCGTTCTGGCCGCTGGCGAAGCGCGCGAAGCGGAGCGCGAGGCTTTTTTTCTTGAGACAGAAGCACGGTTTCTGACCCATGTGCAGGCGATTGAGCAGGGCGAAAACCCGGCGAACATCTGGTTGAATGATCTGCGCAGGCAGGCGCTGGGACAATTCGATGCCAAGGCTCTGCCCGGCCTGAATCAGCGGGAAGTGGAGGCGATCGGCCGTATCACCGGGGCCCGCCGATACCTGCAGGGGGCGCTCGCAGGCTACGGAAAACAGGGGGCTGAGATATTCAGCGCGCTTGGTCTTTCGCCGCCGAAAACAGAAAAAAGGAAAACGGCATGAGCGGGGAGGAAAAGAGGGCAGGCACCATCGCCTTTGGCTGGTGGGCGGAATATCTCGAACCACGCGACACAAATCCCGCCGCGCGTGGACTGGCGGCCCGTCTGCGCCGGGCTAGCCCGATCGAGACCCTGTGTGAACCGGCGGTGCATGATCTTGCGCGGAAACTCCACGTATCGGGAGGAGCAGGCGAGACGGAAAAACTCGTTCGTCTGGCATGTCTGCTCGCTGAAGTGAGAGAGCGTGACGCGGCACCGCTCGCCTATCGCCTGGGGGGAAAGGAGCCGGTTTTTTCACACGGACGTTTTGAAAGCCTCATACGTGCGGAAGGAGAAAATCTGACCAATCTCATGCGCCGCGCAATTGTGATGGCGGGTCGGCGCTGCAATGTCGGGGCGCTGGCGCGGGATATCTGGAACTGGAACGACGGAACACGCACAAACTGGTGCTTTGGTTATTTTCATGCCGATGTTCCGCAGGATGATGTGAAAGAAACTGCCTGATGACGACTTTTCTGCAATTCCACCTTCTGACGACCTACGGCCCCTCCAACCCCAACCGGGACGATCAGGGGCGCCCTAAACAGGCAACTGTGGGCGGTGTGCCGCGTCTGCGGATGTCTTCCCAGTCTGTCAAGCGGGCCTTGCGAGAGAGTGCGTTTTTTGCGCTCGATCTTGCTGACCACGAAGGGAAGCGGACCAAAAGACTGTATCAGAACCTTGTTGAGCACCTCGTTGGTCAAGGAGTGAGTGAGGAGAAGGCGCGCGCCGCTGCAGATCAGGTCGCGGCGATTTTTGGCAAGCTGGAAGCGCCAGGCAAGGAAACAAAAAACCGGATCAGCACGACACTCGCCTTCATCTCCCCTGAAGAATGGCGTCTGGCGGAAGAACTGGCTGAGAAAATTATCGCCGGAGAGAAGGTGCCTGCTGAAAAAGACCTGAAAAAAATGGTTCTGCGCCGGGCCGATGGCGCGGTCGATATCGCCATGTTCGGGCGGATGCTGGCGGACTCGCCCGATTACAATCGCGATGCAGCGGTACAGGTGGCGCATGCCATCACCACACACCGCGCGCAGTCGGAAGAGGACTGGTTTTCCGCGGTTGATGATCTCAACAAGAGCGAAGAGACGGGGGCAGGCCATCTTGGCGAGACCTCTTTTGGGTCTGGTGTGTATTATCAGTATGTCTGTGTGAACTGTGACCTGCTCATCAGCAATCTCGCCGGGGATCGAGAACTGGCGGTAAAGGGGATCGAGGCACTGGCGGCGGCGCTGGCCCGTACAACGCCAAAGGGCAAGCAGAACAGCTTTGCCCACCACCCGCTTGCCCATTACATGCTGGCCGAAGCCGGTGCGCAGGCGCCGCGCGATCTGTCTGGAGCTTTCTTCCTGCCGGTCAGTGGAGAGCGGTTGCTGGAACAGTCAGTCGAAGCACTGGAGCAGATACGCCGGGACATTGATGACGCCTACGGCAAGGTCTGGACATCGGAACAGAAGCTGCATGTGGGAAGGGGCGGCACGCTGGGTGAGATCACGGCCTTTGCGGGCGCAGTTGTACGGGGGGCGTGATGCGGCCCTTTCTGGTGTTCGGTTTGACCGCATCACTGGGCGCGATGGGCGAACTGGCAGGGCATGAGCGGCGCGGCTCTCTGATCTGGCCTGCCCGGTCGGCTCTGATCGGGCTGATGGGCGCGGCGCTCGGGATAGAAAGAGATGGAGATTTTTCCGCGCTTGACGCCCTGACAATCGACGTGGCGATTTTTGATGCCGGTACGCCTCTGCGCGATTACCATACCATCGAGACAGTCCCGTCCGCTGCGGTGAAAAACCCGAACTCCCGACCGGAAGCTCTGAGGGACGCGCGCGGCAGAACCAACACTGCCATTACCTATCGGGATTACCGGACCAGCGTGTTTTACGGCATTGCGGCGCAAGGCCAAGGCATGAACGGCATTGCAGCGGCATTGCGGGAACCACGTTTTACGCTTTATCTCGGGCGGAAATCATGCCCGCTTGCAGCGCCGACCGGCGCGCGGATTGTGGATGCAACGTGTGCGGAGGCGGCGCTGGAACATCTGAAAGCCCCCCTCTGGCGGACGCCTCCCGTGCGGGCGCATACACTGGTGACTGACGATCCCGAGGGGGAGATGGTGACAGACATGCCGCTGGACCGCAACCGCTGGCATTTCGGCTCCCGGCGTATTGGGCTGCGTCCGGTCAATATTGTGGCGGGAGGCTGACATGGCACTCTATTTCAGTCATCTCCGGTTGGCCCGCAATCCTTCGGCACGGGCGCTGGCTGCACTGCTTCAACCCTCAGGGGTTGGGGAGCGTGTGTCTGCACAGCATCATCTGCTCTGGTCGGTATTTGCCGATAGCGAGGACAGAAAACGGGATTTCCTTTGGCGGGAGGAGCGTGACGGGAGTTTTCTCACTCTCTCAGCGCGTCCGCCGTGTGAGAGCGATCTTTTCCAGCCGCATCAGATCAAGCCATACGCGCCGGACCTCGCAGTGGGTGAATGTCTTGATTTCCGGCTCCGCGCCAATGCTACCCGGATGAAGCGGGGTGGCAAACGCGAAGACGTTGTCAAAGCGCCCATCGACGCTCTGGGGCAGAAGGAGCGTGCGGGGCAGCGTATGGAAATTGCTTCTTCGGCTGGGCAGGCGTGGATGGAACGGCAGGGAGAAAAGAGCGGTTTCAGGGTGGTTGCCGCAGTTGCGGAGGATTATCGGCAAGTGTCGCTGCCACGTCCGGGTGCATTGCACCGCAACGCGATGAAACTCGGGATTCTCGATCTTTCGGGGTCTCTCGAAATTACCGACCCTGCACTTTTTCTCATGCATCTGGAACAGGGATTCGGGCGGGCAAAATCGTTCGGATGCGGTCTGATGCTGATCCGGCGAGCGCGATGAACAAAGGGAGCGGGATGCCCGGTCTTGCGCCGCCGAAACTCATACCGCTGAAAGACCGCGCCTCGCTGATCTTTGTCGAGAAGGCACGTCTGGATGTGCTTGATGGCGCCTTTGTGGCTGTCAATGCCGATGGAACACGCACCCAGATTCCCATTGGTGGCATTGCCGGGATCATGCTGGAGCCGGGTGCCCGTATTTCTCACGCGGCGGTTTCCTTTGCGGCTCGCACCGGTACCCTCATCATCTGGGTGGGGGAAGCGGGTGTGCGGCTCTATTCGGCAGGACAGCCAGGGGGCGCGCGCTCGGACAAACTCCTCTGGCAGGCCCGGATTGCGCTTGATGACGCAGCCCGGCTGCGCGTCGTGCGGAAAATGTATGCTATGCGGTTTAATGAGGAACCGCCAGCCCGCCGGTCTATCGAACAGTTGCGTGGCATCGAGGGTGTGCGTGTGCGGGAAAGCTACGCGCTTCTGGCCAAGCAGTACGGCGTGCCGTGGAAGCGGCGTCTCTATGATCCGAAAGACTGGGAGGCGGGCGATATTCCCAATCGCTGCCTTTCTGCTGCAACGGCCTGTCTGCATGGGTTGTCGGAAGCTGCCGTTCTGGCCGCGGGCTATGCTCCGGCCATCGGGTTTCTCCATACAGGTAAGCCTCTGTCATTTGTTTATGATATTGCGGATCTGTTCAAGCTCGAAACTGTTGTGCCCGAGGCGTTCCGTATTGCCGGACAGGCTGCAAAAGGTCGCATGGACATGGGGCCAGACCGGGCCGTGCGTCTGGCTTGCCGTGATATGTTCCGCCGGACGGGCCTTCTTGGGCGTATTATTCCCACGATTGAGGAAGTACTTTCTGCAGGAGACATTCTTCGGCCCGAGCCACCACCGGAGGCTATCCTTCCTGCTTTTGATGAAGATCAGTCTGGCGATGCGGGCCACCGGGGATGATGGTTGTGGTTGTTACCAATGCGCCACCACGCCTGCGCGGCAGGCTCGCGGCCTGGCTGGTCGAAGTGAGGGCGGGTGTCTATGTCGGCGATTATTCAGCGCGCACGCGTGAAATGATCTGGCGACAGGTGACGGAAGGGCTGGAAGCAGGAGATGCAGTTATGGTGTGGAAGGCCCCAACGGATCAGGGTTATGACTTTCTTACTTTCGGTCGCAACCGCCGCATGCCCGTTGATTTTGATGGCCTGAAGCTTGTAAGCTTCCTTCCAGAAAAGTAGACCTGAAAAGCTCTTTTTTGGCCGGTGGGATCTTTGACAAGGTAAAAATATTTTTAAATCAATAGCTTCCACGAAGAGTGTTCCCCGCCTGCGCGGGGATGAACCGCGGTTAGAGCGTCCAGCAGACAAACGGGCATTGTGTTCCCCGCCTGCGCGGGGATGAACCGGTAATAAAACCATGATTGGCACCTATTATGCCGTGTTCCCCGCCTGCGCGGGGATGAACCGGTTTGCAACGCCGGAATGAATGCCGACAAGCAGTGTTCCCCGCCTGCGCGGGGATGAACCGCCTTGCGTCATGGCAGGAGGTAGCCACTCCGAGTGTTCCCCGCCTGCGCGGGGATGAACCGTTGTTGACCACCTTCAGGTACTGGCGGGACTGGTGTTCCCCGCCTGCGCGGGGATGAACCGGGAGGATGACATGGAGCAAGGTATTCCTGACTGTGTTCCCCGCCTGCGCGGGGATGAACCGCGACTGCAACTCCTCTGGCGTCTTGGCGACGAGTGTTCCCCGCCTGCGCGGGGATGAACCGTGGGCCGGGCCGACGCTCGCAACATCGACAGCGTGTTCCCCGCCTGCGCGGGGATGAACCGCGTCTTGTAGGTGGCCGGGCGATAACGTTTTGACAGAGTATCAGGCTGAATATCCAGCTTTGGGGCTGTTCTATGCTGGAGCTACAGCGTCAGTCTCTCCAGCCCCGGCGGGTTGCCGTCATACATTCTTCTGTGGTTATTCCGGTGGCGTTATTGCCACATGCAGGTCAAAGCCGACAGTGCCGGGTGCTTCCAGGCCTGTCTTCAGTTCCATTGTCGGGATCTGATAATCGCCACCATTTTGTTGGCGGTAAGGGATTGGCGCTGTTGTGGCCAGTGTCAGCAGCCGTTCGCGGAGCTGGTCTGCCAATGTGGTAAAACCCGCGTTGTCCAGCCGGTCCACCCTATAGGCCACAAATGGCGGCAGAACGGTAAAACCCGGATAAAACAGGATGCCATGATTGATGGGAAACAGCAGGTCCTCTATCGGACCGTTGATCCCGCGGGCGGAGTAATGCTCGGGCCAGCCCCCGGCGGTGACGATCAGCATGGCGCGCTTGCCCGCCATTGTCCCCTCGCCGTAACGGTCGCCCCAGCGGCGGTCGCTGTGCTCACCAACGCCATAGGCAAAACCGCAGGCATAAACACGGTCCACCCAGCCCTTGAGGATTGCGGGCATGGCGAACCACCAGAGCGGAAACTGGAAAATAACCGTATCGGCCCAGCGCAGTTTGTCCTGTTCGGCCGTTACATCGTCCGTCAGCCCGCCTTGGGCGAACTCGCGCGACGATGCGGAGGCCACTTTCAGGCGTTCGCTTGTAGCGATATCCGGAAAATCAGACCGATCAACAGTTGCTT
This sequence comes from Acetobacter fabarum, assembly GCF_029069195.1. Taxonomy (GTDB): domain Bacteria; phylum Pseudomonadota; class Alphaproteobacteria; order Acetobacterales; family Acetobacteraceae; genus Acetobacter; species Acetobacter fabarum_A. The sequence continues at coordinate 41,768 of NZ_JARDYK010000008.1, forward strand.
TCCAGTCCATGGCGTAGAGGTCGGAAACCCTGACCTCGTGGCCCTGTGCCTGCAATGTGGTCACTGCAACGTCGAGCAGGGCACCGTTGAGGGAGTGCCGTTCGGGATGGGCGAAGACGATCAGGATATTCATGGGTGGACCTTGCTGTTGTCAGTAGAATGCGTATTCCGTTCAGAGTAGGCGATAAGCTATTCTTCTCCCATACGAGGCGAGCGGAAGGTATAATGCCAAAAAATGGAACAATCTCTGGTTTCATTGGAGCGAATGCGAACTTTTGTGCGTATCGCTGAACGGGGGAATCTGGCGGCGGTTGCCCGCGAAACCGGCGTGGGGCAATCGACGGTCACGCGGCATCTGCGTGAGCTGGAAGAGGCTCTGGGCGTCTCTTTACTGACGCGGACAACACGCCGCACGGCGCTGACGGACGAAGGAGCGCGTTATTACGCGCACTGCGTGCAAATTCTCTCTCTTGTCGAACAGGCCAGTCAGGAGATGCGCGATACGCGGCAGGCGACAGCCGGAACAGTGCGGATTTCCTGCACCGGTGCACTGGGGGTGTTGTATATCAGTCGTCTCCTTTACGAATTTCAGGACCAGAACCCCGGCATAAGGATTGAATTCGGGTTGACGGACGAACGCATTGATCTGGTGCGCGATGGCGTCGATATTGCCATTCGTCTCGGCCCTCTGACTGATTGCACGATGAAGCTGCGCTCTCTGGGCGCAAGTCAGCGTATGCTGGTTGCCTCGCCCGCATGGCTGAAGCGCCATGGCCCGGTGCGGCGGCTGGAGGACCTGCATGACCTTGAGGGCGTGCGGATGTCGCGCGTGCATGGCTCGGAGCGGCTGCTTTTGCAGGATGCCGAAGGTCGGGACCATGTTGTGCCGTTTTATGGTCGTCTGATTGTTGACCATGGTCTGGCGGCGCGCGATGCGTTTCTGGCTGGTCGGGGCTTTGGTCCGGCCCATCGCTGGCTGGTGGAAGATTGCCTACGTGATGGCCGTCTGGAGCGGGTTCTGCCGGAGTACACACTCCCGGCGTCGCCGCTGAGCATGCTGATCGCACCGGAGCGGACAAATCTGACACGGGTAAGGCTTTGCACGGAGTTTCTTGCCGCGCGGGCCAGAGACATTCCCGGTATCAGCCGATGACTGTGCTGCGCTGGCGTGTCATGCCCGCGCAGCCTGCCGTCCGGCTATGGGGCATGCCTTGCCATCAGGGTCTGAAGTGTTGGGGCTGCGTGCCGTGCAGGTCTGTCGCTTTATTCAGTTTTCGATGTTCAGGGCAGCACTTTTATGGAATGCTATGTGGCCGGTTTTAAGGCTCTCAATTTCGTATTGTGGTTCTGTCGGTGTCGCGTGATGTTGATAGCCATTGACCATGAAAGGGGTAAAATGGACGGCTCTGATCTGTCCGCTGACGTGCCCGGCTTCCGAGTTCCAGGATACGATATCTCCGATTTTGAAGGACTGTGATGGCATGAAAAACTCCAAATCCAGCATGAATCATAAAAGAGAGCCGAGTATATCCGTTTCCAACCCCTTTTACACCATTGGACATTCGACACTGTCGCTGGATGATTTTATGGCGCTCCTGCGCCATTATGAGGTAACGCTGGTCGCAGATGTAAGGGCTTTTCCTTACTCTCGTCGTAACCGTGAGTATGACGGGACGAATCTTCTGCCTGAACTGGCAGCCTGTGGAATAGGGTATCGTCATTTTCCAGAACTTGGGGGACGCCGCCCAAGGTCAAAGACAGTGCCAGTGAACACGAATGCGTTCTGGCGCGTGCAGAGTTTTCATAATTATGCGGATTATGCTCTGGGAGAGGATTTTCACCATGGTCTGACCCAGCTTATCGAGGCAGGGACACACGCCGTTGTTGCGATCATGTGCGCGGAAGTGCTCTGGTGGCGCTGCCACAGGCGCATTATCACGGATTATCTTCTGGCCAATGGGGTCAAGGTTTTTCATATTCTGTCCATGTCGCACGTTGTTCCGGCAGGTTTGACAGAGGCGGCGGTGGTTGAAGATAACCACGGTATTACGTATCCGCAGGATGAAAGTGCTCAAGCGCCCACGTAAATATTTTCCATGCCAGTGCGGCCCGGCTTCCAGAGGTGCTGGTGGAGGCCGAAGAAAGCCCCCTTACGCCGCTGCCAGAGCCAGCCCCTCGGCAACCGAGACAAACTCTCCGCCCAGTTCCACCTTCTCGGCACCAAAGCGGGAGGTAAACAGGGCGCGTACCGCAGGTACAAACGATGTGCCACCGGTCAGGAACACACGGTCGATCTGCCCGGGGAGCAGGGAGGCTTCCTTTAACGCGGCCTCTATGCCTGCATCCAGCCTTGCGATGTCGGGCGCGATCCAGCGGTCAAAATCCTCACGCCGTATGGTTGCGTGAATATCCAGCCCCGGCTGCGCAAAATGCAGTTCTGCTGATGTGTGGGTGGAAAGTGCACGCTTGGTGGCTGATACGGCGTTGTAGAGTTCCTGCCCGCGTTGTTCGCGAATGAGTTCGATCAGGTTTTTCAGTTTCTGCGGTTCGGTCGCTGTGCGCGCTACGTCTTCAATTTCGTTAAGAATACGCGGTGTGCGCATGAGCGAGAGCCGGTGCCAGCGCGCCAGTGCGTGGTACCATTCAACCGGCACGGGGAGAGGCTCCCCCCCCATGATGCGGAAGGTGCAGTCCCGCCCAAGATAGGGGGCCACCACGTTGTCTATGATACGGAAATCAAACTGGTCTCCCGCCAGCCCAACACCTGCATGGCCCAGTGGCTGTGTTGCGGTATGGCCTCTGGGGTCAAAACGTACGACAGAAAAATCGCTTGTACCGCCACCAAAATCTCCGACCAGAACTGTTGCGGGCTGGTCCAGGCGCTGCATGAAGCGCCAGCCCGCGGCCTCTGGCTCCATCATTACCGTAACATCGGCAAAGCCTGCCTGGGCAAAGGCGGCCCGTAACCGGGTTTCTCCCAGAGCATCATCGGCATTGTCACCCACAAAATGCACAGGTCGGCCCACCGTAACATGGCACCGGGCGGGGGACAGGCCACCAAGGGCCATGAGTTCTTGCAAAAAGGTGGCGATCAGGCTTTCAAGCGTCAGGCGCTGGCCAAAAACCTGTGTCTCGCGAAAGCTGGCCTGTGCGAGATAGGATTTCATGGACATGATCAGCCGTGTCTCGGCCGGGTCATCCAGATGCGCTTCAATGGCATGCGCACCGACTGCGCGGTGGCGCACGCGCTGCCCACCTTCCATATCCTGCCATAAAGCCAGCAATGTGCGGCATGTTTCCGAAGGGGAACCATCAGGTGTGGCAAAGCGGATGGTCTGGATTGTACGGTCGGGGCGCGCAATGACAATAACACTGTTGGTTGTGCCAAAATCAATGCCGATGCGGGTGGGGGAGGGTAAGGAGGTCATGACCAGCGGAAAATAGAACCCGCTTCCCTGCTTGTCCATGCCCTATATGCGCAGGGTGGCCAGGGCGGCGCAAAGGCACAGGGTAAGGCTGAACAGACCGGTCCACAGGTAAAGCCCGTGTGTTTGGGTGGCACTTGCAAAGAGCGTTGTTGCAGCTTGGGAGAACATCCATGCACCTCCAGCGCGGGAGGCCAGTTTGCCTGTTGGGTCCACAAGGCAGGTCAGGCCCATAAGGCCGGGATACACAAAGAACCATGCCGCGTAGTTCAAGACAAAGGCTGCGCAGAACAGCCAGGGCGTGGGGGGGCAGGCCTGTACCACGCAAACACCGCTGGTCAGCACAAGGGCGGACACAAGCATAGGGCTGGTTATATGCCTGCGGCTTTGCAGCACCGTAGCAAGGCAGACCACAAGCCCCGCAATATTGGCAACGGCTGACAAAACTCCAAAAGAGGCAGGAGCCAGACCAACAGAAAGGCCAATGCGCTGGGTAAAGGACCAGACGGCCAGACTGCCTCCGGTATAAAACAATACGGCCAGCAAAGCCCACATAGGGGCAGAAGCAGCCGGGGCGGCACAACCAGTCTGCGGGTTGGAACTGCGGGCCGGTAGCACCGTATCGGGCAGAAAAAACAGGAGGGGCAGCAGCACAATAACAAGTCCCGCCAGCGCCAGAAAAATACCTTTCTGCCCGGCCAGCAGCCCGTACCAAAAAATCCATGGTGTTTGGTAATTATTCCCTGCTGTTACAGGCTATTTTGCAAGGGCAGGGTCTTGGTCTTGGTTGGCGGCTGTTAATAGATGACTACTTGCAAACCAGCCCGTTTGCCTCCACATAAGCGCAGGTCAAACGGGCTGTGTGGTTAAGATGATGTGTTTTTTCCGTGCGTGTCTGCCGGTGCTGCTGGCCTGTACAGGCGCTCCCACGCCAGTTTTCCTCCCAGCCAGCCCAGTGCAATGCAGGTGATCAGGAGCACAGCCTTTGCGCCATCCAGCCCAAGCAGAACCAGAGCCGGGCCGGGACAGACCCCACTTAACCCCCAGCCCATGCCAAACAGCGTAGACCCGATCACCAGTCCTTTATCGGGTGGCCAGCGCGATGGCCAGTGGAGTGCCTGCCCGCTGGCATCCCGCCCTTTGCGGCGCAACAGCCAGAAGCCGGGCAGGGTTACGGCAACCGCCCCCCCCAGAACACCCGCCAGAATGGGGTTCCAATGCCCCGCCACATCCAGAAAACCCAGAACATTGGCCGGGTTGGCCATGCCGGAAATCCACAGGCCGCAGCCAAACAGCAGGCCGCAAAAAAACGTAATGGCCATGTGCATCATGCCCATCCTTCCAGTCGGGATATAAAGACCGTGGCTATGGCAACCCCCATAAAAATGGTAACTGCCACAAGGGATCGGCCAGACCTGTTTCCTAGCCCGCAAACACCGTGCCCGCTGGTGCAGCCATTGGCCAGCGCGGTGCCCAGACCAATCAGCAGGCCGGAAACAGCAAGGCGTAACCAGCCAGTCTGGGCGAACTGTTCCGGTACGGCCGCTCCCGCCATGCGGGCTATTACGCCAGTGGTAACCAGCCCGGCCAAGGCGGCCCAGCGCCAGTGGCTGGTCGGGTGGCGCAAGGCGTTGCCCAGTATGCCGCTAACCCCCAGAATGTGGCCTTCAAACGCCATAAGCAATACGGCGGCCGTGCCAATCAGCACGCCACCACCCAATGCTGCCAGCCATGCTGCGCTCATGCTTGTCTCCTCGATTGTCCAAGGGGTGCGACTGGGGCATCCCTGTTCTCAAAACTGTTATGCAGGCCGAAGGATGCCCGCTCCGTGGCGTTTATGTCAGACAGGCTCATGGTTCGGTGGAGGCAGGTCATGGCGTCTGGCTCTGGGGCCAGAAGTGGCCAGAGCTTTCGGACACGGAGGCACTGACGAACTGCGCTTCAGTCACGGCAAATAATCTTTCATATATTGGAATTATTTAAAAATATCTGTTCGGGGAAAAACTGTCATGCATGATGGAAAAGCCAACATCGATTTCCAAAAAATAGAGTGCAATACATGGCCGTTCTTCTTTTTTATAACCAGCCAGATAGGCTGGTGCAGTGTATCCGTTCAGACTAGCACTCCTGAAAAGATGGTCAATGGATGGAGCCGTTTGTGTGCCCGGCCTCACCGGGCCATCTTGGTGGAAGATGTGTGTCCTGCCTGTATGTTTGTCCGTGTGGCCCGTTCCGTTACGCCTGTGGTTATTGTGCTCCACAACGCGGCTTGCGCGTTGGGCGGGATGGGGCGGGGTGTCAATACGAATGTGCAGGGAATGGTGTTGCGGGGCAGATGCTCCTGCGTGGCGGGGGGGTTGAAAATGGATGTGCTCTGGTTTAATTCCATCTGGACGGAATTAAACCAGTTGAGGGTATTTCAAAGGTATGGCCCGCCCCAGAACCATAGACCGCGAAAAAGTGCTGGCCTGTGCCGAGCATCTTGTGCAGCGCAATGGCGCAACCGCCCTTACGCTGGATGCCGTGGCGCGTGAGGCCGGGATTACCAAAGGCGGCCTGCAATACTGTTTTGGCAGCAAGGATGATCTGATAGCCGCCCTGATTGAACGCTGGATTCTGGTGTTTGATACTCATGTGGCGCGTTGCCGCAGTGCCGCGGCAGGGCCTGCCAGCCTTGCCCGTGCGTATGTACAGGCTTGCGCCCGCATAGATGATGCAGCCCGTGCGCGCATGGTGGGTATGCTGGTGACATTGCTCCAGTCCCCCCGGCATCTGGCCCCGATCAAGGCGTGGTATGCGCGCTGGCTGGGGCTGGGGCAGGACCATACCGTGGAAGCGCGGCAGATACGCACAATGATTTTTGCTGCTGAAGGCGCTTTTTTTCTAAGAAGTCTCGGTTTTGTCGATATGAAGGATGCAGAATGGACCAGCATTTTTGCGGATATTCAGAAACTGGCTTTACCCATGGAGGTCAGTCCCGCATAAGCGCTGGGCCTTGCATGACTGAATTTTGTATAGTGTGTTCGGGTTACCACCAATGAATACGATTTCTCACCCCTCGAAAGTGAAGGCGGCCGTGTCTGCTCCAGTTCCTCCCACTCCCTCCTGTGTCACTCCTGTGCCGTTTACGGGCATGGGCAACAGTCTGGCCCACACCGTGGCGGCGGCCTGTGACTGGCTGATAGGGGAGCAGAAAGCCGATGGGCATTGGGTGGGGCCTGTGGCCTCCAATGCCTCCATGGAGGCGGAATGGTGCCTGGCCCTGTGGTACCTCGGGCTGGAGGATCACCCCCTGCGCCCCCGTCTTGGCAAAGCCCTGCTGCACATGCAGCGTGAGGATGGGTCATGGGGCACATACTGGGGTGCGGGTAATGGCGATATTAATGCAACGGTGGAAGCCTACGCCGCCCTGCGCTCGCTCGGTTATGCGGCTGATACGCCCGAACTGAGCAAGGCGTGTGCGTGGATCATGCGTATGGGGGGCTTGCGCAATGTGCGCGTGTTTACCCGCTACTGGCTGGCGCTGATTGGCGAATGGCCGTGGGAGCAGACCCCCAACCTTCCGCCAGAGGTAATCTGGTTCCCGGACAAATTTGTTTTTTCCATCTATAATTTTGCACAATGGGCGAGGGCGACGCTGGTGCCGCTGGCCATTCTTTCCGCCCGTAGGCCAAGTCGCCCCCTACGCCCGCAGGACCGGCTGGATGCGCTTTTCCCCCAGGGGCGTGAGACGTTTGATTACGTTCTGCCCAAAAAGGAAGGGGTGGATTTGTGGTCAAGCTTTTTTCGCACCACAGACAGGGGTCTGCACTGGCTCCAGAGCAGGTTTCTCAAACACAATACGGTACGTGAGGCGGCCATCCGCCACATGCTGGAATGGATTATCCGTCATCAGGATGCGGATGGTGGGTGGGGCGGGATTCAGCCCCCCTGGGTGTACGGCCTTATGGCGCTGCACGGGGAGGACTACCAGTTCCACCATCCGGTTATGGCCAAGGCTCTGGCCGCGCTGGATGATCCGGGCTGGCGGCGTGATCAGGGGGATGCCTCGTGGGTGCAGGCCACCAACAGCCCCGTATGGGATACAATGCTGGCCCTGATGGCCCTGCATGATGCCAATGCAGAAGACCGCTACACCCCACAGATGGACAAGGCGCTGGACTGGCTGCTTGCGCGGCAGGTGCGTGTTAAGGGGGACTGGTCGATCAAGCTACCGGATGTGGAGCCGGGTGGCTGGGCGTTTGAATACGCAAATGACCGCTACCCTGATACGGACGATACAGCCGTGGCCCTGATTGCCCTTTCCGCCTGCCGCAACCGGGAGGAATGGAAGAAAAAAGGTGTTGAGGAGGCCATTACCCGGGGCGTGAACTGGCTGATCGCCATGCAGAGCAGTTGTGGCGGCTGGGGCGCGTTTGACAAGGACAATAACCGCAGACTGCTTTCCAAAATCCCGTTCTGTGATTTTGGCGAAGCCCTCGACCCGCCTTCGGTCGATGTGACCGCCCATGTGCTGGAAGCTTTTGGTCTGCTGGGTGTGCCCCGCCAGACTCCTGCTCTCCAGCGTGGGCTTGCGTATATCCGTGCCGAGCAGGAGGCATCGGGCGCATGGTTCGGGCGCTGGGGTGTGAACTACCTGTACGGCACCGGTGCGGTGCTGCCCGCCCTTGCCGCCATCGGGGAGGATATGACCCAGCCGTACATTACCCGTGCGTGCGACTGGCTGATCGCACACCAGCAGGAAGATGGCGGTTGGGGCGAAAGTTGTGCGTCTTATATGGATGTTTCTGCCATCGGGCGGGGTACGACCACACCTTCGCAAACGGCATGGGCGCTTATGGGGCTGATTGCCGCCAACCGTGTGCAGGACCATCCTGCCATTGCACGTGGCTGCCGCTACCTGATCGACCGGCAGGAAGCCGACGGAAGCTGGACGGAAGAAGAATTTACCGGCACCGGCTTTCCCGGTTATGGCGTGGGGCAGACCATCAGGCTTGATGACCCGGCAGTGGCCAAACGGTTGCAGCAGGGGGCCGAACTCTCCCGCGCATTCATGCTGCGCTATGACCTGTATCGCCAGTTTTTTCCGCTTATGGCGCTCAGCCGGGCTGCACGTATTATGCCCGTGGGCCAGTAATTACGTCTATGCCCTGCCCTGTTCGCCATGAGCGGGCCGGGCAGGCCCCTTTTGGAATGGTATTAAAATAAGCTGCTGAGTGCGAGTTTTTCTGTCAGCCTGACCAGATCAGGCAGAGTCTGGGCATCCATCTTGCGCATGACCTGAGCGCGACGGATCTTGACGGTGATCTCACTGACATTCAGTTCAGCGGCGATCTGCTTGTTCAGCAACCCGCGCACGACCAGACGTGCAACCTCCTGCTCTCCTGCCGAGAGTGAGGACCAGAGGGCCTGCAGGGCCATGCTCTGGGCCTTGGTGCGGCGGCGGTCCTGGTCCATGCTGATTCCATTCTGGATCGCATCCAGAAGGGTCTGGTCGTTGAACGGCTTGGTCAGGAACTCGATCGCCCCGTGTTTGATCGCTTCCACACCCATTGAAATATCACCATGACCGGTGATGAATATGACTGGCAGGTTAATTCCGAGCCCGGTCATGCTGCGATGGAAGTCAATCCCACTCTGACCGGGCATACGCACGTCCAGCACAAGGCAGCCCGGTATGTCCACCATTCCATGCGTGAGGAATGCCGTAGTGGTCTCAAAAGCCAGAACCCTTATCCCGACCGATGCCAGGAGGTCCTCCAGCGCTGCGCGGACGGAGCTGTCGTCGTCAATCACGTACACCACACAGTCGTCGGTCATGGGTGTTGTTCCTGCTGTGCAGCGGGCACCGTAAAACAGAAGAGTGCCCCCCACGGCTCTACCGGTTCTGCCGAGATATGCCCACCATTGGCCTCCACAAGTGTACGGCTGATGCTCAGCCCGATTCCCATGCCGTCTTCCTTGGTGGTCCAGAATGTTTCGAACAGATGGTTACGAATACCCACGGGAATACCAACACCGGAATCGCGAACGCAAAGCCGGAGCATGCTGCCTCTCATATCCGATGCCATATGGATCGTGCGCACAGGATTTGTGCTGGAGAGAATGGCTTCAATGGCGTTGAGAAGAAGATTGCCGATGACCTGCTGTATCTGCACCCGATCAGCGTGGACTGGAGGCAGGCCGGGCGGAAGTTCCAGTTCCAGTGTAATCCCGTGGCGTTCAATTTCTCCGCGGGAGACACCAATGATCTCCTGAACCGCGTCATTGAGGATAAAAACGGTTTTGTGGGGTGCTTCACCTCTGCTCAGGCTGCGGACGCGGGCGACAATGGTACTGGCCCGGCCTGCATCATGCACGATCCGTTCAAGCGCCTGTCTGGCGCGGTCAAGATTGGGAGGGTCGTGCGCCAGCCAATGGCTGCATGCATTGCCGCTTGTAACGATTGCGGCCAGTGGCTGGTTGATTTCGTGCGCAATGGAGGTGGTGAGTCCCTCAAGGCTTTTGATCCGTGCCACCCGCATCAGCCGGGCCTGTGCATCCTGCGCTTCCTGGCGGGCCGCGTCCATTTTGAGGATCAGCCAGGTGGTCATGATAATGGCTATGATGCTGACGCTCATATTGGCCAGACCGATGGTAAGGTTCCCTTTGGGTGTCAGCGCAAAGCTCAGGGCGGTCAATGCAATGCAGAGTGCTGCAAGCAGGATGAGTGTCCGGTGCATCAGGAATGGTGCCGCAGTCAGGATAACGATTGCATAGAAAACTGCGGCTGCAACTTCGTAATTCGTAACGGTGTCCACTATGAACAGCGTGGCCATGATCCCTGCAAGAAGAACCAGCCTGAGCCCGCTGCGAAGCTGCATTGCCATGTGTTTCCTCCCTTTTGCATCACGTCTCGTCGCGGGCATTCCAGAAAGCCTGCCGCACGCCAGGCAGAGTTTCCACCTTCTCAACCGCAGCATCCAGTTCTTCGACGTTGACCGAGGTGGGGAAGAGCGTCAACTCGATCTCCATTTCGTCCGACCCCAGAAGGTGAGTGTCCATCTGGCGGACGGGGAAGCCGGTATCGTCAAGGATTTCGAGAATATTTTCCCGTATGTCCACATTCAGGTTGCGGGTGCAGATTACGTAAACCACATACAGAGCCTCACTGCTCTCCTCGCTGAACGGACGCCTGTTGATCCCGTTCACCAGCGGACGCAGCAGCGTATTGCTGGCAAGGACGAAGAGCGTGGCAAGTAATGCTTCACCCAGAAAGCCAGCGCCAGCGCAGGCCCCGACCGCGCCCGACCCCCAGAGTGTTGCCGCAGTGTTCAGACCGGAGACACTGGCGCCTTCTTTCATGATCGCGCCAGCACCCAGAAAACCGATCCCCGAGACGACATAGGCAACGATTGTGATGGGTGTTTGCGATCCGTGGTCAATTTCGAACAGGCGTGCGCCCAATATGACAAAGATGGCCGCACCAACAGAAACCAGCGTATTTGTTCGCAACCCTGCAGTACGCTGGCGAAGCTGGCGCTCGACGCCGATCAGGGCGCCGAGGGCAAAGGCTGTCAAAAGCTCGATGAGTGTGGTCGCAAGCGATGACAGGCTGCTGAAATGAAGATCAAGGGTCAAATCATGACTCCAGAGGAAGACAGGGTTCGTCCATGTGGCTTCTTACCAGCCGAATTGGCGGATATAGATTTTTTTCATCAGGGACGTCAGGAATGCATACCCCAGAATCATACCGGCCAGCCAAGGATAATAGCTGAGTGGCAGCGGCTGGAATCCAAAATATCCACCCAGAGGGCTGATCGGCAGAGCGATGCCAACAGCAGCGATCAGCACGGTCATGAGCATCAGTGGCCATGCAGCCCGGCTGTCAATGAAGGGGCGCTGTGGCGTGCGGATCATGTGGACGATCAGTGTCTGTGTCAGCAATCCTTCCACAAACCAGCCGGACTGGAACAGGGACTGGTTGGCTTCGCTATTCGCACCAAAGACATGCCACATGACGATAAATGTCGCGATGTCAAAAACCGAGCTGGCGGGACCGAAGAAAATCATGAACCGGCCTATATCCCGTGGGTTCCATTTCAGTGGTTGTGCGATCAGGGCGCGGTCCACGCTATCGAACGGAATGGCGGTCTGCGAGAGATCGTAGAGCAGGTTCTGCACCAGTAATTGCAGCGGCATCATCGGCAGGAAGGGCAGAAACGCACTGCCAACCAGAACCGAGAAAACATTGCCGAAGTTCGAACTGGCCGTCATGCGGATATATTTGAGCATGTTACAGAAAGTCCTGCGCCCTTCGAGCACACCTTCTTCGAGCACCATCAGGCTTTTTTCCAGCAGGATAATGTCCGCTGCTTCCTTTGCAATATCCACACCCGTATCGACCGAGATACCGATATCTGCCGCGCGCAGGGCCGCCGCATCGTTGATACCATCCCCCATGAAGCCCACGACATGGCCGCCATTGCGCAGTGCATGAACGATCCGCTCCTTGTGCTGAGGGGTAAGGCGGGCGAAAATCTGATGTGTGCTGACCGCACCTGCCAGTACGGTTTCGCTCATGGTGTCGATCTGCGGGCCGGTCAGGAAATGTGCATGCCCAAACCCGACCTGCGCGCAGACCTGCGCCGTAACAAGTTCGCTGTCGCCTGTCAGGATTTTGACTTCCACACCGTGCTCCGCCAACGCCCGCAGGGCGGGCGCTGTTGTTTCCTTCGGTGGATCGAGAAAGGCGATATAACCTACCAGTGTCAGCTCCGTCTCATCCTTTACCGAATAGACAGACTGCGCAGCAGGCATCTCACGCGTTGCAACAGCGACCACGCGCAGCCCCTGCCGGTTCAGGTCCTGCGTGACGGTGTGCAGTTTTTCCAGCATCCTGTCATCAAGGCGGCGCACATCCGCACTCTCAGTGTCCGCAATCCATGTGCAGGCAGCCAGCATTTCCTCCACCGCTCCCTTGCAGATCAGCAAAGGAGGATTGCTTCCTTCCGACACGATAACCGACATGCGCCGACGTTCGAAATCAAACGGAATTTCATCAATCTTGTGCCAGTTCCGGGCTTCAGGCGCTTCATGGTCCAGCGCGACATGTTCCAGCACCGCACGGTCCAGCAGGTTCTTGAGTCCGGTCTGGTAAAAGCTGTTGAGCCAGGCGTAACGCAACACAGCCTCGGAGGGTGTGCCAAACGCATCGGTGTGGCGTGCCAGTGCAATCTTGTCTTGCGTGATTGTTCCGGTTTTGTCGGTGCAGAGGATGTTCATTGCACCAAAGTTCTGTATTGCGTCCAGACGTTTGACAATGACTTTCCTGCGCGAAAGTGTGACCGCGCCTCTGGCCAGGGTCGAGGTTACGATCATCGGCAACATTTCCGGCGTCAGCCCAACCGCGACCGAGAGCGCAAACAGGGATGCGTCGAGCCAGTCCCCCTTTGTCAATCCGTTGAGGAACAGTACTACCGGTGCCATAACAAGAGCAAAGCGGATCAGCAGCCAGCTGACACCGTTTACACCTGCCTCGAACGCCGTAGGGGTACGGTCTGCCTCCGAAACACGCGCAGACAGCGCACCAAAGCAGGTATTCTGGCCCGTTGCGACGACGAGCGCGGTCGCAGAACCGGAAATGACGTTGGTCCCCATGAAGACGAGGTTGGGTGTTTCGAAAATGGATGTAAAAGGCTTGTCAATTTCAGCAAATTTTTCTACCGGCAGCGCTTCGCCAGTCATGGCGCTCTGGGAGACAAACAGATCCTTGGCTGTCAGCACCCTGCAATCTGCGGGGATCATGTCACCCGCGGACAGAATGACGTGATCGCCGGGCACAAGGTCGCGGATTGGCAGTTCAACCGGAACGGCTGAACGCGCCACATGCAGATGCTCGCCAGCATAACGCGCGTTGATGGCCTCTGCATCAAGCGCGTGACGCCGGATGACGGTCGCGGTGTTGCTGACCATGGATTTTAGCCGTTCGGCTGCCCGGTTGGAACGTCCTTCCTGCACAAAACGCAGCAGGGTGCTCAGCGCCACCATCGTGCCGATGACCGTGGCCGCCGTCAGGTCCTGCGTCAGTACGGAGATAAGGGCGAGCGTTGTAAGCAGCAGGTTGAACGGGTTGCTGTAGCAATGCCACAGGTGCCGCCAGGCTGGCAGTGGTTTTTCGTGTTCCACTTCGTTGGGGCCAAAACGTTCCCGGCGGTCTGCCGCCTCGGCATTTGTCAGCCCGTCCTCACACGAATGCAGGCGTGTGATCGCAGCCGGAACATCGTCGGTTGCGATCTGGCTCATCTTTCTGGAATCGTACTGCAACGATGCCTGTCTGTTGCCGGTTCCCAGCCTGTTCAGGCTTTCGAGTATTTTCTGGCGTCGAAAATAACGCTGTGTATGACGCTGTTTCAGAAACAGGCTGAACAGAAACTGTAGAATATTCTTGAAGCCGTTCATGATGAACACTCCCCCTGGCAAGTGTCGGGGCACCGCGCGAAACAAGAAAAACGCGGCAGGCATGGTAGCGGTATTGGCCACCACCATGCTTGCCGTGCGCAATCGCCGGGCTGGGCACAGAAAATACGTAAAAAATTTCCAAACTGGGATTGCGTGGAAACAGGTATCATTTTCCTGATAAATGATAATATCGCAAGATATTATTGCCTTGTTGCAGGGGGTAATGAGTATATCAAAAATATACGAAAGTATAATTGACCTTCCGGTGTTACGGTTTTTCCGGGGCAGGCTGCAAAAGCGGAGCATTTTTTTGAGGTCGTCAGACAGCCCCATATCCTTGTGCCCTGCCCGTGGCGCGCCCCTGCGATCTCCGCGCGACAGGGAAAAATTTGCGTGTTCACAGGGTTTGAAAATGCACATGAAGGGTGAACTGACCAGTATCGCTCGCATAGATCGATGGAGGAAAATAGAATGAACGGTAATAAAATCATCAAACTTATATTGTATTGAGATTTTCTTATTTTCCACAAAATATTATTGATCTATACTAATCTGGCGATAAATGATATTATGCCGGAAAAGGGATAATAGTCTTATGTTAGATTCTGATTCGAAACATGCTCACTTTGGCTGGTTCAAACGGCGCAAACATATCAACGCAGAGGATATCACCATTGTCGATGGTGATATGCTCAAACGCGCTGTTGGAGCTGCCGCACTAGGCAATGCTATGGAATGGTTCGACTTTGGTGTTTACGGCTATATTGCTGTTGTACTTGGTCAGGTCTTTTTTCCATCTGCCGATGCCGCCGTGCAGCTGATCGCCACTTTTGCGACCTTTACCGTGGCTTTTCTGGTGCGCCCGTTGGGGGGTATGATTTTTGGCCCTCTGGGTGATAAATATGGCCGCCAGAAAATTTTGGCCGTTACCATGGTTATGATGGCGTCCAGCACGTTCTGTATCGGGCTTATTCCATCCTATGGCAGTATTGGCATCTGGGCGCCTGCACTTCTGCTGCTTGCGCGTATGATCCAGGGTTTTTCGACAGGTGGAGAATATGGTGGGGCGGCCACTTTTATAGCTGAGTATTCCACAGATAAAAAGCGTGGATTTATGGGGAGCTGGATGGAGTTCGGAACGCTAGGCGGGTATGTCGCCGGAGCGGGTGCCGTAACAGCTCTGCAATTAGCACTTACAGAAAGTCAGATGACCGTCTGGGGGTGGCGTATTCCCTTTCTGGTCGCCGGGCCGTTAGGGCTTCTGGGTCTTTATATGCGGAACAAGCTGGAAGAAACGCCAGCGTTCCAGAATTACTCAAAAGAAGCCGAGACGCGTGAAAATGATAAGCCCGGCTGGCGCGACCTGTTTACCGTTCATTGGAGACAGCTCGCCAAATGCATGGGGCTGGTTCTGGTTTTTAATGTGACGTACTACATGGTCCTGACATACATGCCGAGCTACCTGAGTGTGACGCTGGGCTACCCGGAAACGAAGGGTCTGCTGCTCATTATTCTGGTAATGCTGGTCATGATGCCCCTGAACGTCGTAGGCGGGCTGTTTAGTGACCGGTTGGGGCGGCGGCCAATGATTATTGGGGCCTGCCTTGCTCTTTTGTTTCTGGCGATACCCAGTTTGTGGTTGATACAGAGCAATAATGACTGGCTGATTTTTCTGGGGCTGATGCTTCTGGGCGTATCTCTGGTGTGCTTTACCAGTTCGATGCCTGCTACATTGCCAGCCTTGTTCTATACGCCCGTCAGATACACGGCATTGTCTCTGGCATTTAATCTGTCAGTTTCAATTTTTGGGGGGACTACACCTTTAATAACGGCATGGCTTATACGGCGAACCGAGAATTTGATGATCCCTGCCTACTATCTGATGGGGGCAGCAGTCGTGGGAATTCTGACCATGCTGACCGTGAAGGAAACGGCACGCTTACCTTTGCGCGGTTCCCCCCCTGCTGTTGGAACCGAAGATGAACTTAAAGCCTTCATGAAAGGGAACAGGCCTTTGACTGTAGATCCAAAATTACCCCCGCTGTCCCAGACAGACAATTCTTGACGGATGTACGGTTGCGGCGGGCCAGAAGGACGATCTGGCCCCTGTTGGTGCCTGAAATTCGCCTCTGTACCGGTGATCTTCCGGTATTCTGAAAATGGGGCAAAGTAGTCGAGCATTCCGGTCGAGCCGGGGGTATGACAGGTAGCGGCTATGGCAGGAAACTCCGCGCAACGGTCTGTCGTTCTATTTGCGCTATACCGCCTTGAATTCGGATGGTTTTTAACTCTGATTCTTTAGGTATTTTACGTTGGGTATAATAAGTGGAACTTAATGGGGCGCTGTACCTGACTTGCATATTTTTTTATTTTTAGTATTATATCCAGTTGTTAAATAATTCATCTAAAATGGTAATAACAATGTTACAGTATTTGTATAAAGATGCTCCTGTTCGCAGCAAAATTCATGCGGTCATGCTGTTTCAGGAGTCTTACCCGGTTCTTCAGATCGCATTGATAATCCTTGCATACTTCATGGATGCGACCGCTCTGCATATGCTGTACATTACGGTGGCGTTGTTCGTGTTCAGCCAGCTGGAGGCCCTGGCTGTCTGGCACGTTCTGGAACGTTCAGTCATCCTGCCGACAGAACAGCTGGTGAACGTCGGTGAGGAACTGGGCAAGGGAATTATATCCAGCACGATTCCATATTATAATAACAAGGACTGTACCGGCAGGCTTGCACGAATCATGGTGTCCTTTGCCAGCAATGTCAAAGAGCAGAAGACGGCGCGCGAGCAGCAGGAAAAAATGTCTGACGAAATCAAGGATTCTTTTGAACGTAGCCAGAACCGTGACCGGCAGACCAGAGAAGTCATTTCAGTGCTGGGCGTTGCATTGAACGAGATGGCTCAGGGGGATGTCAGTCAGCAGATTTCCAACAATGCGTTTGACGGCGAGTTCGCGCCTTTGCGTGAGGCTTTCAACCAGTCAATGCAGGGTCTGAATGAAGCGCTTAAAACCGTGGCCAAAAGCTCGGATCTGATCGCCAGCAGCGCGAGTGAGATTTCCACGGCTTCTGACGATCTTGCAAAGCGCACTGAAAAGCAGGCAGCCAATCTGGCTCAGGCCGCGATAGCGGTCAGGACCATTACTGACGGGGTGCAAACGACCGCGCATGCCTGCAAGGATACAACAGAGGAAACCCGCCAGACACTGGAAAAGGTCAACCTTGCGACGACGGCAATGGTAGAAACGACGAAATCCATGGATGGTATCAAGGCGTCGTCCGATGCGATTGGTGAAATTATCTCCGTGATGGACAATATCGCGTTTCAGACAAATGTGCTGGCGCTCAATGCCGGGGTTGAGGCCGCCAGAGCGGGTAATGCCGGACGCGGTTTTGCTGTTGTGGCGCAGGAAGTCCGTTCTCTGTCCGAACAGGCGGCTACATCAGCCAATGAGATTAAAAAACTGGTCACTGTCGCGTCTGATCAGGTCTCCAAGGGAGTGACGCTTGTGCAGACAACAAGCTCCTACCTGAGCGAGTTTGCCAGCAGCACTCAGGGTATCGCTGAAAGAATTGAGAAAATTTCCGTTGCGACCCAGCATCAGGCGAGCAGCCTCTCGGAAATTACATTGTCTATTGGGGATATGGATCGCGTAACCCAGCAGAACGCGGCAATGGTGGAAGAAACAACGGCGGCCAGCCATAATCTGACCGGAGAGACAAAAACCCTGTCTCAAACGCTTCAGCGTTTCGTAATGTCCGCTTCGTCCTCACGCAGGCCGCCTCAGCTTGCATGGGACGAAACGGCCCCGTCCCGTTCAAAGCGCCTTCTTCAGAAGATAAGCGCATAGTCCAGCCCGGGCTTTGAGCCCCGGGCGTGATCCGGCTGAGCCCTGCGGGTACAGGCAAGAAGTATGCGCAGGCCCAGCAGGCACGGCTTGCAGCGGATAATTCCGAGGCATTTTTGCCCTGCCTGCAAGCCGGGCTTGGATACGCCCGTCAGTTTTCGCCCCCATTTGCGGTGTTTAGGGTTTGTGCTGCAACGTAGCCTGCGCTCACACTGAGCATGCACAACCCTACGGACAGGCCGATATTAAGAAGTGCGCGGCCCGGCGCACCGCTTTTGAGCAGGTCAAGCGTTTGCAGGCTGAAGGCCGAAAACGTGGTGTACCCCCCGCATAACCCCACCATAAACACCAGCCTTCCGGTTTCGGATACGGGCAGGCGGCCACCTGCTGCGGTTAGGGTGCCAAAAAAAGCAATGGCAAACGAACCGGATACATTAATGGCAATGGTCCCCCACGGCAGAACCTGATTCCAGCGCAGGGTTGCGAGCCCTACCCAGTAGCGCAGCAGCGTGCCAGCCGCCCCGGCGAGACCGATAAGGAGAGAGGGTAGAATGTTGGTCAACATGGAAAGCTCTGTGTCTGTGGTTCTGTGCTGATCAATGGTGGGGTCAGGACTGGCCATGTGGCATGGGCCAGCAGGTCCACCATTCCGGCTGTGGTGTCAGGGGGTGCGTATGTCCGGTGGAGGCAAGCCGTGTAGGCGGGCATGGTTCTGGGCATATTCCTCCCTCACGCATGGTGTTGCGGGGTAGGAATCATCAGCCAGCAGGGCGGTTTGATTTTGGTGGGGCAAAATCCGACAGAGTCCATTACCGTGGTTAAGTATGAATAAAACACGTTCTCCAAGTCAATCCCGTCTGCTGGCGCGGGAGGCGGGGCTTTGAAAATACATCCCGATATATCTTTACTTTCGATATATCGGGATGTATATCGGAGTCATGGAACACAAAAACAGACACGCAGGCGGTCGCTACTGCCATCAGTTATTCGCTCCTGAAGGTCGGTCCGACCTGGCAGGGCATGGTCGCCACCACGGACGGGGTGGCGGCGGGCGGCGGGGTGGCCGCCACAGACTGTTCGATTACGGGGAGATGCGTCTGCTTGTGCTGAGCCTGATCGGACAGAATCCGACCTACGGGTACGAGCTTATCAAAACCATAGAGGACAAGTTTGCAGGCAGTTATACGCCAAGCCCCGGTGTGATTTACCCCACACTGACATGGCTGGAGGAGGCTGGGCATATCCGCCCTGTGGAGCAAAATGGGCGCAAGACGTACCACATCACCTCCGAAGGGGAGGTCTATCTGTCTGCCAATGGCGCTGATCTGCACGCAATTCTTGCCCGTGCCGCCAGCGCGGACACGCCAGAGCAGGGCGGGCGGTGCAATACACCGGTGTCCGTAGTGCGTGCGATGGAAAACCTGAAAACCGCTCTACGCCTGAAGCTGCGCAACGGTGGCTTAACCCCGCAGGAAGCCGAACAGATAGCCTCCCTGCTGGACGGGGCCGCCCGTGCCATTGACCAGACATAAGCTCCTTTGAAGCTTCACCCACATCCAACCCATGGACCAGACAGCTATGCAAAATCTGATACAGGAGCAGGCATGGCCACCCGCTCCCGTCTATGAGACCGTGCGGCATCCAATGCGCAGGCGCAGCCTGAGCGTGGCGGCGGTGGATTACCTGACACCCCATACGATCCGTATCACACTGACCGGGCCGGATCTGACTGATTTTACCAGTGCGTCTGCCGATGACCATGTTAAAGTCTTTTTGCCCGGAGCCGATGGCGTGGAGGTACGCAGGGACTACACACCGCGCCGTTACAGCCAGGAGGAGGCAACGCTTGTGCTGGACTTTGTCAACCATCAGGCCGGTCCAGCCGTAACGTGGGCGCGTGCGGCCCGTGTGGGGGCGCCGCTGGATATTGGCGGGCCAAAAGGGTCGCGCGTTATTGCGGGCACCGTGGCGCAGTGGCTTCTTGTGGGGGATGAGACGGCTTTACCAGCCATTGCTCGCAGGGTAGAGGAATTACCCGCGCCCGTAACAGTAACAACCGTTGTGGCTGTGCCCGGGCCGGAAGATGAACAGAACTTTGCAACGGCTGCCAGCCATGATGCGCACTGGGTACACCGGCCCATGGCTCAGGCGGATCAGGCGCAGGCGCTTGTGGCCGCGCTTGGTGAGGTGAGCATTGCGCCGGGCACTTTTGTCTGGGTTGGGGCGGAGGCTCATGTGGCCCGGGCTGTGCGGCAATACCTGCTGAAAGAACGCTGCGTGCCAGCCCGGTGGATGAAGGTCGCAGGGTACTGGATTATGGGGCAGGAGAATGCTGCCGTGCGGGATATGGCAGATTTTTAAGAGACGGGGCGTTGCTTGCAGGCCACCCGGCTATCCGTATGAAAAGGAACAGACAGACCATGCCTCAATATATTGCCATGAACCGTTTTCTGGTTACGCCTGAAAATGAGGAAGCCTTTTGCCAGCGCTGGCTGGAGCGCGAGGTGTTCTTGCAGAGCGTTCCCGGTTTTGTCAGTTTCCAGTTTCTGCAAGGTCCGGAAAAGGAAGGCGGCAGGCTCTATGCCTCCCATACCGTATGGGCATCATACGATGCATTTGTAGGCTGGACCCAGTCCGAGCAGTTTCGGCAGGCTCATGCCGGAGCAGGGCAGGGGCGTGCCCTGACCGCAGGCCCACCAGTGTTTGAAGGTTTTACGGTGCTACAGAACGTAACAGCCTGAACAGGGGGAGGGCTCCCCCGGCCCGGTGGGTGGGGGGTTAGTTTGAATGCTGGCCGTCGGGGATTTCGTCCCCCAGTTTTTCCCACGCATAATCAGCATTCCAGACTGCCAGCAGGTCATCCAGATGTGTGGCGCATAAAAGGGCAAGCTTGGGTTCAAACGCGCGCCCGGCTTCCTGTTGCAGAATTTTTTTGACTGCTTCGGGTGTCCATGAGTGCTTGTAGTTGCGCTTGGACAGGCATGCGTCAATGGTATCTGCCACGGATATGACCTGTACCCAGAGCGGAATATGCGCACCTTTAAGCCCGAGTGGGTAGCCTGTGCCATCCCACCGTTCATGGTGGAGCAGGGTTGCATCCATGACTTCGCGCGGGAAGTCGTGCTCGTACCATTGCAGCACGCCAAGTCCCAGCAGTGGATGTTTGCGAATGACGCTTTTTTCTTCCGGGGTCAGCGGGCGCGGCGCGTGCAGGATCTCTGGCCCTGTCAGCACCTTGCCTGTATCATGCAGTTCTCCGGCAAGCTGGATGGTATTCTGGTCCAGCCCCAGTCCCGCCAGTTCGTTGATCCGCGCAGCCAGTAATCCCACGCGACGACCATGCCCGTCCTGGATATTGCTTACACCCTGAATAAACTCTTTGTGGGAGAGCGATGGAGGAGGAAGCGTTCCGGCATCCCACATGGAGGCGATGGTACAGTCAGGCATACATAGTCTACTCGTAGATATTGAATGTGATTTATTCAGTTTGCGTTGAGGGATTTTAGAATCAATAAAATACGCAGTAAACTCGGAAAAAAGTTTATTACCAAGAAAACATGGGGTGTCTGCACTGCAACTGTTGCAATGCCAGAAGAGAATTGCAGTCCGGCGTGCGGAAGAAAAGAGGGATTGGGTTTATAAAATTGTTTTTATTCAATATGTTATGCATAAATCCGCTGTGGCGGAATGTAGCCAACCCTTCCGTTCCTTTTGTTTGTTAATCAGGAGCGTGGGCGGCAATGCTGATATATTCGTAATATAATCAGGCTTTTTCAGGGGCTCTGGTTCATGGCTACAATGCGGTTGCGACCGTTGTTCTTGGCTTTGTAGAGGGCCTCATCGGCCTGATGGATCAGCAGGCGTGCATTGGTTTCGCCCGCAAATGTCGTGGCACCACCCGAGACGGTGACCTGAACCTGATCATGGGAGGAGAGCGTAAGCGGATGTTCGGCCAGCGAGGTGCGAATACGCTCCGCACAACTCAGCCCGTCCTCCAGCGGGGTTTCGGTCAGGACAATCAGGAATTCTTCGCCGCCATAGCGGAAGATAAAGTCGTTGGCGCGTACGTTGACGGCAATAATTTCGGCGACAAAGCACAACACTTCATCCCCTATCAGATGACCGAACTGATCATTGATTTTTTTGAAATGATCAATGTCGAGAATAACCAGACTGAACGGTTTTTCGTGCGTGAGGGCAAAGGTGATCTCGTTCTGGATGACCACATCGAGAAACCGGCGGTTGAACACCTTGGTCAGGGGGTCACGCCCGTTTTCCACTTCCTCCAGATGCCGGAATACGCGCCCGATCAAAAAGGTCAGGCTGGTAATGGCCTTGTGGAGTTCGGTGGGGAATTCGGGCGGAATGGTAGCGGTTTGGCGAATGACCGTAATCTTGGCGTCCAGATCACGCACCTTGTTCTGGATTTCATGGGCTTCATGCGTACCTTTGAACAGGCTCATGCCCTTGTGGGTCAGCCATAGGCCAAATTCGGATTCCGCAATGGTGGGCAGGTCTTCGGGGTGGTCCTTGCACAGACAATAGAAAGCCTGCGTGCTCCACCCCGAAAAGGTGCTGATCTGTGTTTCTTTTTCGTAGGAAATATTGTGCCCGAGGGAGACAAGGCGGAAGGCCTCGTCACTTTCCACTTTTTTGCGGAAGTTGATGTCATAAGCCTTGATCATGAACTTGAAGGCAAAATCCATCATGTTGCTCAGGTAGATAATGGCGGCAATAGTGTCGTCCTTATCCGATGTGGCGGCTTTTATGCTGTTAATAAGAGCCTGTTTGATAATGTAAATTCCGTACACCACAATATCGGTTGGAATTTCAAGCTGGGCATGGACCGTACCGATACGGCACTGGAATTCGCTCAGTTCCTCAAGGTGCTCGGCATCGGTAAAAAACAGGCTCTGGATCCAGGCGAGCAACTGGGGTCGCATTTTGACATCAACAGTTTCCTTTTCCAAAAAAATGGCGGCCCGTTCGTGATGGAAAAGTGCGGAGTAAAACAGGCTCACGCAGGTCTGCCCCGAAGTCGTGACAACGTCGCGCAAAATTTCGCGGATATGTGCCGGGGTCCCGTTCATCGTCTCCTTCATTTGATCGAGGGGGGACAAGGTTATGAAATCGGGAGACATATGTTAACGGAACCTTTTGATAAAACTATATAAAATATGCTTCGCCACTGGGTGGCAATAACGCGGAACAAGAACCATACCAGAGGACACACGGCAGCGTAGAATACGACCCGACTGTTATAATACCGAAGCACAGGCTGCGATATTTATGCATATCACAACCAGTGTGTCTGTTGCGCTTTGAGCTTTATAGCATTGTTTTATGCTTTTGGGGCTGTGTGGTCGGGGGCGCGGCATAGTGTGCAAGGGAGCGGACTTTATACTCCCATGGCATGGATGCAAGGGGGAAGGCGTTTACGTATCTGCCTGCTCTCCCCTGTTCATGCGGTGGCGTGGGGGAATGTGCGGGAGGATACGGAGGTAGGCGTCCTCCTCCGTTTCGTCCGGTTTTATACCCAGCCAGTGGGGTTTGCGGCGGATCGTCCAGTCCAGCATATGCGCGCAGGCCTTGCGGCACAGGGTAAAATCTTCTGCCAGCAGGGCAATGCCCAGAGGGAGCATCCATAAGCCCAGCACGGGCAGGAAGGAGAGCAGTCCCCCCATCACCAGCAATGTGCCAGCAGGCAGGCGGAGCCATTTCTGCCCCGGTTCGCGCAGCCAGAACAGCCAGCCCCGTGTGGTGTCCGGCAGTCGGACAAGGAGTAGCGCCATACGGCGCTGGCGCAGGAATTCGGTGGGATGGGCTGTTCCGGCAATGGTCTGTGCATCGGTCATGGTACAGATATGGGGTACAGGTAGGGTGCTTGCAAAGGTGCTCCCCGCTTCTGGCATGCCATATGCCCGGCGGTGCGGTACCTATTGGGCAGATCGCAAGGCTTGGAGGGACGTGCCAGCGGCAATAACCCTCACATTCAGTGCCGGAGTGGGTGGAGCCAGTGTGCGCAGCGCTTCCAGCCCCTGATGGAACAGACGGACAACAATGTATGGCCCATGTGCCGTGCGCCACAGCTCAAAGGCCAGTGTTGTATCGGGGGCAGTGGGGTCGGGCTGGTCGGCAAAAGACCAGTCCAGCCCATACAGGGTGGCCAGTGCGTCCAGATTGGTGTCGTGCCCTGCCAGTACGAGCAGTTTTGTCTGTTCCGTTACAGTGGGTATACCGTCCACCGGCTTGCCAGCCAGCGTGTTTTGCACGGCTGCGGCCATCGGAGCGCCCTTGTGTGCGGCCAGTGTGGGCAGGCGGCGGACCAGCCAGCTTTCTTCTGTGTGAAGGGGAAATACCTGCCCGATCAGGGGGGCGGGGTCACGCCCACCAAACGGTTCAGCCTGTGCGGGCATGCCCTGTGCGTATTCCAGCAGCAGGTTTTCGGCCGCTGTGCCGCCCGTGGCAATGCCGCCTGCAAGGTGGGGTCTGCCTTTTTTCCATACCAGAGTGGTTTTGCTGGCGCGCAGGCAGTGGGGGGTATTGGTTGCGCAGGCGGTGGGGGCCAGAACACCCTGCAGCGTGGTCATGCTGGCCGCCACGCCGGGGGGCTGGGTGTGTGCTCGCTGGCTGAACTCCTGCGTGATGGCACTTTGCTCCTGTGCACTGAGCGGTGCTGGCAAGCCTGCAAAAATGGGGTCTTCCTGCCCGTCGGGTAGGGCGTTGGCGCGCAGACCGCACGGGGGTGCAAGCTGGTCGGCCCATATGCCTCCACTCTCACGCGTGCGGTGGTCTTTGGCATCGGCCCATATGGCAATGCTGGCAGATGTGGGGCAGCCGCCTGACTGGAGCAGACCCGCCTGCGTGTAGTACTGTCGTACCAGCACCACCATCTGGGCCAATGCCTGTCTGCCATGTTCGGTCAGGTCGCCGGGGGCTACGGGCCATTGCGCCCATGCGTGGCCGGTCTGGGCCTGCAGGGTCCGGGGTGGTTTGGTGGGGCTGCGTATGCCATGGCGGGTTAGCAGGACCACCCTCTCCAGCATTGCCCCGCGCTGCGTGGAAGGCAGCGGGAGTGTGGGGGCGGCAAAGGCGGGAATTGCCATGAGCACTGTGCAGAAAAGGGCAGGACGTTTCATGGTATGGTTACCGCAAGGTTGAAGGATATGCTGCGTCCGAGGGTATGGTCAGTCCGGATTTTGCCTGGAAAATATATGATGGATAAAGCAGGTATCGTCTGGTCCAGGTCCGTGGCATCATCAGAGGGAGTACCGTCATAGGCCCTGCATTGCTGTCTGTCCTGAAAATCGTGCAGGCATATGGCGCGGCCCGGAGCGGTAATGGGTTTGTCTGTTTTTCTGTCAGTCTGGCATGTTGTTATCGCATATCTTTTTGCGGCGTGATGCCTGCAGGACAAGGAGGAGCGGGTGCGACCGCGTGGTGTGGCGGTATGGTGGATGCGCGGCATTCACATCAACTGTACACATTATCCACAGGCTTATGCACCGGAGCATCCGCAGAATCTGTGGACGAATCTTATGCAAAGCGCTTTTTTTGCGCGTCAACAGGTGGCAGGGGGAACGGGTCTGTCGCCATGCCGCGGCGCATTGCTGTGCCTGTATTTAAAACATGGCTGTGTTGCGTAATGGTTAACGGGTTTGGGACCTTCTTGGAGGGTAAAGTAAATTTCTCAAAAATAATAATTTTTTTAATTCAGTTTCTTTTGCGTTTAACACCTTGAGAAACGCATTTTGCTAACCAGATATTGAGTTTGAATCCTTAATACTCGGGTGTTCAACATTTTCGGTCAGGATTGTTTTTATGCGTTTTAAAGCATCTTTTGCGGCAGTGGCCGCTCTTATGGTCAGTGCTTCGGCAGCGCATGCCGGGGCCATTCATACGGATTGGGAAAAGTTCAAGGCCGGGCGTGCGCTGCACCACCTGTCTGTGGATGGTCAGAAAGCCTTGCAGGATGTGCTGGTCGCGCGGGATCTGCTGGCGCAGGGTAAAACGGATGCGGCTATCCCCCCGATTTACGATGCGCAAAAGCGCTTTGTTGCGGCACAAAAGGATAACCGGCGGTTTTACGCGGCGGAGAACCAGTTGCAGCCCGCGCCCCAGCATCCTGTTTCGGCCACACATAAGCCTACGACTGGCCCTGTGACGTGGATTCCCGTTGGTGGTGAGTTCATTCTGACCGAAACTCTGGCCCCCGATAAAAAAGCCGCAGCCCAGAAAGCCAACAAGGCGCTCAAGGCTGGGCAGAACGCACAGGCCCAGCAGAACCTGCAGGTTGTGGGCGAAGATGCCGACTTTATTATTGCTCTTGCCCCTCTGGAGCAGACCAAAGACACCCTGTACCGCGCCCGTGTGCTGACTGAAGGCCGTCAGGCCAAACAGGCGAAGGAAGCGCTGGACCAGTTGCTGGATAGCATTGTGTTTGTCTCGGACGATTTTGTGGACCAGTCCGCAAATGCCCATTCCTCCGCCCAGACTGCGGGCAAGACTGCAGCTCAGGGTAACAGCAGTGCTGTAGCGCCAGCCGCCACCCCTGCTACGGTGTCCGCTCCCGCTCCCGCTCCCGCTCCCGCATCCAGCGTGACAGCACCAGCAGCTTCGACCACGGCAACGCCAGATGCCTCAAAGGGGAATTCTGCCACGGGCAGCACTCACTAAAAGCTTTTTAAACCAATATGTTAGAAAATTAATGCAAAGGGCGACGAAAAAAAATCGTCGCCCTTTCGTTTTTTGCTTGCCTTTTAATGCGAGTCGTTCTTATTATCATCTTGTCGCGGTGATGAAGGCGTTTCTGCTGGTGGGGCAAGGGGCATCACCGCGACAATCTGTGGTTGTCGTGACTACCGTAAAACTATCCCCCCTAACTTCCGGGCTGTTTTGCATCCCCGGTCAGTCCGGAAGAGTTCTTTCTTCTCCTCCTACCCCTTGCCCTGCCAGCACCAGCTTCAGACCCGCCCTCCTGAGAGCGGGTTTTTTAGTGTTCGGGCACGGCCCTGTAAGGCACAACCCCGCGCGCATTGCTGCCCGTGTCCAGCACCCTGCCAGAAACGGGGAGCGAACGGTGGCTGCATACTTCCCGTCCGCAGGCCCGGCACCCAGGCCCAATAGGCACGACCAGAGTGTGGTCGGCCAGATCAAGCCCGGCGGCGTAAACGGTTTTTGCCGCATCGGCTATGGTGCAGCCCAGCACAATGGCAATCTGGCGGGGGCGGTCGGCATAGCTCAGTCCTTCCCGCCCGACGGTGCGCGCGACATTCAGGTAAATGGAATCATCCGTAGTCTGTGAAAGCTGGACCTGAATCTGCCCCGGTGTTGCAAAGGCACGGAACACGTTCCACAACGGGCAGGGGCCACCAAAGCGCGCCTGAGAAAAACGGTTGGCTGAAAAACTTTTAAGAATATTGCCAGCAATATCCAGTTTTAGAAAATAGAACGGAATACCTTCCGCGCCAAAGCGCTGCATGGTGCTCAGGCGGTGGCAGACCTGCTCGAAACTGACTCCAAAATGGCGGCGCAGGTCGTCCACATCATACCGCATGCTTTGCGCCTTATGCAGGAAGCGCGTATAGGGCAGGATAAGCGCACCAGCAAAATAGTTGCCCAGATATACCCGTGCAAGTTCCTGCGCATTACGCTCCTTTGGGCCTTCGCGGCGCAAAATATCCGCCATCAGGCGGGTATGTTCCAGCTGGCCTATAATCTGAGCCAGAAAAAACAGCGTGCTTTCCGGCGGCTGGTTATGGGGGAGCTGTATTTGGTGCTTGTGCCGGTCAATCCGCCAGACCAGCCCGCGCTCCTGTATGTCCGTATTATGGGTTATGCCCAGACCGTGCTGGTTGCGCAGGTGCTGGGCGAGGGCTGTATCCAGAGATATTTCCGTGCTTATGAGTCGTTCGTAAAATGCCTCGGCTGCGCAATCAAGTTCATGAAAATAGTTGTTATGGTCCTGCACCCAGTTGCCAACGGCCTCGTACGGTTCAAGCGGGGGAGTGCTGGCCAGAGGAGCATGGGCATGCCGTTCCTGCTCAAACGTGTATGCACGATAGAGCGTTAAAAACGCTTCGCACAGTTCGGGGGTCTGGCGGGCAGCTTCGGCCATTTTAGCAAGCTGTAACGGAGAGTTTTTAAAAATCGGGTCGGCCATGGTCTCGCGCAGCGCCTGTGCGGCATGGGCTTCGCGCGTGTCGGCGAACCAGGCGGGGCTCAGGGCAAAACGGTCGCACAGGTTTTGCAGCAGGTGGTCGGGCAGGGGGCGATGGTTGCGCTCCATCTGGTTAAGATAGCTGAGCGATACGCCAACACACTCCGCCAGCACGGCCTGTGTCATGCCTTCACGCTGGCGTAACTGGCGGAGCCTGTTGCCAGCAAACAGCTTGGTTTTGGTTCTGGGCATGCTCGCCAACCTTCACAGACTTTGCAATGGACGCGAATTCCTTCGCTTCTTTTTACTCTTATTCCTCTGCTGCTTTACGCAACAGTCTGCAACTGTTTCCCCAGATCACAAGTTGGCAAGGGCCGGAATAATGCAAAATCATGAAGTGCGCGTACACCCAGAGAGTGAACGCCTGAACCGTGCGGACCAGCTGGCCTGGAAAATTGCACAGGTCGCGGCAGACCCGGTTGGGGTGGAACCCGCGGTGGCGGATATGATCATCAACCGCATGATTGACAATGCCGCCGTAGCCATGGCCTCTGTCAACCGTCATTCGGTCATGAGCGCACGGACCGAGGCGCTGGCCCACTGCAGGCCCGGCGGGGCGACGGTGTTTGGCATGGGGCCGGATGTGCGCGTGCATGCGGAATGGGCGGCATGGGCCAACGGGACCGCCGTGCGTGAGCTGGACTACCATGACACCTTTCTGGCGGCTGAATACTCCCATCCGGGGGATAATATTCCCGGTATTCTGGCTGTGGCGCAGCAGTGCAACCGCAGCGGCGCGGACCTGATCCGCGGCATCGCCACCGGCTACGAAATCCAGATTGATCTGGTCCGCGCCATATGTCTGCACAAGCACAAGATTGACCATGTGGCGCATCTTGGCCCATCGGTTGCGGCGGGTATTGGCACGCTGCTACGCCTGCCGCCCTCGGTCATTTATCAGGCTATTGGGCAGGCGCTGCATGTCACCACCGCCACCCGCCAGAGCCGCAAGGGCGAGATTTCGTCCTGGAAGGCGTATGCTCCGGCCCATGCAGGCAAAATGGCTGTGGAATCCGTCGATCGGGCCATGCTGGGCGAAACATCCCCCACTCCGATCTATGAGGGGGAGGATGGGGTTATCGCATGGATGCTTGATGGCAAAAACGCGCATTACACCGTGCCCCTGCCGGGTATGGGTGAACCCAAGCGGGCCATCCTGTCTTCCTTTACCAAGGAACATTCAGCCGAATACCAGAGTCAGGCGCTGATTGATCTTGCCTTCCGCATGGGTAAAAAAATCAGCAACTGGGAAGATGTGGAAGATGTGCTGATCGAAACCAGCCATCACACCCACTACGTAATTGGCACCGGCTCCAACGACCCGCAGAAGTTTGACCCCCAGGCCACGCGGGAAACGCTGGACCACTCCATCATGTATATTGTGGCCGTGGCCTTGCAGGACGGGTGCTGGCACCATGTGCGCTCCTACGAGCCCGAACGGGCGCGCAGGCCCGATACGGTGCGGTTGTGGAAAAAAATCCACACGATTGAAAAACCCGAATGGACAGAACGCTACCATGAGAGCGACCCGGACAAAAAAGCTTTTGGCGGGCGCATCGTCATCCGCATGAAAGGCGGCGCCGTTCTGGCAGATGAACTGGCCGTGGCCAATGCCCATACTCTGGGGGCAACTCCGTGGCAGCGCGCAGATTACATTAAAAAATTCCGCACCCTGTCTGAAGGTATCGTTGCTCCGGCGGAGGTCGAGCGTTTTCTGGCCGTAGTGCAGCGCCTGCCAGAACTTGGGGCAGGGGAACTCCACCAGCTTGAACTGCATATTCCACCGCAGGACATGCAGATCAACAAGGTGGAAGGTATTTTCAACTTCGGCCAGTCTGCCCTGGGTGCCAGAAATATCCAGCAGACCGCAGCCCTTACGTCCTGACAGACACAGAAAGATCAAGGCAGGGGAGCAACAGCAATGCACACCGAACTGCACCGCACAAAACCCAAAAAATCCGTGGCTCTGTCCGGTACCGTGGCGGGCAACACGGCTCTGAGCACGGTCGGCCATAGTGGTAATGACCTGCATTACCGTGGGTATGACATAAAAGACCTCGCCCGTACCTGCACGTTCGAGGAGGTAGCCTACCTGCTGATCTATGGCTTTTTACCCAACACAGCGGAGCTGGAAGGGTATAAGCGCCACCTGATGAGCCTGCGCGATATTCCCGATATCGTGCGGGCAGCTCTGGAACGTCTGCCAGCGTCTACGCACCCCATGGATGTCCTG
This sequence comes from Acetobacter fabarum, assembly GCF_029069195.1. GTDB lineage: Bacteria > Pseudomonadota > Alphaproteobacteria > Acetobacterales > Acetobacteraceae > Acetobacter > Acetobacter fabarum_A. Next base: position 71,943 of record NZ_JARDYK010000008.1, read on the forward strand.
CGTACGGCGGTGTCCGTTCTGGGGTGCGCCCTGCCCGAGCGGAGTGACTGCCCCACCGCAGGCGCGCGTGAGATTGCGGACAGGTTTGTGGCCTCCACCGCGTCCATGCTGCTTTACTGGTACCATTATTCCAACCACGGGCGGCGGATAGACACCCATACGGATGATTCCAGTGCAGGCGGGCATTTTTTGCATCTTCTGCACGGCGTTCCTCCTCCGGACAGCTGGGTGCAGGCCATGCATACATCGCTGATCCTGTATGCCGAGCATGAGTTTAACGCCTCCACCTTTGCCGCGCGTGTTGTGGCTGGCACAGGGTCGGACATGTATTCTGCCGTAACGGCGGCCATTGGCGCGTTGCGCGGCCCCAAACATGGGGGGGCGAACGAGGTGGCGCTGGATATCCAGCAACGCTACCACACGGCGGACGAAGCCGAGGCGGACATCCGCCGCAGGCTGGAAGGCAAGGAGGTGATAATCGGTTTTGGGCACCCGGTGTACACTCTGGCTGACCCGCGTAACGAAATTATCAAGGAAACGGCAAGGGACCTGTCCTGCCGTAATGGCACCATGCGGCTCTATACCGTGGCCGAGCGTATAGAGCGGATTATGGCTGAACAGAAAAAGATGTTCCCCAACCTCGACTGGTTCAGTGCTGTTTCCTACAACGCCATGAACATTCCCACGGCCATGTTCACTCCTGTTTTTGTCATGGCCCGTGTGACCGGCTGGTGCGCGCATATTATGGAACAGCGTATGGATGGAAAAATCATCCGCCCATCCGCCAATTATACCGGGCCAGATGCCCGCCCGCTTATACCTTTGCGCGAACGCGATGGACTGGAGTACGCAGCATGACCTATCTGGTAGGCAAAGACCTGCCCGCAACTCCTGCGGGCCAGCGTTTTAAGGACATGATGCACCGTAAGGGCATTATGCAAATTCCCGGCGCGCATAACGGGCAGGCTGCCCTGCAGGCAAAAGACTCCGGGTTTGGCGCGCTGTATCTTTCGGGGGCAGCCATGACCGCAAGCATGGGACTGCCCGATCTTGGTATTATTACCATAGACGAGGTGTGTTTTTTCATTCGTCAGGTTGTGCGCGCCTCGGGTCTGCCCGTGCTGGTGGATGGAGATACGGGGTACGGTGAAACCCTGAACGTGATGAACATGGTGCGCGCGTTTGAGGAGGCCGGGGCCGCCGCCGTGCATATTGAGGATCAGGTTCTGCCCAAAAAATGCGGGCACCTGAATGACAAGAAGCTCGTCTCCCCCCAGGAAATGGCCCAGAAAGTGGCCGCCGCCGCCCGTGCCCGGCGCGATATGGTGGTGATCGCCCGCACAGATGCCGCTGGTTCGGAAGGGTTGGATGGCGCGGTTGCCCGTGCAAGGCTGTATTACGAGGCCGGAGCGGACGCCATTTTCCCGGAGGCTCTGATATCGGAAGATATGTTCAGGGAGTTTGCGCACCGCCTGCCCGATGTGCCCCTGCTGGCCAACATGACCGAATTTGGCCGTTCCCCCTATTTTACGGCTTCCGAGTTCGAAGCCATGGGGTACAGCATGATCATATGGCCGGTCAGTTCCCTGCGTGCGGCCAACAGGGCGCAGGCGGATCTGTATGCCACCATTGCGCGCACGGGGGGCACACACGCCATGCTGGATCGGATGCAAACCCGCGAGGAGCTGTACAAAACACTTCGGTATTATGATTATGAAACACTCGATGCAGGCATTGTGGCCACGGTTCTCCCGCATATAGGGCAGCCAGACCGTAACGCAGCCTGAAAACCGCAGACTTCTGTCCCATACAAACAACAAAAATCAGGGGATACAAGACCATGACGGACCAAACAGTCATCCCGGCGCGCAGCTACCCTCATTATCCAGCCATCATGACACCGGAGCAGTTGCAGGTCATGCGTGAGCATGCAAACCGCGATCCGGACGGGTTCTGGCTGCAACAGGCGCGACGCATCCACTGGTGTTCGCGCCCCACTCAGGGCTTTTCCGGAAGTTTTGAAAAAGACGTGTCCATAAACTGGTTTGCAGATGGCACGCTGAATGCTTCGGTCTGCTGCATAGACCGGCACCTGACCGAGCGGGGCGACCAGGCTGCCCTGATCAGCCAGCGCGAGGCTGCGGGCCGCTCGGAAAGCCTGACATACAGGGACCTGCACGAACGTGTCTGCCGTCTGGCCAATGCCCTGACCCATCTGGGGGTGGAAAAAGGGCACCGCGTGGCCATCTGCCTGCCCATGGTGGCCGAAGCGGTTGTGTCCATGCTGGCCTGCGCGCGCATTGGTGCGGTGCATGTGGTGCTGTTTGGCGGGTTCTCGGCCGAAGGTATTGCCGAACGTCTGGTGGATAGTGGGGCTGTGGCCGTTATTACCGCCAACATGGCATGGCGTGGCAACAAGCCTGTGGCGTACAAGCAGAGCATGGATGAAGCCTTGCGCAAGGCTGGGGGCAATAGTGGCGTGCACTCCATGCTGGTCGTGCGCACATCGGAGGAAGCCGTGCCCATGCTGCCGGGCCGGGACTACGATTTTCATGATTTTGTTGATAACTTCGAGGCGGATTTCGTGCCTGCCGTCATGCGGGCGGAGGATCCGCTGTTCATGCTCTATACCTCGGGCAGCACAGGCAAGCCCAAAGCGGTTGTGCATGCAACGGGGGGGTATATGGTGTGGGCGGCCTACACCATGGGCATGGTCTATACCCACCAACCGGGCGATGTGCTGTGGTGCACGGCCGATGTGGCCTGGATTACGGGGCATACCTCGGTTGTGTATGGTCCGCTGGCCAATGGCGGCACCACCATGATCTCGGACAGTCTGCCCACTCACCCCCAGCCGGGGCGGTGGTTTGACCTGATTGATGAATACAAGGTGAGCATGCTCTTTACCGCTCCCACCGCCGTACGTGCCATGATGGCCGAAGGCGATGCGGTGGTGAACCGGCACAACCTTGGTTCCCTGCGCCTGCTTGGCGTGGCGGGTGAACCCATAAGCCCCGATGCGTGGCTGTGGTACCATGATGTGGTGGGCAAAAAACGCTGCCCCGTGGCCGATACATGGTGGCAGACGGAAACCGCAGGCATTGTGCTTGGCCCGGTACCGGGTGTGCAATCGCTCAAACCCGGTTCGGCCACCATGCCCCTGCCGGGGGTGGAAATGGCCATAATCGACCAGCAGGGCAAGGTGGAGCAGGGTGCGGCGGAAGGCGCGTTGTGCATTGCGCGCTCATGGCCCGGGCAGGCGCGCACCATATGGGGCGACCATGCCCGCTTCTGCCAGACGTATTTTGCCCTTGCGCCGGGCCTGTATTTTACAGGCGATGGCGCAAGGCGGGATGAGGACGGGTATTACTGGATAACCGGCCGTATGGATGACGTGATCAACATTGCCGGGCACCGTCTGGGCACGGCAGAGGTGGAGGACGCTCTGGGCGCGGACCACAGGATTGTGGAATGTGCGGCCGTGGGGGTGGAACACCCCGTCAAGGGGCAGGCGCTGGTTGTGTTTGCCATTCCCCGCAAGGATGCAACCACCGGGCTGGACGAAGGGGGCATCAGCCGCCTTGTGGTGGAGTTGATCGGGCGGTACGCAGCACCGGAGGCGGTGTATCTGGTGCCGGATCTGCCCCGCACCCGTTCTGGCAAAATCGTACGCCGCCTGTTGCGCAAGATTGCAAGTGGCGATACCAATGAACTGGGTGATCTGTCTGCCCTGAGCGATCAGTCCATCGTGCCCATGCTACGGGAGCGGGTATGGGGGCAAATGGCTTTTGGGAAGTCAGAAGCCGTGCAGGCCAGAGCCTGAGGCTTGGTAGGCCAGCGCGTGACGGAATCTTGCTAAGCGCGGCAAGACCGGGGGGGTCGAGGCGGCAACGCCCCGGCCCTTCTGCTTATCCGGGCCATAGTCTGCCGTATTCGTGATTATTCCTGCGTGGCAAAGCCAGTGGCGGGCATGCCACAAGGTGGATAACCGGCAAGCAGGAGTTCCAAATGGCCACCAGCGCCCTCCCCCCCATTGACCGTACAACAGCCCGGCACGTTGTAGCCGCTTCCTTTATGGGGTGGATGCTCGATGCCTGCGATTTTTTTATTGTCCTGTTTACGCTTGATAATGTTGCCCGCAGTTTTTCCACTTCGCTGGAGGTGGTGCTGCTGGCCCCGACACTTACCCTTGTAACCCGGCCCATAGGGGCTTTTGTATGTGGACGGGCAGCGGATGCATACGGGCGCAAACCGGTGCTGATCGGCACGATTACCATTTATTCGCTGATCGAGGTCTTATCGGCTTTTGCGCCCACTCTTACGGTTTTTCTGGGTCTGCGTGCCCTGTTTGGCGTGGCTCTTGGGGGGGAATGGGGGGTTGGCACCTCCCTGATCATGGAAAGTGTTCCGCCATCATGGCGGGGTACGGCATCGGGCATTTTGCAGGCGGGGTATCCGGCGGGGTACCTGCTGGCGTCGCTTATGTTCCTGCTGTTGCCCGTGCTGGGCTGGCGGGGGCTGTTTGTGCTGGGGGGCGGGGCCATTGTGTCGGCTATCTACATCTGGCTGCGTGTGCCCGAAAGCCCGGACTGGCTGGCCCGTCAGGCACAGGGGGCAGGGGCTGCGCGTCCGCCGGGCATGCTGGTGGGGGCACGCCAGAACATGGCCTTGTGCGTGTTTGCGGTGGCGCTTATGGCGGCCTTCAACTTCATGAGTCACGGCTCGCAGGATTTGTATCCCAAGGTGTTCCTTGCACTTGAGCGGCATGTGCCGCCTCCTTCCATTACCCTGCTGGCCGTGCTGTATAATCTGGCGGCCATTGCGGGCGGGGTGGTGTTTGGTGTGCTCTCCCAGCGCATTGGGCGGCAGTATGCCATAGCCGTGGCCGCAGTGCTGACCATTCCGCTGCTGCCGTTATGGACCCTGCCGCACTCCATTTTCTGGCTTGGAGTGGGGGCTGTGTGTATCCAGTTCTGTATTCAGGGGGCGTGGGGGGTGGTGCCTGCCTATCTGAGCGAACTCTCCCCCGCTTCTGTTCGTGCCACGTTTCCGGGGCTTGCGTATCAGTGCGGTAATCTTATTGCGGCCAGCAACGCACTTGTGCAAACCCGGCTTGCGGGGTGGATCGGGGCTGGGCTTGCCCCTGCCCTTATGCTCACGGTAGGGGGTGCGGCACTGGGTGTGCTGGTGCTGACCCTGCTGAATGCCCGCCTGCACCCGCAAGGCAGACCGGGCTGAACAACCGCAAACAAGGGTGCGTGCCCATGCGCTGCTTCAGGGTTTCTGTTCATCTTTGCCTGCTGCTGGGAACTGTTGGTGGCGTGCAGGCTCTGGCTGCTCCCGCGCGGGAGGATTTTTCTGCTGTTGCCCATGATGTCGCGCCGTTTGTTGGAGCAACCGTCTTTGATGCCGCAGATCAGTCCTTCTCCCAGCCTCTGGGCGTAAGTGCCGGGGGACTGGGCGCACGGGTGGAGATTGCCGAACGTCAGCCATGTTCCTCCCATGGTCTGCTGGAGAGGGAAGGGCTGGCGACACCTGTACGGTCAGGGGAGCTTTGCAAGGTTGCAATACTGGTGGCCAGCACCCCGGGTCATCCCGATTTCAGGCAGGGCATCGCATCGCTCGGAACTGAGGGGAAAGGCGCGCTCAGCGAACTCACACTGTCTTTTTACTATCTGGAACCGGGGTATAAATGGCCCCAGTTCATCCTGTCCGGTTTTACGGGGGGCGCATCTTGCTGTCTGGTCAGCGCCATTGTGGGGGTGGGGGATGCCGGCCAGTGGTATGCGGTGCAACTGCCTGAACAGAATGGGTTCGGGCCGCTCTCAGTGGTGGATATTGCCCATGATGGCGGGCGGCAGTTTATTTTTCCGGATAAACGGTTTGATGCTGTTTTTGCCTCGCATGATGGTTCGGTAATGCCAGACGTTATTTATGAATACGCACAGGGAAAGCTCAATATAATTACCGCGCAGCCCCGTTTCAGGCCCTACATGGCGTTGTCCGTCAGGGCCATGCCGGGTGAGGAGGATGTACCAGCTCCCGGAAGCCGCGAGGTTAACGGATATCTGGCGGGTTATGTGGCAACAAGTGCCCTGGCCGGGCAGGTGCAGGCGGGATGGCGCTATATGCTGGCACGCTACAACCCTCAATCGCCTTATCTGGCAAAGTGGTGCGCGCTGGACAGGTCCGTGTGGAGCGGGAAGGGGCAGAAGGAGTGCCCGGCACCGTATGTGCGTACGGTGCCATACCCGCAGCAACTGGCCCTGTTTCTGCTTCAGACAGGATATATCACACATGCACAGTGCGTGGCCCTTGGGTATGACCCGGAAAAAATACGGCATGAGCGGGACACAATCCGGGCTGCGGCTATAGTACACTGGCACGCAACACATTCCGGTTAGGCCCGTGCACATTGTTTTGGCGCACCCTGCCGGGCAGTGTTGGCCGTGGTGTCTGGTTGGGGCAGCGGAGCATTGACCTCCGGCGTGCCGCATCGGGTGCTGCGCATGCGGGTTTGTGCCATGCGCCATTGCGCCGTAAACGAAGGGGGGAGAGTGATATGCCTAACCTTCTGCCTGCCGGAGTATCATGAACGATCTGTTTACAGGCCACCACGTCGGCCAGTCCCGCCCGCTCAAACTGTCGGGGGATGTTGTGAGTGCGGCCACCTATGGCGGGCCGGACGACTGCTACCGCTACACCCTGCATCGGGTGTGGGATAAGGACAGGCCGCTGGTCATGTGGCTGATGATGAACCCTTCGGTCGCCACCGAACAGGGAGATGACCGGACCGTGGCCAAATGTCAGCGTTACGCGCGGGCATGGGGGTATGGTGGCCTGTACGTAGGCAATACCTTTGCTTACCGTTGCACGGACCAGTTGCGTCTGCTGGAAACCCCGGACCCCATAGGCCCCGGCAACGATGCGGCCTTGCTGGACATGGCCCTCAGGGCTGATCTGGTTGTGGCGGCTTATGGTTCGCCCCATCACAAGGCCCTGCTCGCGCGTGGACCTCAGGTTGTGCAGATGCTTCAGGACCACGGTATTATGGTGTGTGCCCTGCGGCTGAGTAACGCCGGACGACCGTGCCACCCGCTTTATCTGCCAGCGGAGTTAAAACCGTTTGAACTGCCCGTGGCGTAAGCGCGGCCCCACCCGGTAGTCCTTCCCCGATCGGGTACCAAAAAGGGCGGGAAGCAAAACCCGGAGTTGACGGACGCGCTCCATGTGTATCCCATAAGCATCCAAGAGTTCCGCTCCAGAAAAGGACAGGCATAAACGTGACAGAACGCAACATGCAGGCCGATGGTGGTTATCTGGCTTCGGCCGAATTTGCAGCCCGGCTTGACCGGCTGGGCGAGGTTGCGGCCCGCACGGGGCTGAATGTGGCTCCGGGCCAGCAGGTGATCATGACCGCTCCCCTGCATGCGGTGCCGCTGATGCGCCGTATTACGGAACATGCCTACAAGGCCGGGGCATCGCTGGTCACCACATTCTACTCGGATGAGGAGACCACGCTGGCCCGCTATGAATATGGTGCGGAAAACACGTTTGACACGGCATCGGGCTGGCTGTCCGCCGGTATGGCGGAGGGTTTTCGGGCGGGTGCTGCGCGTATGGCCATTACCGGTTCCAACCCGGCCCTGCTGGCGGGGCAGAACCCGGACCACGTCTCCCGCGCAAGCAAGGCGGCGGCCCGGGTCAACCGCCCTGCCATGGAGATCATTACCAATTTTGATGTGAACTGGTGCATTGTGGCCGCAGCAACTCCGGCATGGGCTGCGCAGGTGTTCCCGGACCTGCCCGAACAGCAGGCGGTGGAAAAACTCTGGCAGGCCATTTTTGCCGTCTCCCGCCTGACAGGGGATGACCCCGTGGCCCAGTGGGAGGCCCACAACGCCGTTCTGCACCGCCGCGCGTCCTACCTGAACGATGTGCGCTACGACGCCCTGCATTTTTCCGGCCCCGGCACGGACCTGCTGGTTGGGCTGGCCGATGGGCATGACTGGGCTGGTGGTGCGGAAAAAGCAGGCAACGGCATTGTGTGCAACCCCAACATCCCGACCGAGGAGGTGTTTACCACTCCCCACCGCCTGCGCGTGGAAGGGAGCGTGGCCAGCACCAAGCCTCTCTCGCATCAGGGCACGTTGATCGACGGGATCAAGGTCCGTTTTGAGGCCGGGCGTATTGTGGAGATGCATGCAACCCGTGGGCAGGATGTGCTGGAACGCGTGCTGGATACGGATGAAGGAGCCAGAAGGCTGGGCGAAGTCGCTCTTGTGCCCCATTCCTCCCCCATCTCGCGCAGCGGGCTGCTGTTCCAGAATACGTTGTTTGATGAAAACGCGGCCAGCCACATAGCCCTTGGTCAGTCCTACACCAAATGCATGCGCGACACGCAGGGGCAGGACGAGGCCGCACTGGCCGCGCGGGGGGCCAATACCAGCATGATTCACATAGACTGGATGATCGGCTCGGGCGAGATTGACGTGGACGGGCTGGACGCACAGGGTGGCCGCATGCCGCTCATGCGGAAGGGCGAATGGGTGATTGCAGCATGAAAAGGTTGAAAAACATGGTTTTTATTCGCAAGGCGTCCACTGTTCTGGGGGTTATGGCCCTGCTGCTGGCCGGGGCCGCGCAGGCCCAGAGCGTTGTTCCTGCGGACGGGGGGCGGCCGCAGGCACCCTCCCTCACGCCCGAGCAGGTCGCCACCATGCAGCATGATATGGATGCCGCCTTGCACTACAAGCTGGCCCCCGATGTGCTGCCTCGGCTGAGTGCAGCGCTCCGGGCCATTCAGGCGGCCAAAATTCAGCCGCCAGGGCATGTTGGCCTGTCGCTTGACCAGCAGATTACTCTTGTGGGGCAGGTTCCGGGGCTGGATGCCATTCTCAAGGCGCATGCGCTGGATGCGCGCAGCTTTGTCATGAGCCTGACCTGCGTGGGACTGACCGGCAGCCTGCTCAATATTCCACCCGGTCAGGGGGGGGCGCACATGCCCGTGCCCGATGCGGCCAATGTGGCTATTCTCAAGAACAACCCACAGGCTTTGCAGGAACTGGTAGGCGTTCTGCGCGAGGGTGCGCCCACGGGTGGCAGCGGCACGCAGGTGCACTAGACGGCTTAATCCTGTTGGCCTGAGCCTGCGCGGTGTGGCAGGGTAATGCACCACGCGGGGGGGGCATGGCGGGTTTTGTCCACCATGCCACAAAGGGTACGGAGCAGGCCATGACAGCAACCACAGGATCAGGCGGCCTGCCCGGTGCGGGTAACTGGCTGGGGCAGGCTGCACAAGGGTACGGCATGGCCGATGGCGGGCAGACCATAGCGCAGTCCCGCCTTGCTGCCGCTTTGCCCTCTTCTGCTGCACTGGTACAGACCGCCCGCACGGCATTGGTTGCGGCACAGGCCCAGCGGGCCGAGGTCATGCTCACATTATCTGAAGGGGCCAAAACCCTGCTTGGCGGTTCGCTTTCTGCCAGCCAGCCAGCTACCACGGCAACTGCGGATCATACTGCAACTGTGGCGGGGGCGAGCCAGAGTGTGGCCGGGACCACAAGCCTTGTTGCAGACATCATGCAGGCTGCAAATGCGGTGCTGAATGACCCGTCTGCCACAGTAGACCAGAAAGCCATGGCTGACAGGCTTGTGCAACTGGCTACCGCCATGGCCGCCGGGTCCGCCAGTGGGGGGGGCAGCGGGCTGGCTAACGGGGTTGCCGCTGTCTTGCCCCTGCTCCAGTCCCTTGGGGCGCAGACGGAAGCACCGGGCGTGCCGGGTGGGGCGGTTGTGACCACGGCCGGGCTGTATGGTCTGGTCAGCAACGCCGTGCAGGATGGCAGGCTGGCCAGCGCCCTGCTGGGCATGGCGGGCGCGCAGGAGGAGGAAATTGTGCTGCCCGGCGGCATTGTGCAGCTTCCTCAGGACCTGGAGACAGGGAGCGTCGGCGCACTTATGCCCGTATCTTCCGCAGGTGTGGGAGGGAGCCTGACCAACGCCCTCAGCAATGCCCTCCTGCCGGACCTGTTCAGGGCGTTGTCTGCCGTGCTGGCGAACACCAATGCAACGGATGAGCAGAAAGCGGCCGCCACCGCCCTGCTCCAGATGCTGGAGACGGCAGACAACACGCTTGATATTCCACAGGCCCTGCTTAACCCGCTGGTTGCGGCGGCTCTCATGCCCGCACTCAGCCCGTCCCAGCGGGGGCGGCTGGTCCGCGCTGCTCTGGCGGAGGAGGTGGAAGATATGGGGCAGACGGCAGAGGCCGAACAAACCGGCCAGCCGGGTGTGGCGGGGCTGCGGGCCGCATTGCGCAAAAATGCCGCGTATCTGGCGAGTGTGCAGAACCCCCTGCTGGACCGTGCGCTCCTGTTAACCCACAAGCAGGAGGCCGAAGCCGTGGCGACCGCACTGGCGGGGTGGGGTTTTGCAGGCCTCAGCCGCGGGCAGCTTATGGATGAGGCGCTGGATGTGTCTTCCATTCTGGCTTTTTCCCAGAATCTTATGGCAGACACCCCTTATATGGGAGCCTTGGCCAGCACCAGCCTGACCCCGATCCTGATCATGAGCTGGGCAGCGCTTCTGTCCGGCTGTCTGCCTCGGGTCTACCCGTTTGTGCCGCGTGTGTGGCGGCGGGCAGATAAAAATAAATGGCGCAGACAAAAACAGAACCAGAAAATGGATTTCCAGCATCTGCTGTTCATGGGGGACGCCGCGGGGGCGTAGTCTGCCTTTCCGCACCCTCCCCATCATGCGTGTGCCTAATGCGCTGTATCCTGCGTACAGGTTGGTGTGGGGGGCAGGTCGAGCGTGCTGAGCGTGCCCTGCATTTTAAAATCGCCAAAATCCAGATGGAGCTGGTCAGACACGCCATTGGCAAAATAGCGCATGCCCATTTCGTATTCGGGCATCATGGTGTGGGCGTTGCGGTCATAAAAGGCAATATGCACATGCCCGGACGCCAGTTTCTGCAAGGGCTGGTAGGGCGTGTTGCCGGTGGGAGGGGGGGACCATGTGAGCAGGGTCACGTAGGTATCCTCCGGCCCATCGGGCAGGGTGCCGTCGAACAGGGGGGTGGTCAGGTCTTTTTCGCCCAGCCGGGCGGCACTCAGGATACGGGCCGTATGGGTTACGGGGAACAGGGTGCCCACTGGCAGGTGCAGCGTTTTGGCCAGAGGCTGGCGATACTGCACAACACCAGACCCATCGGGGGTAAGGCTTGCTTCCCCACTGACAACGCGCAGCAGTTTGCCGTTACGTGTTTCCTGGCTTTTAAAGGTCAGGTGGCGACCGTCCAGACTTTCCTGCGCCGCATAATCGGAGAGCAGATGCTCCTCGCCCTGCTTGCGGGTGACACTCTGTATGTCCAGCCTCTGGTGGGAGGACCAGCCAAGGCAGGTTTTGAGCACGGAGTAGCTCATGTGCCCTGTGGCGGAGAGCGTTTGCCCGCCCGCAGCTTCCACCAGCCCCAGATCATAGACCGCCTGTTGCGACACAAGGGGGGATGGAGGCGTGGCGGCGCGCGCAGGCGGGCACAGCAGGCCAAGGGCAAGGCAGACTGGGGCAAAGGTCGCCAGCAGGGCGGTCTGGTGGCGCGGGGGGCGTATGGTCATGCCTTCTACAAGAAAACATCCGGCGTGGTCATGCAACCAGCCGGATGAATGTTTGTGGGCTAAAAAACGGTTATCAGTCTTTTTTAACCGCTGGTTTGGGCTTGGGCAGGTTGAGCGCGAGGGAAAGTTCCTTCATGCGCTCAGGAGCTACGGAGGCCGGTGCGCCCATCATCAGGTCTTCGCCCTGCTGGTTGAGCGGGAACAGGATGACCTCACGGATGTTCGGTTCATCGGCGAGCAGCATCACAATGCGGTCCACCCCGGGGGCGGAACCACCATGCGGGGGCGCTCCATAGCGGAAGGCGTTGAGCATGCCGCCAAAGCGGGCTTCCACCTCGCTCTCGGGGTAGCCTGCAATTTCAAACGCCCGTACCATCACATCCGGCAGATGGTTCCGCACAGCGCCGGAGGAAAGTTCGATGCCATTGCACACAATGTCGTACTGGTAGGCCAGAATATCCAGCGGGTCTCTGGTGTTCAGCGCTTCCAGCCCACCTTGGGGCATGGAGAACGGGTTGTGGGAGAAGTCTACCAGCCCCGTTTCCTCATTCAGCTCATACATGGGGAAGTCCGTGATCCAGCAGAAGCGGAAGGCGTTCTTTTCGATCAGGTCCAGTTCTTCGGCAATGCGGGTGCGCACAAGGCCGGAGAACTTGGCAACATCATGCCCCTTGCCAGCGGCAAAGAACACGGCGTCTCCCGCCTTCAGCCCCAGTCTGGTGCGAATGGCTTCCGCCCGTTCGGGCTCAAGGTTCTTGGCAATCGGGCCTTGCCCCCCTTCGGCGTTGAAGGTGATGTAGCCCAGACCACCAGCCCCGTTTTCACGCGCCCATGCGTTGAGCTTGTCAAAGAACGAGCGGGGCTTCTCACCCGCGCCGGGGGCGGGAATGGCGCGGATTTCTCCTCCATCGGCGGCAATGCGGGCAAACAGGCCAAAACCGGAGCCTGCAAAGTCTTCCGTCACATCCGCAATCAGCAGCGGGTTGCGCAGGTCCGGCTTGTCGGAGCCATATACCGCCATGGCGCGGGCGTAGGGAATACGCTCGAACGGTGCGGTGCTGACCGTGCGGCCGTTGCCGAATTCGGTAAACAGCCCGCTCATGACCTCTTCCATCACCGCAAAAATTTCGTCCTGCGTGGCAAAGGCCATTTCAAAGTCAAGCTGGTAGAACTCACCGGGGGAGCGGTCCGCGCGGGAGGCTTCATCTCGGAAGCAGGGGGCAATCTGGAAGTAGCGGTCAAACCCCGCCACCATGGCCAGCTGCTTGAACTGCTGCGGTGCCTGCGGCAGTGCGTAGAATTTGCCGGGGTGGTTGCGTGAGGGCACCAGAAAGTCGCGCGCCCCCTCGGGGGAGGAGGCGGTCAGGATCGGGGTTTGCAGTTCTACAAAGTTCAGGTCCGTCATGCGCTTGCGCATGCTGGCAATTACGGCGCAGCGCAGGCGGATGTTGGCGTGCACTTTTTCGCGCCGCAGGTCGATGTAGCGGTAGCGCAGGCGCAGTTCGTCGGAATAATGTTCCTGCCCGGCCACCTGCAGGGGCAGCACGGCGGCGTGGGACTGCACCACAAAGTCCTTTGCGCGCACCTCGATATCACCCGTGGCAAGGTCAGGGTTGCGTGTGCCTTCCTCGCGCAGGACAACATCGCCCGTCACGGTAATCACGCTTTCCACCCGGATATGTTCGGCCGTGGCCATCACGTCCGACCCGGCGGGGATGACAATCTGGGTCATGCCTGTTTCGTCCCGCAGGTCAATAAACAGCAGGCCGCCATGGTCGCGCTTGCTATGCACCCAGCCGGACAGGCGCGCGGTGGCGCCAGCATCGCTTGCGCGAAGGGCCGAGCAGCTATGGGTACGGTAAGGGTGCATGGTCTTGTCCCAACAAATTGTGGCCCGGCCTGCGGGCGCTTGTTTTGCCATATAGAATTGGGGTGGAGGAAGCAGGGGCAGGGGCGTTATGTCAAGGCTGGTGCAGGGGGCAGTCTGTCTGTTTTAGCGCATGTGAGGCATTTTACACGCTGTTCAGCCCCGCGCGCAGGGTGTTGGCTACGTGCTCGGACCTGAGCACAAACGCCATATTGCTCTGCATGGGTTCATGCCGGACCTTGCCTGTGGCGGGGTTTTGCTGTAAGGCCGCAGCCACCGCGCAGGCACCCCTGGAGGCCTGCGTGCTCAAGTTTTTCAGGAGAAGTCAAGGTGTCCAAAATTACAACAATCCAAGCTTCTGCGCGCGCGAAGGCTGGTAAGGGGGCAGCGCGTGCGACGAGGCGTGACGGCCTGGTGCCCGGCGTTGTGTACGGTGGCAAGCAGGAATCCACGCTGATCGCGCTTGATCCGCGTCTGGTTGTCAAGGCAATCCAGACCTCTGGCTGGCGCTCACGCGTGTATGACATCCAGATCGAAGGCGGCAAGACCGAACGCGCTCTGGTGCGTGACGTGCAGCTCCACCCGGTCAAGGATTCGCCCGTTCATATCGACTTCCTGCGTCTGGCCGCTGGCTCGCGCGTGCATGTTGAAGTGGCCGTGCATTTTGTGGGTGAAGACAAGTGCCCCGGCATCAAGCGTGGCGGCATGCTCAACATCGTGCGTCATACGGTTGACGTGGAAGTGGCAGCAGAGAACATCCCCGAGTTCTTTACTGTTGACCTGGCCAAGCTCGATATCAACGACAACGTGCGTTGGGACGATGTGCAGGGCACGGCAGGTGCGACACCTGTTTCCCACGAAGCCAACTTTGTGGTCGCCTCCATTGCCGCACCGCTGGTTGACACCACTTCCGCAGAAGGTGCTGGCGCTTCCTGACCGGAAGTTTCTAGTGATCTGAAGCTTATGGAACGCGGGGGCACGTGCAGGCGCATGTGCCCCCCTTTCTGTTCATAAACACAAGGCAGAATCCGCAATGCTGCTCTGGGTCGGACTGGGTAACCCCGAGTCCTCCATGCGCCGGCACCGGCACAATGTTGGCTTTATGGCAGTCGAGGCCATTGCCGCCCGGTACGGCTTTACGCCGTGGCGCAACCGCTTCAAGGGTGAGGTGGCCGAAGGGCGCATAGGCAGCCACAAGGTGCTCGCACTGTTGCCCATGACCTACATGAACCGCTCGGGCGAGAGTGTGCAGGAAGCGGCGGCCTTTTACAAAATAGCCCCCGAGCAGATAACGCTCTTCCATGATGAGCTGGATCTGGAGCCGGGCAGGCTACGCATCAAGCGTGGCGGCGGTGCAGCGGGCCATAACGGCCTGCGCTCGACAGATAAAATGCTGGGTACGCCCGATTATTGGCGTGTCCGTATTGGCATAGGCCACCCCGGCGCCAAGGAACGGGTGCATGGCTGGGTGCTGGGTAATTTTACACAAACAGACCAGCAGGACTGGCTCGATCCCATGCTCGCCAGCATGGCCGATGCCGCCCCCCTGCTGGCGGATGGGCATGCCGACCGGTTTATGACCAAGGTTGCACTGCCACAAGGGAGCAAGGGCTGATGGGTTTTAACTGCGGTATTGTTGGTCTGCCCAATGTGGGCAAGTCCACCCTGTTCAATGCGCTTACGGCCACGGCTACGGCGCAGGCCGCCAATTACCCGTTCTGCACGATCGAGCCCAATGTGGGCCGGGTTGCGGTGCCGGACCCACGGCTGGACAAGCTGGTGGTTATTGGCAAATCCCAGCGCGAAGTGCCGACAAGCCTTGAGTTTGTGGATATTGCGGGCCTTGTGCGCGGCGCATCCAAGGGGGAAGGGCTGGGCAACCAGTTTCTGGCCAATATCCGCGAGGTGGATGCCATTATCCACGTTCTGCGCTGCTTTGAGGATGATGATATTACCCATGTGGAAGGGGGCGTGGACCCCGTTCGGGATGCGGAGATCATTGAGACCGAGCTGATGCTGGCTGATCTGGATTCGCTGGAAAAGCGCCTGCCCGCGCTGGAAAAGCGCGCACGCAACCGCGACAGCGAAGCCATGGCCCAGATCGAGGTCATGCAGCCCCTCCTTGCGGCCCTGCGTGATGGCCGCCCCGCGCGTACCGCCATCCCCGCCGGGGAGGAGGAGACTGTCCGCCGCCTGCAGCTCATGACCAGCAAACCCGTGCTGTATGTGTGCAACGTGGATGAGGACTCGGCCTCCACCGGCAATGCGTTCTCCGAAAAGGTGAAGGCCAAGGCTGAGGCCGAAGGGGCGGCGGTGGTGATTGTTTCTGCCGCCATCGAAGCCGAGGTCAGCCAGCTTGAAAACGAGGAGCGCCGCGAATTTCTGGAAGGGCTGGGCCTGAACGATAGCGGTCTGGACCGTGTGATTGCCGCAGGGTACAAACTGCTGGGCCTGAGCACGTACTTTACCGTAGGCCCCAAGGAGGCGCGTGCATGGACCATTACGGTCGGCACCAAGGCTCCGCAGGCTGCTGCCGTTATTCACAATGATTTTGAGCGTGGCTTTATTGCCTGCGAAACCATCGCATTTGACGATTATGTTCGGTATAATGGGGAAGCAGGTGCGAAGGAAGCAGGACGCCTGCGGATTGAAGGCCGTGAGTACGTTGTGCAGGACGGTGACATTCTGCTCTTCCGCTTTAATGTCTGATACGGCACTCTGAAGCGCATGATCAGGTCCGCCCCGGTGGGCGGACCACACACGACAAAAAGAAAACAGGGCAATGGAGATAAGGGACGCCAGCATGAATACGGAGGAAGACAGTCGGCAGCATGTGGCCACGGCAGATATGCGCGCACCAGCACAGGGTGTGCCATCGCCATGCTCCATGCACGATCTGGCACAAAAAGCCAGACTGGCCGCGCGCACGCTGGCGCAGAGTTCCTCCTCCGAACGGGACAAGGCCCTGTGGGCTGCGGCCAGTGCGCTGCGGGCGTCCGCTCCGGCCATTCTGGAGGCCAATGCGCTTGACCTTGCCGGGTCCACTGCCAGGGATGCGTTCCGTGACCGGCTGACCCTGACCCCCGAGCGGGTGGAAGCCATGGCCCGTGGGCTGGAGGATATTGCCGACCTGCCCGACCCCGTAGGGCAGGTGCTGGAGGAATGGTCCCGCCCCAATGGCCTGCGTATTCGCAAGGTGGCGACTGCCGTTGGTGTTATTGGCGTCATTTACGAAAGCCGCCCCAATGTAGGGGCCGATGCCGCCGGGCTGTGTATAAAATCCGGCAATGCCGTGCTGCTGCGTGGTGGCTCGGAAAGCCTGCATAGCGCGCGTGCCATTCATGCCGCCATGCAGACCGGCCTGCGCAATGCCGGTCTGCCCGAAGATGTGGTGCTGATCGCCCCGGACGCCGACCGCAGGCACGTGGCGGACATGCTGACCGCCGCTGGCCTTGTGGACCTGATTATTCCGCGTGGTGGCCGTTCGCTGGTCGAACGCGTGCAGCGTGAGGCGCGCGTTCCCGTGCTGGCCCATGCGGAAGGGCTGTGCCACACCTATGTCCATTCCGCAGCAGACCATGCCATGGCCCGCCGGATTGTGCTGAATGCCAAAATGCGCCGCGTGGGCATTTGCGGTGCCACTGAAACCCTGCTGATAGACGCGGCCATTGCTTCGGTCCTGCTGCCCCAGATCGTGTCTGATCTGGCCGAGCAGGGGTGCACCTTCAAGGCGGATGCCGCGGCAAGGCAGGTCATGCCTGACCTGCCCGCAGGCACCGAAAAAGATTTTGCCACCGAATGGCTGGATGCAGTGCTGAATGTGGCCGTGGTGGATGGTGTGGACGAAGCGCTTGACCACATTGTCCGGTTTGGCTCCTCCCATACCGAAGCCATTGTTACGGCGGATGAAGCCGTTGCCACCCGGTTCATGAACGGTGTGAGCAGTGCTGTTGTCATGTGGAATGCCTCCACCCAGTTCTGTGATGGTGGGGAGTTCGGGTTTGGAGCGGAAATTGGCATTGCCACGGGGCGCTTCCATGCCCGTGGGCCAGTTGGCGTGGAACAGCTGACGACCTTCCGCTACGAAGTCATTGGCAATGGTCAGGTTCGTTCCTGAGCGTGCAGGCCCATAACAGGTCAGTGCCACATATCCGTCAGGGCAGGGTGGTGCGGGCAACAGGGTGCCGGATTCCCACATGGGGGGATAATCGCCACAGCCGGGTGGGGCTTTTGGGTGGGTCGTTCAACCCCGCGCACAGGTGGCATCAGGCCATAGCCCGGCGGGCTATGCTGGAACTGCGGCTGGATCAGGTCTGGCTTATGGTGTCTCCGGGGAATCCGCTCAAGTCAGGGCGGGAGATGGCCTCTTTTGCCACACGTCTGGAGACTGCGCGCCAGCTTGCCGATGGACGCAGGATTGTGGCCACCGATCTGGAGGTCCGACTCGGTACCCGTTATACGGTGGACACCCTTGCCCGGCTCAAGGCCCGCTTCCCCTATGTGCGGTTTGTATGGCTGATGGGGGCAGATGGTCTGGTAACATTGCCGCGCTGGAAGCACTGGCACCAGCTGGTACGGCAGGTGCCTGTAGCGGTTTTCCCCCGTCCGGGGCAGAATGTGCGGGCTTTGGGCGGGTTGGCCGCGCAGTATCTGGCGCGCTGGCGTGTGCCAGCACGGCAGGCAGCACGGCTTGCCACACTTTCTCCCCCAGCTTGGGCTTTCCTTCCGGGGGCACAAAACAGTATATCTGCAACAGCCATTCGTCAGCGGGGCGGGTTTGACGCCACTACGGATCAGCCCACCACCCCATAGAGTAGTCAGTTTTCAGGAGAACGGTCATAACCACCAAGCCACCCGCCGAGACGCCCGCCCGCACCCGCACGTCCACGGCCACTGCCCGCGGGGGCCGTGCGGCCTCCACCCGTGCCGCCGCAGTTCCCAAAGCAGCGGCAGCCCCCGGCTCTGTTCGTAAAAAGGCAGCCGCAGCTGGGCCAAAAACCCGCACCAAGCGTGAGGCAGTCGCCCCCGACCTGCTCGAACAGTCCCTTGCGCTGATCACTGCCAGTCTGGAGGATGACAAGGCGGAAGACCTGATCGTGATCAACCTTGCCGGGCGCGCTTCCTTTGCCGATAAAATGGTGATCGCAACCGGTCTGGCTGACCGCCAGATTGCCGCCATGGCCCAGCATATCGAGCGCAAGCTGCGCGATATTGGCATCAAGCGTGTGCTGGTCGAAGGGGCTAATGGTTCTGACTGGGTGCTGCTGGATACGGGCGATATTGTGGTCCACCTGTTCAAGCCGGAAGCGCGCGCGCTCTACGGGCTGGAAAAAATGTGGGGCGCGGAACTGGATGAAAGCAATGAAGACGGCGTGACCCGTCTGTAAGTGCTGATGTCTGGTTTACAGAACGTGCGATTCCGCCGTCACAGGTGCCGGGTATGAGGCTCGTGGCGGTAGGGCGCATGAAGGACAGGTCCGAGCGTGCGCTTGTGGAGCGGTACCTCAAGCGCCTGCGTCCTGCGCTGGATATTGTAGAACTGCCTGACGGGCGTGGCAGCCCCGATGAGATCAAGCGGCGTGAGGCACAGGCCATTCTGGCCGCCTGCCCCGCGCACAGCCATGTTGTGGCTCTGGATGAGGGCGGGCGCACGTACAGCAGTGTGGCCTTTGCCACCAGCCTTGCCGCATGGCAGGGTGCCGGGCGCGCACCCTGCTTTGTTATTGGCGGGGCAGAGGGGCTGGACAGCTCCGTTCTGCAGCGCGCAGATGCCACACTGTCTTTTGGTACGCTGACATGGCCGCATATGCTGGTACGGATTATGCTGGTTGAGCAGGTTTACCGCGCGCAGGCCATTGCGGCGGGCCATCCCTACCACCGGGCGGGCAGGCCGGATTAAGCCCGGCACCAGAGAATTATATATGCTGGCAACAGCACTCTACCCGGTTGCAACACCCTCCCAGGTATCCAACAAGAAAGGGGGAGCCAGTCTGGCTCCCCTTTTTTTGCGCAATGCGCAACGCTCCGTGCCCCCTGTGGGCTGTATGCCGCAGGGAAGGTACAGCCCCCGTTTATTCCGCGCGCGGTGGGGTAAAATCGGCATCATCGGTTAATTCCGCCGAAGGTATGGTCTGGGGCACAATGTTAAGCGGCGTATGGCTTGCAGCTTTCCAGCCAGCAAACAGCAGGGCCGCCAGTGCTGGAATGGCCATGATGGAATAGGTGCCCGTTGGGTAATCAAACAGCATCAGCCCCAGAATGCTGATAAAAAAGGCAATGGTCAGCCACGCAGTAACGGGTGCACCGGGCATGGCAAAGCCTGTGGGCGCAATACGGCCAGCCCGGATGGCCTGCCGCAGTTTGATCTGGCAAAGCACAATAAAGCACCATGTGCTGACAATGCCGATAGAGGCCATGTTGAGAACAATTTCAAAAATCTGGGAAGGCAGAAGGTAGTTCAGTCCCACCCCCACCAGATAAATGGCAACGGTTGTTAAAATGGCGGCTGCTGGTACGGCCTGTCTGTTCATATGGGCAAGGTAGCGCGGGGCTGTACCGTTTATGGCCAGTGCGCGCAGAACCCGTCCGGTGGAATACAGGCCAGAGTTCAGGCTGGACAGGGCAGCGGTCAGCACCACCATGTTCATGAGCGAATCCACTCCTGGCACACCAAGATGGGAAAAGAAGGTGACAAACGGGCTAACCCCGGCCTGATAGGCCGACCAGGGCAGCAGCAGAACCAGCAGTGTGACCGTGCCGACATAAAAGATCATGATCCGCCAGATCACGTTGTTAATGGCCGAGGGCAGCACTTCGCGCGCGTTTTTGCATTCCCCCGCGGCGGTGCCGATCATCTCTATGCCGTAATAGGCGAACACAACGCCCTGAATAAGCACAAGGGCAGGCAGCACGCCATGCGGGAACAGCCCGCCATGTTCGGTAATGAGCTGTATGCCCGTGTTATGCCCGTCTACTGGCACGCGCAGGCCCAGAATGGCGGTGCCCACAACCAGAAAAGCAAGAAGGGCGGCAACTTTGATGATGGAGAACCAGAACTCCATCTCCCCAAACCATTTGACGCCAACCAGGTTCATGCAGGTAATGACAATCAGGGCCATAAGCGCCATGAGCCATTGGGGGATGATGGCAAAAACACCCCAGAAGTGCATGTAAAGGGCCACAGCGGTAATATCGACAATGCCGGTCATGGCCCAGCTGAAGAACGACAGCGCCCCCGCAACATAGGATGCCGGGCTCCCCAGAAACTCCTGCGCGTAGGACACAAAGCTGCCACTGGTGGGGCGGTACATGACCAGTTCCCCCAGAGCGCGGAGCATGAGGAAAGAGAACACGCCGCAAACCAGATAAACAATGGCAAGAGAAGGCCCCACAGCCTGTAAGCGGCTGCCAGCACCCAGAAAAAGGCCGGTGCCGATGGCTCCGCCAACAGAAATCATCTGGATCTGTCGTTTGCCCAGACCTTGCCGGTAGCCTTCCGTCGTCTGGCCGGGCAGGGCATCGGATGGCGGCGGTGCATGCGTACTCAAAATGGTCTGTCTCCGTGCTGGTGGCGGGAACGGGGTCGGCTGAATGTTCCGGTGCGGGAACCGGGGGAGGCGGGTCTCTATCTGTTGCTTTTATGCAACAAAAGGGAAGATGTATCTAAGTCCTTTTGCAACTTATATAAAATTAAACAAAATCCGTCCTGTGCGGCAAATAATTTTATTGTTTTCCATAGGCTGTGCAGAGCGCGGAAGCCTATTTTTGTCCTTGTGCACTCAGATGTGATTATGAAATGGTGAGGGCAGGGGTCAGACAGTTTTTAATTCAAAAAGAAGAACTGCCAAGACGGAATATTTCTATTTTAACGAAAAATAGATAACAAAATTTCATATCTTTGGGTAATTGGAGAGCAGGATTCCATGGAAAACTGTCTGGACAAAACGGACCGTCAGATTTTGCGTCTGTTGCAAAATAATGGACGCATCCACAATACCGATCTGGCTGACAAGGTGCAGGTCAGCCCCGCTACCTGCCACCGCCGGGTGCAGCGGCTGTTTGATGAGGGCTATATTTCCGCCGTGCAGGCCAGAGTGAACGCCAGCAGGGTCGGGCTGGGCATGGTTGTGCTGGTCGGCGTTGTACTGGAACGTGCGGCAGACAGTTTTCCCATGTTCGAGGCCGCCATGACCGCCCAGCCCGCAGTGCTGGACTGTTATCTGGTGGCGGGAGATTTCGATTATTTTTTAAAAATCCGTGTTGAGGATATGGAAGGTTTTGATCGCTTCCATGCCGAAGTGCTGAGTGCCCAGCCCCATGTGCGCCAGACCCGCACGTTTTTTGTGCTCAGGGCCGTGGCCGATGCAAGGGAATACGCGTTTTAAATCCCGGTGGTACGGCTGCTTTTAGCCCTGTACGCTATTCCAGATCAAAAAAATCCTGCTCTGGCTGCCGGTTTGTCCATTTGCGGCAGGCCGTGCGCAGCACACTGGCAAAGCGGGTGACCAGTGGCATATTCTGGCCTGCACGTATGGCTACGGCCAGTGTGGCGCGTGGAGCAGGTTCGCTGATGGTGTGGAAGGTCACCCCCCCGGCATGGATCTGACTGAGTGAGCGCGGCACAACCGAAACTCCAAGCCCCGCGGCGACCAGCGGAATGGTACCTGCAATCTGGGGTGCCTGCTGCCCCATGACAGGTGTGACCCCCGCAACCTGATAAGCGGACAGAATGGCGTCATGAAAGCCCGGCCCCAGTTCACGCGGGAAGATAATCAGCGGGTCATGGGCTACCATATCCAGACTGATCACGGGGGTTTCGGCCAGCTTGTGCCCCCGTGGCAGGGCAATAACCGTGGGTTCATCCAGCAGATGAAAAACCGAAAGCCGTATCGGGTCGGGCACAGGGGGGCGCACAATGGCAATGTCCACACTGGGTTCATGCAATGCGGTGCACAGCGAGGGCGTATTGCTCTCCTCCAGAAAAATCGTGACATCGGGAGCCATTTCCCGGAAACGGCGGATGGTGAATGGAATAACAGGCAAAAGAGAGACCGCCCCCGCAAGCCCCAGACGGATATGCCCCATCTCCCCCCGTGCCAACCCTTGGGCGGTGGAGAGGAACTGGGCCTGCAAATCCAGAATGGTTCTGGCACGCGGGAGGAGTACGGCCCCTATGTCGGTCAGTTTGACGCCGCGTGTTAAGCGCTCGAACAGGACGACGCCAAGGTTTTTTTCAAGCTGGCGGATCTGCTGGCTTAGAGGTGGCTGCTCCATGCCCAGCGCTTCGGCTGCGCGGGTAATGGAGCCATGTTCGGCCACGGTTACAAAATAGCGGAGGTGTCGGATATCCATGACCCATATATATTCAATATGGATAACACCGACAAGATATATTGGAAGACTGCTTCAGACCGTTATAACATCTGTGTCAGATGAGATATGGGCCGTTAAGCGTTTGAAGGAGTGTGAGTATGGTAAAGCAGCCGGTAGCGGATATAGATCTGCGGTCCGCGGCGTTGGGGAACGGGATTATGGGCAAGCCACCGGTAAACCGCCTTTACCAGACCTCCACCATGGCTGCCCTGCTGGATGCGGTGTATGATGGAGAAACCACGCTGGATGAACTGCTCCAGCACGGCAACTTTGGTCTGGGTACGTTTAACTCCCTTGATGGGGAAATGATTGTAACGGACGGTGTTGTGCGCCAGTTCCGTGCGGAAGGTCTGGCGGCGGAAGTGCCGGGCTCCCTTAAAACTCCCTTTGCCTGCGTGACGTATTTCGAACCCGAAAAAAACGTGATGATCGACACGCCCAAAGACAAGGAAGGTTTTGAGGAACTGGTCGACCATCTGCTGGGTAACCCCAACCTGTTTGGCGCTGTGCGCTTTACCGGCCTGTTCGAACGGGTGGATACGCGCACGGTGTTCTGCCAGTGCAAGCCGTACCCGCATATGCTCGAAGTGGTTAAAAAACAGCCGACCTTCACTCTGGACTCGGTCGTTGGCACCATGATTGGCTTCCGCAGCCCGGTTTATATGCAGGGTGTGAATGTTGCTGGCTACCACCTGCACTTTTTGTCCGAGGACCATAAGCGCGGTGGGCATGTGACCGAATACAGAATTGTTAAGGGGATGCTTGAAGTCGCCACGATTTCGGACCTTCAGATACAGTTGCCCCGTACAAAGCAGTTCGCACAGGCCAACCTGAACCCCGAAAGTCTGAGTGAAGCCATTCGCATTGCCGAAGGTGGCTGATACCTCGCCCACCTGATCTGTTTGTTTTTTTTGAACTGTAAGGGGTTGTCGCGCGGTTTTTTCCCGCAACCCCGCCTGACCTGAGGGTTTTTATAACAATGACCAAAATGGCGGATACCACTGCGCAATGCGGTGCGGAGCTTATTGTCAAAAATCTGGAAGCGCATGGTATTACCCATGTGTTTGGTATTCCCGGTGCCAAGGTGGACCGGCTGTTTGATGCGCTGGTTGATTCCTCGATCAAAACCGTTGTGACCCGGCATGAGCAGAACGCCGCCTTTATTGCCGGTGGCCTTGGCCGCATGACCGGCAAGGCCGGGGTGTGTATTGCAACGTCCGGGCCGGGAGCTTCCAATTTCATTACCGGGCTGGCCACCGCCAATTCGGAAGGGGACCCCATTCTGGCCATTGGTGGTGCGGTCAAGCTGGCAGACCGGCTTAAACTGACGCACCAGACCATGGATACGGTCAGCCTGTTCCGCCCCGTAACCAAATACAGCGTGGAACTGACCACCCCTACTGCCATTTCGGAAGTTATGGCCAATGCCTTCCGCTTTGCAGAAAGTGGGCGGCCGGGCGCGGCATTTGTCAGCACGCCCATGGATGTGCTGTCCATGCCAGCCCATGCGCCGGTTCTGGCCGACCGTCTGGCTCCGCGCATGGGGGGCGCTCCGGCGGATGTGGTGGCCGAGGCCGCAACGCTGCTTAAAAAGGCCAGGCGTCCGGTCATGCTTTTGGGTATGCTGGCCAGCCGTCCGGATGTGGCGGATGCCGTGCGCGCTTTTGTCAAACAGACAGGCGTGCCGGTTGTGGGTACGTATCAGGCCGCGGGTGCGGTATCGGAAGACCTGGTGGACCGCTTTGGCGGGCGCATCGGCCTGTTCCGCAACCAGCATGGGGACCAGCTGCTGCACGAGGCCGATGTGGTGGTGGCCGTAGGCTACAACCCGGTGGAATATGACCCGTGGCTGTGGAACGTGAATGATGCCCGCCAGATCATCAATGTTGATATTGTGGCCGCTGAACTCGACAACGCCTTTGTGCCCGCAATTGAACTGATCGGGGATATTGCCCTGAGCCTTGAAGGGCTGGGTGGCCGAGCCGGTGGTCTTGCCCGCGCGCCGGAGCTGGAAGCCGTGCTGGAGGGGTACAAAAAAGCCCGCAATACCGCCTTGCTGAGTGCACGCAGCAGCAGCAACTCCGCTGTGCATCCGCTCCAGATCGTGCGTGAACTCGAACAGTTTGTTACTCCGGACATGACCCTGTGCCTGGATATGGGGACATTCCATATCTGGCTGGCCCGTTATCTGCTCTCCTTCCGTGCGCGCCAGGTGCTTATCAGCAACGGCCAGCAGACCATGGGCGTGGGCCTGCCGTGGGGGATTGCGGCCAGCCTTGTAAACCCATCGCAAAAAGTTGTTTCAATTTCTGGCGATGGCGGATTCATGATGTCGAGCATGGAGCTGGAAACAGCCGTGCGTCTGAAGTGCAACCTGATCCACATGGTCTGGATTGATCAGGCTTACAACATGGTCGAAATGCAGGAGCAGAAGAAGTACGGCCGTGGGTCCGGCGTGCATTTTGGTCCGATTGATTTTGCAAAATATGCAGAAGCTTGCGGGGCAAAAGGCATAACTGCCACAACGGAAGATGGCGTACGTCAGGCCCTGCGGGACGCCATGGACGTGGAAGGCCCGGTGGTTATTGCCGTGCCGGTTGACTACTCGCACAACCACCTGCTCATGCAGCCTCTGGCCCAGTTGGGGGAAACCACGGCGGCAGCCTGAACAAAGCGCTGCGCTTGACGCAGAACAGGTTCTATTGCTGTCATCCGCTCTGTCCATTTCATTGGCGCGATAATGTTGTTATAACACCGCGGCACGGCGCCACTGACGGACGGAGCAAAGGAGGCAGGCAGACTGCCTTTTTTCTTCCATAGACGCGGCAACGCAGTATGAAAGAGAACAAGAATGCAGATGCCCGAACCCAACCAGACCATTATAAGCCAGCGTGATGCACTGGCGCATGGTCTGCGCCAGATTGTAGGAAAAGACTGGGTTATTTCCGACGATGCACAGCGCAGGCCCTACCAGTGCGATGGTATTACCGCCTACATGGCCATGCCGCTGCTGGTTGTGTTGCCGGGGTCTGCGCAGGAAGTGCAGGCTGTTCTGCGTTTCTGCCACGAAAGAGGTGTCAAGATTGTCCCCCGTGGCTCGGGCACGTCGCTCTCCGGTGGCGCCCTGCCGCTGGAAGATGGCGTGCTGCTGGTAACATCGCGCCTGTGCAACGTGCTGGCGGTGGATGAGCATAACCGTGTAGCCCGCGTGCAGCCCGGTGTTCCCAATATTAAAATTACCGAGGCAGTCAGCCATCTTGGGCTGTGCTACATGCCCGATCCGTCCAGTCAGTTGATCTCCACCATCGGTGGTAACGTGGCGGAAAACGCCGGGGGTGTGCACTGTCTTAAATACGGTGTGACCGCCAACCATATTCTGGGCATGCAGGCCGTGCTGATGACCGGCGAGATGGTGGAACTGGGGGGTGCCTACCTTGGTGCTGCCGAGGGCGAACTGGACCTTATGGGCGTGCTGACCGGCTCCGAAGGGCTGTTGGCCGTGGTGACCGAAATTGCCGTGCGGCTGGAGCCCATACCCGAGGTCGCGCGTGTTATTTCCATGAGTTTCGCTTCCGTGGAGGAGGCGTGCGAATGTGTGGGTGCCATTATTGGGGTGGGCATTATTCCTGCGGGTCTGGAGTTCATGGACCGCAAGGTGCTGGATGCGGTTTCCGTTCTGATCAAGGAAAAATTTGATGACCGCACGGCAGCCCTCCTGCTGTGCGAGCTTGATGGCACGGCGGTTGAGGTGGATGCACTGGTCGGTGTGGTCAGCGACGTGGCGCGTGGGCAGGGGGCCATTGAACTCAAGGTCAGCACCACGGAAGAAGAGCGCCAGCGTATATGGAGCAGCCGCAAACTGGCGTTTTCCGCCATTGGCAAGCTCTGCCCGGATTATTACTGCACGGACGGCACCATTCCGCGCAACAAATTGCCCGAGGTGCTGAACAAGATGGCGGACATGTCCAGAAAATACGGGCTGGATTACGCCAACTGCTTCCACGCGGGGGATGGCAACCTGCACCCTATTATCATGTATGATGCCGCCAAGCCGGGCGATCTGGAAAAAGCCGAGGAGTTCGGGGCCGATGTGCTGATCGCCTGCGTGGATGCGGGCGGGGTGCTCAGCGGCGAGCACGGTATTGGCGTGGAAAAACGTGACCTGATGACCCACCAGTTTACCGAAGTGGATTTGCAGCAGCAGCAGATGGTCAAATGTGCGTTTGATCCCAAGGACCTGCTGAACCCGGGCAAGATGTTCCCCACCCTGTGCCGCTGCGCGGAGTTCGGGCGGATGCATGTGCATAACGGCAGCCTGCGTTTTGCGGATATTCCGCGTTTCTGATTCTGGTAGGGCATTGCAAGCATGACAGACATACAAACCACGGCATCCATGCGTCCTGCCACGACACAGGACGTTGCGGATATTCTTATGGACGCGGCCAGCCGGGGCGAGCCCCTGATGGTGCGGGGCAATGGCACCCGCGCCGGGCTGGGGAACCCGGTTACGGCCACCCGCGTGCTGGAGTTGGGCGGGCTGGACCAGATAGATTTTTATGACCCGGATGATCTGGTTATCCGCGCAGGAGTTGGCGCCACGCTGGATGAGGTCGAGCAGATTCTGGCGCAAAAGGGGCAGTACCTGCCGTTTGAACCCCCGCGCTATGCCGGGCTGTATGGCACCAATGGTGCGCGCAGTACGCTGGGTGGGGCTGTTTCTACGGCCCTGTCTGGCCCACGCCGGATTCTGACCGGCGCTGTCCGGGACTTTGTTCTGGGTATGGAGGGGGTGAACGGTCAGGGCGATGTGTTCAAGGCTGGCGGCCGGACCATGAAGAACGTGACCGGCTACGATATCAGCAAACTGGTGACAGGGGCCAATGGCACTCTGGCGGCGTTGACAAGCGTAACGCTCAAGGTTCTGCCCGCTCCACGCGCAGAGGTGACTCTGGTGCTGCCCGCGGGCACACTGGAAGAGGACGTGGCCCTGTTTGCCAGAATGCGCGCCCTTCCGCTGGGGCTTGGCGGGCTGGCCCGCAGGGTGAATGACGCAGGGATGTGCGAACTGCTGGTACGCGTGGAAGGCACAGTCCCCGGTGTTGCGGGTAACCAGCAGGTACTTAATGGTATGCTGGCAAGCCGCGGCACCATGGAGGTACTGGAACAGGAGCAGAGCCACGCCCTGTGGGGTGGTGTGCGCGAACTGGCATGCCTGAACGCCAAGCCGGATGAACTGGTCTGGCGTGTTAACCTGCCTGCCACAAGCATGCCCGTTTTTGTGGAGCAGGCGCGCAGCGCAGGCTGTATCAACCGCTTTTTTGTGGACTGGGCAGGCGGGGTCGTGTTCTCCACCATGCGCGGTGTGCAGCCCGAGGTGGACATCCTGCGTTACCGTAAAATGGCAGAAAAAGCAGGTGCGCGGGCAACCCTGCTGCGTGCGCCCGATGCAGTCCGCGCGCAGTTTGGCGCGTTCCCACCTGTCAGTGCAGGGGTGGCGGCTCTGGCCGCGCGCACCCGTACAGCCTTTGACCCCGCAGGTATTCTCAACCCCGGCCGCATGACCGTTCAGGCATAGGAGACGCCCCAATGCTCAGCCATATTCCCCAGGCCGCGCTGGATGCGGACCCGAACGTGCAGTTGGCCAAGGATATCATTGGCAACTGCGTACATTGTGGCGTGTGTCTTTCACGCTGCCCCACCTATGCCGTAAAGCATGAGGAAAATGACAGCCCGCGTGGCCGTATTTTCCTGATGAAGGATATGTACGAAAAAGGCGGCGTGCCCGATGCCAAAACGGTCGAACATCTGGACCGCTGCCTGACCTGCCTTGCATGCGAGGCCATCTGCCCTTCAGGCGTGGAATATTCCAAACTGATTGCCCATGGACGCGAATATGTGGAGGAGCATTACCAACGTCCGCTCTCCCAGCGCGTCGTGCGCGAACTGCTGGTCCGGCTTATTCCCAATGCCCGCCTGTTCCGTCTGGCCATTTGGGGCGGGCGTTTTGGCAGACCCTTCCGTGGTCTGTTTTCCGGCCCCCTGCGCGCCATGCTGGATATGGTGCCAACCACGCCCCTGCCTGCCCCCAGCCCTGTGGACCGGCCGCAAACCTTTTTGCCCGCACCGCAGGGGGACAGGGCGGTCAAACCGCGCAAGCGTGTGGCGCTGCTGAACGGCTGCGTGCAGACCGTGCTGGATACAGCCATTAACGAGGCCACAATCCGCCTGCTCCAGCGCCATGGGGTGGAGGTGGTGGTGGCCGCAGGCTCAGGCTGTTGTGGCGCTCCCGCCGAACATATGGGGGACGAGGCGCAGGCCCTGCCACTGGTCAAGGCCAATATCGACGCCTGGCTGCGTGAGGCCGATGGCCCGGATGGGCTGGATGCCATTGTTATCAACACATCCGGCTGTGGCACATCCATCAAGGCATATGGCCACGCGCTCCGGCTGGACCCGGAATGGGCGGACAAGGCGGCACGCGTGTCCGCCATGGCGCGGGACATTACCGAGTTTATGGTGGAAATCGGGCTGGAAAAGCCCACGACCCCCACAGGGTTGCGAGTGGTGTACCATTCCGCGTGTTCCATGCAGCATGGCCAGCGGATTGTGAACCAGCCCAAGGACCTGCTGCGCGAGGCCGGGTTTACCGTGCTGGATGTGCCCGAGGGGTACCTGTGCTGCGGGTCGGCGGGCACCTACAACCTGCTCCAGCCAGATATTGCCAACGAGCTGAAGGAACGCAAGCTGCGCAACATCCGCTCCGTGCATGCCCAGATTGCCGCCAGTGGCAATATTGGCTGCATGACCCAGCTCGCAGGGGAGCTCGGGCTGCCGTTCGTGCATACGGTGGAACTGCTGGACTGGGCTACTGGCGGGCCGGAACCTGCTGCCCTTAAAGGGCGGAATCTGGCGGCGGAATAGCCGGTTCAGGGCGCGCAACAGCGCAGGGGAGCATAAGGCATGTCAGGCATAACAGGGGTGGATACAGCCGGTGGACAGTTGCGCCGGGGGGCCGCTGTCCTGCTGGAGGTATTGCGGAGCGAGGGGGTCGATTACATTTTTGGCAACCCTGGCACCACTGAACTCCCGCTGATAGATGCGCTGCTGGAAGTGCCTGACGTGCATTACGTCCTGGGCTTGCAGGAGGCCAGCGTTGTGGCCATGGCCGATGGCTACGCGCAGGCCGCCCGCAGGCCGGGTTTTTTAAACCTGCATACGGCGGGCGGGCTGGGGCATGGGCTGGGGAACCTGCTGAACGCCAGTGTCTCGCAAACGCCATTGGTGGTCACTGCCGGGCAGCAGGATTCTCGCCATACCATTGCCGATCCGCTGCTGTTTGGGGACCTGGTGCAGATTGCCCGCCCCGCCGTTAAATGGGCGCAGGAAGTGGCGCACGCGGACCAGTTACCCGTGCTGCTGCGCCGTGCCTTCCATGATTCCACGGCGGCTCCTGCCGGGCCGGTCTTCCTCTCGCTCCCCATGGACGTGATGGAGGAGCTGAGTGCGGTGGATATCGGTGCGCCATCGCAGATCAATCGGCAGGCCGTGGCCGGTGGCCTGCCCGAACTGGCGCATGCGCTGGCGGGCATAGCACCGGGGCGGCTGGCCATTATTGCGGGGGACGAGGTGTATGGCTCCGATGCGGCTGCCGAGGTAGCCGCCGTGGCCCAATGTCTGGGGGCTCCGGTTTATGGTTCTTCCTGGCCATCGCGCATTCCCTTTGCCACGGCACATCCGCTGTGGTGTGGCAACCTGCCTACGCAGGCAACCGCCATTGCGCAGATACTGGGTGCGTATGACGCCATTTTTGCCCTTGGGGGCAAATCGCTCATTACCATTCTTTACACCGAAGGCCCGGCCCTGCCGCCAAGCTGTGCGGTGTATCAGATGTCGTCCGACGTGCGTGATCTGGGGCGTACGTTCTGGACCCCGCTCTCGGTTGTGGGGGATGTGCGGGCGTCACTTCAGGCATTGCTGCCCGAGTTGCAGGTGCTCACACGGGTCAGGGCTGCCGCCTACCACGCGGCGGGCGAGCGTGTGGCCGCCCAGCGCATGCAGCATAAGGCGCAGGCAAAGATGGCCATGCTGGCCCACCGCAGCGATGCGGTTATTCACCCCAGCGTTGCCGCGTGGGAAGTGGTGCGTGCCGTGGGGCCGGATATTGCCATTGTGGATGAGGCCATAGCCACATCTTCCGATGTGCGTCTGTTTTTGGAAAGTGCGTGGTCCGCGCAGTATTCGTTCCTGCGCGGTGGTGCGCTGGGCTGGGGCATGCCCGCAGCGGTCGGGGCTTCACTCGGTCTTGGGCGTGAGCGTGTGGTTTCCCTCGCAGGTGATGGGGCAGCCCTGTACTCGCCACAGGCTCTGTGGACCGCGGCACATGAAAAACTGCCGGTTACTTTTGTGGTCATGAATAATCAGGAGTACAATGTGCTCAAGAATTTCATGCGGCAGCAAAAAGATTATATTTCCGCTCGGGAGGGCACATATCCGGCCATGGATATTGTTAACCCGAGCATAGACTATCAGGCGCTTGCCCGTTCCATGGGGGTTCCCTCCACCAGAGTGACACGGGTGGCAGATATTGCGCCCGCACTGGAGGCGGCCTTGGCGACTGATGGCCCATCGTTAGTGGAAATTGTGATTGCAGCGAGCTGAGGAGGCTTGCTTCTTTACCGGGGGTGCGTATGAAAATCGGGTTGTTTATTCCCTGTTATATAGACGCGTTTTATCCAAACGCGGGGATTGCCACACTGGAACTGCTGGAAAAGCTGGGGCAGGACGTGGAATACCCAATGAACCAGACCTGCTGTGGCCAGCCCATGGCCAATTCGGGCTGCAACAAGGATGCGGCTGCGGCAGAAGCGCTGTTTGTTAAGAATTTTGCCAGATATGATGCCATAGTCATGCCGTCTGGCAGTTGCACACACCATGTGCGCGATAATTTTGATGCCATCGACCAGACCGATGACGTACGCCATGTGCGTGAAAATACGTTTGAGCTGGTCGAATTTTTGCATGATGTGCTCAAGGTGCAGGACTTCCCCTGGGCGGAGTTCCCGCACAAGGTGGGCCTGCACAACAGTTGTGGCACCCTGCGCGCCCTGCGTACGGCCAGTATGTCCGAACTGGGCGAGCCGTTCTTTTCCAAACCCATGGACCTGCTGGGCAAGGTCAAGGGTATTTCCTTTGCCACACCCAAACGGCCGGATGAATGCTGCGGTTTTGGCGGCACCTTCTCGGTTACGGAGGAGGCTGTTTCGGCCAAAATGGGTACGGACAAGGTGATGGACCACCATAATGCCGGGGCCGAGTATATTGTATCGGCCGATACGTCCTGCATGATGCACCAGCAAGGGTGTGCGGAGCGGGCTGGTGTTCCCATCCGCTTTATTCATATTGCTGAAATTCTGAATGGAGCGCGGGAATGAAAGTCAAACCTGTCAACCACGCCAAGGCGGCTGAAGCGTTTATTGAAGATACCGCCCACATGGATTTCCATGACGAGCGGCTGTGGGACCTGCGGCAAAAGCGTGATCAGCAGATGCACATTCTGCCCGAATGGCAGGAACTGCGCACGCGCGCATCCGCTATCAAGGAGCACACGCTGGCCAATCTGCCCGAATACCTGGAACAGTTTGAGGCCAACGCCAAAAAGAACGGTATTCATGTACACTGGGCAGCCGATGGTGCGGAACATAACCGCATAGTCGGCGAAATTTTAGAAAAACACGGCGCCAAATCGCTCATCAAGAGCAAGTCCATGGTGACCGAAGAATGCTGCATGCGCGAGTATCTGGAGCCACGGGGCGTTGTGGTGACAGAAACCGACCTTGGCGAGCGCATCCAGCAACTGGACAACCAGATGCCCAGCCACATTGTGGTGCCAGCCGTACACAAGCTGATCCCCGATGTAGCCAAGATTTTTGCCGAGCATTACCACACGGACCCCAACGACAGCAGCGCGCAGTCCCTTGCATGGCAGCAGCGGCTGGCGGCGCGCCCGGTCATTCTGTCTGCTGATGCGGGCATGACCGGCGGCAACTTTGTGGTGGCTGAAACCGGCTCCTTTGTAGTCTGCACCAACGAAGGCAATGCGGATTTGAGCGCCACTGTGCCGGGTCTGCACATTGCCACGATCGGGATCGAACGGCTGGTGCCACGTATGGCGGATATGGGCGTGTTTATCCGCCTGCTCTCACGCTCTGCTCTTGGCTCGCCCATTACGCAGTACACAACGCATTTCCGTGGCCCGCAAAAAGGGAGTGAGATGCATGTGGTGCTGGTGGATAACGGGCGTTCGCACCGTTTGGGCATGGAGGATTTCTGGACTTCGCTCAAATGTATCCGTTGCGGCGCGTGCATGAACACCTGCCCGGTTTACCGCCGCTCGGGTGGTCTGTCCTATGGTGCGGTGTATTCCGGCCCTATTGGCGCGATTATTGACCCCACCTTTAACGAGCGCAAATACAGCACGCTGCCTTTTGCCTCGACCATGAACGGAAGCTGTACCAATGTCTGCCCGGTCAAGATCAACATTCACGAACAGCTCTACAAATGGCGTCGGGTTCTGGCCGAACACCACGAACTGCCGTTTGTAAAGCGTGAGGTCATGCACATGGCGGGCAAGCTTATGGGCCAGCCCACCCTGTACCGTGCCGCCATTAACAGCACCGAGGTCGCGCTCAGCACCATGCCGCGTTTTGTGCTGTATAACTGGCTGAACCCATGGGGCAAACACCGCGAACTGCCGCACCCGGTCAAGCAGACCTTCCATAGCTGGTACAAGCAGAACCGCCTGAAAAACAAAAAAAAGGAAGGGGAAAGCGCATGAGCACCTCGCGCGATGCCATTTTGACCCGCCTGCGGGACAACAGGCCAGACCCCAAGGCCCACCCGCTTCCCCCCGTTGCACGGTTGGGGGATATGGATAACGGGCAGGCCAGGTTTGAGAACAGCCTCCAGATTCTGGGGGGGCAGGTGCTGGAACGGCAGGAGGGGGACACACTGGCCACCGCCATTGCCCGCCGCTTCCCCGATTCCAAAGTCATCTGTTCCGCCGTGCCTGACTTTGCAGGCACAATCCGCATAGAAGAGCTGGGCACACCCCAGCAGGCGGCATCGGTGGATGTGCTGGTCGTGCGCTCCCCCTTTGGTATTGCGGAAATGGGGTCGATCTACCTAAGCGAAGTCCAGTTGCATGACCTGAACTCCGCCGCCCATCTGACCCAGCATATTGTAGTGATCCTGTCGGCCAAAAACCTGACCGCCAATATGCATACGGCCTATATGGACCGCCCGGAATTCCATACCGCCAATTATGGTGTGCTCATGAGCGGGCCGTCAGCCACGGCGGATATTCAGGGTGTGCTGATCCGCGGTGCGCAGGGTGTCCGCACCCTGTCTGTCTGGTGGGAGGATTAAGCCCCTCCCCGGTTCAGTGAGCGGCGCTTGTTAAAAAGCCGGAGCAGTTTGCGCTGCTCCGGCTGTTTTGTAGGTGGAACAGGGCCAGAAGGCAGAAGGGACAGCCGTAAATACTCAGAGCAGTTCAGCCATGACTGATCCCACAAGTTTAATTATCTTCATGAGTGGATTATATATATATTCATATATATAATAATATTCCATGAGTGTGAATATAACTACTGCAATACAAACTTGGTATGTTTGTTTCAATCTTAGATTTTTGATAATTGTCCATGTAATAATATCGACTATGATTGAGAAAAAGTAAAGAAGTAAGAGGATTCCTGCAATTTCCACCACTCTCAAGGGGGTGTAAGACGTTTTTTTGTATAAAAAATCGACAAATGATATTAATATGACCCAGCTAATGCATTTAAAAAATACATTGCAGAGGTTAAAGGCGTCATTCACATTTTTTTTGCGTCTTTGAGCGAAAAAACCAAGAAGTTTGTTGTAATTATCAAGGAAATTACTAAAAAATTCTTTTATCATATCTGGTATATCCAATGTTCAAAGTGTAATTATTATCAATCATGATTTCTTATTTTAATATGGCCGGGTAAGCCACAAAAATAGAAAGTCTCCTTCTTGCGTCCGGGTTAAAGACAACCTTGGGGGCGTATCGCAGGGAATGACCAGTTGAAACCAGCATGCTATGCTGCGGCCCAACTGGTCACCATCATGTTTTGAAAAGACCTGCCGGTATCGGGATTAATCCCGCACACGCTCAATCAGTGCGCCGCACTTGGCCAGCTTGCGTTCCACTGCCTCGTAACCCCGGTCAAGGTGGTACACGCGGCTCAGAATGGTCTCACCATGGGCGGCAAGCCCTGCGAGAATGAGCGAGAACGAAGCCCGCAGGTCGGTTGCCATAACCGGTGCGCCAGACAGGCTGTGCACACCACGGATAATGGCGGAAGACCCGTGTACGTTAATGCGCGCGCCCATGCGGTTGAGTTCGGGCACGTGCATGAACCGGTTTTCAAAAATGGTTTCGGTAATCATGGAGGCCCCTTCCGCGACCGAGAGCAGGGCCATGAACTGGGCCTGCATATCGGTTGGGAATCCGGGGTAGGGCTCGGTCATGATGTCTATGCCGCGCAGTGCTCCGGTGCGGCGTACGCGCATGGTATTCCCGTCCTGCGTGACCTCGGTCCCGCATTCTTCCAGCGCGCGTACAACAGCGCCCAGATGGTCCATCTGCCCGCCAACCAGCCGCAGGTCACCGCCCGTAATGGCCGCAGCACAGGCGTAGGTGCCACATTCTATCCGGTCGGGCATGATGCGATGCTCGGCACCGTGCAGGGCTTCCACGCCATCAATCAGAATGGCGGAACTGCCCGCACCCGTAATGCGCGCCCCCATGGCGTTCAGGCAGTTGGCCAGATCGACCATTTCCGGCTCACGCGCGGCGTTGATAATTTCGGTTTTGCCCTGGGCCAGGGTCGCGGCCATCATCAGGTTTTCAGTCGCGCCGACTGAAGCGAAGGGCAGAATAATACGGTCGCCAACAAGCCCCTTGGGTGCTCGGGCGTTAATATAGCCGTTTTCCAGCGTAATTTCCGCGCCCAGTGTTTCCAGCCCTTTAAGGTGGAGGTCGACCGGGCGTGTGCCAATGGCGCACCCGCCGGGCAGAGACACGCGCGCCTCCCGGCAGCGGGCCAGCAGGGGGCCGAGCACCAGAATGGAAGCCCGCATTTTGGAAACAATGTCATACGGGGCTTCTGTATTGGTAATATCTCCACCGACAGACAGGGTGGAGCCATCGCCTGTCACATCGCGCACTTCCAGCCCGTGCTGTTCCAGCAGGGCGCGCATGGTGGCAATGTCGGCAATATGGGGAACGTTGGACAGCAGCAGCCGTTCGGAGGTCAGGAGCCCCGCCACCAGCAGCTTGAGGCCTGCGTTCTTGGCCCCGCCAATGGTAATTTCTCCATGCAGGGGGCGGCCACCGTGGATAATAAAATGATCCATGATTTTACATCCTGGGCGTGGCAACGCCACGCTGGCCCATATATTTGCCCGCACGGTCGGCGTAACTGGTCTCACACGGGGAATCGCCCTTGAAGAACAGGAACTGGCAGATCCCCTCATTGGCGTAAATGCGCGCGGGCAGGGGGGTGGTGTTGCTGATCTCGATCGTGACCTGCCCTTCCCATTCCGGTTCAAGCGGGGTCACGTTGACAATAATGCCGCACCGGGCATAGGTGGATTTGCCAAGGCAGACCACCAGCACATCCCGCGGAATACGGAAGTATTCAACAGTATGGGCCAGCACAAAGCTGTTGGGCGGAATAATGCATTCATCCGCACGGCGGGACACAAAACCTTCGGGGCTGAAGTTCTTGGGGTCCACAATGGCGTTGTTCACATCCGTAAAAATACGGAAATCATCGGCCACGCGGGCATCATACCCGTAGGAGGAAAGACCGTAGGAAATAACGCCTTCGCGTTTCTGGTTTTCCACAAACGGTTCGATCATGCCGTGATCGTGCGCCATCTGGCGGATCCATGTATCGGGCATCACGGGCATGTCTTGTTCTCTCCATTACCGGGGGGCTGTGTGGTGGCGGGGGAGGGCTCCTCCGCCGTGCTAGGGTCCTGTCTGGTCCGGGCCTGATCCTTGCGGCGGCGCAGGTTGGCGCGCAATGCCGCAGCCTGACGGGCAAGCCGCGCGGCGAGGGCAGCTTCCGCTCTGGCGGAAAGGGTCTGTCCGGGGGATGGGGTTTTGTCGGGCGTGTCAGTCATGCCAGATGCAGCAAGGCCAGTCGCGTACGGGTTGAACGTTCGCCTTGCTGACTAGCAGAGGTACCGCGCCATGCCTAGAGCCCGGCGCAGGGGCGGGAGGCTTTCGTGCTGTTTTATGCGCGTCTGCCGGTGCGGGGGCGCACCGGCAGGGGCCGGTTTTTACAGGTTGGCAATAACCTTGAGGCCAATCAGGGCCGCATTGGGGATGTGGTGTGTTTCGCCTGGATGAATCAGGTACTGGAATTCAGGCTGGACCAGTACGCCATGTGTGGCGTCAATCCCGTAATACGCTTCGACCAGTTCGGAATCGTTCTGGATTCCGCGAATGGTCGACCCTAGTGAATACCCGCCATCCACGGCCAGAATTTCGCTATCGCGGCGGCGACGGCTGACTTTGTACCACGAATACAGCACGCCAAACCGGTCTGTCAGACGGGTGGGGATCAGCCCCACAAACGACAGGCCACCATAAGCCTGATCCGATATGTTGACCACATGCGGGGTGGCATGCACGTAACCCGCCATCAGGTAGCCACCGGCCATCTGGTTACGTCCGCCAAGGCGGTAGATCATCTGGTCCGCCTCCAGCCACATGGCGTCGGAGGGAGCGGAGCGTGTGCCAGGCAGGGTGTCGGCAACGTGTTTGGGCAGGACTGAGCCAATCTTGTCCGCATATCGGGTGGTGTCGTGCTCATACCCGATCACGTAGTGGCCAGCCAGACGGTTGCGGGTCAGGAAGGGTGCCCAGGTAAATTCGATTGGCAGGGACAGACCCGTTGCGTTCTCGGACCCCCATGCCCAGCCCGAAGGGTTCTCGCTCATGGTGCCCACGGAATACGCGCCAACCTGTATGGCGGTGTCCCGCGTGGGGCGGAAGCGCGCGCGCGCACCCCATGTGGCTTTTGGGTACACGCTCATGCCCGGCAACTGCTTGATGGCCACAGGAGCGGAGCAGGTGACCATGAAGGAGCACAGCAGCGGGGATGTAGCGAACACATGGGTGAGCGACATGCGGCCGAAAATGATGTCCAGCTTGTTGTTGAGCATCTTTTTCTCGGCGTACATATCTACCAGATGAGCCGCTACGTTGCCCGAGAGCGTGTACACTTCCTGCAAGGCCACATAGTATTCACCCGCGCGCACGTTCTGCGCCGCACGGCCTGCACGTTCCATGACCAGCCCATGTACCGACCAGCCGTTGAGTGCCGGATTCATGCGCCCCAGATCAAACGTGGTCTGCAAGGTCAGTTCATGCACGTAGCTGATGCCTTTCTGGCGGGGTAACCCGCCAGATGCCAGCCCCATGGCTTCCCCCTTGTAGGAGAAGGAGAACGAAAACCCCTTGTTCCTCAGCCGGTCGCGGAAGGGCATCAACTGTGGAATAAGGTGCCCCGTGCCTGCTGTGGGCACGTAGTACGGGTCTGGCAGGTCGTAGTCGCGCTGGGCGTCCCAGCTTGCGGGCAGCAGGGCGGAGGGGCCTTCCCCATTTATCAGGGAGTCCAGTTCGATCTGGTGCAGCGAGTGTGGCGTTTCCGATGGCATAATTGGCATCACGCTCAGAGGTGCCAGACCGGGGGACGGCAGAATGGGCACCCCGCTTGCTGGAATGGGCGTGTTGGCCGGGCGGCGGATGGCGCTCAGGTCCGGGCCGATGGTTTCTGCATCCAGCGGACGCAGGGACTGCGCGGGCAGGGCATGGACCTTGCTGCCGGGGTTGATGATGGTGTCAGAAATAGGGGCCGCACTTGGCTGGGCCGTAAGGGCGGAAGCATGGGTGGTCTGGGCCTGTGCCATGCCTGAGCCAAAGGGCGCATGCCACACGGAGGCCAGCGCAATGGCGTATGCGGCGGTTGTGCGGGTATGTTTTGGCCCGTGTTCGGGGGTGCCGGGGCGCTGGGGGCGGTGTATTTTTGGCATTGTTATTCCGCTTCCTCTCGCTCTTGCTGGAGGGAGTTGTCTTATGCGTGTGGTGGTTGGGTTTTAAGGAGCGTGCCGCTGGGCCGGGTGTTCAGGCCGTGCGTACAGCCTTGTGCACCGGCAGGGCATGGGCGTAACGCCAGAACGTGCTGGGCGGGGTGGCATAAGAACGGAGGCGGATATTCCGCCGGGCAGAATGTGCGACCATGTGACAGACCGTTATTGTTTTTGTGTTGTCGGTTCGCCATCAGGAGCATGAAGGGAAATGCCCGGTCAAGAGTGGTTTTGAAATATTATTACCAAAAACCAAACAGAATAGGCATTTTAGAAAAAATCGAGTGCAAATTTTTGTTATAACGATAAATTTGCAACATATGCACGGCAGCTATGCGTTATAGGCGATGTCCTGCCAGCCGCAAAGCTGCGCCCCCGCCTGCTCCAGCCCTTTGCGAAAGCCCGGCGAGCAGAGAGCCTGAAATTCGGCCTCATGTTCGTAACCTGGCATCAGCTCTTCGAGCATGGCGTTCTTGTGGGTGGCAGGATGGAAATAGATTTCAGACACACCATCGGGCAGGTGGGCTGCCAGGGCGGCCATACGTTCGGTGGTCATATGCCCGCTCCAGGCCAGCCCAAAGCACCAGTCATTTGTGATCATGCCCGCAGCATGGGCCTGATGGCGCAGCAGGGCAGTCCAGCGGCGCAGGGCGGCATCGCCCAGCGTGTCGGTATAGGTGCCTGCGGCGTATAAAGGGCGGGGCGGCTCCAGAGGCACGCGCACGGCATTCAGCCCGTAGCCTTTGCCTATGCCAATCATCATTTTACCCACGGTAGGGTGCAGGTGCATGTGCTTGTGGGCGTTGGCGTGGTCCAGCGGCAGACCCGTGCGGCTGAAGGCTTCAAACTGGGCGGTAATTTCCGCCTCCAGTTCCCGCCGTCCTTCGGGGCGGAAAAAATAGTCCACTCCAAGCCCGAACTGGGAGGAAGAGAACCAGCCATTCCCGCGCGTAATCAGCGGCAGGCGGCTGTGGGGCAGAACCGATGGTCCTTCAATAACCACCAGATGCAGGCCAACATGAAGGGAGGGCAGACGTCTGGCCCGTTCCACGGCATCCTGTGCGGCAGGGCCGGAAACCATAAGGCTGGCGGTCGAGAGGACGCCGTTGATGTGGGCCTGTTCAATGGCCTCGTTCACTTCAACCGACATGCCGAAATCATCGGCGGAAATAATGGCGCGTTTCATGGTTCTGGCAGCCCTTTGTAACCTTTGCCTGTGTCTAGCACTGGCGGGCGGGGGCTGTCATGGCTGTTCTGGGTGGGGGGCTTATGCGCCATTCCCCACCCAGCGCCATCTGTTATGCCAGATCAGGCAGCCTTGCGGCTTTTAAGGAACTGGAAGAATTCCACACCCTCGCGCAGGCGGCGCTTCATCATCTGGGGTGAACGCACCATTTCCCCAACGATGGACGCAATCTTGGGAGCGCGGAAGTAGAACTTCTTGTAGAATTCTTCCACGCTGTTGAAGATTTCTGTGTGCGACAGGTGCGGGTAGTGCAGCGGTGCAATCTGCACGCCGTTTTCGTCCAGCAGTTCTGCGTTGCTTTCGTCCAGCCAGCCGTTTTCCGTGGCTTCCTTGAACAGGGCCGTGCCGGGGTAGGGCGCGGCAAGGGAGACCTGCAACGTGTGCGGGTTGATTTCCTGCGCGAAGCGAATGGTTTCCTGAATGGTTTCCTTCGTCTCACCGGGCAGGCCCAGAATGAAGGTGCCGTGAATTTTAATGCCCAGTTCGTGGCAGTTCTTGGTGAACTCACGCGCGACTTCAACGCGCATGCCTTTTTTGATGTTGTGCAGGATCTGCTGGTTGCCACTTTCGTAGCCCACCAGAAGCAGGCGCAGGCCGTTGTCACGCAGGACCTTGAGTGTGTCGTAGGGCACGTTGGCCTTGGCGTTGCACGACCAGGTTACACCCAGCTTACCCAGTTCGCGGGCAATGGCTTCGGCGCGGGGCAGGTCGTCGGTAAAGGTGTCATCATCAAAGAAGAACTCCTTCACCTGCGGGAAATACTGCATGGCCAGACGGATTTCCGCTGCCACATGCTGCGGGCTGCGGGTACGGTAACGGTGGCCCCCCACAGTCTGCGGCCACAGGCAGAAGGTGCAGCGCGATTTGCAGCCACGGCCCGTGTAGATGGAGATGTAAGGGTGCATGAGATAGCCGATGAAGTAATCTTCAATCCGCAGGTCACGCTTGTACACTTCGGTCACGAAGGGCAGGGCGTCCATGTCTTCGATCATGGCGCGATCACGGTTGGCGATAATTTCGCCATCCTTGTTGCGCCACGTAATGCCGTCCACGTCCTTGAAGTCCATGCCATCGGCAATGTCCTTGATTGTGTAATCAAATTCATTGCGGGCAACAAAGTCGATGGGCGCACCCTTGAGCAGGCTTTCTTCCGGCTGAACAGCCACCTTGGCGCCAACCATGCCGATCTTCAGGTTCGGGTTAACGTCCTTGAGCATCTGGGCCACCTGCACGTCCTTGGCAAAGGACGGGGTGGAGGTGTGCAGCACCACCAGATCGCGGTTTTTCACGTCTTCCAGAATGGGCTCCATGCCCATGTTGGCGGGGGGGGCATCAATCAGGCGGCTGCCGGGAACCAGAGCGGCAGGCTGGGCCAGCCATGTCGGATACCAGAAAGATTTAATTTCACGGCGGGCCTGATAGCGCGAGCCTGCACCGCCATCAAAACCATCAAAAGTTGGCGGCTGGAGAAAAAGGGTTCTCATCGTCATTGGTTTTTATCCTGACAGGGGCGTAGAACGGTGGGGTCCGGCAGTAAGCTTTGGCATACATGCTGGCTCAGGGACTTCCGTATCTGCATTTGATTTAGGCAAATACTCTGGCGGATAGGAATAAAGCAAGTCTTTGCATGCGTTCACTAGGGTCCGGGGGAGAGAGTCCGTACCGGCGCAGACGCTGTGTCCGGGTGGGGGGCAATGTGCATGGTCTGGCCCCGCCAGTGGACTTCCGTTCCACTGGCACTCCCTACCATAATGGCGGCAGACAGCCAGTCCCGCAGGGGAAGCAGCAAAAGCGGCCACAGCGCGCGCGCGCCTACGGCACGGTCGATCAGGAGCGAAGTTACTCCACGCATGGCCCATATGCCCCAGAAGAATGGCAAACTCCATGCCGCATGTGGCTGAAAAAGCACAACCAGTGTTGCCCAGAACAGCGGTAGCTGGATGGAGGAGGCGGCATACCCCGCCGGAGCCAGTGTGCACACTGTGCGCCCCCAGCGCAGCTCGTGCCGGAGCAGTTCGCCAAAGCTGGATTCGGCAATGGTGGTCCATGTCATGCATTCGGCAATGGCAATGTTCATGCCAGCCTGCCGCACAAGCCTGCCTAGCAGGGCGTCATCGGCCACGTGGGGCAAAAGGGTTTCCAGCCCGCCTATGTCATTCAGCGTCTGGCGGCGCAGGGCCATGGTGGCACCCAGACAGTCCTGCCGCCCCAGATAGCGCGAGAGCATGACGCCGGGCAGAAAATTATGGTTGATCTGGCAGGCGGCCAGCATCTGCACAAGGGAACTGCTGGCCGGCAGGCCCGCATACAGCGTGGTGACCAGACCGGTATTGGGCTGGTGCAGGGCCGATACGATATGCTGCAGGTAGTCTGGCCGCACATGAATGTCGGAATCGGAAATGACCAGAATATCGTGCCGTGCCTTGGGCAGAATATTCATCAGGTTGCTGATCTTGCGGTTCAGCCCATGCAGGGCGGGGTCCACCACAAGCTCCATGTCCAGCGCGGGGTGGCGTTCCTGCAGGCGGCGTACAACGGCAATGGCGGGGTCATCCGCATCGCGCACGCCAAACAGGATCTGCATATGGGGGTAGTCCTGCGTACAAAAGCTTTCCAGAGCTTCTTCCAGCAGGGGTTCGGAGCCGTACAGGGGCTTGAGCACGGTCACCGGTGGGGGGGCGCCCAGCACAACAGGCAGCCGCTCGTTGCGGCGGAAACGCGTCAGCAATCCAGCCCCCAGTGAGGACTGGATACAGCCGGTAACAGAAAGAAGCGCGCTGGCAGCAGCCAGAAGAGGAAAAACCGCTACCATGCCCCGACCATCATGCGCCCC
This sequence comes from Acetobacter fabarum, assembly GCF_029069195.1. Classification (GTDB taxonomy): domain Bacteria; phylum Pseudomonadota; class Alphaproteobacteria; order Acetobacterales; family Acetobacteraceae; genus Acetobacter; species Acetobacter fabarum_A. Next base: position 115,064 of record NZ_JARDYK010000008.1, read on the forward strand.
GTAAGGGAGAAGTATGTCTGTTTGCGTTGCCGCACGCGCCTGTTCCTGTTCCCTTTAGTCTTTGGCGTAAGCCTGAGACTTGCGTTCAAGAACGCTGATAAGGCCAGAAACGCCACCCGAGGTCAGCGTGGAGCTGAAATCCGAGCGCTGGGCCGCAGCCTGACTGATACGGGCGTCACTGAGCAGCACGTCCACAATTTTCCATGACCCGCCAGCATTGTTCATGATGTAGCTGATCTCGGTCGGGGTTGAGCCATCGCTTGCGCCAAGGTCGGTCACCACCAGCTTGTTACCGCCTACGGCGGTGTCGGTCACGGTGGGCTGAATGGTGAACTTGATGTCCGCGCCGGGTTTGAAGTTACTGACATAGCGCGAGACGGTATAAGCCCTGAACGCGGCCAGCAGCTTCTGCTTTTCGTCAACATTCAGGCCGTTGTAGCGCAGGCCGATGGAGGCTTTGAGCACCGCTTCCAGATTGTAGGATTTGTCTACGGCTGCGCCCACGATCTGGCTGCGTTCGGCAAAGCTGCCATGGGACTGCACGATCTGGTCAAGTGCCGTGTACAGTGTTTGCACGGGGGCAATCACTGCATTGGACGGAGCGGACTGGGCAAACGCAGCCGGGGCGGATACGCCAGCCCCAGCTACGGGAAGGAGCGCCATGCTCATGCCAAGCACGAGCCCTGCGCGGAAGGAAATACGTTTCATGCTTACGATTTTGTCCCGGTTGCACGGTTTGGCAAGGTTGCTTCGAGCATGTCTCCGATGCCCGTAGCGCTCACACCCAGTGCGTTAAGAGCGGTTGCGACGATGTGTGGTGCGGAGAGCCCGGCCTCGTCATACTGCGCATCCTGCGTATTGTGGTCGATAAAACGGTCGGGCAGGGCCATGGGG
>NZ_JARDYK010000009.1:0-114377 GCF_029069195.1 Acetobacter fabarum
AAGTTTCCTGTACCCCGGTTCGCTCACCCATCATCTGCCGACACTCCTTGACTGATGACGACTGAATCAGGAAGCCATGATTATTTCAAGAGCGACTTTTTCAACAGAATTAGGGCGAAAGCGGTCGCTCGCTGCGCATACCGGTTTCGCCTTCATCTGAGCGCTCATGGCAGCAGAATCCATTAAAACTGGAACCATTACCGACCACGACGTGCCACTACATCTCCCCATTGATGTTGATTCATCCATCCTATTACTTACGCAAATACCGCCGATGACCGCATGGGATGATTTTGTTCTTTTCCATGACGCATGACCCTGTCCAATGGCTCCAGTATCGTCTGGAGAAACCGTCATGGACGCACGAGACTGGCAGGCGCGGATCGAGATCATTCTTCCCGACGACGAGGCAGCCGCACCTTATGTGACCGATGCCAGCGTGCTCCGCCTGGCGCGGCTCATCGGTCGCCAGATGGCTCGCGAGGATCATGAGCGTCAGAAGCGCCGCCGACGCCACACCCGCCATCCAGCAGGGTCTGCCCGAAAAACGTGATGGCGACGCCAACGAATTGACTACCACCCGGCGGGTGGAAGCAGGGTAAGCTCTGACACCCTCTCTTTTTGGAAGATGATGCCCGGAGTCCTGCCATGGTCCGTGTCGCGCTATATGCCCGCTATTCCTCCGACAATCAGCGGGCCGCCTCAATCGAAGATCAGTTCCGCATCTGCCGCGAGCACGCCAAACGCGAAAAATGGAAGGTCGCCAGCGCTTATAAAGACGCAGGCATCTCCGGTTCCAGCATGATCCTGCGGCCCGGCATCCAGACCCTCTTGCAGGACGCGCAACGCGGCGAATTCACTGTCGTGCTGGCCGAAGCCCTGGATCGCATCAGCCGCGATCAGGCAGATGTCGCCACCCTGTTCAAGCACCTGAAGTTTGCAGGGGTCAAAATCGTTACCCTGGCCGAGGGCGAGATCAGCGAACTGCATGTCGGCCTCAAGGGCACGATGAACGCTCTGTTCCTCAAAGACCTCGCGGCCAAAACCCATCGCGGCCTGCGCGGCCGGGTTGAGGACGGAAAATCTGGTGGTGGCCTATGCTACGGCTACAAGGTCATCAAAAAGCTGGATGCCCGAGGCGATCCGATCCGGGGCGACCGTGAGATTGACGCAAACGAAGCCAATATTATCCGCCGCATCTTCAGAGACTTCGCCGCTGGCATCGGCCCGCGCGCAATCGCACGCACACTCAATGATGAAGGTATCCCTGGTCCGAACGGCAAGCTGTGGATCGACACCACGATCCGGGGGCACGTCCAGCGCGGCACAGGGATCGTCAACAACGAACTCTATATCGGCCGCCTCGTCTGGAACCGGCTCCGCTATATCAAGGATCCCTCAACCGGTAAGCGGGTGTCGCGGCTGAACCCTGAATCCGAGTGGATCATCACCGATGTGCCCGACCTGCGCATCGTGGATGATGCTCTCTGGCAGGCGGTCCGCGACCGTCAGGCAAAGATCGCCGCCCAATACGTCAACGTCATCGCGGCCGTCCGGACATCGGCCGCTAACCGGATGAACGGCATGCGCCGCCCGAAATCCCTGTTCTCGGGTATGATTTTCTGCGGCGTCTGCGGCGGCACTTACTCGCTCCGCGAGAAGGACCGTTATGCCTGCTCGAACCGGATCGCTAACCGTTCCTGCCATAACAAGGCGACGATCCTGCGCCCCAACCTTGAAGAGCGCGTGCTGACCGGCCTCAAGCACAAACTGATGACACCCGAAGCCGCCGCTGCAGCCATGAAAGCCTATACGGAAGAGACCAACAGGCTGAACCATGAGCGCCGCGCCAACAGTGCTGGCTGGAAGGCCGAACAGGTCAAGGTGGAGAAGGGTATCCGGGGTATCGTCGAGGCCATCAAGGAAGGCATGTTTCATCCCGCCATGAAAGCGGAGATGGACACGCTCGAAGCTCGCAAAGTCGAACTCGATGCCCTTCTCTCCTCCGAACTGGAGGATACCCTGGACATCCACCCGAATGTCGCGGCGGTGTTCAAAAAGAAGGTGGAGCGTCTGACCGAGAGCCTGAACCAGCCAGAGGATCGGGCCGAAGCATCCGAGGCCGTCCGCGCACTGGTGGAGAAGATCGTCCTCTCCCCCGGCGACAAGCGCGGCGAGATCTTCGCGACGCTCTATGGCGAGCTTGGAACGCTGCTCAGATTCGTGAACCAGAAGGACACGAAATCAGGCAAGTCCTTGAAAGGACTTGCGAAAACGTCAATGTGGGAATCGGTGGTTGCGGGGGCAGGATTGCTGCTTAAATTGCGACAATCGCAAGTTGAGAACAAAGCCAGCCTAGGTAATTGTTTTTCGAGACTTTTTTCCGGTTACGCCTGACCCATTGTGACATTTACGGGCCCTTTTCTCGCTAAAACAAGACTTCTTCATTCAGAGCCATGTCCGCTGACGCCTCATGTCGATTATGCTTGCACGCAGGATGATAACTATCGCACCTTCTACCTAGCCGTCGTACCGGTGCCCAACGATGAACGCCGGCTTCAGAGACGAGCGGACGTTCATAGGCGTCTTGTCGCTGTCGCGGCGACACACGTTCAGGCCAGTCGGACGAAACCATATCGGAGCCCTTCCCCAAGCAGGTTGAGAACGGATTCGCCACTCTCGCTCATCGGGTTGGGCAGCATTTCGACCCTCGCTTGGGAAGGGTTCCCAATATTGCTGACATAGGCGATCCAATATTGCGTGCCACTGCGCGGCCGGGCCGCCGATCTTCCCGCCCTGACCTCTGTCTCTCCCAAAATGAACGCGCATGGGTCGGCGAGGCTGGCCTTGACCTCTATCTGCCAGCGTTGCCCTCGGAAACCTATCTCGAAATCGTAGCCGAGACTGTCGCTTCCCTCGCGATTGGTGATGGGCCGCGCGTTCCCGGACATCCAGGCCGCATCAATATCTTGGTCCGGGAGCCTGCGGCGCAGCCAATGATAAACCGCCATCTCGCCTAGCCGTCCAATCATGTCGGTCTTCTGGGATGGTGCCCGCGGAGGCGGTGGCGGAGGCTTCTGCCTGCGCTCCACGTCACACGACCGAGGCCTCTCCCTCGTCCGGGAAAGCTTCAGCTTGGCGGCGCTACCGATCGCGACGCCCAAAAGCTTGGAGGATAATGATGAAGCCAACTCATCGGACACCGACTGCCAGTCAGCTTCCTCGGGGTCGATCTTGCGGCCATTGAAGGAGACCAACCGAGCCTCGCGTTTCCTCGCATCCGCCTCGGCACGCGCCTTTGCGAATTGTACGTCGAGGTCTTGGTCACCGATTCCAAGGACGTCGCGGTCGAAGCTCTCCGGCATGCCTACCGGCCATGCCTCCAAGATTACAAGCCAGCGTCTCATGGAGATCTCCGATAGGGCCTGGAACTCGAACGCACCGCCTTTGTCCAAAATCGCGCGCATCGAGGAACAACCGGCATCGCCCTCGAGCCACGGAGCCGGGACCGTCTGGTCATTCTTAGTGCACCACGCACGCACGAGAGGATTCGCCGCTGCCACGAGCTTGCGGGTCATTGCCGCGTTCGCATCCCGGACGTCATCAAGCGGCTCGAGCGCTAAGTGCCCCTGCTCAAGGGTTGGCGCACCATGGGATACCAGCCAAGCATCGACATGTTCGCCTAGGATCTGCTCCGGCACGTCGCGGAATCTCATTAACCAGTCAGGATCGGCTCTGAGGTCATACAATGCATCGCGCGCCACCGAGTAGCCGGGCGTGGGCTCGAAGCGGGCCAAGGCGTCCGCGTGCTTGGCACGGAGGCAATCCAGAATCGCCCGGTTATTGTCTCGGATGAAGTGGATTAGTTGGCCGGCATGCACCTCGGGGTATATGTCAGGCGCCTCTCCGACTGCATCGAGTGCGTGGTTCAGCACCGCGAAGTCCATTCCAAGCGCCTCGCGAAGCTCTGATATCGCAAGTGAAGTCCTGCACGCATCGAGGACACGCTCAATGTCCATGTGCACCGGTGCCAGCCACGGCGAGAGAAACGAACGAAGGTGACTGACATCCTGCACTATGGCGGCTTCGTCCTCCTCGAAGGCGTCGACCGCTTCCTGCCCACCAACAGCATGCAATATCGCTTTAAGCCAAGGTGATTGCCGCTCGATGCTCGCGCCGAGTGTGTCGCGGACAACAGATCGAGCCTGCGTGCCCAAGCGAAGCCGATCCGCCATCGGCTCGATCTCCTCCTCAAGATCCGGCTCCTGATCCACTTCCGCTCCGGAATAGCGGATATCCGACAGGAGAAGGCGTAGGTTGGGCTCCAGGGAAGGCTGCTCGATGGCCTCGCATATCGATGGTAGCAAGTCGTCGATGGACTGCCAATCGATGCCACCCGAAATGCGCGTGACGACGACCGTGTGCCCGTTATCTAGCTTGAGAGAGAAGGCTCGGCGGTGCTCAACGTCTCCTTCGATGTCGACTCCATCGAACTTAAACCGGATCATGCCAGCGCGTTGGACCAGCAAGCGCTCGAGCTTGCCAAGGATGCCCTGTCGATCTGCTGGGAGCCGTTGATAGTCCACGCCCTTCAATGCCTCAAGTGCCACCGCGACCAGTAGGCGCAAGCGCGGGCAGAGGGAGATTACGGGCACGGTTTCGCCCTCGCCAAGCGTTTGGCCATCGGCGATTAGCTCGTAGCCGACTCCAGAAAGGAGACGGACCCGATCACCATAGATTACCCTCATGAGACGACCCATCGCTTCTGCGTCACCCGAACCCGCATCGAACAACCTTACCTCGGCGGCCTCCGCGAGGCTCACGGCTGTCTCATCGCGGGTATCGCGCACATAGACCGCTGCCGAACCTGCCTGTGCCAGGTCGACGGCACCGAAACCGCTACCTTCCCTCACGACAAGCAAACTTGGAGCCTTGGCTCCCGCTGGGTCGAACCTTCCAGCAGAGTAACGGGTGGCGAGCTGGCGCCAGCCGCGATGGTAGAGGTTCAGAAAATGGCGCTCGAAGTAGCGATCGAAGCCATCGCTGCCGAACTGGGCAGCTAGGAATTCAGCTTGCTGCACCAGCGTGCCCGGAGCGAAGAGCTGGCTCATCCCAGTCCGCTTGTGAAGCTCGCCAGCTTGCCCCTTCGTAGCGCGTTCGAGCGCACGCATCACCGGGATAGTGGGGCGCCGCAAGAACGGAGGGAAGCGCTCGCCATCCTCGGTCCGCCATATGTCGCATGGTCGGACGGTCGCATGCTGCGTGCCAGCCGTCGACGGCTGGTCAGCGGGTATCCATGCCGACGAACGTAGGAACGACCGAAGGGGGGTCGGCCAGTCGCGGGCATCGTCGTGGATAAAATGATGGTGATGCACGTCAATGGTCCAGCCTTTCGCGGGCGGCGCATCCAGCCATGCGATGACCAGTTGAGCGAAATGCTCCAGGCAATCACGCGTGAAACGATCTACATCGCCCTGCCCGGGCAGCCAGAAGATGTCGCCTCGTAGGATATAGTCGCCAGTGGACGACTTCAGCTTGAACGCATAGGGGACATGGGCGATAATATCGGCGCGCCATGCTTGGGCAGCTCTGTCGGGGATGCCAAGATCCTCGCAGAACGAGAAGTCCCTCAGTCGACGAGCGGGAATGCTCGCTGGTGAGGTCTTGCGGATCGGGTGGAGGCCCTTCTGGACACCAAGCTCAATAAGGAACTCGGTCCATAGATCCAAGCTCGAACCCTTGAAGCAATAGTGGTTTCGGTCCGCAAGTCGACGCGCTGCGAGCTCGTCGATGTCATACGAACCGGTCGGTGCGCTTCCGATGAACCGATGGATCAGAGGACCAAGCGTATCGTCCGGCCAACTGCGAGAGAACACGGCATGCCGAGCATCCACGAATTCGCCGCCCACCGTCGGCACCATGAACCGATGCTGCGCCTGTAATTTGAAGGCACGCCCCTTGGTGCGCGGTCCGCGCCAAATCTGGAATGCCATCCTAAGACCAGCCGTCCGTGTGGCGTTCCTGCCATCCGCACGGACGATCCGCGAGAGCTGGACAAGGATAACGTCGCGGTCGAACTCCAGGACGAGCTTGTGCTTCTCTAAATATTCGCGGGCGTCAGAGAGGTCGCCGTACCAATCGAGGCTATGCGACAGGAAGGCGAAGTTGTTGGCAAGGCTCGCGGGCAGGACGAAGTTATCCTCGTCTTGGTCTCCCCCGCGCCGCGCAGGCGGGAAGAACACCGACACCACGACCGTGCCACGCTTGCGGCGAACTGCCTTGCCCTCGACCTCGACAGCAGGCGTCATCGCCTTTCGCAAGTTCCCGTCGGCATCGAGTAGGATGGGCGCGCCGGCCAGGGCAGCGCCCGATTGATTTAGGAATCCGGGAAGTTGGTGATAGAAATCATTCCAGCGCGACGCCGTGGATTGCTTGTCGCTGGCAATATCCCTAGCAATCGCGACGACTAAGGCGACCCTCTCTGGGACCTTCGGCTTATTGACGTACCCGATCATCGTGCGAGTTAGGAAACTCGTTAGCCGGTCGATACGCGGTCCTAGCCCTGGCCAGATCGGCGACACACCAGTGCTTTGCGCGTGGAGCGCCGCCGCGTCGGCGCCAAAGACGGTTCCCTCCTCAGTCCAATGACGAGTCATAGCGCCGCCGAACCAATTGAGCGGCTCCGCATCATGTACAAGCGCCGGCACGATCGGGGCATCGCTGAAGCGCTCGACCCCTAGGATCGTAACCAATTGCTCGACGATGATGTCCTCAAGCGGCACATCGCTTGCCAAGCTGTCAACCGGCTCCCAAGCCAGCAGGTCGACTACCGCGCTGGCGCGCTTCACCTTGTCAAGCTTCGGCGAAGCTCCATCGGCGGCGGGAGAAACAAGCGTCGCTATGGTCGCCGCAGCTAGAGCAGCTGCTGTCTCGGCAAGCAGGGCGTTTAACCTGATGGAGCCGTCCACCGCTGTACGGCTTGAGTTGGGAAAGAACGTGCCGTGGAGGAACCCATTGAACGGCGAAACAGCTTGCGTTCCCATAGGCAGGTAAGTGTAAAGGCGGGTCTGCGGCAGCATCGCGTCAAGACGAACAGCCAGCGCGACTTCGCCATCGCCCCCCCATTTTTCCCAATGCTTATGGAGTTGCTTTGTCTCGATGCCATTCTGGATGGCGCCGAGCATCCCAATCTCGGGAACCGATCTTCTGGCGATCAGGTACGTACCCTCGTTTCCTAGGTCGGCGACTGACAACAATTGGCCGCCGATCTCGACAGAATCTTCCATACGTTCGAGAATGATCTCGTCCTCGACCGTGCCGCCAGCACCCAGCACCTTGACGGTCAACCTTGCCAAGCGAGACAGGAACAGCAGGAGTGGGACGCCGCTTGCGCGAACAGATGCAAACTCGCGCCGGACATCTGCTACCGCGTCCGCCGATCTCAGCGGCAATGCAATCACACTCGAATATCCCTGCCGCGCGAAGCGTCTAACAGTCTCCGGCTGTTCACTCACCCACACAGGGATATGGAAAAGCGGCAGGTCGATCTTCGCCAACTCTCGATGTCTTGGGTTGTCGACTAATCGGTCCAGATCGTCGCTTCCCGCGAAGCGGAAGCAGAAGCCGTCGAAGATATCCGCTGCGCCTTCGGATGCGCGGGAGAAAACATGCGGCACATCCGTGACATGATGCACGCTACGGAAACCTAACCCCTTATTGCCGATGGACTCGCCAGGAGGCTTGCTGGAGAGTCCCATGTCACAAAGCGCGTCGACATTCTTTAGCAGAAAGGGCGTACCACTATTTGCAACGTACAGGACACCGAACGCCCCCTCCGCCAGATCCAAGACGACCTTGATAGCACCGTCGGACCTGTTGTCGGGGTGCACATCATTCGCGTTCTGGATGAGCTCGATTAGGAACCGGCCATGATAATCCGATGCGATGCTCTCCCCCATGCTGGCGCTGCCGGCGTAGATCTTGGAATAGTAATCCCCATCCTCGTCGATCGTACCGGTAAATCCAGCAACCTTTCGACGTGCAACTTCATCAATGACTGCCTGAAAATTCATCGGTTGCTCTCGCCTTTGTCGACCATTTGCGACCTCTCCATACACTTGATGAGCCCACAGACGACCCGCCAAACCAATTATTGCGATATCGCAATGCAGAGCGACACGAACAGACCGCCTTTCCACACGCAGGCAACCGCTCCAGAAGCCACAACCAACCACTTGAGCTCATGTACGATAGCAGGATCGTACCGAAACTGTAGGTCACAGCCGTGTAGAAGCCGAGTGGCAAGATATAGTCCACCAGCCAAGATTAAACGGAATACTGTCCCGCCAGTAGCGGATGGTAACGAGTTGGGGGCGAACGTCAGCCACTATAGCTCCGGCCCCCAGAGGTGAGACTAGCAATGGCCCCATGTGCGACGGCGCCTATCTTCGTGAGGCTATTCGCGGCGAAAATCACCCAGTCAGAAAATCCCACAGCTCTAAGCGCTGCAATAATAAAATCTCTTAATTCTCTTTAATTAAGAAACAGAAGATACCAATTTATACAAACATATTTTGTGAACACGATCAATCATCTAGCTCCTTCTCCAGGTTCAAACGTCTGCCGCTCCTCATAGCGACTGCGTCTCGAATAGCTCTGCATGGCTTCCTTACGAAAGTGCCGGGAGAATAACCGGTCGCTCTGCTAAAAGCATTGCTGAATGCGCTTTCAAAACCATATCCGAGCGACCACGCCATGTCTGCAACTGAATGGTCAGTTTCGCTTAATTCCCTTTCCGCTCACAAGTCCGCGCCTCGTGGTACCCTTCATGAGTCATCTCGTGAGCAGGTTGGTATAACAACCTTGCTCCGAGTGGATCAGAACTCACCCTCAAGGTTTTCACCTGTAGATGGCTATGTGAAGACCCTGCAACCCCATAACAGATGGTCTTCTATGAACCACCGATCGCATCCTTAGGTAATTTTCACTCCAATTTTTCTACCAAAGCCTTGCTAAAAGGACTTTTTACTAAACCCATTTTCACAAGAGATATATATTCATGGATCATTTCATTAGAAAATTCCATATTTAAAATACCATCTATCAAGTCCTGAGGGAAATCGCAGGATTTCATTATTATAAGTAAATACAATATTCTTATTGATTTTGTTAATTCATGCATATGCATTACATAGGATTCATCTTCAGGTTCTCTTTTTCCGCCATAATGTGATAGCTGGTTCCGTAATTTAGAAAAATCTTCTGAAAACAATCCTACTTTTTCTTTTGCAAGAAAATTACTAATTTTGCAGAGTGCATTTTCTATTTTTTCTTTTAATGTAAGAGAGTATGATCTCTCTATTCTCTTTTTTAAAGAGCAAGATTTTTTGGCTGTTATTTTCTTATCATGAACTAAATCATCCATTATCCTGTTAAAATCTTTGATGCTTTTAGAATATTTTTCTGGCAATTGAGGAGGATTAAATCTATTAATTAGCACTTCCATCCCCCACGCTAAAGATATAAAATTGTATTCGGCAAAATTATTTTTATAAAAATTAAATGTATACAAATAATACGCTTGCTCATATTTTCCAGAATTTAATATGTATTTTGCCAACAATGCTCCGAATGTGTCTTTTAGATATATGAATTTAGAAACAAATGTCTCACCAATCATTTGAAAATCATTCAAAATCTCCCTTTGATATATTAATATTCCTATTTTTCCATTATTTAATTTTATTTCGGGATAACTGATATGAATTTTTTTTGTTATAAACGTAATGAAAAACCTTTCGATCCACTTTGTTAAAAACACAGCATCAGAAATACTTTTATTTTCTCTTAAATTAATTATTAAATTTGTCTCAATGATTTTCTCCATATCATTTTCTATGTTTTTTACCTCTTTTGACTGAAGAATTATTTCTCCAATTTCTGTATCCCAATATAGAGAAAATATTTCGTCTAATGCGACATCATGAAAGAAAGCGTTATAAGAAGATAAATTAAACTCTAAACTTTCTATTTTTTCACTCTCAAAAAATTTTTCTTTTGTCCTGCATGAGTTTCCTTTCACTAGTACTGAGATAGCTGCTCGAAAACGCTCACCGTCACCAAGAAGGATTTTCTCCAAGTCACCAGGCTGGACACCAATGAATGAAAAATAAATTGAAAATCCAGGGAAAACCCCATGTATTTCAGTATTCTTACCGTTTTTAGTGTCTGGATTATTATTAATAATTTTATTTTTTAAATCTACATCCGAGTAACCAGATTTATTTATAAATACACTCCCCTCTGTACTATCTTCAAAGTATGGTGTATAAAATAATCCATTCATTTTTTTATTGTAATAAAATTCCATAAATATATCACCCTTATACTTATATTGAATGTTTACAAACACGCTCGACCCGCAAGGGGGGCGTAGTTTCTGAGCATTATTGTGACAGCGGCTCGCGTCAATGCAGATAATCGCAAGTGGTTGCGAGATAAGATACCCCCGATTTGAACCTGATTCTCCTAAACACCTGAAATTAAACAGTTCCCCAGAAGAGGCCCTCGGTTTACGCATAGCAAAACCCCGCTAAGCTGTTGACTTAGCGGGGTTTCAAAAACTGCAAGTAGTTGCGGGGGCAGGATTGCTTCTCAGCTTGCGACAACCGCAAGTTGAGAGCAAAGCGGGATTAATAGGCTGTTTTAATGAACTTTTTTCGGCATACGCATGACCTCTTACTGAAATAAATGCCCCCCCTACCCTCATAAAGCGTAAAGCTTATACATCCAGAGCTATGTCCGCTTCCGCCTACCATTCATGACATTACATTCTCCCGCGATGTTGCCGTAAAGCCGACATTGACAGACAGCAGAAGCTGGGCCTTACGCTTTGACAACTCGCATATGTGAAACGCTCCTTCTGAAACTTCCGTCATTGGGAAATTGACATTTTTCGTATCATATATCTAGAATTCCACCCGTAATGTAATATTATTAAGCTTGGGTTTGAACTTTTTATGAATGAAGCTGTATAAAATGGTAGTTATTTATAGATCAACGACTGGAGATGAGACTTTAATAATAGAAGAAACGAAGGAATATTCCCCATCTCCAAATGGATGTGAGGTAAAATATTTTACGAGCACGCATGAAAAAGCTTCATTGTATGGAAAAATGGCATTTATGCAGTTTCAATCTGATCCACCCTATACCAACTCATCTGGCTCGATACATCACTCCTTTATAGAAAGTGAAGGATTTGTTGATATGGGGATACCGACAATTATCGTGAATAAAAAAAATATTGATAAGGTTATAAATGTAGATCTAACAAACTACATGGATATATAAATATGAAAAAAAATCTAAATTTTATTCTGGATCATCAATACAATAAAAAAATCAATGCCGATGACCGAAAAATTATATCAAAACTTAATGTGAATATTGGCACTGATAATGAAAATTATTATGATTCAGATACTTCAGTGAAAATAGTATCGTCTTTGACTATGAGTGAGTGTTTTGGAATTCCAGTATTTCCTGGAAAATCATTTGTCCTAAAAGACAAAGAAAATAACTTTAATTCTAAATATGTAGTAAATACTCCAGCCTTCCCATCGCGAGTAAGTTTTTCCGATAAGGAAATGGAAATAAATCAGTTAAGACATTTCAATAAATATGAAATGTTACACCTCATTTTTAGATCGATATACACAGCTGTAGAAGATCACAATGAATTTTACGATACAAATATACAACAAATAATCGTAAATCCTGATTTGTTTATAAATTTTGAATTAGATATCAATGCCCTAGACGTGGCAACTTCTATTGTAACTGTAAATCCGGATTTGAGGCAAGCAAGAAGACTTATAAATACCGCAGCATTTGACTTATTTCCTGCATATGATAGTGAAATAAAAAAATATCAGGAAAATATAGATGAACGATTTTTTGAACCCTATAAAGCTGCCTTGAATACAATAACAAGCAGAGAATATCAGCATTTAGATTCGTTGAAATTATTTAAAAATATATACATTACAAATGAAGCCATGCGTGAAGTGCATCTTAACAAGATTAACATGATAGATATCTACGAATCAATTTCATTAATTCGTCCTAATGACATAGGATCAAAGATTTTTTATATTCCACTACCATCGGAATCTGGCAAAATATTTTCAATTGAGTGCTTCTCTAGTGATATAAATAAAAGAATTTCCGTTAAGAAAATATTATAAGGAAATCCCGGATTGGGGTGCTCAAAAACAGATAATATTATTGAATTCGAATATTGGATGCGGCCCCACATAAAATGAGCAAAGGGCTGAAATAGCGGTCTCGCGCCCTAAATCCGACATTCAGCTTCCCCCCCATAGTTGCCGTCAGACGCTTCTATCTTTCCCCCACCGTGCGCATCGTCCCACCAGCAGATAGAGCGCCGGCGTGGTGAACATGGTCTGGGCCTGACTGACGAGCAGCCCGCCAATCAGCGCAATACCCAGCGGCTGGCGCAGTTCCATCCCGTAGCCGCCCATCAGCACCAGAGGCAGCGCGCCAAGAGCGGCGGCAAAGGTGGTCATGACGATGGGCCGCAGACGTAGCAGACAGGCCTCACGGATCGCGTCCTGTGGTGTCATGTCCCGTTCGCGCTCGGCATGGATGGCGAAATCCACCAGCAGGATGGCATTCTTGAGCGAGATGCCGGTGAGCAGCAGCATGGCGATCACCGCCATGCCCGAGAACGGCAGGCCGAACAGATCGAGCGCGATCACCGCCCCGATCCCGGCAGAGGGAATGGTGGAGAGAATGGTCAGCGGGTGCCACACGCTTTCATACAGCATGCCCAGCGTAATCCACACCGCCAGGATGGCCGCCATAATCAGGATCTCGCTGTCATGCGTGCTTTTACCCAGATCACCTTCGTCACTCTGCAGTTCGCCGTTGATGGTCTCCGGCAGATGCTGGTTCCGCCACTCCTGATCGATGATCGCCTGCGCCTGTGACAGGCTGACGCCGGGAGCCAGCTCCAGCGCCAGCGAGGCGGAACTGGCATAGCCGATATGGGTCACGGCCACCGGGTCGAGGCTGGGAGTGATGCGGGCCACGACCGATAGCGGCACCAGCGTCTCCGCCCCGGTCGCCACGGCCGATCCGGTCGAAGCATTCGCCCCACCCGCCAGAGAATTGGCGATCTGGTTCCGAAACGCCGTGGCACTCGTCGACGCAGTGGTGCTGGCCGCAGCCGATGTCACGACCCGGATGGTGTTGGACGCCGAACTGCCGGAGGCGGAGCCGCCGGACGGGCTGACCCAGAACTGCTTCAGGATTTCAGGATCGCGCTGGAAGCGATTTTCCACGGTCAGCACCACGTTATACTGGCCGTGTGTCGTGTAGACGACCGAGGCCGTGGTCTGGCCCAGCGCGTCGGACAGGGTGCTGCCGATCACCTGTGGCGTCACGCCAACGCGGGCGGCGGTATCGCGATCAATGGTAAGCGTGATCCCCTGCCCCGGCGGATCGACGTCCGGATCCACATCCGCGAATTCCGGGTGATGCCGCAGGGCTTTCTCCAGTTTCCGTGTGGCCGGCCCCAGCAGCCGGTCATCCTCGCTGCGCAGGATGTAACTCACTCCGCTGCTGTTCGAGCCCACCCGCATCATGATGTTGCCGGGCGCCTGCGCGTGATATTCGGCGTGAATGTCTTTTCCCATCCGGGCCACCACACGGGCCGCCACCTCCGTTCCCGACTCCCGCCCGGTGGACAGGTCGCGCAGCGAGGCGAACACCATGCCGTGGCTGGAGCCTTCGCCGGTATCGAGATAGGCGATGACATGGCTGACGGCCGGGTCTTCCAGCAGCACCCTGCTGAACCGCTCCAGCCGTTCTTTTGTCTGCGCCAGAGAACTGCCGCTGCCCCGCGACCCGCCCGAAACGATGCCGATATCCTGACGAGGAAACACGACCTTGGGCATACGGGTGAACAGGACCACGCCCACCAGCAGGGTCAGCGGCAGCAGCAGTGCCGTCTTGCCGGGATGGGTCAGGCAGACTTCCAGAGTGCGGCGATACGGGCTGCCTCTGTGTTTTCCATGATCCAGAAAGTCTGCGACATCCACTTCTGGATGCACGATGGTTCTGTTTTCGGCAAAGCGCATGCACAGCGCCGTCAGACAGGGTGTGACCACGCAGGACAGGACCAGCGAGACGGTCACGGCGATACCCACCGTCCCGGCAAACTCCCGGAACAGCCGTCCCGTCAGCCCAGACGCCAGCCCGATCGGCAGGAACACCGCCAGCACCGAGACGGTGATGGAGAGCAGCGTGAACGCCACCTCGCTGGCCCCGGCAATGGCGGCCTCGTCCACGGACAGACCGCGCTCACGCATGCGGATGATATTCTCGATCACCACAATGGCGTCATCCACCACCAGTCCCATCACCACCGTCAGCGCCATGAGCGAGAGATTATCCAGCCCGAACCCCGCCAGATGCATCGGTCCAAGACTGGCGATCAGGCAGCACGGCACGATGATCGCCGCCGCGATGGATGCCGTCCACGAGCGCAGGAAGACCCAGACCACGGCCAGCGCCAGAGCACAGGCGGCCAGCAGCGTCACCAGCGTATGGTGCAGGGAGGACCGGATCACCGCCGAGCCATCCCGCGCCACGGCGATATCTGCACCCGGCGGCATCAGTGTCCGCAGTTGCGGCAGCCGCGCCTTCACCGCATCGACAATGCCGACCAGATTGGCTCCCGGCTGGGCACGCACCATCAGGGTGAGCGCCGGTTTGCCGTCAAAGAACGCGGCGGCGTTCACGTCCTGCATGCTGTCCGTCACGGTCGCGACGTCGCGCAGCCGGATGGGGCGTCCGCTCTTGTAGGCGATAACCATATTGCGATAGGCATCGGCATGTTCGGCCTGATCGTTGACGGCAAGCTGCCAGCGTTGCCCGGCCATATCGATCACACCTTTCGGTGTATGCGCATTGGCCGAAGCAAGTGCTGCGCGCAGGTTCTCGAACCCCATGCCGTATTTGAAGAACAACAGCAGGTTCATTTCCACCCGCACGGCAGGCGCGGAACTGCCCATGAGCGTCACATCGCCCACGCCCTGCACCTGCAGCAGCATGGGCCGCAGGATGGTGCTCACCAGATCATACAGGTGGGACATGGGTTGCATGCCCGGTGTCACTGCAAGGATCAACACCGGCGTCGCATTCGGATTGGCGCGATGGTAGCTCGGGTCCGATCCCGGCGTGGTTGGGAGGTCGCGCCGGGCGGCCCTTATGGCGGCTTCCACGTCCCGCGCGGCGCCATTGAGATCACGGCCCAGTGCGAAGCCCAGCGAGATGGAGGTCTCGCCCCGCGTGGAAGAAGACTCCATCTGCGTAACGCCTGCGATATTGCCCAGATGCCGCTCCAGCGGGGCGGCCACCGTGCGGGCCATGACTTCGGGCGAGTCGCCGGTATTCGACGCCGAGATCGAGATCACCGGCAGATCAACATCAGGCAGGTCTGAAACCGGCAGACGGGGCAACGCCATCAGCCCCGACAGCACGGCGGAGAGCAGCAGCAGCGTTGTCGCCACCGGGCGATGGACAAACCAGGAGATAAATTTCAAGGAAGATGTCCCGTCCCTGCGGGAGGGCTCACTCTATAAGACGATTGATGCGGGTGTTTTTTCAAAGGAGCACGAAAAAATCTTCACCTTCTTTCAGCGGTTTTTCGAATCTTACCCGGCTGACGATGTAACCGTGATGGCGGCTCCCTGCACGGCCAGTCCGTGCTCAGCCGCGACCCGACGTAATACCCTGACCACTTCCGGGGCATTGCAGGCGATCTTCTGCCCCGTCCCGGCTTCCACAAAGGTAATCGCAAGCGCTGCCCTCGGCTCCGGAGCCACGCTGTAGAGCCATTGTCGGTCGGGCGTGACATCGCGGCGCAGGATGCCCCGCTCCAGAAACAGATTCAGATTGCGCTGGATTGACCCCTGTGAGGGAACGTGTCCCTGCTCCATGATCCGACCGAGCGTTTTCCAGATTTCCACCGCCGTCGCACGTGGCCCGGCTTCCAGAATGCCATGAAACAGGATGCGCCGCAGATCGGTCATTTTGATGCCGACCTCCTCGCTGCGTTCTTCCAGGCTACGCACGGCGCTACGGCTGGCGCCCATGCCGGGGCGGATTTCATTCAGGGATGGTGAAGATCGGCGATGTTCGGAGAAGGCAAGCATGGGTTTGATCCTGTCACGATCAGAGAAAGGGAATGGGAGCCAGAACGGAAAAAATCTCAGTTTCCGCCAGCGTGGATGTAGAACTCGACGGGAACCGTCAGGGTGATGGGATCCCCCGCAACACTGTCCGGCGGGATGGGTAGCGGCTGGGCACGTTTGGGTAGAGCGATGGCTTCCTGATCCAGCAGCGGATGGCCAGAAGAGCTGGCGAGTGTCACCGAAAGCACATGACCTTTGCGGTCCATGGAAAAGGTCACCGTTGGCACGCCTTCCTGATGGTCGGCCATGGCGTCGGACGGATAGCGCTTGAATTTTTCCAATTGCGCCAGCAACGCGCCCTGCCAGGTCACCGGATCATGTGACGCCTTGGAGGACGACGCACCGGGAGCTGGGGCGGCCTGTGCGGGCGCGGGCGGCGCTTCCGAAGAAGGCGGTGCTGTCGTCGCCTCGGCTGGTGGCGTCTTGTCAGGGATCGGCTTTTTGAGCACCGGCACCGGCTTATGTTTCTTGACCAGCTTCTTTGGCTTTTCGGGCTTGGGGACTGGCACCGGTGGATTGAGCGCGGGTGACGGTGGAGCCGTGATCTTGGGCGGCTCGACCGGGTCCGGATCGGGGATGGACTGGGTCTGCTGGGGGCCGGGTGGCAAATCGGTGGGCGGCGTCGGGATCGAGACCGGTTCCGGGGCCATGTCGATGGCGATCGCAGCCGGTGGTGGTTCTGGAACAGCCATGACCGGTGGTGGCAGGCGCATGATCCACCACACCGCTCCACCGCTCACCGCCAGCACGGCAAGGAAGGACAGTCCCCAGCGCAGCGCGTCCTCACGCCGGACCAGCCGCAACTGTCCGCGCTGCCACTCGGCAAAGGACATGGGAGGACTTTCGACAGTTCCGTCCTGTTCCTGCACCATGTCGGCCGTAGCACTCACGGTGTCGGTCCAGACGCGGGAGCAGCGGGAGCCGTCGGTGTCGTGGAAGACGCGCCGCCACCTGCGGGAACCGGCGTCGTTCCGGCCTCACTACCTTCTTCCTGCCCCTGCAGATTGACCAGAGCGACTTTGAGGTAGCCAGCAGACCGCAACTTATCCATCACGCCCATCAACGTGCCGTAATCGACCGTCCTGTCGGCGCGCAGGAAAATGCGCTCGTCCTTGTTGCCCTTGGTCGCACTTTCCAGCGCGCCGGGAAGCGCATCGGTGCTGATGTCATCCTCGCCCAGAGCCAGGCCATGATCGGCCTTCACGGTCAGAAACACCGGATCATCCGGACGCGGCGTGGGCTTCTCGGTCGAGGACGGCAGGTCCACCGGTACGTTCACCGTGGTCAATGGGGCGGTGACCATGAAGATCACCAGCAGCACCAGCATCACGTCGATGAACGGCGTGACGTTGATCTCGCTCGCCTCATGCGGGTTCTCATCGGTGTGGCGGATGCGGATCATGCCGCTTACTCCCCGGCAACCGAGCGGCTGTCGCGCGATGCGCCAAGCCGTACCACCTGCCCGCTGGCGGTCAGGGCCTGCATGCGCCCCAGATCACGCGAGACAAGGCGCATGACCAGTGAGGTCAGATCAGCCACCTGCGCGCGGCACGAGGCCGTCTGGCGCGCAAGATGATTGTAGATCACCACGGCCGGGATGGCCGCGACCAGACCGAGAGCCGTGGCGAGCAGGGCTTCGGCTATGCCCGGCGCCACCACGGCGAGGCTGGTGGCCTTCGCCGCCGCGATACCGGTAAAGGACGTCATAATGCCCCAGACCGTACCGAACAGGCCGATGAAAGGAGACGTTGCGCCGATGGTGGCCAGCACGCCGGTGCCACGCATCAGCCTGCGGCCCTCAGCGGCTTCCAGCCGTTCGAGATGCAGGACAATGCGCTCCTTCAGCCCCTCGCTGTCGTCGGGAATGTCGGCTGAGCGCTTGCGTTCGGTCTCGGCGGCCATGACCAGCGTGTGGGCGATACCGTTCTGGCGGGTGCCTTCCTCGCCGAGATCCAGCGTATTGGCCTGCTCCAGCGTCTGCTCGGCTTTTGTCAGCTTGATCCGCGCGCGCAGCAGTTCGACCGATTTCGCGATGAAGATCGTCCAGGTCAGCAAAGAAGCCACGGCCAGCAGGATCATCACGCAGCGGACGACCGGACCGGCGTTGAGGAACATCTCCCACGGAGAAAAGGAAATGGGGGCAAGATCGGTCATGAGAGACCTCCTTTGTTAGACGGTCGGCTCCATGCCCGGATCAGGCAGACGACAGTCACAATGAGGGGAATGGACAGAGCGACCCAAGACAGGACCAGCCAGATGCCGTGCTGCCCCAGCAGAGCAGAGAGCAGGCCGAAGATGGTGAGCAGGCCCAGCGCGATCGGCCACGGCCAGACAGCAACGGGCGGACGTGCTGCCGAAACAGGAGAGGACGGCATGGGGACTTCGGGAGAGACGGCATTCATCATGCGCGCTCCGCCAAAGCAGGCACGCCGTCCGTATCGTCCAGATCGTAACCCAGCGCCCGCAGGCGGGCATCGGTGGCGATCTTCCGTTTGCCTGCCCAAAGCACCAGACCGCTGACCAGCACGCCGATCACCACCACATCAAGCAGCGCCCACAGGATGCGCAGCGGCATACCGCCGTAATCGCCAAAATGCAGAGGGCGGGAGATTTCGAGGAAGCGCAGATACCACGGCATGGGATAGGCCCCGGTCAGCTTCCCTGTGCGGGCATCGACCAGCACCGGGGTGAACAGCCGCGCCCGCAACGGTGTCGCGCCTCGTGTCCACAGCACGTAATGCACCGGGCTGCCGAAGGACGCACCAGGGAAAGACAGGCCGGTCACTTCATTACCGGGGGCTGCCTTGGCCGCAGTCTCGAACGCAGCCTGCACGGAAGACAGATGATCCTGCGACGGCACGGGCAGGTTGGCATAAGGCCGCAAAATCTGCCGCACGTCGGTGACGCGCCATAGGCCAAACAGCGGCGTCTGGAGTTCGTTGACCAGCCCGGTAAAGCCCACGGCCGTCGCCCAGACCAGTGTGGCGGCCCCCAGCAGGTTATGCAGGTCCAGCCATGTCAGGCGCGAGGCCCGATCCCGGCGGACCGAGCCAAACGGTAGGCGCTTCATGAACCGGCCATACAGCACCGTGCCGGACACGAGGGATGCGACAAAGACACCGCCCATGAGGCCGAGAAACAGGCGACCGGGCAGATACGCGAACAGACTGACATGCAGACGGCGGCAAATGCCCATGATCAGGCCCGTCCATGTGCCGGGCGGCTTGGGTTCTGTCTCGGGTCGCGACTGTTTGAGCACCTTTGTCGTGCGGGCGTCGAACTTGATCCAGTGGCTGGAATTCCGGTCGGGGTATTTGTCGTCATCCTTCAGGGCCTGCCAGCTTGGGGCCATCGAGACGAGAACAGCGGGTTCGTCATCGTCAGGATCAACATTGGTGATGATCTGGCCGGGGTACAGCGCCTTCGCCTTCTCCACGATGACGTCCAGACTGGCATTAGGCGTGCCAGGCGGGAGAACCTCATACGGCGGGTCATCATCGCCGACGAACGTGTCCCAGATCTGCTCTGAAAACAGCAGCGGCAGCCCGGTCACGCACACGATCAGCAAGAACAACGTGCAGACCAGGCTCGTCCATTTATGGACCACGAACCAGCGGCGAAGGGTGCGGGTCGTCATGAAAACCGCACGCTCACAAATGCGTGTAAGAGTAAGTCGCAACAACAGAATACGTGCAAAACCTCGTCCCTCGCCCTTCGTTCCCGGTCTTTTCAGCCACATCACGCTCATCCGTGCGATTATGGCCGCAGGATGCTCCGTGCCGGACTTTTAACCGAAAACATTCATCTCATTATGTAAGACGATCTAAGAGATCGTATTTTCATTTTTTTGGAGACTTGGTGCCTTATCCAAAATGCATCCGCATCTTGAAAGCACACAAAACATCCACTCCCAGAGACGCTGCATGAATACTGTATAAAGCTTTATAAAACTGTCCGCTCTGCAAGCCGAATTTTGCAGGGACACCTCTCGCATCTTGCACACTTGCGGGGCACGATTTTGACATGGGTCGCCCCACGGTTGTTGCCGTGGGCAGTCCACGCATCTTGCATGGGCTGCCCTTCGAGACTTGCAGCATGCCTGCCCCACGAGTTTGGCATAGAAACGAGGGGCAAGGTGCTGAAATTAATAGGGAAAAGATGCCGTAGTTCGGGGTAGGGAAATTTCACCAGTTATACGTGAGGTTCCCGTACACGCGACGCCCTTGCCCGAGGTTACATAAATCCTGATAGCAACTTGTCACGTAATATTTATTTGTCAGATTTGATATAGCTAACTGTGCCTGTAACCCCTTGAGGCTCGAAAACTGCTGACCGAAGTCGTAATGGGCACCGATATCGAACAGGATATAAGATGGCACCTTAAATGATTCTACGTAATCCCCATATGTGGAACCAATATAACGCATACCCCAATTTACGCTGATTCCTTTGGCTATCGACTTTGGTATTGTGTAATCTGCAAACACTGAAAACATATTTCTCGGAACATAGGGCACAGCTCTTCCGGCTTCAGACCGGGTTTCAGAAGGGCTGCAGTAATCATCTACAGAATTGCACCAAGTTTTTTGCGTCAGATTCGATTTTCCAAATCTCGTATCAGTATAGCTATATGACGCAACTACGCGTAAGTTTTTAGTAACATTCGCATTGGCGGACACTTCAAATCCACGAGATCTCACTGTACCAACATCAGTCTGGTAACTTGTATGCACTGGATCCGTGATCAGATAGTGGCTCTCGGTAATGTCATATGCAGCAGCCGTTATCAGAATATCTTTATTCGGAACTTTATACTTTAAACCAGCTTCCATTTGTTTCCCTGAAAGCGGTGCAAATGGACGACCAAGATAATCAGTCGAAACCTGTGGGACAAAAGACGTTGAATAACTAAAATATGGCGTCAATCCAAAATCGAAGTTATACAGAATTCCTGCCCGCCATGTAAACGCACTTTGTGGCTGGGGGTTTGCGCTTGTGTCTTTGTAAGTTAGTTTGTGGGTTGAATTATTATCCGCCCAGCTATGAGAAGTCGCTGTTCTGTTCACCCAGTCCTGACGACCACCAAGCACGATCGACAAGCGCTTCCATTTAATTTGATCTTGAAAATATACTCCTTCTTGAAACAAGTTATAGTTACCACTCGTGAATGTGTTTTTGCAAGATGTTGAACTCGGAAGAGAGAAACAAGGGGTATAGTTTGGCTGAGGATTATAGATATTGACGGTAGTTGAATCCTGATCATTCCTATCAAAGTTAGTAGATGAGGTATAATCATAGTCACGGAAATCCGATCCAACGACCCACGTATGCTGCAGTGGGCCTGTTTTTATAATGCCGGAAAGTCTCGCATCAAACTGTATTCTATTTTGAGTTCCTTTTATCCACCATGGAACAACATATGCTGTGTTTATACTTGCTGGATAACCAAAGTACGATGTTCTATTGTCAATGCTTTCTTTATTCCATCGAAACGTCTGGCTAAACGTGACATATTTATTGAATTTATGCTGAAATAAAGATTCAAGCATACCACCTTTTATATCATTATCATTCCAGTTCGGAAGCCCAAGGTAAGTCTTACGAGAAATACGCGGGATTGCCGCGTTTGTTATCAGTGTACCACGTGCCGGATATTGGGACGCCGTTCCCTGATTGGGTGTATAGTCGTACATCCCAATAAGTGTCCACGACGTCTTTTCATCAATATCCCATGTAAGTGACGGCAATACAGAAACTTTTTTGTATTTTACGTAATTAGTCTGTTCACCTTGGGTTACTCCAAGACCGGCTATTCGAAAGCGGATATTTCCAGATTTCGTAATTTTGTCGCTGAAGTCGAAATTTGCCTGATACCGACCCCAGTTGCCAAATCCGACCGACACTTGATGCAGTGGCGTATCTGTGGGTTTTTTCAGACTCATACCTATCATACCCCCAGGCGTCGTCTGTCCATACATCACAGAAGCAGGTCCATTCACGACCTCCACACGCTCAAGGAATGTCGGCTCACCAGCAATCTGCGAAGAACTCATTAACCCATCGACAAAAAGGGTCGAGCCAAACCCACGCTGCCTGATCGAATTTTCGCTGCCATTCGCGTTTCCATCACTTTGCGTACCCAAGAACTCCGCGTATACGCCCGGCATGTAGCGCAGTGCTTGCGCTAATGTTTGTGGCTGTTGATCAATCATCTGCTGTTTGGTAATTACGTGCACAGAGTTAGGAATTTCCGTGATAGGCGTGTTGGTTTTAGTGCCCACCATGGTATTTTCAGCAAAATATCCTACGCCCGGTCCAGTTGGATCTTGATGCGCCAAGGTTCCTCCGACGCGTACAGGACCGAGTGTGATGTTGGCAGCCACCGGAACGAGCGTCACTGTGTGTCCACCTGACAAGCGATATGTAAAACCCGTTCCAGCCAGCAAACGGGACAACGCATCGGCAGGTGTCAGGCTGCCATTTACGCCGGGGCTGGTCGCATTGCGGATCACATCGGCCCGCACGGAAACCTGCCAGCCACTCTGAGCCCCGAAGGATGCCAAAGCATCACCCAGTTTCTGGGCTGGGATGTTGAATTTTTGCGCCGAAGCCTGCGCAGGTGCGGCTATAGTGTGTGCGTTCGCAGCGCGCGCCACATGCCCATCCAGACCTGCCAGAGTGGTCGTCATCAGTGCGGCTGCCAGCCAGCATGGGCGCCCTTTAGCCGCCTGCCCCGACGCAGTACCTGTTTTCATGTTCGTATCGTCTCCAGTCCGCGTCATATCCAAATTCTGAATCCGGCTTGTTGCAATTCAGACGCAACAGCAGCTTTCTGATGGAGAGACGAAACCGGGTATCCGGATCTTCAAAAAAAGTTTTCGAATTTTTGAGATCAGGCGATCAGCGCGCGGACAGAACAACAATCCAGGGCGAAATCCGGTACATCGCGGCACCCTGCGCGTGCGCAACGGCCGCAAGTGCCTCAAGCGGATCGGAAAGATTGTACACACCGGTCAACGGCTGGCGCGCAAG
The DNA here is from genome assembly GCF_029069195.1 of Acetobacter fabarum. Classification (GTDB taxonomy): domain Bacteria; phylum Pseudomonadota; class Alphaproteobacteria; order Acetobacterales; family Acetobacteraceae; genus Acetobacter; species Acetobacter fabarum_A. The sequence goes on from NZ_JARDYK010000009.1 coordinate 23,316, forward strand.
GTCGCCACGCAGGACAATGACACCATGGAACCAGGGGCGAATAGCCTCCACGGCGTCGCCTACCGTCCGGTCCCGCACCATAGCCCGTGCGCTCGTCCACAGAGCGACTTCTTCCGGCTCTATGTGCCGATGGGCGATGTCGAAAACACGGTCACCATGCGTCTCAACGCGTATTTCATCTCCGGCACGAAGCACTTCACGCACCCCATGTGGCGATCCGCTGCTTTCAACCTGGACTGCTCCCTCGCGAACAGCGACAGTCGTGTCCGCAGCGTTACGACGAACGTCAAACGCCGTTCCGACATCCGTGGTTTGAACTGCCCCTGTCGTCACGACAAAGGGTCGCTTCGCATCATGGGTCACCTGAAAAAAGGCTTCTCCACGCAGAAGGCGAACATCACGGCGTCCGGCAGTGAAGTGGGTCGCAATGGCGCTTGATGGTGCGAGCCGGATGGTGCTGCCATCGGCAAGCGTGACTTCGCGCTGCTGGGCGACACCCGTCATCTGATCGGCCTGCAAACGTAGCAGGAGTTCCGGACTGAAAACGCCAGCCGCCACGCAGGCCGCAGCCAGACCCACCGCCATAACAACCAGTCGCCGCCGTTTCGTCGCCCGGTTCGCCGGGAACGGCACCACCGTAGTCGCTTCCACAGGCACTGTGTCCGGTGACAATGCGGCGCCAAGCTGATCGAACATACTGTTGACGCTGATCCAGTCCCGCTCATGAGCCGGGTCTTCGGTCAGCCATGCCTGGAACCGACGCTGCAGAAGCACGTCATCAGGCGCCTCGTTCAGTGCCAGCAGCCATTCGGTCGCCTTGCGCGGTGAGGGAATGGTCCCGTGCGCCCGATCATCCTGTTCCGTAGCCATGCTCTCAGTATCCGGCGATGCTGCGGAACGCTACGGATGATGCGCTTCGCTCCCGGCCATATAGACGAACTGAATGATGCGTATTTTCAAAAAATAAATGCATATGAACTTATTCAATGCCGCCAAGGCGCTTACGACAGTGCTCAAGCCCATCCAGGACAAGGGCATGGGCGAGCCCGACAGAAATGCCAAGCTGTTCAGAGACTTCCTTATAGGTATGGTTGCCCAGTCGATAAAGCTCGACCGCACGGCGGGTGCGTTCGGGTAGTTCCGCAAGGGCGTCCTGAAGACGACGGATATTATCCCGGGCCACCAGTTCGGCCTCGGGGGACGCCCTGTCTTCCGCAATCTGGTTAATCCGATCAGTGTCACCGGCGTCATGGCGTCGACGTTCCAGATCGGCCTTGCGACGCCCATCAATGGCCAGGTTACGCACGACGCGATACAGATAGCTCAGCGGGTTTTCCCGTGGCGCGACAGCAGCAGCACATCGTACCCAGGCTTCCTGCACCACGTCTTCCGCGTTCACGCGATCACCGGTGATGGTGCTCGCGTAATTCAGCAGGGCATTACGGTGGGCGGCGTATAAGGCCAGAAACTTTCTGTCACGCGGCACTGCCTCGGGGCTCCTTCCCCGCTTCGGTCCATCTCCGTCCCTGATATCTGGCGGGCATGAAGATGTATTTAAGAACGGTTCTCATTTCCCCATACGGGAAGGACAGGATTTCCGCAACTGACTTTGTGAATGGGTCAGCTTCGCTGTCCGTCCTGCCTGTTTTTCTGAATATTTTTTGCCGGGAATCGTCCTGTCTCTATCGAGCATGAAATTTCGATTTCGCCTCACAGGGAAACACCATGAGACTGCTTTGGATGGGAACCATAACGGACCACGAACCCCCGGCCGAATGTGTATTGCAGTCGGCTCTCCCTCTTCAGACACATCGTCCATCATATGGATGATCGTGACGATGCATCACGAGCCTGCAAGTACGTGAGCATAAATCCACAAAGCAACGCTGATGCTGCGCCACTCGTATAAGCCACGGAATATTCTACGCTCTCGGCGGCACGGCCAGACTGTGAACCATCATGCGTCGACCGCCCTTTGAGTTACGTGAATTATGGATCGTCCGCGCAATCGCGGTTCATGGGAGCATTCACGGGGCGGCCCGCGCTCTGGGATACAAACAATCTGCACTCAGCCGTACCCTCCACCTGCTGGAGGGACGCATCGGAGCGTGTCTTTTCCTGCGCTCGCCGAGTGGCGCGACACTGACACCCGCCGGGACAGCTTTTCTCCAGAAAGCAAATGATCTTCTTGATGGCTCGCTGAGCCTCTACGAACAGACACGACGCTGGGGGAATGGGGAGCACGGGTTAGTAAACATCGGCATCGAAAGCTGCATTCCGCCGGGTCGGGCGTCAGCCCTGCTGGAACCCTGTCGGCATCATCAGCCCGACATTGCCTTCCGTTATCGCGAGGGCACCTGCGAGTTTCTGAGTCACCTCGTGGAAATGGATTTTCTGGACATGGCCATTACGACCCTTCCTTCGATGGACACTGTGCTGGCAATAACGCCGTTGTGGAGTGACCGGATTGTGGTGGTCGTGCCAGTCGGACATTTTCTGGCGGACCGACCTTCCGTCCGATGGACAGTTCTCGCTGGCGAGACATTCCTGATCGGAACGGACAATGCCGGGCATGAACTACATACCCTTCTGAAAGGTCGCATGAACCAGGCTGGGGCGCATCCCATTATTCACCATCATGATATTGGCAGTCTGCGCGTTATCGCCCTGGTCGCCAATGGCGAAGGGATTGCCCTCCTTCCAGATGCGTGGCTCGCCTTTCTTCCAGATGCCATGAAAAAACAGATCGTAGCGGTGGATATCGTGGATGGTGATGGCCGACCACATCTGGATTACGGTGTCATCTCCAGAAGAGACAGGTGCTCGCCCGTGACCCGACGTATCCTTACCGCGCTGGAAGATGCCCGTCGGGCACTGTAACACCTGATACTGTTCGATCACGCCGAGCTTTCTGGAATACCCGATCAGAACCTATGAATGCCCGGATCATATGGGGCAGGAGTTTTATCGGATCGGCAGGACGTCCATTGTCACGCACCATCGCTGCATAGGCCAACAGATCGCGATGCAGATCAGCAGGAAGCTGGACCGTAACACGCACGGGTCGGTCATCAGGAATTTCGGTGATGCGCAGGGTTGTCATGGGGCGTGCTCCTTTGCGTGCCAGGGTTTCAGGACAAGGTCGCGGTTGAGGACGACAGTGAATGGCAGCCCCGGCCGATCGGTAAGGGTCGGCGGCACATCCAAGCTGCGGTCGACCAGCCGGTTGCCAACCATCGAGAAGCCATTGCTGGCCCCGGAACGGATGGCCTGGGCCAGATTGTTCTCGCTCTGGCTGGTTCCGGCCTCTGATCCGACGCTCAGAAGCGTGGTCACGATGGCGGCCTTGAAGAGCTGGCCCCAGTGGTTGTTCACCTCATCGGACAGGCCGGACTGGCCGATGGCGTCGCCACCCGGCAGCTTTTCCAGCACGAGGCTGTCACTGTTCGGGAAAATCAGCCGGGTCCAGATGATCTGGGTCCGCTGCTGTCCGAAAGAAATGCCACTATTATACGCCCCGAACAGCAGGCTCCCCTGCGGGATCAGCAGATAGCGGCCGGTCGGGCTGTCATAGACGTTCTGTGTCACATGGCCGGTAATCTGACCCGGTAGGTCGGAACTGATTTTGGTGTTCAACGCCCCCGCGATCACGGTGCCTGCCTGCAGGACGTAGGGTGAGGCCGGGGGCATGATACGATCCGGGCTGACGGTCATGCGGTCGGGCTGTCCCGCCAGAAAGGCACGGTTGCCAGATTGTGCGTCGGTCGCGGGAGACGGGTTTGTCTGGGAGGCAGAGGCACCCGATGTGGACGGAGCAGCCTGTTCGTTGCCCCGGTTCCGGTCCCCCGTCTGCACGAACAATTTGCTGGCGATCGCAGCCTCCATCTCCTGCGCGGCGCGGCGATCATCGCCCCCGGACGCGACCTTTCCCTGCTCCTGTGCTTTCAGGATGGTATGCCCCAGATCACCGGGCAGCGCTGGTCCCAGCTTCGGCACATCCTTGCCGACATAGTCGGACGGCAGCACGGCCAGACCATCAGCGGACGAATGCGCATCCGTGTCCTGCACCTCCGTCGAGGGGGGAGCGTGATGGCTGCTTTCCAGCGCATAGCCCAGAGCAAACGCCACCGCGATCATGGCGACACCTCCCAACGACCAGACGACGGTGCGCGACAGCCGCACCACACGCGGGCGTTCCGCCCGCAGCCGCAGATCGGGTGGTGACGGCGGGGCCGCAGGGGGCACGTTTTCCGTGCTGCCATCACCCCTGTCATCCCGTTCTTCTTCCTGCCCGTCCGTCATGAGTGCCGTCCATCGGTGCGCACGATCCGCACACGCTGCTCGGAGTGTTTGTCTCCCAAGCGCAGTTCGGCAGCGGCAAACAACCGATCTACGATCATCCAGTTCTGTCGGACCCGGTAATTGACCAGTTCCGGCCCGCCATCGGCTCCCAGCACGAAGAGCGGCGGCAGTTCCCCCTGCCCTATCCCCGATGGAAAGGCGATATAGACCTTGTGACCATCATCGAACGCTCGGCTGGGAAGCCAGGGCGGTGTCCCGCCTTTCACCGGCTGGATGGCGTAGCGGAAATTCAGGGCGTCGAGAGTGAGCCCCGTTTCAATGGGCGCCTCGTCATCGGCAGCGCTGTCCTGCCGGTGCAGGGCGATCAGGTCATCCTCGGGGTAATTCCACGATACCGACGCCATGTAGGTCGCGGGGGTGGAGTGCAGTTCGGCCAGATAGGTGCGCCGGTCCGTGTTGACGATCAGGTTGGTGGTCAGATCGGGCCGCGTGGGTTTGACCAGAATATGGATGCGTTTGGTCGTCCCTGCCCCGCTTTCTGTATCCCCGATGATCCAGCGTACCGTATCCCCGGCGGCGACCGGCCCCGTGCCCACCAGCTTCTCTCCCTGCTGGAGCATGATATCGGTAATCTCACCGGGCGCGGTGTAGACCTGATAGAGTGCGCCCGGAGAATAGGGATAGACCTGCACCGCGTTGATGAACCCGGCGCGCGTGGGCTGGATGCGCGCAGCCAGATTGGCCTGGGTCACGCGCACGGTCGGATCAGGAACGTCCGCTGGTGGATGGATCACACGTCGGGCTGGCAGCGGCTTGAGTTGCCCCGGCAAGGGAAGCGGTCTGGGGACTTCAACCACCTGAACCGGCTTCGGTGGATCGGGAAGTCTCGTTGCGCGTGCGGCATCGTCATAACGGATGACAGGCGGGTGATACTGCTGCGCGCAGCCCGCCAGAGACAGGACCAGCAGTGGCAGAACACGAAGCGCACGACGGATCATTGACCAAGCTCCTTCGACCAGTTGATGGCGGAGACGTAGATGCCGAGGGGATTTTTACGCAGATGATCCGCATCGCGAGGCGTGCGCAGCACGATGGACACGATGGCGGTCCAGCGTTCGGTGCCCACAAAAGCCCCATCGCGATAATGACGCTCGGTCCAGGCGACACGGAAACTGTCAGACGAGGCGCGGATCACCGAGGCGATGTCCACCTCGACCTGCTCATGCCCTATGCGTGAGAAGGGATCGTTGAGACGGGCATAGTCGTTCAGCGCCACAGCACCGGACGTGGTGGTGAAATCATAGGCCCGTAGCCAGTTGTGCCGGACCACAACGGCATCGGACGACAGACCACGGACGTCTCCAATGAACTGCGCCAGATACCACGCGATCTGTGGATCGGCGGGCGTATAACCCGCTGTCGCCGGAGCCACGACCTGCGCTTCCCCCAGACGGTCGACCTGCACGACCCACGGCACAATCGTGCCGCGCGCGGACTGCCAGATCAGTCCGCCCCCAAGGCCCGCAGATAAGAAAAGGCTACCGAAGGCCGTCAGCCGCCAGTTGCGGGCCTGCACACGGGCGGAGCCGATGCGCTCGTCCCATATCTGTGCCGCTTTCTGATAGGGTGTCACGGGCTCGGGCGTGGTCCCGTAGCGTGTGGTGGAGCGACGGAACATCATTCTTTCTCCGAGAGGTCGATGGATGCCGACCCGCCTCCGCCATCGGCGGAGCGGATGACATGAGCCGCCTCGGCGGCATGGGCTGCGGCATTGCGACGTTTCATGTTCCGTGCCCAGCGGGGTGGCTCGCCGCCGGTTGTCGGACCGGAACTGCCACCACCGTCGGGACCAGACGGACCAGAACCGGCGGGGCCGCCACCCGTGGGGTCACCACCACCGGATGAACTGCCGTCACCGCCATCGCCCGTTGGACTGTCGCCCCCCATCCCGCGCGCGGCCCAGCGTCCGCCGGCGGCGTAGCTTTCCTTGAGAGATGAACCTGCACGCGAGGCCGCCCCTTTGGCGGCATTCGCGATATTCCCGCCGACAGCCCGGCCCATGCCTCCGATCCCGGCCGCCATGCTGCCCGCGCCGCCAGAGGTGCCGGCCGCCCCGGCCGAATAGGCGGACGTGGCGGCCCCGGCGATCGCAGCCCCGCCACGTGCGGCAGCGGCGGTTGCACCGATAGCTGCGGCACCGCCAGAAGCGACGGCTCCAACGCCCGCTACGGCAGCAGCACCCATGGCGCCCACCGCCATGCCAGTGCCGACAGCGGCCCCTGCCCCAAGCTGGGGTGCGCCGGAGATCAGACCGTTGGCAATACTGCCGCCAAAAATGGACAGGCCGACAATTGCCAGAGAAGCCAGCACCACCGAGGTCGCCTGTCCAACCGTGGGAGCAGCATCGCCATAAGACGTCGCAAACTGCCTGAAGAGCACGGAGGCGATGGCGGAAATGACCGCCAGCACCATGATCTTCACACCCGAGGACACGACATTGCCCAGCACCTTCTCCGCCAGAAAGGCGGTGCGATTGAACAGGGCGAAGGGGATCAGCACGAAGCCTGCCAGCGTCGTCAGCTTGAATTCGATCAGGGCGACAAAGAGCTGAACCGCCAGAATGAAGAATGCCGCCAGCACGATCAGCCAGGACAGGCACAGCACGAAGATCTGGATGAAATTCGTAAAGAAGGCGACTGGACCAAGCAGATTGTGGACAGAGTCCAGAAGCGGCTGGGCTGCATCGAAACCGGTCGAGGCCAGGCGGCCGGGACGCAGGAAATCCGAAAGTGCCAGCGTACCACCGCTGGCTTTCAGACCGAGAGCCGCAAAACTGTCGAAAACGATCTTCGAGAGCGCATCGAAATCGTTGATGATCCAGGCGAAGAACCCGATATACAGCGTCTTCTTGACCAGACGCTGGATGATGTCCTCATCCGCAGCCCACGCCCAGAACAGCCCGGCAAGGGCGATATCCAGCACCGACAGCGTTCCGGCCAGAGAGATCACGTTCCCTTTCACCAGACCGAACCCACTGTCGATGGTGGTGGTGAAAGTGTTCAGGAAGGTATCGATAACGCCAACGTCGCTCATCGCCATGGCGGTCAGTTCCCGCTGCTGCCGAACATGGACACGGTGCCGGGCACGTAGGCGTCATGCTGGGAGAAATGCTGATACTGCGCCGCGCTTTCGGCTTCCGTGGCGGCCTCGCGCGCCTGTTGCAGGGCGGTGGCGCGGCCATTGGCGGCGAGTTCAGCCTGAATGTCGGACAGTTGCCGGGATTGCAGGGCGAGAAGCTGGTTCCCGGCCTGAGCCGCCTGCAAGGCTCCCGTGGAGGTCTGGCTGGCGGACACGAGCTGGGTCATGGCCGAACTGTCGCTGGGGATGTTCCCTACCACCCGCGCCTGCAGCTTCAGGGCATCCTCGAACCCGCCGACAGAATTCTGCCAGCGTGTCTGCGCCTGAGAAAACAGGGCGCTGTCAGACATACCCGACGAGACAGATGTGTACGCCTGCTGATACTGCTGCTCGACCGATTGCACGCTGTAGGCAATATTCTGCGCCTGCGCGAGGAGTGCCGTAGTCTGGGAAATCGTCGATTGCAGCGTGGACAGGGTCGAAAGCGGCAGGCTCGTGAGGTTCTTCGCCTGGTTGACCAGCATCTGGGCCTGATTGGCCAGTGACGTGATCTGGTTGTCGATCTGCTGAAGCGTGCGGGCCGCGATCAGCACGTTCTGGACGTGGTTCGCCCCGTCATACACCGCCCACTGGGCGTGAGCCGGTAGCACCGGCATCGCCCCAACACCCACAGCCAGAGCAATCGGGAGAATTGCAGTGCCCCTGTGGCGGCTGAACCTGTCCATCATGACAAGCGTCCGTCCCGCAGAAGGTCAGCCGCCCATGACACACCACGCGCCTCGAACCAGGCCGGCAGAAAGCCGTCACGCCCGTGTTCCTCCAGCACCGCATCGATCAGCCTGTGGTCGTCCTTGCCGGATGCCGCGCACAACGCCAGCGCCACCGGACCGAGGCCGAGTTCGAACAGCCGGTTGCCGCGCTGGGTCTGGCAGTAATATTCCCGCTTCGAGGCCGCGCGGGCGATGATGGCGATCTGGCGGTCATTTAGACCAAAGTCGCGATAAATCGCCATGATCTGCGGCTCGATGGCGCGCTCGTTGGGGAGGAAAATCCGCGTGGGGCAACTTTCCACCACCACAGGCGCAATAGGTGAATTGGCGATGTCAGACAGGGACTGGGTCGCGAAAATCACCGACGCATTCTTTTTGCGCAGGGTTTTCAGCCATTCTCGCAATTGGCCGGCGAAGTTTCCGTCATCCAGAACGAGCCATCCCTCGTCGATGACCAGCAACGTCGGGCGACCGTCCAGACGGCCTTCGATGCGGTGGAACAGATAAGACAGAACGGAAGATGCCGCGCCGGAACCAATCAGCCCCTCGGTCTCGAACACCACCACATCGGCATCGCCCAGTCGCTCGGCGTCCGCATCCAACAGACGCCCATAGGGACCACCTAGGCAGTACGGGGCCAGCGCCTGTTTCAGCGCGTTGGACTGGAGCAATGCCACCAGTCCAGATAGGGTGCGTTCCTGCAAGGGTGAGGACGCCAGGGAATTCAGCGCTGACCAGAGGTAGGACTTCACCTCCGGGGTAAGCATTACCCCTTCACCGACCAGGATCTCTCCCAGCCATTCACTGGCCCATTTGCGCTCGTCCGGGTCGTCAATCCCGGCGAGTGGCTGGAGTGAGACGCCGCTGCCCTGTTCTCCCGATGGATGATCATCCGTCAGCCCACCGCCGAGGTCATGCCAGTCACCACCCATACCAAGTGTTGCCGCCCGCATGGAGCCACCGAAATCGAAGGCGAAGATCTGCGCGCCCACATACCGGCGAAACTGGAGCGCCATCAGCGCCAGCAGGACAGATTTGCCAGCGCCAGTCGGTCCCGCGATCAGCGTATGACCCACATCGCTGGCATGGAGAGAAAACCGGAACGGCGTGGCTCCAGCGGTCCTGCCGTAAAACAGCGGCGGCGCCTTGAAATGCCCATCCCGGTCCGGCCCTGCCCACACAGCGGAGAGCGGGATCATATGCGCGAGGTTCAACGTCGAGACCGGAGGCTGACGGACATTGGCGTAAACATGGCCGGGCAGGCTCCCGAGCCAGGCTTCTACCGCATTCAGACTTTCCGTCATGCAGGTAAAGTCACGGCCCTGGATGATCTTCTCGACCAGCCGGAGCTTTTCGGCCGCGATGGAGGCAGAGCCGTCCCAGACCGTCACGGTCGCGGTAATGTAGGCCTGCCCCACCTCGTCGGCACCGAGGGACTGCAAGGCCAGATCGGCATCGGCCGCCTTATTGGCGGCATCGTTGTCCACCAGCACCGACGCTTCGTTGGTCATTACTTCCCTGACAATGGCCGCGATACTCTTGCGTTTTGCGAACCACTGACGCCGGATTTTCGTCAGAACCTTGGTGGCATCGGTCTTGTCCAGAAGGATGGCGCGGGTGGACCAGCGATAGGGCATCGCCAGCCGGTTGAGGTCGTCCAGAATTCCGGGGAAGGTCCGGCTCGGGAAGCCTGTGATGGTTAGCGTCTTGAGGAAGGCATCGCCGAGCTTCGGCTCCAGACCGCCCGACAGCGACTGATCCACTAGCAGGGCGTCCAGATGCATGGGGATTTCCGGCACCCGGACACGCTGGTTTCGGGTGGAAATGGTGCTGTGCAGATAAGTGAGCGTCTCGCCGTCATTGAGCCATGCCGCCTCGGGCATAAATCCGTCGAGCAGGGCCAGCATCCGATCCGTGCGGTCCACGAACGAGTGAAGCATGCCATGCGGGTCCGGCCCCTCGCGCTCCCTGCCCTCATAAAGAAACCGCGCGGCCCGGTCGGAAGATTCAGCCGGGGGCAACCACACCAGGGTGAGGAAATACCGGCTTTCGAAATGCGCGCCCTCATCCTCGAACTGCTCCCGGCGTTCCAGATCAACCATCTGACTGGCCGCATCGGGAAAATCGCTTTCCGGGTAGATCGTGGCAGGCACACGCTGCGCTTCCACGAACACCGCCCAGCCGGAACCAAGACGTCGCAGGGCGTTGTTCAGGCGCCCGGTCACACCGACCAGTTCCGCTAGCGTGGCACTATCCAGATCAGGACCGCGTATTTTTGCGGTACGCTGAAAAGAACCGTCCTTGTTCAGGACAACGCCCTTTTCGACCAGCGCGGCCCAGGGCAGGAAATCGGACAGGAGAGAATTTCGATTGCGATATTCACCAAGGGACATCATGGCCGATCCCCCTATGCCCGCAGCCAGGCGGGGTAGCGGAGATGCCGCCGCCCGACCTCAATGAACAACGGATCACGCTTCGCACCCCAGACCGCGAGCGTGTGCCCCACGATCCAGAATGCCGCGCCGATCAGCCAGAGGCGCAGACCCAGCGCGATCGCAGCCGCCAGCGTGCCATTGGCAATCGCCACGGCGCGGGGCGCCCCACCCAGCAGGATCGGGTCGGTCAGCGAGCGATGCACCGGGACATGAAATCCCGGCACCGCGTCATCGTCGTATCCGGCGGCCATCAGATCAGTGCTCCGCCGGAGAAGGAGAAGAACGACAGAAAAAACGAGCTGGCGGCAAAAGCGATGCTGAGTCCAAAGACAATCTGGATCAGGCGACGGAAGCCACCGGATGTTTCCCCGAACGCCAGGGTCAGACCAGTCACGGTGATGATGATCACAGAGACAATCTTGGCCACTGGCCCCTGCACGGATTCCAGAATCTCGTTGAGCGGGTTTTCCCACGGCATGCCGGAGCCGGACGCCCAGGCCGATGACACGAAAACCAGCGACAGAAGCATGGATGTTCCGAACACGCGGATATCCGGCATGAGATGGTCGGGACGTGCAACAGCGCACACGATGGCGCGCAGACGTGAAGGCGGCATCATGATGACTCTCCATTGTCAGAGCTGGATGTTTTGGAAGAGGGCAAGCTGACCGGACGGATGCGATAGGCTCCCGTCACGGGATCGAGGCCGTCGATTTCTGCCAGTTCGGACAGGCGGCGCGCCGTACCGCGTCCTGAAAGCACGGCGATGACATCGATGGTTTCCGCGATCAGCGCGCGCGGAACGGTGACGACGATTTCCTGAATCAGTTGCTCCATGCGATGCAGCGCGCCGATGGCGGTGCCAGCATGCAGCGTGCCAATCCCACCGGGATGCCCCGTGCCCCACGCCTTGAGGAGGTCGAGCGCCTCCGGGCCACGCACCTCGCCGATGGGAATACGGTCAGGGCGCAGCCGTAGCGCTGAGCGGACCAGTTCGGACAACGTGACGACACCATCACGGGTGCGCAGCGATACGAGATTGGGCGCCCGGCATTGCAGTTCGCGCGTATCCTCGATCAGCACGACCCGGTCGTCGGTTTTCGCGACCTCGGACAGCAGGGCATTGACCAGCGTGGTCTTGCCGGTGGATGTGCCCCCCGCGACCAGAATATTTTTACGGTCAGCAATTGCCTGGCGCAGATATGCCGCCTGCCCTTCTGCCATGATCCCGGCTTCGACATAATCGTCGAGCGTGAACACAGCGACGGCGGGTTTACGGATCGCAAAGCTGGGTGCCGTCACCACGGGTGAGAGCAATCCCTCGAACCGCTCACCGGTCGGCAATTCCGCCGACACACGTGGAGCTGCCTCGTGAACCTCCGCTCCAACGTGATGGGCCACCAGTCGCACGATGCGCTCGGCATCGACTGGCGTTATCCTGTCGCCCGTATCGCCCAGCCCCTCGGACAGACGGTCAATCCACAGCCTGCCATCGGGATTGAGCATCACTTCGATGATCGCGGGATCAGCGAGGTGCCGGCCAATCGCTGGCCCCATCGCCGTGCGCAGCATGGATATGCCGCGCTGTCGGGCACCGTTTTCAATGGATGTAACCACCATGGAAGCCCCCGGCCGTTCAGGTCATCCGGCCTTCCGGACAACGACGGGGACAATTAGAGAGTGCTGCTTTCTCCCGATTTCAACAGTATTTTCCTACGATCGTACAGGATCGTAGGGGATGCGGTTTTTACTTGCGGATTGCGGGATCAGGTTTCTGGCGCTGGAGGCACGTCGTCGGGAATTTCCTGCCGGAAGACCGGTCCCCGGCTGAGTCGTCGGCCAAGGGCAGCCACGAACGCTTCATACCGTTCCGCACCCTGTGCCCGCGCGGCAGCGGCCGCTGGTTCCGGCAAGGGCGGGCTGACCGTCATCCAGTAGCGGATGAACAGAGCCAACGTCTCAAGGCTGATCCCGAGATCACGCTCCATGCGGGCGACCTGCCGGTCAAGACGGTCCAGCCTGCGACTCATCGCCGCTTCCCGTCGCTCATCGGCATCGGGCGACAGAAAGGATGCGATAGCCGCTTCCGCCACCAGGGAAAGGGAGAGATCGCGCCGCGTAGCGTGCGCGGTCAGGGCATCGAGCAGTTTCGGTTCCAGATACACCGACAGCCGCGCCTTCTTCTGGGATATTCTCATTGCACCCTCACAACCCAAGGTCATTGCCACGGTCGAGCCCGGCCTGCCGGGCAATCCGCGTCAGGTCGGCACGATCACGCGCTTCTGGATCCTGTGGCGGTTCCTCACCAAAAAGGTCCGGTGCCGCACGCCGCTTGCGTTTGCCGGTCTCCGCCGGATCATGCTCGCGCGACCACTTCCGCCCTGTGCCGAGGGATTCATCGCTGTCCGCATCATCAGGATTTTCTGACGATTGTGACGGTGACTTTTTGTCCGGCGGCGGGGTGACTGGAAGCGTGCGTCCACTCCAGTCATCAGGCTGGACCTGGCGAGGTAATTGTGCGGGATCGGGTGGCGAAATGACACGCTCGACGAAGCGGCGGTCCCGGAAATACCGCGCCTTCCGCGCCCGGATCGGGGGACAACCCGCCACCATGACCACCTCATCCCGCGCCGGAAGCTGCATCACCTCACCCACCGTCATCAAAGGCCGCGCGCTCTCCTGACGCGAAACCATGAGATGCCCGAGCCAGGGCGACAGCCGGTGTCCGGCATAGTTCTTCTGTGACCGGATCTCGGTCGCCACGCCCAGCCCGTCGGACACCCGCTTTGCGGTCCGTTCATCATTGGTGGCGAAACTGACCCGGACATGGCAATTGTCGAGAATGCTGTTGTTCTGGCCGTAAGCCTTGTCGATCTGGTTGAGGGACTGCGCGATCAGGAACGCCTTGATCCCGTAGCCCGCCATGAAGGCCAGCGCGCTCTCAAAGAAATCCAGCCTGCCAAGAGCGGGAAACTCATCGAGCATCAGCAGCAGGCGACGCCGTCCCTTCCGGCCGGACAGATCCTCCGTCAACCGCCGCCCGATCTGGTTGAGGATCAGGCGGATCAGCGGTTTGGTGCGGCTGATATCCGAAGGCGGGATGACGAAATACAGGGAGACGGGCCGGTCACCCTCCAGCAGATCGCTGATCCGCCATTCACAGCGACTGGTCACCGTCGCCACCACGGGATCACGGTAGAGACCGAGAAACGACATGGCGGTGGACAGCACGCCGGAGCGCTCGTTGTCGGACTTGTTCAGGAGTTCCCGTGCCGCCGAGGCCACGACGGGGTGCGGCCCCTTCCCGTCCAGATGGTTCGTGCGCATCATGGCGGACAGGGTCGCCTCGATCGACCGCTTCGGGTCGGAGAGGAATTTCGCCACCCCGGCGAGGGTCTTGTCATCCTCGGCATAGAGCACATGCAGGATCGCGCCGACCAGCAGGGCATGGGAGGTCTTCTCCCAATGATTCCGCCGTTCCAGCGAACCCTCGGGATCAACCAGGATATCGGCGATGTTCTGCACGTCGCGGACCTCCGACGCCCCCTGCCGGACCTCCAGCAGCGGGTTATAGGCAGAAGAGGCCGGATTGGTGGGATCGAACAGCAGCACCCGCCCGAAGCGATTTCGGAAGCCAGCGGTGATCTGCCAGTTCTCGCCCTTGATGTCATGGATAATGGCCGAGCCCGGCCAGGTCAGGAGCGTGGGGATCACCATACCCACCCCCTTGCCGGTGCGCGTCGGTGCGAAGATCAGGACATGCTCGGGGCCATCATGCCGGAGATAGGCCCGCCGGTTTTTACCCAGCACGACGCCATCCTCACCCAGCAGCCCCGCCGCGCGGATTTCCGCGTCTTCGGCCCAGCGGGCGGACCCGTAGGTCGCGGCCCGCATCGCTTCACGGGCACGATGGACCGACAGCGCGACCGCCGCAGCAAAAGCCAGCACCCCGCCGGAACCCGCGATCCAGGCACCGTGTGCGAACACCGCCGGCGCGTAGGCGTCGAACTCGTACCACCACCAGAAAAACAGCGGCGGGGCATAGACCGGCCAGCGGTGCAGGACCGTGAACCACGGTCGGCCGAGTTCCGGCTGGAAGGCCAGTTTCCAGGCCGTCCATTGTGTCGCCGCCCACCAGGACAGCACGATCATGGACAGGACCACGAGCGCCTGCCCCCACTGGATATGTGTTCCCGGCTGGTCCATCGAGTCCTCCCCCTGTCATGGGAGATAGCGGAGAACCGGGATTTTCCGGGACGCAAGCAGGATCTGGCACTCATCGTACCAGAGCGGGCTGGAGCGAAGAAATACTGGCGCGTTGCGGTTTCCAGCCTTGCACCGCTGAACAGAAATCCGTATCTTACGGATGATAGATAAAAAGGAAGGACGCTCCGATGTCCACCACAGTCACTTCATCCGATGTGCAGAAGAATTTCGGCGCCTATCATGACCGCGCGCTCACCGAACCGGTGAAAGTCACGAAATATGGTCGGGAGACGGTTTATATCATCTCGGCGCAGACCTTTCACGCCCTGAAGCAGGCCCAGCGCGAAGCCATCGCTGCGACCGATCTCAACGATCATGAGATTGCCCTGATCGAGGCAGCGGATATCCCCGAGGGGCACCGCTACACCATGGGCCAATAAGCACGCATCGTGTCTATTCCCGAACCTGCGCCTGGTCTGGTCATTTCCTATTCCTATCTCTGGCATGACCAGCACCGCGCCGGTGCCGAGGAAGGCCGGAAAGCACGGCCCTGTGCCATTGTGGTTGCTGCCGCCGATGCTGACGGCGACCACCAAGTTTATGTCGTACCGATCACCCATTCCAGACCGGACGACCCACATGCGGTAGCTCTCCCTGCAAACGTCAAACGACGCCTTGGGCTGGATGACGAACCGTCATGGATCATAACCGCAGAACTCAACCGTTTCGTGTGGCCCGGCTATGATCTGCGGCCCGTCTCACGCAACCAACCCGACTGTTTTGCGTGGGGCTTTCTGCCAGTAGAGATTTTCGCGGCAGTCAAACGTGGGATCGTCGCCCACCAGCGCGACCGCAGCCTGCGGCAGACCCCACGGGAATGATCATGTGGGGGTTATGATTTATGCGTCAGGACGCTCGGTGGTAGCTTCGGGCGCATCATCATGCGCCGATCCAGTACAGGCCCGTCGCTCACAAAGGTGCCATCGCCAATAGCGTGCAGGGGGGAGCGTTCCTTGCGATGCGGGTCGGCATGGACCGCAACCCCTTCAAGAATGACGATGCCATACGGCGCGATGATGTCGATGACGCGGCATTCGATGTTCGCCAGACATTCAGTCAGAAGCGGTGCTTTCACCCTGTCAGCCTTACGGCGGGCAAGACCGAATTTTTCGAACTTGTCCGTATCCCTGCCAGAGCAGAGACCAATCCCCACGATAGTGTCGAGCATGTCAGCGGATGGAATGGCGAGCACACATTCCCGTGTTTTCTCAATCGCTTCCCATGAGTAATTCCAGGGACCAGTGGTGATGGCGAAACGCGCGTCGAAATCCAGCACCATGGTCCAGGTGATTGTCATGACATTGTCGCGTCTGCCGTCATGCGTGGTCACGAGCGTTACCGGCCCGGATTCCAGAAACGTAAAAGCCTGATCAAGGGGAAACGGCTGCATGGCAGTCTCCGTCCGGTTGTCGCTGATCCAGATCTTGTAGCACGGCTTCCATGCATTCTGCATTGCGCGGCGTCGACGGTATCATGAGAAACTGGCAGCATGTGCGAAGAAAAACACGGACATCTGATTTTATAATCCAAGCCCGCGTTTGCGCGCAAACGACCAGTCAATCCCCCCATCGCCGCGCATGATTCCCGACACCTCCCGTCCGCGCTGCTTTTCCAACGAGGGCGACCATGGCACCAGCTCGAAACCCAGCCCGTCGTCGATCATGGCAAACCGGCCCGACGCCAGATTGAAACGCTGACGATAACTGCCGGTAACGGGATCGCCCTCCCCACTCTGCCGGAACGGTATCCCTGATTTCCCGCTGAGGTTCCGTCCTACCATCTCAAGCTCCCGCTGACACAACGTGGCGATCAGGTTCCGGGCATAGCGGATACCCCCGCCGTCGCGGCTGGCCAGTCCCTGCTCCACCAGATGCCCCGTGCGCTTTTCCATCGCCTCTTTGACCTCGGAGCCGAACCCGGTGGACGCCAGGACAAGAGGTTCCCGCGCGATCGCCTGCCGGTCGAGCCATGTGGCACCCTCCGCCGTCACCTGCCGCTCCAGCGTGACGTCCGAACGCACGGCCAGCGCGACACGGTCCCGGCCCCGTTTATCGGTAAAATGCCGCAGTTCGACGATGGAGCCGACCGCTCCGTCGCCAGCGGCTTCGAGGTCCGGCAGGCGGACATGGTGCGTGCGCCCGTCAACCCCGTCTATCACCGCATAGGCCGTGCCGCGCAGTTCATCATCGAGGCCACGATCGACCAGTCGTCCAATGACGGGATCGGTGGAGTCCTCACCCGCCAGTACCCAAGAGGACGCGGCGCGATCGATTTTCTGTTCCGCCAACCCTCGGTGGATCCGCTTGATGATGTCGTTGCGCTCGCTGATTTCCCGCAGGGTCGCTTCCGCGCCGCCGTCCATTCGCCAACAATCCGGCCCGACCTGATGCGCCAGCCCCATGGTTTCCAGACGGCGCAGACGACCCAGCTTCACCGTCGCGAAGGCGTCCGGCGTTTCACCCGGCGTGCGCCCGAGAGCGATGACGCCATCCTCTCCGGCGTCCTTCTGAAGCTGACGGTCGAGCTGGGTCCAGCGGTCGGCATTTACCTGCCGCTCGACCGCCTGATGGATATCATGATCGGTGCGCGGTCCGAGTTCCAGCGTCATCAGATCCTGAGCACGGGCACGCATGCCTTCACGGATGTAATCGCGCGCGATCACCAGATCGGCACCATCTTCCGTGACACCCCGGACGATGACATGCAGATGGGGATGCGCTGTATTCCAATGGTCCACAGCAACCCAGTCCAGTTTCGTACCGAGGTCGGTTTCCATCTGCCCCATCAGATCGCGAGCAAAAGCCCGCAGGTCCGACATCTCCGGCGCGTCCTCGGGCGAAACGATGAAGCGGAAATGGTGGCGGTCCCCATCGCAGCGTTCCGCGAAGTCCGAGGCACGGATGTCATCGCTGTCCTTCCCGAACAGGCGCGCATCCTCCCCGTCCCGCGTCACGCCCTCCCGGCGGAGATAGCGAAGGTGTGCTGCCAGCGAGGTGGCGCGCGGTGCGTGCCGCACGACGCGGGCCTTGATGACAACGCCCCGTGAACGACTGGTCAGCAGGCGATTGGCGGCATGAGCGGCGGCCCGGCCCCGCCCGAAACTGGAGCGGCGCCCGGAACTGATTTTCCCCGCGCGGGAAACCCTGCCACCGGCCCTTTGCACGGACGCCAGCACCTGCGTCACGAAAGGCCGTGCCTGCCGGGCACGGGTGGAGCGGATACGCCCTGGTCGGACCCGGAAGCCCTCATCCCTGTTCATGAAAAATGTCCTGCACCGCGTGAAAAATCACGTCGGATCAAAGAGATGACACCTTGTCGCGAGGTGCGGAAAATCCACGCACCTCGCGACAAGACTTCAAAAATCCCGGAAAACAGCCACCCCAACCGAGCCGCGATGTGCGGCCTTTTATCCAGCCCTCCCTTTTCTGTTGGCTTTCCGGGGGTTTCACGCCTCACTGGACCTGATCCGATCCCTTCAGTGGGACCATGACGGACCTCTCCCCGGCATGTCCTGCGAAGAGATTTTCGGGAGCAGCGACATGACGTGCCGTGGGTGCCCGAAACGCATCGGGCTGGCCGGAAACGAAGAGCCCGGCCGTCACCCAGGAGCGAGCCGGAAAGGACAAAAAAGAAACGGGAAGCTGGAAGTCAGACGATGGTTTTTTCATCAGCCGTGTGACGAATTCCACGTAGGAAACCGTCTCTCCTGGAAGCGGTCGGCCAGTCGTCAGATAGTCGTCGTAACGGGCTGGTCCGGCATTGTAGGCGGCAAGGAAACCGGCATCACCGTAGCGGTCGTGCAGCCATCGCAGATAGGCCGCCCCGGCCGCGATATTGTCGTGCGGATCGAAGGGATCAGCCCCCAGATTGAGCGTGCGCCGGACATCCTTCCAGGTGCCGGGCATGAGTTGCATCAGACCCATCGCACCAGCGCCCGAAACCGCATGTGGATCGCCAGCACTTTCGGCTTGCATGACCGCCCGCACCCACATCGCCGGGATCGCGTTCCGGTCCGCCGCCTGACGCACGAGGCCATCGAAATCCTGCGCTCGAACAATGGCCGGCGAGAGCGGCAGCGCGAGCACGGCCAGCATGCTGCCAGGCAGGAAAAAGCGGCCGTTCATTCCCGGCCTCCCGGACGTTTCACGGGCCGGTTCCACACCAGTTGCCATTCACGCCCACCGCGTCCCGCCTGGAACAACGTGGCCCGGACCGGCTGTATGAAACTGGGGTCATCCAGGACGATGGAAATATATTCGCCGGCGCGCTCCCCGGTGCGGGTCCACCCGGCACCGATCTCCGGCCCAGCGTCTCCATCACCAAGATGGATGCGATAATCCGGCGCATGCTCCGCGCCATTGTTTTCCGCTGGCACGAAGGTCAGTTCTGCGTCTAGCGACAGAGTGCGCACGCGACCGGCAAAACCATCGGCGGTGCGGGTGGAAAATCCGTGTGCCTTACGACCGTCATTCGATCGGCGGTTCGCTCTGTTTCACGGGCACCATGGGCGGTCCCAGAAGCAGTCCCTTCCTCACGGAATCATCCGGTTCCGGAAGGGGATCGAAATGCGGCGGAGGCAATTCGGCCTCGCCTGTGCGCACATGCACCGGCACGGCACACCCGATGACGGCATCCATCGGCAGGACGCCGAAATACCGCCCGTCCAGGCTGGTCGGCACGGCGGCGTTCATGACGAAGACCTGCCCCGGTCCGAGATGCTGGCAGCCCTGCCAGACCGGCAGCTTGCGGCCCCGATGATCGACGGTCTTCGCGTCACCGGCAGGTTTGCCGTCGATGGTGACATGCGCGCCGATGCGGCAGACACTCTGCCCCGCCAGTGCTGCCACAGGCTTGAGCAGCGGCACACCGAACGGCAGGTAGCCGCGTGTCGCCAGCAGCGTCGCCTCGCGCTCGGGAAGACGGAGCGCGACGATGTCACCGACACGGACCGGAACCGTGGGCTGGATGCGATACAGCCCGACCGGCACGCTGGCCGTCTCGTTCCAGACCCAGCGCGGTGTGGGATGAAACGCCAGCGAGGCGCCCACACCGAGCACAGCGAAATACGTGGTGAAAAACCAGCCGCGCCGGGTCATGACACCTCTCCCGCAGTCCGCATGGGCATGACGGTGAACGGGCCACGCCCGAGCGTCACATCCAGCGCCAGTTCGACCCGCAGGATGGCGTTGCCTATGGCTTCGGGGATGTCCGGGACGACCGCGTCGCCGAACGCCTCGACGGCGAGGCTGGCGGCAGACGCCCGGCGTCCATCGCCGAGCGCAACGCGCGTGCGAGCCAGCCAGGCGGAAAGCCCATCATCCAGCCGTAGGTGAGTGGCAGGGCCGCCGTTCCAGTCAGCCCATGGCTCCGTAGCAGCGTCGCCAGCGCCCGCGCTCCCGCCCAGCGGTCCGGGGGCGCCCTGCCCGTCATCGCTCCATCCATCACCGCGTCCATCGTGGGCGATTTCCTCCGATCGTAGGCATCGCTCCACCCGTCCATCCGGCTGTCGCGCTTCGTGGGCGTCGGCAGTGTTTCCAGTGCTGCGTGCCGCAGCAGGTTCGGCGTGTCGATCTGGGCCTTCGCGCCGTTCGCCCGACGGCCCGTCTCGATCTCCCGCGCGGTGAGTCGGCGGCCCCCGTTCGGCGCCAGCGGTGTGGGCAGCATCCCGCAGGGAGGCTGGTGCTCCTCGAAATACAGCGCTTCCCCGATCGTCGGCGTGCGGTTGAAATCGTCCTGCTCCGATGTCATCCGCCCCTTGCACCGACGCAACATGCTGCCCCGTGGCGCAGGGTTCGCAGTCGGGGTTCCCAGCATCCCCGCATGATGGTTTTCCTGCCCCGTCAGTTGCGCGAGCACATCGCCCCGACCACCCTTCCCGGCATCCGACGCCCGTGGCGTCGCCATCCGATCCGTGCGGAATACGTCGTACAGACCCGACGCCTTCATCGCCGCCCGCGCGCCCGATCCCCCTTCCATCCGCATCCCGCCCTGTTGCGACTGCGAGACCGGTGTGGGCAAGCTGTCGGGGATCGAAACCGATGAGCCAGGACCGCTTGCGGACATGGCATCCGGACAGGAAAACAGCAAGGGGCCGCACCGATCCTGCGTTGCACCGTATGAACAGGTGTATCTCAGCGGGAAGCTGGACGGTCCGGCCCCAGATCCATCCGTCCATGTCCTTTCGATGAAGACGGCACACGCACCCATCCCATGGAGCCGCCCTTGCTCACGCAACGGGGACTAACCGCCCCGCCCCTACACTTGCCTGCCGGAAGATCAGGCTTTCAGGCGGGCTGGATGGCGCATAGCCGCGACCAGGCGGCCCCGCCGACGCACAGCGCCCCGAATGTCGCGAAGAGATATGCCGGTATGGTCCCCATATCGCCAAGCCCGCTGAACCCCAGTGTCATGCCAAATCCCGCCAGCGCGGCCGGCAGGGCGAGCAGAAGCGAGACCGCGCCCCGGATTGCAGGATCGTGCGAGGAGACGAGTATCGCCTGACCGAACACCAGAACCATGATTCCGGCGGCGATACCAGCAAGGATGGCATGAGAGCCGGACATCATGGAGTGGTCATAAAATGTGCTGCAGACCATTGCAGCCACAAACAGGGAAGCGGCATAAACTGCGCAGAGAAACAGCAGCCAGCACAGGAAACCGATACCGGCGACGCCAAGGACAATTCCGAGACCGAGCAGCATGGATCGCATCCTTTCCATGGAGTGCAATACCACACACATGCCGGGCCAGTTCCGATATATCCAGAGAATAGAAGCCTGTTTCCCGACATCGTTTTCACCATAGAGACAGCGCGCGAAGCGCGCCGGACAATCCTGACCGAGGCGCCCCTGTCGGCGCCTTCCGCTCGCGCCGGGAACGCGGCGCGTTGGCTTTGCAGCGTTGGGATTGGATCAAAGAACACCGGTCCGGCACCCTGTTTCACTGAACCTTGCGAGCCGGCGTGCCGGCGAGCGCCGCACACGCGGGCAGCGCGTTTCCACCGCCGGTCCCGAAGGACCGGCGCGATTTTCTGGCCGCCCGGTTAGCGTAAAGAAAGAAAGGGGCGGCTTACGCCGCCGCCCTCCCTGCCCCGTGCCAGGCCAGCCGACGGGTTGCCGTGGCCGCGTGCTCCGGGTCCAGTTCCATGCCCAGCCAGTCGCGCCCAAGATGCTGCGCCGCCACCAGCGACGAACCGGAACCCGCAAACGGGTCCAGCACCAGACCACCCACCGGGCAGAAGGCTTCCACCAGGGGAAGGAGAGCCGCCACCGGCTTTTGCGTCGGGTGCAGTTTATTGCCCGAATAGGGCATGTCGAGCACGTCCGGGATAGGTTTTGCGGGCGGTGTTACATTGCCCTTGGCCAGAAGATAGGCGCTTTCGTGTTCATACCGGAGAAACCGGGAAGAGGACGAATAGGACTTGCGAAAGACGATATGCCCGACCATGCGGAACCCCGCCGCCTTCCAGGCATCGGCGAACAGGTCGATGCGGTTCCAGCCATAGAAAGAAACGGCAAACCCGCCCCATTTCAGGACACGGTGCATCTGGTTGAAAGCGGGCCGGAGCCAGCGTGCATTGTCGTCGTTGCGCACCTTCCGCCCGTCCCTGCCCTGATAGTTCACAAGGTAAGGCGGGTCGGTCAGGATAAAATCCACCGCATTGCGCGGGAGTGCGCGCATCAACTGCACGCTGTCACCGTTCAGAATGGTATTGCGGAAATTGGTCGCCGTGTTGGTGTTGCCGGTCATGGTCTTTGCCCTTTGTTCCGCGAGGAACAGCCCCCGCTGTTTCTCTGCCTCGCGGCGAGCAGCGGGGTAGCAACGGCAAGGGCGACCGATAGGGAGGGGTATCTCCCGGTCTGCACGGAGCGTAGCGCAGGAAGATCGGGGACACCCCATCGGGCGGCGTCAGCGCGCTGACGCGAACCCTTGCTGGCGCGAGGGCGGAGCCATTAGCCCTTTTTTCTTCTTTTTTCGGCGTCCATCAGATAACACGGCAGAAGAAAGAATTCTCCTTGACCGTGTTAATTTTCTTCTCCACAATTGAGGGTGAAAAAATTAACACGGTGATGTCATGGGAATTCCCGCTAAACAAATTATCCGAACCGAAGAGGTGGACATTATAGCTCGCTTAGCTGAGCATTTTGATGTCACGCGGGAAGAGTTAATCAATATCGTCAAGATGGCGGTAGGCGCTCGTCGTGACTCGACTGATGACGATCCAATCAGTGCTCCCGGAATATTCTCATACATCTTCGGGACGCGCGGAATTAGGATGATTTTTCGGGCAAAGAAGTGGGTAGCTTTGCGCGAAAAAAATATCGAATCCGTCTTTAATAAAGATACCAACATCAGAATTATTTTTCAGAACGTAGACTTGGCTGCTGAATTGAAATATTCGCCCAAGGCCATTTCTGGCAAGAAAGCTGCCTCTAAAGCTCTGGTTGACGCGGCTCAAGGGGATTTATTCTCATCTCCGCCCATCCATACAGTTCCAACTCAAAGCCCTACGGGCGAAGTCTGGTACCTTTGTGTCAGCTGTGATGAAGTGACGGGCATCAGAGCGGAATTATCACGTCCTTTGCCCATTGAAGACGAGCAGTTTGTGGATTTCCACGAACGCATTTTCATTGTGAAAAAAGGCGATCTTGACGACGTTCGTATGGACAACGATCTGGATATGCCTGAACAGGATTACGATATTCAGATCTCAAGAAAATAAGACGGTACCCCATGTTCAACCCTTCGCGTTTGACCCTTGCCCGCCATCGTCGCGGGCTGTCCAGTCGGGCGCTTGCCGAGAAGGCTGGCATCACTCCAGTTACGCTTTCACGCATAGAGAACGGGAAAAATGCCCCTGAGCCGGATACATTATACAAACTGTCTCTAACACTTGATTTCCCAGAGGATTTTTTCTTAGGCGATGTCTATGAAGCGCCATCTCCCGACGGAGTGAGTTTTCGCAGTTTAAGTGCCATGACTGCCCGTGAACGAGATGCGTCCAAAGCAGCAGCTCCTCTTGCTTACATGGTCCAGGACTGGGTAGATGCCCGCTTCAATCTGCCTCAAGCCGACTTATTGGACCTGTCTGCGGAAAGAGATCCTGCGGCAGCAGCTCGTGCGTTACGTGAGCATTGGACGTTGGGCGAACAACCCGTCAGTCACATGATCAAGTTAATGGAGGCCAAGGGAATCCGCATATTTTCTCTTGCGGAGGAAACGCTCAATGTAGACGGCTATTCCTGTTGGCGAGATGATGCTCCTTACATCTTTCTTAACACCATGAAATCAGCTGAACGCAGTCGTTTCGACTGCGCCCATGAACTCGGTCACTTGGTACTTCATCGACATGGAGGCCCTGGACAGGGGAAGCAAGCTGAGCTGGAAGCTCAACAATTTGCGGCTTCATTTCTGATGCCAGAAGCAGATATTAGGGCAAAACTCCCGTTCATCTCCTCGCTGAATGACATCTTGCGCGCCAAAAAACGTTGGGGCGTGTCAGTCTCGGCGCTCGCTTACCGGTTGCATAAGCTCAATATTATCAGTGATTGGCAGTATCGTGGAATTGTCATTGAAATCGGAAAGCGCGGCTACCGGACGACAGAACCAAACGGACTCCCACGAGAAGAATCAGCCGTCTGGAAAATGGTATTGGAAGACCTTTGGAGAGAACGTCTCACCAAGCGTGAAATTGCAAGAGACTTGAAACTACCGTTCATAGAAGTCGAGAAATTACTATTCGGCCTTCTACAATCTCCGGCCAATGAAACTGAAACAAGCCGGGCCAAATCACCACATTTTACGATCGTGGGCATTTAGCGCCCTGTTCTCTGTTGCTCAAAAAAAGAGGTTATTCGCGGATCTTTCATGATCCGCGACCTTTTGCACCGCCATGAGCAAGTATTTGTACGACGCGTCTGTATCCGGGACTACCCATAACTACGATTCCGCACTCTGGAGCACGCGCAGGCGCGATCTCCCGCATTGCGTATTTCCATTGAAATAACAGTCATCTGTCCGGATCGTGTGTCTGTTTTCCTTGCCATACGGTCGGAAGAGAGCAACGATGACGGACAGACCCAGCCAGTCCCTTGCCCCGGCGTATCGGCCGCCCGAGCCCGAGTTGCGGCTCATCCTGCGGCCCAATGCCCCCGACCCGCGTCTGATAGCGCTGGTCCGCCTCATGGCCCGTCGTGCCGCACGGGACTGGTTCCGGTCGCAGCAACAGGAGCAATGTCGCCGCTCCGGACCGTAAGGGAAAACCCGTCATGAAGGTCGCGCTCTACGCCCGCTATTCCTCCGACAACCAGCGCGACGCCTCGATCGCCGATCAGCTTCGGGTCTGCCGCACCCACGCGGAAAAGCAGGGCTGGACCATCGTCAAGGAGTATACAGACCACGCGATATCCGGCGCCTCCCTGATGCGGCCCGGCATCCAGGCGCTGATCGCCGATGCACAGCGCGGACGGTTCCAGATCGTGCTGGCCGAGGCGATGGACCGCCTGTCCCGCGACCAGGAGGACATCGCCGGCGTTTTCAAGCGCATGAATTATGCGGGCGTGCAGATCGTCACCCTCTCCGAAGGCGAAGTCTCCCACCTTCACGTCGGCCTCAAGGGCACGATGAACGCCCTCTTCCTGAAAGACCTAGCCACCAAGACCCATCGCGGTCTTCGGGGGCGCGTGGAGCTGGGCAAGTCCGGCGGCGGCAATGCCTATGGTTATGACGTGGTGCGTAAGCTCGACGCCAACGGCGAACCGATCCGGGGAGACCGGACTATCAATGCAGCGGAGGCAGAGATTGTCCGTCGTATCTTCCGCGACTTCGCGGCCGGGCTGGGACCGCGCGCCATCGCCTTCCGCCTCAACGACGAAGGCATCCCGGCACCGAGCAGTGGTGCGTGGGGCTTCTCCACGATCAACGGCAACCGGGCGCGCGGCACGGGTATCCTCAATAATGAGATGTACGTGGGCAGGCTGGTGTGGAACCGGCAGCGCTTCATCAAGGATCCCGATACCGGCAAGCGACAGGCCCGACCCAATCCGGAATCCGAATGGGTCATCCAGGAGGTGCCGGAGCTGCGGATCGTCGATCAGGAACTGTGGGACGCGGTCAAGGCACGGCAGGCCAGCGTCAGCGCCAGCCGGGACACACGCGACACGTCATCGCCCGACCACTTCCGCGAGAAACGCCGCCCCCGTTACCTGTTCTCGGGCCTCAGCAAATGCGGTTGCTGTGGTGGCGGTTATTCGATGATCTCCGGCACCTTGCTCGGCTGCTCGACAGCACGCAACAAGGGTACCTGCGACAACCGGACCAACATGCGTCGCGAGGAACTGGAGCGGCGTGTTCTCAACGCGCTCCGCCAGCATCTCATGGACCCGGACCTGTTCGCGGAGTTCTGCACCGCGTTCACGGACGAGATGAACCGTCTGCGCATGGAGGCGTCGGCCGACATCGGCGCATCAGAAGCGGAGCTGAAGCGGGTCGAGCGCGATATCCAGCGCCTGATGGATCTCTACCTTTCGGAAGCGATCTCGATCGCGACGGTCAAGGAGCGCGGATCCAAGCTCGAAGCCCGCAAGGCGGAGCTGACAGAGTTCCTCGCGACCGCCGAGGCGCCCCCGCCCCTGCTCCATCCGCAGATGGCGGAGTTCTACCACCGGCAACTCGCGCGCCTGCACGACATGCTGCATTCGGAGCTGGACGAGAAGCGTCAGGAAGCGGCCGAAGTAATCCGCTCTCTGATCGAGGCCATCATCCTCACGCCGTCCGACAAGGGCCTCCAGATCGATGTCCGTGGCGATCTGGCCGGCATCCTGACGATGGCGTCGGGCAGCGGACAAACAAAAACCCCAGTCCGTTACGGGACTGGGGTTCGTGATGCGTTAGCATCGCAAGTTCAGATGGTTGCGGGGGTAGGATTTGAACCTACGGCCTTCAGGTTATGAGTTTGTAGGCAAGAGCTACGCCCTGCCACGAAATTCCCCGACGCATCCCGAAGAACCACTACTATCCTATTATTTTAATTGAATAAGTCGTTCATTTTGGCTCTTCTGTCTACGCTTACTCACGCTGACGTTTCAATCCCATTTGCATCCTATACGCATCCTGTGGAGGCAGCCATGCCCCGGATATCAAAGCGCATAATCGCCACCCTCCAGCCTGCTGAGAAGGACTACATCGTCTGGGACGATCAGGTCGCCGGCTTCGCCCTGCGGGTCTGGCCTTCGGGTCGGATGAGCTACGTGGTTCATTATCGAGCCAATGGCCGGTTCCGACGTTATACGATCGGCCATCATGGTCCCTGGACGGCAGACAAAGCACGCGATGAAGCGATTAAAATCCTCGCTCGTGTGAAAGACGGCAACGACCCAAACACCGAACGCGGCGAAGAGCGGACCTCCCCCACAATCAGTCAGTTCTGCAAGACTTTCATTGAACGGCATGTAAAGACGCATCTGAAATCAACCACACAAGCCGAATATCAACGCGCGATTGACCTGTTCATTATAAAAAAAATTGGCAGCCGGATGGTGGCCACCCTGACCCACTCGGATGTGGTCGCATTCCACCACGCCTATCGCCATATCCCGTATCAGGCGAACCGGACTCTGGGTGTGCTGTCGAAAATGTTCTCTCTGGCAATCCTCTGGGGTGTGCGGACAGACAACGTCAATCCATGCAGGGGCGTGAAACGCTATAAGGAGCAGAAGCGCGAGCGCTACCTCACAACAGAAGAACATCAGCGTCTTGGCAAAGCACTCGACGACGGCCGTTCCGCAATGCCGGAAGCCGTCAACGCGTTCCAACTCCTGCTTTTAACCGGTTGCCGCCTGCGGGAAATCCAACGTCTGAAATGGGAATATGTTTTTCTGGACGAAGGGATAATCAGATTACCTGACAGCAAAAATGGTGCCCGCACGGTTCAGTTGGGCGAGAGTGCGATCGGCTTGCTTGGAGACATCACGCGGGTTGAGGGCAATCCCTATGTCATCACGGGACGGAAAGACGGTGGTCACCTGACCGATCTGGAGAAGCCGTGGCGGCGCATCCGAAAGGAAGCCGGGCTGCATGATGTCCGCATTCACGATCTCCGCCATTCCTTTGCATCCGATGCGCTGGAACTCGGCGAGGATCTGGTCATGATCGGGAAACTGCTGGGTCATCGCGATCTCAAATCGACCGCACGTTATGCTCACCTCAAGAAAGAACCAATCCAGCGTGCAGTCAAAGGGATCGATTTGAAAATTTTTACGGCACTTGTTTCAGGAGGCAGCGAGAGCAACATCTGAACACGTCAATTATGCCCTGCCTCACAGAACTATTTTTAAAAATACCTAAAAATATATTCGGCTTTGTTGCACAATTCACTGATTGGTCGTGCTGAACGCTCTTATGTTTTTTGTTATACGACCGCCTAAGTGATTGAGGTTCCGAGCGTTGTGAAGCGGTTAAAAGTAGCAACGTGGATGTGAACTTCGGCGATCTTCCACGTATTTGCGAAACAAAGCCGCCGCCAAGCCAAAATGGGCTCTTCAAGCATCCTGGTAGGAATGCCTGCCATGTGTGTGCAATATCGGGTTGACAGGCTCGCAACCATAATGGATTTTATAAAAAGTCTACCGTGACAGGAGCATATGTTTTCAAAAGATGGCCCATGCCATACATCCTGCGCCCCGCTCTTCATTGAGCCGCTGGTTTCTGGTCGCGTTCACGCTCATGGGCTTTCTGGGGCAACTCCTGATCCAGAGTCAGGCAATGCCGGGAGAAATGCCTCGTGCTACCATCCTGCGCCTGACAGGCATTGATATCGCTCCACATCTTTATCACACGCCACATAAGCACTCCGTCTGTGCGGATATGCCTGGCATGACAATGGACAATGTGACGCAGGCTGTGTCAGCCGACAATGAGGGCGACCACGACCACATGTCCGGGCATCCTTCTCATCACGATGGAAGCTGTCCGTTATGCCCCCTCCTGCACCTGCCAGTATTCCTGTTCACAGCTCTCGTGATCTTGCTGGCACTGGCGTTTATTCGTTGGCAACGCCACGTCAACATCGTTAACCCCCGTGCTCCACCTGTCATCACACTTGGTGTTCCTTTCTCCTGTGGCCCCCCTGTGTCTGCGGTCTTCTAGCGCCCGCAGGCCGTTTAAGCTGTCATTCATCGACCGTACGCGTTCACTTAACGCATAGTGCGTCGCTGACGTCATAAACTAATGACGAAAAAGACAATGACCGTCCTGCTGGCTGAACGATATTCTCAGCTCAGGATCAGCTTCCATGTCTTCGACACATGTTTGCGCACACACGTTCCACCGCGCGCACTTACTTTCTGCCGCCGCAATTTTTCTTATCCCGTCCTTCGCGGCGCATGCCAATGAACTGCCCGGAAAAGAGCGTGAGAGTGCCGCATCAACCAGGCAGGCGGCGATTAAAAAAACTCCGGAACAGTCATCACGAAACACGTCAAAACAACTCGGCGCTCACGTAAAAACAGGAGCAGCCGTCCCTATATCCAGCAACGCAGCTGAGCGGCT
Organism: Acetobacter fabarum; assembly: GCF_029069195.1. Taxonomy (GTDB): domain Bacteria; phylum Pseudomonadota; class Alphaproteobacteria; order Acetobacterales; family Acetobacteraceae; genus Acetobacter; species Acetobacter fabarum_A. Next base: position 52,774 of record NZ_JARDYK010000009.1, read on the forward strand.
CGTTGTCACAGCCACGCGAACGCCACAGCAGATCCAGGACGTTCCCGCCTCGGTCAGCCTGATAACACGTCAGGACATCCAAATGAGGCAATCTTCCACGATTTCAGATGCCCTCAATCGCTTGCCTGATGTCGATATGGTCGGCACGGCGCGTATGGAAGGTCAGGTTCCCCAAATCCGTGGGTTTGCGGGACGCGAGATCATTTTGATGGTCGATGGCGCACGGCGTAATTGGGATTCCCAAGGGATTGAAGCGCCGCTTTATATCGATCCCGCCTTTATCCAGAGTGTAGAAGTTGTCGCCGGATCAGCGTCCACTCTTTATGGAACAGGTGGTCTCGGCGGAGTTATGTCAATTAAGACTATTGACGCAAAGTCCCTTCTGAAACCGGGTCAAGGCTTGGGCGGAGAAATTGATGGCGGCTATCAAAGCGCCAACGGAAATGGGAAGGGATCAGCAAAAATATACGGAAAATGGGGCAAGTTCGATGCGCTTCTTGCTTATTCTGGGCAAACCTTCAACTCGATACGATTAGGGGGCGGCGAGAGACTTTCACCCAATGACGGGCAAAGCCACAGCGCACTACTTAAACTTGGATATGACATCAATGACCGAATTAGAATAGATTTTGGTCAGCAATTTTATCTTGATGAAAACTATAGATCTTCAGTGCCACAAAAAGGTCCTTCCACTTACCACTGTTCTACCTGCCAAGAGCAAAATGTCCGACAGGACGAGTCAACATTGCACCTCACAACACGTAACGAGCAAGGCGAGGAAGATGGAAGGCTGACCCTTTACAGAACGAAAATGGCCTCAAAGCAGGTGCCGAACAGCATGGACTCTAATGGCGGGTCCACTGTCCTTGAGACCTATGGTTTCGACTTACAAAAATCATACTTTCGTAATTTCGGATTGTTTGGAAGACATAAATTTACTGGAGGCGTAAATTACTACCGCGATTTTTATACGTACACCACATCTGGTTCAAATACACCCAACGCACAACAGCAGGTATATGGGGTTTACGGGCAAGATGAAATAAAATTTCGCCACCATGTCACTCTTTCCCCTAGCTTGCGTTACGATAGATACAATACCTTTCCTGAACACGGGAAAGGTCTCTCAAATAGCTCAAACGGTGCTATTCTTCCAAAAATAACATTATCGTGGCAACCAACACGCGAATGGATGATATATCTCAGTTGGGGGAAAGCTTATAATGCTCCCACCCCAGCGCAAAGCGACATGGATTTGACAGGCAATCAATGGTTCGCAAATTTTGTTTCTAACAAAAATCTAAAACCCGAATCTGCCAAAACATACGAAGGCGGATTTACTTATACAAAGAGCGCACTGTTTAGCGAGCACGATCGTGCGAGCGTCCGCGCTACAGGTTTTTACGAAGACGTAACCAATCTCATTCAAGAAGTTGCTATCGGGCGTTTTAATGGAAAATATGGGAAAAACAGACCCATTTATCAATATCAGAACGTTGGACACGCCACACGTTACGGTATTGAGCTACATAGTAATTACGACATAGGAAACTGGGGGTTTGATCTGAGCTTCAGCCACATAAGAGTCACAAACGCTCGGACCGGTGCTGGGTTGTACTCGCCTCCAGATAAAGTTGCCGCTGATATGCGTTACCGTTTTCCGAACATCGGACTGACTTTAATGTACAGCCTCATGGCCGTAGACGCTCAGAACTACGATGCAACTATTATTCGTCGGCGTCCCGGCTATATGGTGCACGACATACTCGCAACCTGGGCACCTCCTCGCAAGCCTTGGCGAATTAATTTTGCTGTTACCAACTTATTCGACAAGGAATACAGTATGTATAAAATGGCTTCCACAAACGTTGATTTTCCTGAAGTAGGTCGCAGCTTTCGCTTTGATCTATCATATAGATTTTGACAATCGCCAGGAGGTTATTCTGAAATAAATCAAATTATTACACGTAATTCCATTGATTTATTTCCTGTTTTTATGTATAATTAGACGCCACATAGAATGTCTATTGTGGTTACTGGAGGTATGAAATGACTATTACTATAACTATACTTAAAACCAAACAAATTTCTGTACCTGTCCGGGCCGGACTGCAGTGTGGTTCGGGTGTCTGCGGTTATAACGCTTAAAACAATACAGAGACTGGCGCCTTTCCGCGCCAGTCTCGCCCTAGGAGGTATACGATGTGTAACGGTTCTATTGGCATAAATTTCACTGGCGGCCAATCTTACTCATCTATTATGTCCCTTATTGACGAGGGACATATAGATTACGTCGAACTCCTGATCGACAATTTTTTACATCTCAATCCAACAGAAATTGCAAAGAAATTTCCTTGCCCTGTCGCATTCCATATTATGCAATCCCGTTTTTTGGAGCGAGGTGAGGAAGAATTAAAGTATATATCAAGCAGAATAACGCAAATGTCTGAGGCGTTTCAGCCACTTTATATTTCCGATCATATCGCACTTTTCGAGCATAACGGAACTAATTTTTATCAACTCGCCGAAATAAATTATGCAATAGGGTCAATATATTTTGATAAAATTCGGCGGTGGCAGGATATGCTTGGTCATACTCTATATTTAGAGAATTATCCTTCACTGCTCGACGGTTCTTATGAAGCTCCAACTTTCTTCGAGCATATATCAAAGAAAACTGAATGTAATGTGTTGTTTGATATATCCAATGCTGTTTGTGCCTCTAGGAATACGGGCGCAGACATAGACGACTGGAAGAATGTAATATCGAAAACGCTACACTATCATGTTGCAGGATACACTCCAGCACCAAGCGATAATAATATTTTAATTGATTCACATTCGGAGCAGATTTCATCAGAAACGGAGATCTTCATAGATCGTTATGCTGATCTGTTTTTTCGTGAAAATACTACAATTACTTACGAACGAGACGGAAATTTTGATTACGACCTTATAGTGGAAGATTTAAACAGCCTTCGCTTGAAATCGAAAAACCAGAGTGTATACAATGAACAATCATAGAAAATATTTGCGTGATATCGATGTCATAGACTTTATGTCGCGCCCAGATCAGTTTTCTTTGTTTTCTGACAACAGGCGCGCGTTGGTGCGATTAGATATTGCGTGGCGCGGTTATTGGCATGCTCTTTATGATCCATGTCCATCCCTACTGGATTTTTCTGGTGATCAAGACGGATTCAATATTTTTCGGCCCTTTATGAGGTGGGGTTCTGAGCGAAAAATTTGTTTTGGTTGGCCATTACACCTCTGGGTTATCATTTGGTTGCAAGAAAATGAGATGCTGAATAGTTCTAATTCCGAAATCATTCTATCGGAATTGGCGGGAGCTGCAGCTGCTCGGTGGGCCATATCTGATCGCACAGAAGCACTAGGCATCGCCATTTACCGCGGTATCAAACAAAACTGGACTGTCGGCTGGAAGTACCGTGCGGTAGATCTGCAACGAGAAATTCAAGAAATTGAAATTGGTGCGGATTTAAGCCCGGAAGATGATATTCCGTCGTATTTCCTTATTTTTGATAACAAAATTTCTGTATTCCCTGGATGGAGCCGCATACTGTGAGCAATTTGACCTATGCGCCGTCAGTGTATAGAATAAATTTTTTTTTGTTATTCATTGGGATGGGTCTATTTATTTTCCCGGCCTTTTCTTCAAACGAAGCCCACGCAGCACCAAAGCTCGGGCGCCTTACTTTCCAGGCGGCATTCGGAAACCAGCCGGTAAGTTGTGCTAGAACCATAAGCCCGGTGGGGACAAGCGACAATACGGTCCGCATCAACGATCTACGCTTCTACATCCACGATGTGGCGCTGCTCACGAAGGACGGCCGTGCGGTGCTGGTCAAGCCAGGGCCGTCCGGCCTCTGGCAGCGTGACGGGATAGCGCTGATCGACCTGATCGATCGCAATATTCCATGCAGCGATACGACTCCGTCGCCGAACTCGGCTATCAGTTTTGTTTGGCCGCAAGGCCATTTCACCGGCCTGCGCTTCACCGTTGGGCTGCCTATGGCCGCCAATCACGGCGATCCTACGATTGCACAGCCACCACTGAACATGACGAGCATGTTCTGGACCTGGCAGTCAGGATATCGTTTTTTCACGCTCGACATCACGATGATTCCGAAGCCTGGCGACAAAGCGCGACCGCACGGCTTCCCTGTCCATATCGGGAGCACCGGCTGTGAGTCCGCCAGCGCGGTCGAGGCGCCGAAGGGCGCGTGCACGGCCCCGAACCTCGTCACGGTCACGCTGCCGGAGTTCGATCCGGCGCATCAGACCGTGAAGCTCGACATAAGTCGACTGCTCGCTCTGAGTAATGTCAGCACCAACCAGATTAATAGTGCGCCAGGTTGCATGTCTGGACCGGACGACAAGGATTGCGCAGGTGTGTTCCGTGAGTTCGGCCTGCCATTCGGATCAGAGACCTCTCCGCCGGCTCAGTCGGTATTTCGGGGTCGATAAGATGCGCACGTTATTTCGCAAAGTTCTCCAGATGGCCCTTCTGGGTGGGGGGGCGCTGCTTCTATCAGCCGCAACCCGGCCCACGACGTGGCATTGGGACATCCCCTCCTGGGCGCCTGCGCCAGTCGTCCCGTCCGACAATCCGATGAGGGCAGAGAAGGTCGCACTGGGGCGGCGGCTGTTTTATGACAAACGGCTATCGGAGAATGGGACGCTCGCCTGCGCGTCGTGCCATCTCCAGAAACTGGGCTTTGCCTCTGGTGTCCCGACGCATGTAGGCGCGCATGGCGAGCCGGGACTACGCACGCCGATGCCACTGGCGAACGTAGCCTATCTGCCGAGCTACACCTGGGCCAATCCACAGCTCACCACTCTGGAAAAGCAGATGCTGATCCCGATGTTCAGCGACCAACCGGTCGAGCTGGGCATGGGCGGCCAGGAAAAGGCGCTGTTCGCCCGGCTCTCGGATGATCCCTGCTATGCGCGCCTGTTCCGTGTCGCCTTCCCCGAGGCGAAGGGCGCGATCACACTCTCCACGGTCACGAAGGCGATTGCATCCTTCGAGCGCACGCTGCTGTCCTTCGACAGTCCCTACGACCACTCGCTGCATGGCGACAAGACGGCGCTGTCCCCGGCCGCGCAACGAGGCGAGGCGCTCTTCTTCGGCGAGAAGCTCGAATGTTCGCATTGCCATAATGGCCTGAATCTGACCGACAATATCCGCGCGGCTAACATGCTCTTTCCAGAAACAGGCTTTCACAATACCGGCTTGTATAACGAGGACGGCAAGGGGGCCTATCCTGCCAGTGATCACGGGCTGCGGACAGTGACAGGCAATGCCGAGGACGAGGGGAAATTCCGCACGGAAAGCCTGCGCAACGTCGCTCTGACGGGTCCCTATATGCATGATGGCTCCATCGCCACGCTGCACGACGTGCTGGCAGCACATTACTCGAAGGGAGGTCGGTCGGCGACAGGGCCACACGGAGAGAACCCGTTGCGCGACCAGTTCATAGAGCCGTTCGATATCAGCGAGGCGGAGATCGCGGACGTGATCGCCTTCCTGAACTCCCTGACGGATCAGAGCTTCCTCACCAACCCGGCGTTCTCAGATCCGGGAAAGACCTGCCCTTTGGCTCTGCCCTCAGCCTCTCCCTCTGGTAAAGGCGCACAATGATGACTTCGCGACTGGTGTACGGCTTATCGCATCTTAGCAACTCCGCCATGTCATCAGGCGTCGATATGGTATCTGGATCTGGTGTCTTCGTCTTCGATTCTTCGGGTAAAGACTATATCGACGCGGTGTCGGCACTGTTTTGCGCTACGCTCGGCTTTCATAATGAACGCCTGATCGAAGCCGCCACACGCCAGATGCGAGAGCTGCCAGTCTATCCCACCGCGCTAAACCGGACGGTCCCTGTCGTCCACGCGCTTGCGGACGCGCTCAGCGCGGCAGCGCCGATACCGGACGCTCACGTTCTTTTCGCCACAACCGGATCGGAAGCTATCGAAACTCTCATTAAAACGACTTGGTATATCAATAAACAACGAAATCCAAAACGGCATAAAATAATCACGCGTCGGGGGAGCTACCATGGATCGACGATATTTGCCACGAGACTTGGCGGGATCGAAAGCATTATCAATTCATTCGATCTGACGGGTGACGATATTCTGTATGCTGCGCAACCCCGCTGGCCACGTGACGCGTTGGCTGGAGAAACAGAAGAAGATTATGCACATCGCCTGGCGCTGGAACTGGCAGAACTGATAGATCACACGGGTGCCGAAAATATCGCGGCCTTCCTCTGCGAGCCAGTCTCGATTGCTGGCGGCATGTACCCAGCGCCGGAAGGATATTTTGAAGCAATACGCAACGTCTTGTCGATGCGCGATATTCCTCTTTATTTCGATGAAATCGTGACGGGCTTCGGTCGAACCGGAAAGATGTGGGGAAGCCAGACCGTCAACCAGACGCCCGACTGCCTCGTCGCATCGAAGGGGCTTTCAGCGGCCTATCAACCGATTTCGGCGGTCGTCATGAATGATGATTTTCACTCCGCATTGGTGGACTGCTCGATTATGCACCATGGGTTTCATCATGGCGGCACATATCACGCACATCCTGTTGCCGCTGCCGTCGCCCTTGAAACGCTAAAAATCTATGAGGATGAAAGAATAGTAGATCATGTGCGGGATATTTCAGAACATTGGATAAAGATGATTTCGAAACTTGCGGCACACGAACTGGTCCGATCCACACGGACAATCGGATTATTAAGCGCGATTGAAGTCGGATTCCGTAGCTACAGGGAGCTTGATTTCCGAAATGATGAGAAGAGAGACATCAAACGGTCAGTTGTGAAAGCATGTATGGAACACGGCGTCCTGATAAGAATCTCACACGATAGCATAATTTTAGCACCACCTCTCATTATTTCTAAAAAAGACATTGATGAGCTTGAGCAACGCATGACGAAAGCTTTCAATACTATTCTGTTTTCAACAGCATAGCTGCGTCGAAGGTATCCTTTTCGTTGGTCAATAAGAGACTTTTTTCTCTGAAAATATTTGTCTTTCTGCTGTAATTCACACCAAGCAAGGAAAGTAAACATGACTTCTATCCGTAAAATCGTTGCCTCTATGTGTCTCGCAGGGAACTTCGTTCTGCAGATGGCGGACCCTGCCTATGCACATGCCCACCTGAACGCCGAAATACCCGCTGCGGATAGCACGGGAACGGCGCCGCAGAGCCTGACGCTAGGCTTTACTGAAGCAGTAGTTGTCAAGCTCACCGGCGTCGTTGTCACTGGCCCCAAGGGTAATGTTATAGAAACAGGAAACGTTTCCCTGTCGGATGACGGCAAGACTCTGACGATCCCGCTCAAAATTGACCTCGTGCCTGGACGATATTCCGTAACCTGGCACGCCCTTGCCGTCGATGGACACAAGACTCATGGCGTCTACGGGTTCACAGTTACTAACCGATGACACCGGATGCTTTCCTGATCCTATGTCGCGCCGCACGAGACAGCCTGGCGCTCTTTCTTACAGGTAGCCTGCTTTTTGCAGGGTGGCTGGCTCCGCGCAAACTCGGAAACGCACTCTCTGCCCGCCTGGGAAAGTTTTGGGCATGGGGGAGCGTTTTTACGACGGTAATCGTCGTTGCAACACTGCCAGCCGAAGTCTCCGAGGTCGGAGATGGATGGCAGGATGCCTTCTCGCCGACTTTAAGCAAAGCCGTGCTTGTTGACACCACCATTGGACAGGCATGGATCATTCAGGCCGTAGCTGGCGTCTGTCTTCTACTTCTAACTTGGCGTAAATGCGGCGCGGTCCTGTCGGTCATACCCGCATGCGTGCTTCTGACGGCGACAGCCTTGACAGGTCACGTGCGCATGATCGGTGTGGGCGCGATGTTCTTCCAGGCCGTGCATTTGCTTGCAGGTAGTTTCTGGTGCGGGGGCCTCATCCCCGTTGCCATGCTTGTCAGTGATACACGAAAAAAGAAGTGGGATTGCTCCATGCAAGTGGCGTTAGCACGGTACTCGGCTGCGGGGCATATCGCGGTGCTTCTGGTCCTGCTTACCGGCTCTGGACTCGGCCTGAATATCCTGGGGGGATGGCCGAAGCATGTCACTGTCTATTCTACACTACTCATTCTCAAGCTGGGATTAACGAGCGGTATGGTCTGTATCGCCTGCGTCAACCGCTATGTATACGTGAAAAATCTACGCCAGAAAAGAAACATTACGGTTAGCCTTAAATATCTTCAACGCGGAACAATAGCCGAAATTGCACTTTCTATTGCTGTTATTGCAATTGTTGCCGTTGCTGGGAGAATGGACCCGACAATCTTATCTCTGCCTACAAACTAGAGTCATGCGCGCATATCTATAGATGCGAATAAATATATCTAGGTATTAATTGTGGTATATAAGACATATATAAATATTACATTATATTTTTCATGTATACATAAATTATATTATTGTGCGTTACAACACTCACACTACAAACTGTCGAATTTTAATTTGTATGAGAGGAAAGAAATGGAATGGTAAGACACCCTCCTCTTGATCTACGGGAACTGCAATGCGTATGCGCAATTGCTCTTCAAGGAAGCATCCATGGCGCGGCACGCGCTCTAAATTCCAAACAGTCCGCAGTCAGTCGTTCACTTCGGCTACTTGAGGAGCGCGTCGGAATTCAGCTTTTCCGCAGGACATCATCTGGCACAACGCCTACGCCAGTCGGCGAAGCATTCCTCCGACAAGCTGAGGCTCTGTTGCACGACACAAATGCTCTTTATGAATATACTCGGAGATGCGCCTTGGGTGAAAGCGGTATCGTATCAATAGGAATACAAAGTAATGTACCGCCAGGACGGGTGTCGGCCTTCATCGAACCGTATAGAATTCTTTATCCCGGTATTTCGTTTATATATCGTGACGTATCCAAGAGAGATGTAATTTCGGCTCTTTTCGACGGTATCGTTGATTTAGTAATTATAGCCCTTCCGCTGAACGAATCTTGCGCAGCTACCTTACCACTGTGGAGCGATCGAATTGTCGCTGTGACACCGACAAACCATCCTCTTGCTTCGTCTGTCACGACATGTTGGAGCGATTTACGGGAAGAAACTTTTGTCTTCGGTAACGATGATACAGGAGAGGACATGTCTACACTGTTAAAACGCAAAGCAAGCATTGCTGGCTTTCTACCAACAGTGTGTAGGGAAGAAATCATAAGTCTGCGGACGATCGCTCTCGTCATTAACGGACATGGTATTACGCTCATGCCGGCTGGCTGGCTCGCATTTTTTCCAGGTACGATCCTTGAGCAGGTAACTGTGCTAGAAGTGCGCGACGGCGACGGTTTTTCACATCTTGATTACGGCATTGGATGGCGCGATAGAAATTTGTCGACCGTCGCACATAAAATACTTGTTTTCTTGGGAAAGCAGAATCTCGAATAGACTAAGTTTCTCTGCTTACTATCTGCTTAGCTCGCGCACGCTTAAGCTTCGCGAAAGCTCGATCAGATGCAATGAATCCACGGATCATGTGCGGCACGAGACGGGTTGGATCGACGGGCTGACCATTCTGGCTGACCAGTGCTGCGTAAGTCACCAGATCACGATGGAGGTCCGCCGGTAAGTCCACGGGCATGCGGACCGGCTTTTCATCCGGAATTTCAGTGATGCGCAGCGTTGTCATGGTGCTGTTTCCTTTGCGTGGCGAGGTTGCAGGACAAGGTCGCGGTTAAGGATCAAGGTGAAAGGCAGCCCCGGCCGGTCGGTTAGGGTCGGCTGGATGTTGAGGCTGCGATCAACCAACCGGTTACCAACCATGGAAAACCCATTGCTGGCCCCAGAACGGATGGCCTGCGCCAGATTGTTCTCGCTCTGACTGGTTCCGGCCTCTGATCCGACGCTCAGGAGCGTGGTCACGATGGCAGCCCTGAAAAGCTGGCCCCAGTGGTTGTTCACTTCATCGGACAGGCCGGACTGGCCGATGGCGTCGCCACCGGGCAGTTTTTCCAGCACCAGGCTCTCGCCGTTCGGGTAAATCAGCCGGGTCCAGATGATCTGGGTACGCTGCTGCCCGAAAGAAATGCCGCTGTTATAGGCCCCGAACAGCAGGCTTCCCTGCGGGATCAGCAGGAAACGACCGGTCGGGCTGTCATAGACGTTCTGCGTGACATGGCCAGTAATCTGACCCGGAAGGTCAGAGCTGATTTTCGTGTTCAGCGCCCCCGCGATGACAGTGCCCGCCTGAAGGATATAAGGCGAAGCTGACGGCATGATGCGATCCGGGCTGGTCGTCGCGCGGTCAGGCTGGCCTGCCAGAAAGGCACGGTTGCCTGATTGGGCGTCGGTCGAAGAAGATGGATTTGCCTGGGACGCAGATGCACCCGATGTGGGCGGAGTTGCCTGGTCGGTACCCCGGTCGCGTTCTCCCGTCTGCACGAACAATTTGCTGGCGATTGCGGCCTCGACCTCCTGCGCGGCACGGCGGTCGTCGCCACCCGAGGCTGCCTTTCCCTGCTCCTGTGCGTGGAGGATGGTATGCCCCAGATCACCGGGCAGCGCTGGTCCCAGCTTCGGCACATCCTTGCCGACATAGTCGGACGGCAGTCCCGCCAGCCCGTCGGCAGAGGGACGCACATCCGCGTCCTGCGCGGCAGGCGTGGATGACACCCGATGGCTTGCCTGAAGGGCATAGCCCAGCGCGAAGGCCACCGCGATCATGCCAACCCCGCCCAGCGACCAGACCACGGTGCGGGAAAGCCGCACGACACGCGGTCGTTCCGTCCGCAGACGCAGATCAGGTGGCGGCGGTGATGCTGCGGAATTTCCCCCTGTGGCCGGAGCCGCAGAATTTTCTCCCACTGTGTGAGCCTGCCCGGTCATGACTTCCTGCCGTCAATGCGGACAATGCGCACCCGCTGCTCGGAATGCTTATCGCCCAGCCGCAGTTCAGCGGCGGCGAACAGCCGATCCACGATCATCCAGTTCTGCCGCACCCGGTAATTGACCAGTTCCGGGCCGCCATCCGCCCCCAGCACGAAGAGCGGCGGCAGTTCCCCCTGCCCGATCCCGGATGGAAAAGCGATATAGACCTTGTGACCGTCATCAAAGGCCCGGCCGGGTAACCAGGGCGGCGTGCCGCCTTTCACCGGCTGGATGGCATAGCGGAAATTCAGGGTATCGAGATTCAGCCCCGCGTCCACTGGGGCAGAGTCATCGGCCGCGTCGTCCTGCCGGTGCAGGGCAATCAGATCGTCCTCGGGATAGTTCCACGAGACCGACGCCATGTATGTGGGGGGTGTTGACCTCAATTCCGCCAGATAAGTCCGTCGGTCAGTATTGATGATCAGATTAGTGGTCAGATCCGGCCGGGTCGGCTTCACCAGGATATGGATGCGTTTGGTCGCCCCTTCTCCGCTTTCGGTGTCACCGATGACCCAGCGCACCGTATCCCCAGCAGCAACTGGGCCGGTGCCCACCAGTTTTTCACCCTGCTGGAGCATGATGTCCGTGATCTCGCCTGGCGAGGTATAGACCTGATAGAGGGCACCCGGAGAATAGGGATAGACCTGCACCGCATTGATGAAACCGGCCCGCGTCGGCTGGATGCGCGCCGCCAGATTAGCCTGGGTCACGCGCGTGGTCGGATCAGTAACCTCGGGGACCGGATGGGCCGTGCGTCGTGACGGCAGTGGCTTGAACTGGCCCGGCAGAGGAAGTGGCTGTGGCACCTCCACCACCTGCACGGGCTTCGGTGGATCGGGAATTCTCGTCGCGCGCGCGGCGTCATCGTACCGGATGACGGGCGGATGGTAACTGCCCGCGCAACCGGCAAGCGAGAGCAGCGCCACAGGAAGGGCTGCGAAAATGAAGCGCGTCATTGACCAAGCTCCTTCGACCAGTTGATGGCGGAGACGTAGATTCCGAGCGGATTTTTCCTGAGATGGTCGGCATCGCGTGGCGTGTGCAGAACGACCGACACGATGGCGGTCCAGCGTTCGGTGCCGGTGAACGCGCCGTCGCGGTAATGGCGCTCGCTCCAGGCGACACGGAAGCTGCCGGGAGACGCCCGGATCACCGAGGCGATGTCCACCTCGACCTGCTCATGCCCGATGCGCGAGAACGGATCATTGAGGCGGGCATAATCGTTAAGCGCCTGAGCGCCCGACGTGGTGGTGAAATCATAGGCGCGTAGCCAGTTCTGCCGCACCACCACAGGGTCCGACGACAGAGCGCGCACGTCATGAACGAACTGCGCCAGATACCAAGCGATCTGCGGATCGGCGGGCATATAGCCCGCTATCGCGGGGGCCACGACCTGCGCCTGCCCCAGCCGATCGACCTGCACGACCCACGGCGTGATGGTACCGCGCGCGGACTGCCAGACCAGCCCTACGCCAAGGCCTGCGGACAGAAGCAGAGAGCCGAACGCCATCAGCCGCCAGTTACGGGCCTGTACACGGGCGGAGCCGATGCGCTCGTCCCAGACTTGCGCGGCTTTCTGATAGGGCGTGACAGGCTCGGGCGTGGTCCCGTAGCGGGTGGTGGAGCGACGGAACATCGTCCTCATTCCTTTTCCGACAGATCGATGGAGGAAGATCCGCCCCCGCCATCGGCGGAGCGGATAACATGGGCGGCCTCAGCAGCATGAGCGGCGGCATTGCGGCGCTTCATCTTCTGAGCCCAGCGGGGCGGTTCGCCGGAACCGCCACCATCTCCACCAGACGGACCCTCACCGGTAGGGCCGCCACCCGTGGGGCCATCCCCTTCTCCGGCAGGACCACCGCCTCCAGAAGGTGCCGGTCCGTTATCCCCGGCTCCGCCTTCGCCTCCCTCCCCCATCCCGCGCGCGGCCCAGCGTCCACCGGCGGCATAGCTTTCCTTGAGGGATGAACCGGCACGCGAAGCCGCCCCTTTGACGGCATTCGCGACATTTCCACCGACGGCCCGGCCCATGCCTCCGATCCCGGCGGCCATGCTGCCCGCGCCGCCAGACGCGCCTGCGGCTCCGGCCGAATAGGCGGAGGTAGCAGCCCCGGCAATCGCGGCCCCTCCCCGCGCGGCGGCAGCCGTGGCGCCGAGGGCTGCGGCACCACCGGAAGCAACAGCCCCGACACCGGCCGCCGCAGCAGCACCCATGGCGCCAACCGCCATGCCGGTACCGACTGCCGCTCCCGCGCCAAGCTGCGGTGCGCCGGAAATCAGCCCATTGGCGATGCTGCCGCCAAAAATGGACAGGCCGACAATTGCAAGGGAGGCCAGCACCACCGAGACGGACTGCCCGATCGTGGGAACGTCGCTGCCGTAGGAGGTTGAGAACTGGGCGAACAGAACCGACGCGATAGCGGAAATGACCGCCAGCACCATGATCTTCACACCCGACGAGACGACATTGCCCAGCACCTTTTCCGCCAGAAAGGCGGTGCGGCTGAACAGGGCGAAGGGGATCAGGATGAAACCCGCCAGCGTGGTCAGCTTGAATTCGATCAGGGCAACAAAAAGCTGCACGGCCAGAATGAAGAACGCCGCGAGCACGATCAGCCACGACAGACAGAGCACAAAGATCTGAATGAAGTTCGTAAAGAAGGCGACAGGACCAAGGAGATTATGGACTGAATCCAGAAGCGGCTGGGCTGCATCGAAACCCGTGGATGCCAGTCGGCCGGGCCGCAGGAAGTCTCCGAGTGCCAGATTGCCGCCACCGGCTCTCAGGCCAAGGGCCGCAAAACTGTCAAAGACGGTCTTCGACAGACTGGAGAAATTGCTGATCAGAAAGGAAAAGAATCCGATATAGAGCGTCTTCTTCACCAGACGCTGGATGATGTCCTCATCAGCAGCCCAGGCCCAGAACAGGCCAGCCAGCGCCATATCCAGCACGGACAGTGTTCCTGCTAGTGAGATCACATTCCCCTTCACCAGACCGAAGCCGCTGTCGATGGTGGTGGTGAAGGTATTCAGGAAAGTGTCGATAACGCCCACATTGCCCATCGCCATGGCGGTCAGTTCCCGCTGCTGCCGAAAATGGACACCGTGCCGGGCACATAGGCGTCATGCTGTGAAAAATGCTGATACTGGGCTTCACTTTCCGCTTCCGTCGCAGCATCGCGCGCCTGTTGCAGGGCTGTGGCGCGGCCATTGGCAGCAAGTTCGGCCTGAATGTCGGATAACTGACGGGACTGTAGCGCCAGAAGCTGGTTTCCTGCCTGCGCCGCCTGCAACGCGCCCGTGGAGGTCTGGCTGGAAGAGACAAGCTGGGTCATGGCCGAACTGTCGCTGGGGATGTTTCCTACCACCCGAGCCTGAAGCTTCAGGGCATCTTCGAACCCGCCCACGGAATTCTGCCACCGTGTCTGTGCCTGGCTGAACAGGGCACTGTCTGACATGCCGGACGAGATTGAGGTGTACGCCTGCTGGTATTGCTGCTCGACCGAGGTCACCGAATAAGCGATGTTCTGTGCCTGCGCGAGCAAGGCTGTTGTCTGGGAAATCGTTGATTGCAGCGTCGACAATGTCGACAGTGGCAGGCTCGCCAGATTACGGCCCTGGTTGACCAGCATCTGCGCCTGATTGGCAAGAGATGTGATCTGGTTGTCGATCTGCTGAAGCGTGCGGGCCGCGATCAGCACGTTCTGGACGTGGTTCGCCCCATCATAGACCGCCCATTGGGCACGGGCCGGTCGTGAAAGGTCGAACGTTGCACCGAATGCCAGCGTAACAGAGGCGACAAGAGCAGTGCGATGGAAATGTTTTTCTCTCACACGCGCAAAAAAATCGGTCCGAAGCTGGCAATGTCTTTCCGTCATGGCACGTCCTCCGCCCCGCGATCGTCGCGCAACAGATCCGCCGCCCATGACACGCCCCGCGCGTCAAACCACGCGAGGAGAAAACCGTCCCGGCCGTGTTCCGCCAGCACTGCATCGATCAGCTTGTGATCGTCCTTCCCTGATGCTGCGCATAAGGCGAGTGCGACAGGCCCGAGCCCCAGTTCGAACAGGCGATTGCCGCGTTGCGTCTGGCAGTAATAGTCCCGCTTCGACGCGGCCCGCGCGATGATGGCGATCTGTCGGTCGTTCAGGCCAAAATCCCGATAGAGCGCCATGATCTGCGGCTCGATCGCCCGCTCGTTAGGCAGGAATATCCGTGTCGGGCAGCTTTCCACCACCGCCGGAGCAATGCGGGAATTGGCAATATCCGACAGGGACTGGGTGGCGAAGATGACGCTGGCGTTCTTTTTGCGCAGGGTTTTCAGCCACTCTCGCAACTGGCCGGAGAAATCCCCGTCATCGAGAACCAGCCAGCCCTCATCGATGACCAGCAGGGTCGGCCGGCCGTCCAGACGGCCTTCGATGCGGTGGAACAGGTACGACAGAACGGAGGAGGCCGCGCCCGAGCCGATCAGACCTTCGGTTTCGAACACCACCACATCGGCATCCCCGATACGCTCGGCATCCGCATCCAGGAGGCGGCCGTAGGGACCACCGAGGCAGTAGGGCGCCAACGCCTGCTTCAGGGCGTTGGACTGGAGAAGCGCGACCAGGCCGGACAGGGTCCGCTCACGGGCAGGCGACGATGCCAGCGAATTCAGAGCCGACCAGAGGTGAGACTTCACCTCCGGGGTCAGCGCCACCCCCTCGCCGACAAGGATCTGACCGAGCCATTCACTGGCCCATTTGCGCTCATCCGGATCATCGATCCGCGCCAGCGGCTGAAGTAATACGCCGCTGCCCTCTTCTCCAGACAGATCGGCATCTGTCAGTCCACCCCCGAGATCGCGCCAATCGCCTCCCATCGCCAGCGTTGCCGCGCGCATCGACCCGCCAAAATCGAAGGCAAAAATCTGCGATCCCGCATAGCGACGGAACTGGAGCGCCATGAGCGCCAGCAGCACGGATTTACCTGCCCCGGTCGGTCCCGCGATTAGCGTATGACCCACATCGCCGACATGCAGGGAAAACCGGAACGGCGTGGCCCCTGCCGTTTTGCCATAAAACAGCGGTGCGGCCTTGAAATGCCCATCCATCTCCGGCCCTGCCCACACGGCGGAAAGCGGAATCATGTGCGCCAGATTCAGGGTCGAGACCGGGGGCTGCCGCACATTGGCGTAGACATGCCCCGGCAGAGATCCCAGCCACGCCTCCACCGCGTTCAGGCTTTCCGCCATGCAGGTGAAGTCACGGCCCTGAATGATCTTTTCCACGAGGCGAAGTTTTTCCGCCGCTATGCTGGCGCTGCCATCCCACACCGTCACCGTGGCCGTGATGTAAGCCTGCCCGACATCATCCGCGCCCAGCGACTGCAACGCCAGATCGGCATCGGCTGCCTTGTTGGCGGCATCGTTATCCACGAGAACTGACGCCTCATTGGTCATCACTTCGCGGACAATGGCTGCGATACTCTTGCGCTTTGCGAACCACTGGCGCCTGATTTTCGTCAGCACCTTGGTGGCGTCGGTCTTGTCCAGCAGGATGGCGCGGGTGGACCAGCGATAGGGCATGGCCAGCCGGTTCAGGTCGTCCAGGATTCCGGGGAAAGTCCGCGACGGGAAACCCGTAATGGTCAGGGTTTTCAGGAAGGCATCGCCCAGCTTTGGCTCCAGACCACCCGAAAGCGGCTGGTCCACCAGCAGGGCATCCAGATGCATCGGAATTTCCGGCACCCGGACCCGCTGGTTCCGGGTGGAGATGGTACTGTGCAGATAAGTCAGCATCTCACCGTCATCCAGCCATGCCGCCTCGGGCATGAAGCCATCCAGCAAGGCCAGCATCCGATCCGTGCGGTCCACGAACGTATGGAGCATGCCATGCGGATCGGGACCATCGCGTTCCCTGCCTTCATAGAGAAAACGCTCGGCGCGACCTGATGATTCCGCCGGTGGCAGCCAGACCACCGTGAGGAAATACCGGCTCTCGAAATGCGCCCCTCCATCCTCGAACTGCTCACGCCGTTCAAGATCGACCATCTGGCTGGCCGCATCGGGAAAATCGCTGTCGGGATAGAGCGTGGCGGGAACGCGCTGCGCCTCCACGAACACCGCCCACCCGGAACCAAGACGCCGCAGGGCATTGTTGAGACGGCCGGTCACGCCGACCAGTTCGGCCGGTGTGGCGCTGTCCAGATCGGGACCACGTATTTTTGCGGTG
This sequence comes from Acetobacter fabarum, assembly GCF_029069195.1. Lineage (GTDB taxonomy): Bacteria > Pseudomonadota > Alphaproteobacteria > Acetobacterales > Acetobacteraceae > Acetobacter > Acetobacter fabarum_A. The sequence goes on from NZ_JARDYK010000009.1 coordinate 69,934, forward strand.
CGCTGAAAACTGCCGTCCTTGTTCAGGACGACGCCCTTTTCGACCAGCGCGGCCCAGGGCAGGAAATCAGACAGCAGGGAGTTTCGGTTGCGATATTCGCCAAGGGACATCATGGCCCTGTCCTCCCTCTACGCACGAAGCCAGGCGGGATAACGGAGATGCCGTCGTCCCACCTCGATGAAGACCGGATCGCGTTTCGCACCCCAGACCGCGAGCCCATGGCCGACGATCCAGAATGCGGCCCCGATCAGCCACAGCCGCAGACCAAGGGCGATCGCTGCCGCCAGCGTGCCGTTGGCGATGGCAACGGCGCGGGGCGCACCACCGAGCAGGATGGGATCGGTCAGCGAGCGATGCACCGGGACATGGAAGCCCGGCACGGCATCATCGTCATATCCCACGGCCATCAGATCAGCGCCCCACCGGAGAACGAAAAGAACGACAGGAAGAAGCTGGACGCGGCAAAAGCAATGGATAGACCAAAGACAATCTGGATCAGGCGGCGGAACCCGCCGGATGTTTCCCCGAAGGCCAGGGTCAGACCCGTGACCGTGATGATGATCACCGAGATGATTTTCGCCACTGGTCCCTGCACGGATTCCAGGATCTCGTTCAGGGGCGTTTCCCAAGGCATGCTGGATCCTGAGGCCCATGCCGACGACGCGAAAACAAGCGACAGCAGCGTGGAGGTTCCGAACACGCGAAGATCCGGCGCATGCCGGTCGGGACGTGCGACAGCGCACACGATGGCGCGCAGACGTGAAGGCGGCATCATGATGACTCTCCATTGGCAATGCGGGATGTTTCGGGAGACGAGAGGCTGACCGGACGGATGAGATAGGCACCCGTCACGGGATCGAGGCCGTCGATTTCAGCCAGTTCGGACAGGTGGCGGGCCGTGCCGCGTCCGGACAGGACCGCGATGACGTCGATGGTTTCCGCGATCATGGCGCGTGGCACTGTGACCACCGCCTCCTGGATCAGTTGTTCCAGCCGATACAGGGCCGCGAGCACTGATCCGGCATGTAGTGTACCGATACCGCCGGGATGGCCGGTGCCCCATGCTTTCAGCAGGTCCAGCGCCTCGGGGCCGCGCACCTCACCAATCGGGATACGGTCGGGCCGCAGGCGCAGGGCGGACCGCACCAGTTCGGACAGGGTTACGACACCATCCCTTGTACGCATGGCGATCAGATTGGGGGCTGTGCATTGCAGTTCCCGCGTATCTTCGATCAGCACGACGCGATCACCGGTTTTCGCAACCTCGGCCAGCAGGGCATTGACCAGCGTGGTCTTGCCGGTCGATGTCCCGCCGGCGACCAGGATGTTTTTCCGTTCCGCGACCGCGCGGCGCAGAAATACCGCCTGCCCCACCGTCATGATTCCGGCGGCGACATAATCGTCGAGGGTGAACACGGCCACGGCGGGCTTGCGGATGGCGAAACTCGGGGCGGTCACGACGGGCGGGAGCAATCCCTCGAACCGCTCACCGGTTGGCAGTTCCGCCGATACGCGCGGTGCTGCCTCATGCACCTCCGCCCCGACATGGTGCGCGACCAGGCGTACGATGCGCTCGGCATCGGCCGGCGTAACCCTGTCGCCGGTATCGCCCAGCCCCTCGGACAGGCGGTCGATCCACAGCCTGCCATCGGGATTGAGCATCACCTCGACAATGGCAGGATCAGCGAGGTGCCGGGCAATCGCCGGTCCCATCGCCGTGCGCAGCATGGACATGCCGCGTACCGTGGCCCTTTCATGGATGCTGGAAACTGACATGATTTTCCCCGCTATGAGCCGAACACGATGCGCGGACAGCAACGGGGCAATTAAGAAAGGCAGGAAACCACGCGGTTCAACAGGAATTCATGCGTCGTAGGGCGGTGGGGAAACGTAGGGCAAAAATACTTGCAGGGTGCGGAAATTACGAATCCGGTTCATCCTGTAAGGCAGGATCGGAAACATCGTCTGGAATTTCCTGCTGGAGTCTCGGTCCCTGGGCCAGCCTGCGACCGAGGGCCGAGACAAAATTATCGTAACGCGCCCCGGCCTGCGCCCGTGCTGCCCTGGCAGCCGGTTCAGGCAAGGGCGGGGTCGTGGTGAGCCAGAAGCGGATGAACAGCGCCAGGGTCTCCACCGTGATGCCGATATCGCGCTCCAGCCGCGCAAGACGCCGGTCCTGCCGGTCGAGGCGCTTCGATGTTGCAGCCTCGCGGCGCTCCTCCCCGTCGGGCGACAGAAAGGAAGCGACGGCAGCCTCCACGATCAGGGACATCGGCTGCGCACGTCGCGCGGCATAGGCGGAGAGGGTCTTCATCACATCAGGGTCGAGATAGACGGAGATCTGGGCTTTCTTTTTTGCCATCACCATACTTTCCTCACAGTTCCAGCTCGTCGCCACAGTCGAGCGATGCCTGCCGGGCCACACCGCGCATGAGATCGTTCATCCGGTTGTTACGGGGCGCGATGTCGTCGAATTCGTCAGTCGGGTCGGGTGCGAATTCATTTTCCATCGGCTCCTTCTTCTCGACCGTTCCCTCACCCAGTTCTGGCTGACGGCGGCGGGCAGACTGTTTCGGGTCTTCATCCCCCTCGTCCTCCGTCGGCTCCGCCCCGGCATCCGGCGCCGGTGGGCGTGGCGGCAACGGTCGCGTGCTCCAGTCGTCGGGACGGCCATCTTTCGGGCGCGGAAGATCAGGCGGAGGAAGAACGCGCTCGCGGAAGCGGTCATCCTCGAAATAGCGGGCCTTCTTCGCGCGGATCGGATAGAGACCGGAGACCATGACGATCTCGTCCGCTGGCGGGAGCTGCATGACTTCTCCCGCCGTCAGCAGCGGGCGTGCCGTCTCCGAGCGCGAAACCATCAGATGGCCCAGCCAGGGCGAAAGCCGGTGCCCCGCGTAGTTCTTCATCGCCTTCATCTCGGTGGCAGTCCCAAGCGCGTCAGACACACGTTTCGCCGTCCGCTCATCGTTGGTGGCGAAGCTCACCCGGACATGGCAGTTGTCGAGGATCGAATTGTTCGGCCCATAAGCCCGTTCGATCTGGTTGAGGGACTGGGCGATCAGGAAGCTTTTGATCCGGTAGCCCGCCATGAAAGCCAGCGCCGATTCAAAGAAATCCAGACGCCCGAGGGCCGGAAATTCGTCGAGCATCAGTAGCAGGCGCCGTCGCTGTGCCGCAGCCTCCAAGTCTTCCGTCAGCCTACGGCCAATCTGGTTCAGCACCAGCCTGATCAATGGCTTGGTGCGGCTGATATCCGAGGGGGGCACGGTCAGGTAAAGCGTCACTGGGCGGTCCCCTCCAACGATGTCGGCAATGCGCCATTCGCAGCGCCGGGTGACTTCCGCCACCACCGGATCACGGTACAGGCCAAGGAAGGACATGGCAGTGGAGAGCACGCCCGAGCGTTCATTGGGCGATTTGTTCAGCAGCTCGCGCGCGGCCGATGCAACAACAGGATGTGGCCACTTCTCACCCAGATGGTTTGTCCGCATCATGACCGACAGCGTGGTGGCGATCGGGCGCTTCGGGTCCGACAGGAAATTGGCGACACCGGCGAGGGTTTTGTCTGGCTCGGCATAGAGGACATGCAGGATGGCGCCGACAAGCAGGGAGTGTGAGGTTTTCTCCCAGTGATTGCGCTTCTCCAGACTGCCTTCCGGGTCCACGAGGATATCGGCGACATTCTGGGCATCGCGGACTTCCCACTCTCCACGCCGGATTTCCAGTAACGGGTTATAGGCGGACGAGATCGCATTGGTCGGGTCAAACAGCACGACGCGACCGAAACGGGCGCGAAATCCCGCCGTCAACTCCCAGTTCTCGCCCTTAATGTCGTGGACAATAGCTGAGCCAGGCCAGGTCAGAAGCGTCGGGATGACCATACCGACACCCTTGCCACTGCGCGTTGGTGCAAAGGTCAGGACGTGCTCCGGTCCGTCATGGCGCAGATAGGCCTTGCCATACCGGCCAAGCACCACCCCATCCGGGTCAAGCAGCCCGGCTTTCGCGATCTCGTCCGGGTCCGCCCAGCGTGCCGACCCGTAGGTTTCGATTTTCCTGGCTTCACGGGCGCGATGGACCGACAGCGTCACGGCGGCGGCGAAAGCCAGCACCCCACCCGATCCGGCCATCCACGCCCCGCGCGCAAAGACGTTCGGGGCATAGGCGTCGAATTCGAACCACCACCAGAAAAACAGCGGCGGCGCGTAGACCGACCAGTGATGGAACAGCACGAACCAGGGCCGACCGAGTTCAGGCTGGAAGCCCAGTTCCCAGGCCGTCCATTGGGTCGCGGCCCACCAGGACAGGACGACAATGGACAGGACCACCGCGACCTGTCCCCATTGAATTTTGGTTCCCGGCATTTTCGATTCCTCCTTGCGCAGGAACAGGTCGGGCGGCCATTTTCCGTTCCGCAAGGGCTTTTCCCGCGTCGTCGCATCCCGGCGCATGGCAGGGAAAAAATACTTGTCCGGTGCGGCCCAGACCGTCATCACATTGAGCGAAGGTCGCGGGAGTCGAATGATAACCGGGTCTTGTGGCTGGACGGGTGCTGCGGCCAACGATGATGCGAACCCCGACCAGACATGGATTTTCTGGCACTCCCTCTCATTATGTAGTAATGTTCCTACATTGCAGTCTGGAGGCCGGACATGAGCATCACCACACTTTCAAGCCGCGAGTTCAACCAGGACACCAGCCGGGCCAAGAAGGCGGCGGCCGAGGGACCGGTGTTCATCACCGACAGGGGACGCACGGCCCATGTCCTGCTCAGTATTGAGGAATACCGCCGTCTGACACACCATCCGCGCAAGATCGCGGACGCTCTGGCGATGCCGGAAGCTGCGGACATCGCATTCGATCCGCCTCGCGCCAATATCACACTCCGCCCGGCCGATTTTTCCTGATGTTCCTGCTGGACACGAACGTCGTTTCAGAACTGAGAAAAATCCGTGCCGGGAAAGCCGACCCGAATGTCGCGGCATGGGCGGATAGCGTGGAGGCAGAAGATCTGTATCTCTCCGCCATCACCGTCATGGAACTGGAAAACGGCATCCTGCGCGTGGAGCGCCGCGACGGAGCCACTGGCACGATCCTGCGGACCTGGCTGGAACAGCATGTCCTTCCTGCGTTCGAAGGGCGTATTTTTCCCGTCGATACATCCGTAGCCCTGCGCTGCGCCCGGCTCCATGTCCCCGATCCCCGTTCGGAACGTGATGCCCTCATCGCCGCGACCGCGCTGGTTCATGGCAAGACGGTCGTGACCCGCAACGTCGCGGATTTCCTGCCATGCGGTGTCCCCCTGCTCAACCCGTGGGAACCCCAGCCGGACTGACAGGAGCGCTGGTTCACAAACCCAGCCCCCTGTTCCGGGTGAAGCTCCAGTCAATCCCGCCATTGTCGCGCGCGACACCGGAGACGTGCCTGCCCTGCTGCTTCTCCAGCGATGGCGTCCAGGGCACAAGCTGGAACTGAAGCCCGTCATCAATCATCGCATAGCGACCCGAGGCCAGCACCATGCGCTGACGATAGGTGCCGGTGACATACTCCCCCGAACCCGACTGGCTGAATGTCCGTCCCGTCTCGACGGCCAGCCGCTCTCCAACTTCCCGGACCTCCCGGTCCCTGAGCGTCCCGATCAAGTTGCGCGCCAGAACCACCCGCTGCGTGTGACGTTCGGCAAGACCCTGCTCAATCAGTTGCTCCGCCCGGCGCTCCATCGCCTCACGGACCTCGGCGCCAAAGCCCGCCTGCCCCAATGCAACAGGGTCGCGCGCCACTGCCTGCCGGTCGAGCCAGGTGGCCCCTCGCGCCATCACCTGATCCTCGATCGACAGATCAGACCGCACAGCCAGCGCCACACGCCGTTGCCCCTTCCGGTCATCGAAGGCGCGCAGTTCCACCACCGAACCCATTACACTGTCCCCGGTCGCATCGAGATCGGGAAAGCGGATATGATGCGTACGCCCGTCCACGCCGTCGATGACCGCATAGGCCGTGCCTTTCAGTTCATCGTCCAGACCACGATCAACCAGCCTGCCGATGACGGGAACATCCAGGCTTTCGCCCGCCAGCACATAACTCGACGTGCTCCGCTCGATCCCGCGCTCGGCCAGGGAACGGTGAATGCGCTTGATGATGTCGCCGCGTTCGCCCAGTTCACGCAGCGTCGCCTCGGCCGTCTCATCCAGCAACCATTGCCCCTCTCCAACCTGATGGGCGAGACCAAGCCCTTCCAGCCGACGCAGGCGTCCGACCTTCAATGCCCCGAACGGATCGGGCTGCTCACCAGGCGAAGGCGCCGTGTCGATGACGCCATCGCGCCCCGCATCGCGCTGAAGCTGCCGGTCAAGCTGGGTCCAGTATTCGGCATCGACCTGACGTTCGAGGGCGCGGTGAATTTCGATGTCATTGCGCTGCCCGAGTTCCTGCGTCACCAGATCCTGGGCACGGGCGCGCAACCCGTCTTTGATATAATCCCGCGAGATGACAAGGTCGCTGCCATCCTCGGCTACACCGCGCACGAGGATATGGACGTGGGGGTGCTGCGTGTTCCAGTGATCCACCCCCACCCAGTCCAGTTTCGTGCCGAAGTCTTTTTCCATCTGCCCGACCAGTTCGCGGGCATAGCCCTTGAGGTCGGCCATGTCGGGCGCGTCCTCGGGCGAGACGATGAAACGGAAATGGTGACGGTCGTCCTCGCAGCGTTCGGCGAACGCCTTCGGGTCGGCATCGTCGATGCCGGGACCAAAGAGCCGTGCCTTCTCACCGTCCTTCGTGACCCCTTCCCGGCGCAGGTAACGCAGATGGGCGGCGAGCGGCGCCTTGCGCCCGCTATGGCGTACGACACGGGCCTTGACGGTCACGCGGCGGGCTCGGCTGGTCAGCAGGCGATTGGCCCTGGCTGCCGCGATGCGGCCACGCCCGAAGGACGAACGGGAACCACTGCCGTTGCGGCCCGAGCGGAACCCGCCGCCACCGGCACGCTGGGCCGAAGCAAGGGCCTGGGCGACGAAGGGCTTGAGCCGCTGGGCGCGCGGCGAGCGGATGCGACCCAGACGGGGCCGGAAGTCATTCTCGCGGGCCATTGGACCCTCCAATGTGCGAAAAAGGCTGGTGCAACAAAGGAAAACAGGGTCGGCAAACATTGCCAAAGAAGAGGAAACATTGCTGAAAGAACGAAAAAACGCAGGAAAACCGACACCCCAACCGAGGCGCAATGTGCGCCCTTTTATCTCGCCTCTCCTTAACCCCACCCCAAAGTGCCTGTTCCACCCTGCCAGCACCCAATCCGCGATGCTGGTCCCTGCCCCGATTGCCCTGCGCGAACCACCGCATACCGGTAGAGGAAATGATGCCTGGACGCGCATTCATGGCATCGCTCGTGATGCGGAAGAGACGACGAACAACCCACCGGAAAGCGGCCTGACAGGCGCAAGACCATGCGCGATGATGTCACTTCGAACACCATTCGGCGGCAGCTTCATTGCAACCGGAACGCCTTTCCCCGCATCGTCCGACTGCGCGGCAAAAATCGGCGCGCTGGTCCAGAACAGCGGGTCGGGATGCGAAACCAGCAGCAATGGATCTACACCGCCCTGACCGATCAGGGGCAGCAATCCGGCGACATAGGCGCGCGTTTCGGGTGGCAGCGGACGTTGCCGATCACGGTAGTCCTCATAGCGCCCCGGCCCGGCGTTATAGGCTGCCAGAAAGCCCGGAGAGCCATAGCGATCATGCATCTCGCGCAGGAACGCAGCGCCTGCAAGAATGTTGTCATGCACATCGAACGGATCGCTTCCCAGCCCGTAACGGGTACGAAGGTCGCTCCAGGTCGTGGGCATGATCTGCATGAGGCCGAGCGCGCCTTTTGATGAAATCGCGCTAATATCACCACCGCTCTCAGCGCTCATTACGGCCCGTATCCATGTGGCGGGAATGTCGAAGCGCTGCACGGCTTCAGCGATCACGGCACCATAAGGATCGGTGTCAGCGAGCGCTGGAACCGATGCCGCCCATGACAGGTCAGGTGCGCCCGATACGCCGATTGCAATGACACCAACAGCGAGGAAGAAGATGCGTCGCATCGTCTCATTCCCCGCGTTCGACACGTCGTGACGGACGCGTCCAGTTCAGCACCCAAACCGCACGCTCCCCACCGGCACGGAAGAGATTGGCCCGGATCGGTTGTGCAAAGGCGGGGTCGTCGAGGGCTACGGCGATGTATTCACCAGCCCTCTCGCCGGTGCGTTTCCAGCCAGCACCAACCTCCGGGCCATCGGCATCGGTGAGATGGATGCGGTAATCCGGGGCATGTTCGGCGTCGGAAAACTCAGCCGGAACGAGAAGGATATCCTGCGCCACGGTGAGGGTGCGAATGCGCCCGGCAAAACCGGTTTTCGTGCGCGTGAAAAGACCGATCTGTGCCATTTCATTGCCCTTTCGGAGACGGGTTGGTGGTCACGATGGCAGGCTGGTTACTCCCGGATGGAAGCCAGACCGGGGTGGCACGACCGATGACGGTGGAAACGGGCAACGGGCCGAAATACCGACCATCGAGACTGCGTGGTTCAGCCGTGTTCATGACAAAAATCTGGCCGGAATCGAGACGATGGCAGCCCTGCCAGAAGGGGAGCGGACGGCCACGGTGATCGACGGATTGCGCGTCGCCAGCGAATTGCCCGTCGATGGTGATGCGTTGTCCCGTACGGCACACGGACTGCCCCGCGACAGCCGCTACGGGCTTGAGCAGGGGCACGCCAGACGGCAGATACCCCCGACGCGCCAGCAGCATCGCCTCGCGCTCGGGCAGACGGACAGCAACCAGATCACCGACATGCGGCGCGGGAACCGGGTGCAATCGGTACAACCCGACGGGCACGCTCGCCGTCTCGTTCCAGATCAGGCGTGGCGCAGGATGAACGACCATTGACGCGCCCACACCGAGCACGGCGAAATAGGTCGCAAAGAACCAGCCACGCCGGGTCATGACGTCATCGTCCTGCTCCTTTCGTTTCTCGAAGACAGGACGGACGGCTCATGCCGGGGCGGACCGGGTCAGGGATCGCCGCAGGCGACCGGCTCGCCGGCGCGTGGGGGAGCCGATTTTGTCTGGCGCGCCCGGCACGGGTGCGTCGGGCAAAATTGGGGGGACCACGCGTCCTTGACGCGGTGCGCCCTCGCGCATGGTACAATGGGAAGGCTGAGGGAAAGCCTCGTGTTCCTCCTGCGTCTCACGTCGGACGACCAGCACGATTACCCGCGCCCCGGAAGATCACGTGGAAAAAGAAACCCCGGAAGGCCCCGCCCGGAGAGACCGGGCGGGGTTGGTCGTGGGAGGTTCAGTCCCCGTTCCGGCTGCGGGGCCGGGTCCAGATCAGGGAGTAGCCCTCGCCGTCCTCGTCGGTGAACAGGTTGGCGAAGATCGGGGCGGCGAAGGAGGGATCATCCAGCTTCAGGCTCAGATAGGTGCGCCCTTCGCTGGAGCGGCGGGTCCAGGCCGCACCGAGTTCAATCCTGCCCAGATAGACGCGGTAGTTGGGGGCGTTGTCGTTGGGACGGTTGGTCTCGGCCACCAGGCGGACGTTGCGGGCCTGCAGGGCCAGGGTGACGATTTCGCCTTCGAAGCCTTCGCCCACCTTCTTGAAGGAACCGATGTTAGCCATTGTCGTATCTCCATGCTGTTATCGGGCCGCGACCACCGTGGCCTCGATGGCGATCGACCAGCCGGAGGCGAGCGGCAGAGCACCCTTCAGGGCCGCAGCGCAGCGGAGGACGGCAGGGCCGGAACTTTCTTGTTTCGCGAGGAATGACGGCGCAGCCGTCAGGGGAAGAAAGTTCTGGAACGCCGTTGCGGCCAGCCGATCGAGGCGCAGCCGGTCTTCGGCTAGATCAGCCATCCGACAGAGGCCATGGTGTGCGGACCCGACAGCCCCCCAGGAGATACGATACCGGCATGGCTGGTCCTTCAGAGGGTGACGATGCAATCTGGCGCGAGACTGTCACGCTGGCATTGTGGGAACTGATCCCGTCCGGTGGTCGTTTTTGCCGTCCCCGATGTTACGCCCCCTTTTCACCCGCTCATGGGCAAGATAGCGTCGTGCGGTGCGACAGGCCCCACTCCCGGCATAGGCGCATCCCGTCAAGCGGGCCGGATGATCCTTCGTTCGCTGCCTGTCATCCCGGTCCTTTCACCGAGGGGGATGGCATGGGCTTTTCATCCCCCATGGACCGCTCACACAGGCGCACGGGGCTGCCACCGAACTCCGTCCCCCCGGTTCTGCGGGCGGGGCCTTACGGGTGACGGGCGAACGTGCTTCCCGCCATCAGGTGCGCAAGAACTGGGGAGCCCGACGTCATTGCGGATCAGGCGTCAGGTGCCATGTGTCATGGCCGCCTCCATGATACCGGCATGGGAATGGCGCTCACGCGCCACTCTCTTTCTGGAACTTCCAGACCGGAATGCCCATCTGTTTGGCCTTGTCGGCCAGATTGTCCTGAATACCGGAACCTGGGAACACCATGACCCCGATGGGCAGGACTTTCAGCAGGGCGTCGTTGCGCCGGAACGGGGCGGCCTTGCCATGCCGGTTCCAGTCGGGTTTGAAGGCAATCTGCGGAATTTCGCGGTGGTCCGCCCAGCGAGAGGCAATGAATTCCGCGCCCTTGGGTGAGCCCCCATGCAGCAGCACCATATCGGGATGCTTCTCACGCACCTTGTCCAGACGCTTCCAGATCAGATGGTGGTCCTCGTAATCAGGGCCGCCCGTGACCGCGATCTTAGGGCCGGCCGGCACCAGCAGTTCCGTTTCAGCTTTCCTGCGCGCGTTGAGGAAATCGCGGCTGTCGATCATGGAGGCTGTCAGGGTGCTGCGGCTGACCAGCGAGCCGGAGCGTGGCCGCCAGGGCGACATCGTCAGGCGTTCGAACTGGTCGCAGGCCAGATCGCGGAATATCTCACAGGCGTTGCGTCGCTCCAGCAGGGTCAGCCCTTCGGCAATGAGGCGTTCCAGTTCCACCGAGCGGATCTCGCTGCCATCCTGTTCCTGCTGGCTGCGTTTCTGCGCCTGCTCGTTGCGATCAAGATCACGCTCCACCTGCCCGACCATGCGGTGAAAGACATTGACCGTGGACCAGAGCAGTGCTTCGAGATCGGGTTCCAGCCGGGTGTCGGTCAGCGTGGCGGACAGGGCGTCGAAGATGTCGACAACCGCACCCTCGATCTGGCTGGCGTCAGGCAGCGGCCTTGGGTCCGGCTCATCCTCGAAGGGACGGTGGCCGTAAAGCTGGAGTTCGGCCAGCACGTGGGCGGTGGAAGATGTGGCGTGTGCAGGTTCGAAATCGTCCTGTGTGCGGGTCATGGGTCTGTCCTCCGGTTCTGGCCGCACCCCTCGCGGCCTTTCCGGGGGCGGATAGCGGCAGACGAAGGCCGGGCCGGAACCGCGCAACGCGCGGCCGGAACGCAGTGGAGGATGGCAGGGAGACGGCTATTTTGCTTCGCGATGCAAAGCGCGGCACGCGCGGCGGAAAATAGCCGTCTCCGCCATTGCAGGCCCGGTCTGGCTGACGCCCGCTCCCCTTCCAGAAAGGCCGCGGGCGCGCCTCATCCGGAAACGGGACAGCCCCGCACCACACCGGAAAGAAGATGACCCCTTCCCGGCCCGCCTCAGTGCGTGAGCGGATGCAGGAACCGCGCCACGTCCTGCGGGGCAAGCTGGGGATGCAGGATCGCCCGCATCGCGCCACGCCCGAGATAGCGGAGATCATCGTTGAAATCCGCCAGACGCGGCGACAGCACAAGGCATTCGATCCCGGCCTCCTGCGTCCGGGCCTGCAGGGCCGTCACCGCATGGTCCCCGGCCGGGTCGTCATCGCGCAGCACGTAGAGGCGGCGCAGCGTGGGCGGAAAGGCCATGGCGGCGAGATGTGCCGAGGACAGGCAGGCGGCCAGTGGCAGATCGGGCGTGATTTCATGGAGCGACAGCACCGTCTCGATGCCCTCACCTACCGCCAAAACGTCAAAGGTTTCGCCAAAGCGCACGGCGTGGCCGAGCAGGTCGCCCATGGCCCGACGGGGCATGGCGACGGGCGCCTTGCCCTTTCCGTCCCGCGCCAGCCAGGTGCGATGGACGCCGGTAACGCGGCCTTCAAGGTCGGTCACGGCGGCGATCATGGCGGGCCAGGTCTCGGTCGGGCTGTCGGAATCGGCGCGATAATAGCAGTCGAGGTGGAAACGCAACGCGGCCAGCCCCGAACGGTCCGTCAGATCGCGGCTTCGCAGATAGACGTCTGCAATGCCCGACAGAGGTCGGCTGGCATCCCACAGACGGCGTGCAGCGTCCGTACTTGTGCCGCCCGTCTCTGCTCGCCGCGATGGGACCGTCCGCAGGCAATCCCCCGCCCGGTCAGGTTCGGGATGCGGTAACGCCAAAAAGCTGCGCGCCTCGTCGGCGACATCACGAAAATCGGCGAGACCAAGGGCTTCACGGATCAGATCGAGCAGATCGCCGAATTCACCCGTGCTGGCATCGGTCCAGCGACCAGCCGCGCCCCGCCCTTCCGAGGGACCATGCAGGCGGACATAGAGCGACCGTCCGGGTGTATTGCGCACGTCGCCGACCAGCCAGTAATTACCATGCCGCCGCCCGGCCGACAGGTAATGACGGCACACCGCCTCTGCGTTTTCCGCCAGACGACGCGCGAGATCGCCCGCATTATGCAAGGTCATCGCCCTGCCCTCCTGTGTCGGGATCGCCTCCGTCCAGGGCGATCGCCAGCCAGCGATCGGTGGTCATCCATGAAATCGTCCTGCGCCGGCCGAGGTCAAGCAGATGCGCGCCACCGCTGAAGGCCCCGATCCGGGGACGCGAGGCCGTATTGGCCCACTGGAATCCCCATCGGCCCCGCAACCGGAATGTTCGCGCACAGCGTAGCACGAATTCCACGACCTGATGCGGATCGCCGGTCACCTCATCGTGCATCCAGAGTTTCGTGCCCCCATATTCCGGCACGATCGACAGAATAAAACCGTCAGATGGCGGATCTTCCGCCGCCAGTTCGTCCATGAATTCATTGTAGAGATCGAGCGCCTTTGCGGCATTGTCCACTGTGCCCACATCGAGCACGCAGGAAAAATGCGTGAAGAAATCAGCCATCGGAAGAACTCCCGAAACGAAAAAGCCCGGCACAGTGGCCGGGCTCGTAAAAATGTATTGGCGGAAAGACAGAAAAGCGGCTTTCAGGAAGCACGCTCCATCAGCCTGCGGGCCTTCTCCTCCAGATCCAGCCGCGTGTCCTGGTTGGCCTTTGTCCGCGCCAGCGCTGTAATCCCCTGCACGAAATCGAACACGCTCTCGGGCTTGCGTCCCTCCTCGTTCAACACGGTTTCAATGATCTTGGTAGTTTCCGGTTTCGAGAACCCGCGACGCCGCAGGAAACTTTCCCGATCGTCATCGGTTCTGGCCACCAGCGCCTTGCGCGAGGCCTGAATGCCAGAGACGAACGAGGCCGGGCTGGCCGTAGCGAAATTCCGGAGCGCCGGTGTCGCCTGATGCACAAAGCGCGAGGCGGCAAACTTGCTATGCCGGATCGTGATCTGTTCGAAATTTTCGACGCCCCATAACATACGGTTTTGACACACTCCGCGCAGATAGAATGACGCAATACCGAGGCTCTTGCTGCCGACTTCTGAATTCCAGGCATAGAAGCCCCGGAAATAGAGATCGGGGTCGCCGTTAGGCAGGCGGCCAGCGTCGATCGGGTGCGTATCGTCCACGAGGAATAAAAAAACGTCCCTGTCTGATGCGTAGAGCGTGGTCGTTTCCTTGGTGATATCCACATAGGGATTATGGGTCATGGTGGCCCAGTCGATCATACCCGGCACCTTCCAGTTGGTATCGCCAGTGCCATCGCCAGCGATCTTCCGCACGGCGCCGACCAGCTCATGGTCCCAGATGCGGCCGTAATCCGGCCCCGTGACGGCGCGCAGTTCCACGCGTCCGTCTTCCGTCTCCAGCGTTTTGACCAGTTCGGCGCGGTGTGACAGCAGCCCATGCTGCAGGTTGATCGCCGCCAGTGGGGCTGGCAGGTTACGCAGGTACGACGATGGCGCGCCGACCAGGCTGCACATCTGGCCGAACGACCAGTGGGTGGGCGCGATCGGGTCATTCTGCCCCGGTACGGTCAGGGTCAGGCGCTCGGCATTATCGCGAGATGCTTCCACACGGATGGCACGGCTTTCCACCGTACGAGCGGTAGCCCGATCCGCACGCGCCAGCGTGGCGGCATGCAGGTCGGACAGCGAGAGATACCGCTCATCATCGGGGCGCGAGAACCATTCGGACGATACGCGGGCATTGCGGCCGCCACGGGAGGGATCAATCCAGAAGCCGCCGGACGCGGTTCCACGGGACGCAGGGGGCAGAATGGTGGTCGTGGTCATGGAAAACTCTCCTCTGATGCCGGTTATTCGGCACCCAAGGCGAAGCCGCCCTCTCCCTCTTTCCGGGGGGCCGGACATGAAAAAAGCGGCTTCCGGGCACCGGAAGCCGCTGTCTCACTATTCCAAAAATCCATTGCGCTATTCGGCAGCAATGGCCTCCATATCCTCGCCTGCCGTCACTGTTTCAACCTGTGCCTGATGTACCAGCCCCGCAGTCCGCAGCGCCTCGGGCAGCCAGCCCGAACCATCAAGCAACCGCTCGGCCTCGCGGGCCATGTCGGGCTTCTTCAGGTGGGCGATGCGCTCTGCCGCCTCGTCGCTGCGTGCCTCCCGCACGGCTTGCAGGATGCGCGCCTTGGTCACCCGGCCGAGATAGTTCTCAACCGTGGGCTGCCAGCCTGCCTCGACCAGATCGAGACCGAGGGCCGATGCCAGTCGATCGGCCCGTTTAAGGCGCTCGGTCACGCTGCGCTGGGACACCGCGCCATAGGCGGGCATGCGCTCGTAGAGCGCATTGACCCCGAAGGACAGGCAATGGGCCAGCAATGCCATGCGACTGGCGTCGTCCAGCCCGTCGATCCAGCGCCACAGCGCATCCTCGTCCTCGGGCAGATCGTGCTTCCAGCCTTCGTTGCGCTGGCGCAGCGCGTGGGCTGGCACGCTGCCCGGCATGTCAGGCGAATGGACCGGCAGGGAGATTTCGCGGACATAGGCTTCCAGGCAGTCCGCACCCGGTGTCTGCCAGTAAACATCACGCACCAGCGTATGCAGCAGTTCGGTCAGCGCGATGTGCGGGTTGCTGGCAAACGCGTCCCGCAGGGCCAGCGTGCGCCAGGCTGTCAGCTCGGTGAGCAACCGGTCAGGCAGTGCTTTGATCCCGTCTTCTTCCTCGGGCTCAACGTCGGGAGAGATGCTGTAGCCCTCCCCGCCCACATCGCCGCCATCATCAGCAATATGATCATCCTGTCCGTCATATACAGCGTGATCATATTCACCGGTGCTGCCGACATCATCGGCCTGTTCCTGCTCCGCCGGCATGTCCTCCGGTAATACGAACCCTCGCTCCACCTGCAGCGTGCCGTCGCTGTCGAGGCTGACGAAGGCGCCTGCCCGCGCCATGTCAGCGGGATCGAACGCCAGTGGCCGTTCTTCCAGGGCAAGAATGGCCTGCTCGATCTCACCCAGCCTTGCATCCACCGCGTCGGGGTATTCAGCCTCGATGGTTTCCTGCTCGGCACGCAGGGTTTCGAGACGGGCCGTTTCCTCATCGGACGGCGGCACTTCCTTGCCGTCGATTTCCGCGAACTGCCGTGTGTGGCCCCATGGGAACGACAGAGCCGTCTCGACCCACTTCCAGCCCTCGGCGCGGATATCTTCTGCGGCTGCATGCAGCTTTTCCATGACCAGCCGGTCCAGAATGGCCGGATCCTGCAGCCAGCCGCCGTCATCCGCCTCGAACAGGTCGCGCATAATAGAACCACCGACTGCGAGATAGGCGTCCAGTCCGACGAAGCGCACGCGACGATCCGAGACCCGCACAGTCTTTTCCGTCAGCATGCGGCGGATGACATAGGGCTCACGGTTATGGCTCTGGGACACGATGTCCCAGACCTGTTCCTGACGGGCATGGTCATCGCTGATCGAAAAGGCAATGAGTTGGTCGAGCTTCATGCCATCCTGCTCGTAGATATCGAGCAGTTTGTCGGACACGGTCATCAGCCGCAGGCGCTGTTTGACCACGGCGGGTGCCACGAAGAACGCGGCGGCGATTTCTTCCTCGGACATGCCCTTCTCCAGCATGTCGCGAAAGGCCCGAAACTGGTCCAGCGGATGCAGGGCCACCCGCTGCACGTTCTCGGCCAGGGAATCTTCCTCGGCAAGAATGGCCGATCCGGCCTCGCGCACGACGCAGGGCACCGGGGCGGTCTTCGCCAGTTTCTTCTGCTTCACCAGCAGTTCGAGCGCACGAAAACGACGCCCACCGGCCGGCACTTCGTAGGTACCGGTCTCAACCCCGGCATCATCAACGACTGGCCGGACATTCAGACTCTGCAGCAGGCCCCGGCGCTCGATGTCGCGGGCCAGTTCCTCGATCGACAGGCCGGACTTCACGCGCCGCACGTTGGACTGGGAGAGCACCAGCCGGTTGAAGGGGATGTCACGGGAGGAACTCAGGCTGATTTTGGGAATGGCGGTCGCCATGGCGAAAAACTCCATGACGGGCGGACAGGAGACTCTCTCCCACCCTCTTAACCCGTCATGAAAATCCGCGCAGCCCTCTGACTCTGAAGGCCCCAGACCCGCCCAAAATCCGCAACCTTTTCCCGGCAGGAAACGACGGCAATGGGGGGGCAAGCGGTCCGGCCGCTCACTGGACGACATGTGACAGCCACTGTGCGCCCAAAGTGCTGACATTCTTGATCTGTGAGCGCCCGCCGCTGCTGTTCGGCACCTGCGATCGCCTACTCAGTTGGCTCGAGCGCGAGGCTATTGAAGCAGCCAGACCCGCCGCTCGACGGCTGGATTGATCCCTAGCTAGGTTCCGGTCGCTGTCACGACGACTAGCTCATTCCGCCGCCGAGTTCACATCCCTTTCGGCCAAGAAAGCCATGTTCATCCTCACGGCTCGCGATTCTGAAGGCTACCGCTCGAGCGCCTAAATTGGACGGGGTAGCAATGAGGATTGCAATCGCGCCCGAGACAAGGCAGACAGATTTGGTATTGCACCGTGTTGAACGTCTCTTCTTCAGGGGCTTCCAATGGAGTAGACTGTGCCCGCACGTTCCATGCCTTGATTAGCTTAGGCGAGCCGCCGGCAATAGTGTAGGGCGTTGGCTTGCCAAGAGGGGGTTAAGTGACGAGCTTTCGCTTTCTGCACGCGGCGGACATCCATCTTGATAGTCCACTGCATGGCCTTTCGCGATACGAAGGCCTGCCCGTCGAGGACATCCGTTCGGCTACCCGCGCGGCTTTTGACAACCTCGTCCACTGTGCGATCGAGGAGGCGGTCGACTTCGTCATCCTCGCCGGCGACCTCTTCGACGGCGACTGGCGCGACATGGGAACTGGTCTCTACTTCGCCCGGGCTATGGGGCGCCTCGACCAAGTTGGAATTCCGGCCTTCGTCCTCGCGGGAAACCATGACGCAGCCTCGGTGATCTCGCGGACGGTCCCATGGCCACCGAACGTCCGCCTGTTCGGAGCTAGGCGCCCAGAGACTCACCGCCTGCCGGACCTGGCCGTGGCAGTCCATGGTCAGAGCTTCTCCACGCCGGCCGTCACGGACAATCTCGTGCTCGCCTATCCACCCGCCGAGGAACACCACTTCAACATCGGCATGCTGCACACCGCTCTGGCTGGCCGTCAAGGCCACGCCGACTACGCTCCCTGCAGTGTCGACGACCTTCGTTCGCGTGGATACTCTTACTGGGCGCTGGGCCATGTCCACGAATTCGAGATCGTCAGCACCGATCCCTATGTCGTGTTTTCTGGTAACGTGCAGGGCAGGACGATTAGGGAAACCGGGCCGAAGGGCGCCGTGATCGTCACCGTCGTCGATTCCGAGATCACGTCCGTCGAGCGCGTCGAACTCGACGTGATCCGCTGGGTGCGTCTCGACGTGGATTGCACGGGCACCGCCGATGACGCCGTCACCGATCTGATCCGGGTAGAGCTCGGAAGGCTGCATGGCGCGAACGGGTCTGGCCGCCCCCTCGTCGTCCGCGTGACGCTGTTGGGCGAGATGTTGGAGGCCGGGCTGCTGCACGACCGGGCCATCACACTACGTGACGACATTCGCGCCATCGCAGCCTCGATCTCGGCCGAGCTCTACATCGAGAAAGTCAAGGTCATGATGACGGAGCCCGCACGCGAGCGGGTCGCGCTTGGCGAGGATCTCGGGGCCCTGATCGACGACGCCACCACCGATCCCGGTCTGGTCGCAGCGCTCGCGTCCGATTTGGAACGGTTCATGCTCGCGGCGAGCACCACCCTCGGCGACGCCGAGGAGGGGGAGCTGCGTCTATCCGCGTCGCAGGGTGACTGGGCCGGTGTGCTGCTCACGGCATCGACGGCGCTACGGTCTCGCCTGACAAGGGAGGGCTGACCATGCGCTTCTCCCGCCTCTCACTCGAGCGATATGGTCGATTTCAGGATTGCGAGATCGACTTTCGGTCTGGCAGCCCCGACCTTCACGTCATCTACGGACCCAACGAAGCCGGCAAGACGACCTCGCTTTCGGCAGTTTCCGACCTTCTGTTCGGCTTTCCCACGCGCTCGCCATACAACTTCCTGTTCGACTACTCGCTCCTCAGGGTTGGTGCCGTGCTCGAGGATGGCGGGACCACGTTGGCGTGTCGCCGCAAGAAGGGAACGAGCGGCACGCTTCTGAACGCGAGTGATGCGACGATCGAAGAAGGCCCGCTGGCAGCGATGCTGAAGGGCCAGACCCGTGAGACGTTCGGTCTATCGTTCAGCTTGGACCAGAACGCGCTCCGTTCGGGCGGTCGCGCGATGGTCGACGCGAAGAACGACGTAGGCCGGACCCTGTTTGCGGCAGGTTCCGGCCTGACCGGAATAGCGGACGAACTCAGGCGCCTCGAGGCCGAGGCCGATGCAATCTGGGGACCGACGACTAGGGGAAGTAGGACGTTCACACAGGCCCAGCGCCAGTTCGCCGAAGCGTCGAAGGCCGTCAGGGACGAGGGGTTGAAGCCGAAGGCGTGGTCTGACGCGAAGACCGCCACCGAGCGCACGCGCGACGCGCTCGATGCCGCACGCAGGAAGCGCGACGGGGTCCAAGCCGAACTCCGGTCCGCAGAACGTGTCAGGCGCCTGGCACCGCTCGTGAGACGTCGCGACGAGCAACTCGATGCGCTCCATGGCTTCGACGGTACTTTCGACCTCGGTCGCCAGCGAGAGGAATCCATCGAGGTCCTGATCCGCGATGCCGACGAATCGCTTCGCAAGATCTCGGCCACAGAGCAGCTGCGCGCCGATGTCGCTGATCGCCGCTCCAAGGTCTCTTCTGATCCGGACGTGCTTGCCGAGGCCGACGAGATCGACAGGCTGGTGGCCGAGGCTGGCGCAGAACTGAAGGCGACCCGCGATCTAGTAGGATTGGAGGCAGAGCATAGCGATGCTGGCACCTTGGTCCGACGTCTGCGCGCCGAGGCTGGCGCGAATGCCGATACCGCCCCGCCGCGCGACGTCGCCGCGCGTCTACGCAATTTCGCAAGGTTGCATGGCGAACTCACGGTCGCTGCTAGCCAGATCTCGGAAAGTCGGGAAGGTGTCGACGACCGTCGCAGGCGCGCTGCCGCCACGCTCGAGGCGAATGCCGTCGACGGTTGCGCCGACGCGCTCGCCGAGGCGGTTGATACGGCCCGCGCGCTCGGAACGGATGCCGACGCCCGCTGCGAAGCCACGCGGAGCAAGGCGGACACGGCCGCCGCGAAGTTGGCGGACCTGATCGCTCGGCTGGCGCCTTGGGCGGGACGGATCGAGGAACTCGCGCGCCTGCCAAGGGTGGATGCCACAGAGATTCAAGCTGCGCGTGATGCGCTGGCCGGTCTCGCGACCGATATCCGTCGCGAAGAGGATGGTGCGCTCCGTGCATCCGACCAAGCAGCGGCAATCGCATTGGAGATCTCGCAGCTCGCGACGGGTTCTGCCGTATCGCCCGATGAGATCACCAATGCGCGCGCGGAACGCGATCGCTACTGGGAGCCGCTCCGTCGACACGTGCTCGATGGCGACGAACTGACCTCACCGACAGACACTGTGGCGAGGTTCGAGGCGAGCGTGGCGATGGTGGACAAGCGGGACGATGCCCGCTTCGCCAGTGCCGATGCGTCCGGCCGTCTCTCATTGCTGAACCAGACCAGGGCGTCGCACGAGCTCGAGAAGGATCAAGCGGACGGCCGTGGCAAGCTGGCGCGCGATCGGCTGGAGGGGACTACCTCCGCGTGGCGCAAGCGACTGGCCGACGTCGGACTACCAGAACTCGATCCAGCGCAGTTCCAGTCATGGCAGACGGACCGAGAAAGCGCGGAAGCGGCACAGGCCGACCTATGCAATATGGTCTCAGACGCCGATCGGTCGAAATCGCGGAGGGACACGGCACGTGCCGGCCTAAGTGCTGCTCTTGGTGTAGCCGATACCGGCGGCGAACTCGCACCGGTGCTCGCCACGGCGGAGCGGCGCCGCGCAGGTGTTGAGGACATCGCGCGGAAGCGCCTGTTGGCCCAATCGGAGATGGACCAGGTCAACGCCGATGCGGCAGCGCTCGATCGGCGACAGCAGCGGGTGGACGCCAACGCCGAGGCCAATGGAACTGGATGGAAGGCCGCACTCGCCGAGGCGGGGCTCGACATCGACGTTGTGTCGTGCGGCGCCGTACTCGACCTGCTCGACGAATTACGGGAGGCGACCGCCTCGGAAACACAGCTTCGTCGTCGGATCGACGGAATCGCCCGGGATGCACGGGAGCATTCCAGCGCCGTCAAGCTGCTTGCCGACAAGATCGGCTTGGAGCTTGGCGACACAGCAGTGCGCCTGCAGACCCTGCGCGAGAGGTTGGGTGTGGCTCGAGCCTCGGAGACGCTGATGAGTTCATTGGACGAAGAGGATCGTCGTCGCGAGAGCGAGATGCAAGAGGCCCAGGCGCGGTTGAAGGCGACCGAGGAATCGATTGCCCCGCTGCTTCTGGAAACTGGCTCGGATGATCGAACTACGCTTGCGGCCGCCGTCGAGCGCTCAAGGGCTATGCGCTCACTCCGTGACGAGATCGCCGCTACGGAGAAGGCGATCGTCGAGGCCGGCGACGGACTGGCGCTGCACGACCTGCTCGCCGCAGTGGAGGCATCCGATCCAAATCAAATCGCGGAGCGCCTGTCCTCGCTCGGTTCGCAGCTTGAAGAACTCAACCTGACGGCCGACGAGGCCGCAACCGTGCACGGCGACGCGCGCAGTACGTTCGCGGGCCTCGACACCAAGGTGACGTCAGCAGTGGACGCGGCAGCTGATGCCGAGCAGGCACGCTCCGAACTGGAGGTGCTGTCCGAGCACTACATTCTGAAGAGGGCTCAGGCGGTCACCCTGAAGTGGGCCATTGAGAAATACCGCGAGAAGCATCAGGATCCGCTACTGCTACGTGCGGGCGACCTGTTCTCGACATTAACGATCGGAGGTTACGCGACCCTGAAGGTCGACGCCGACGGACCCATTCCCAGACTGCTCGGCGTTCGTGACGACCTGCGCACAATGGTCGAGGTCGACGCGATGAGCGAAGGCACGACCGACCAACTCTTCCTAGCGCTCAGGCTGGCGGCGCTGGAACAGTCGGTGGCGGCCGGGATCAGCCTGCCGTTCTTGGTCGACGACCTCTTCGTGAACTTCGACGATCAACGGGCTGAGGCCGGCTTCAAGGTGTTGGCCGAGATCGCAAAGACGACCCAGGTCCTGTTCTTCACCCATCATCCACATCTTGTGGAGATCGCAAAGTCGGTCGTCGGGCGCGAGATGCACTCCGAGTGCTCATTGTCGTGACGGCAATCGGCGGCCGAGGGGACGTGACGGTATCCGTAACATCCGTCGAACCCGCCTAACATTCCGTGCGGGGAATCGTCGACGATAAACGCGAGCCGAGCTAATCGGGATGTAGCCGAATTGATCGACAGTCACCGGGGGCGACACGGATCTGACCGGTCGCCCGCCGCCTCACGCCGCTGGGGCCGAAGCTGGCGTGCCCTGAGGTGGAGATGCCGCTTCGACGGCGGCAGGGTGCGTCTCGCCTTCCGCCGGCTCGCCCTCGTCCTCGTCGCTGATCCGCATCATCATCCTGTAGTGGGCGATATGACCGGTTTTCTCAAAGACCTGCTCGAACACGCGAAGGTAGCTCTGGACGGCGTTGTCGTCGGCTGCCAGATAAATGTCGTCGTGCGCGCTGTGAGACCCGTCATTGATCCATGAGAACAGCGAGGCGCAGACTTGGGCGTCGCGACCGGTGAAGAGCGCGACAATGGCATCCTGTTTCCAGCCGCCGAGGACAACGAGATAGTTCTCGACGATCCGCCGCAGCGTGTTCTGGATGGTGAGGTTGGCGCGCTCGGAATTGCGCACGTCCTCCCAGAGCAGCTCGTAGGATGTCTTCACCGGATTGAACGCGTAGTGGTGAAGCGACGAGACGTTGTCGCGCTTCCGCACTACCCAGAAAGTCTCGTCCCGTCGGCAACCTGAGGCGGGGCGATCCCGATCGTAGCTCACCTCCTTATGAAAGTAGATGTTATGCGTCAGCACAAAGACCTGCCGGACCGAGCCCTTTCCGGCGCGCACATCGCCGACCACCTTCCGGATGAGCGCGCTGACGATGAACAGAACATCAGAATCTAGGCTCGAGACGGGATCGTCGAACACCACCACCTTATCGGCTGTAGTGCCTGAGCCGGATGTGCTGCCGGCCAGCATGTGATAGAAGTAGAGGAAGGTGATGAACGACCGCTCGCCTTCGCTCAACGTCTTCGCGGCGTCGGATCCATCGAGACGAACGATCCGGCACATATCCCCGCGCTCGCTAGCGACGGCCAGCTTGAAGCTGGTGAAGCCGAATGAGAAGAGGATGCGGTTGATCTCGTCAACCGTCGGCTTAACGCTCGTGATACTAGCTTCCTTGGCCTTCAACTGAGCATCGAGCCGCGCACGCTCGCCCTTCTTTTCTGCGATCTTGGCTTCGAGGCCCTCGATCATCTTGCCGAGCTTGGTCGCTGACGCGTCGTACGTTGTAAGGTCGGTCCGGCGCTCCTCGACAATGAAGCGCCATACCTGCGAGGTCAGGGTGCGTTTCGACTTCGACAGGTCACGGATGGTCTCGTTGTATTCATCGATCACGGTGTTCGCCTGCATCAGCAGATCGCTGATCGCGCTCGCGAACTCCTTCGTATACTCGAGCGTGATCTCGCTGCTGGGTTCGCGACGCTTCGCTACCAACCGCTCGTGGTTGAGTTCGAACGCCGTCTTCAGGGCGTGGTAGCGCTCGGTGAGTGTCTCCGAATCGATAAACCTGCCAGGCGAGGCCACGAGGGCATCGAGGCGATCACACACGGCCTTCGTGGCTGCTTCGTAGCGTGTGGACAGTTGCGCGATCTCTGCGAGATCCGCCTCATACTGCTCGTCGAAGAATGCGTTCAGATCTTCGATCAGATTCGCCGGGGCAACCTGCTGGCAGAATGGGCACGAGCCGTCCGCTGCCGCAAGATACTCCACGCCCTGCTTGACCCAGTCGCTGTTGCCCAGCCGACCTATCAGGGCGGCAACGACGACGTCGTCACGGCCGACAATCTTCCGTCCGAGGATCGCCGACTTTTCCAAGGTGGGGAAGGCGGTGAAGGCGATCGGCTGGATAGCGGCTTCCGGCGGCGTTGCATCCTTAAAGACGGTCGCGGCGCGCACGGTGAGATCCTCAAGGGTGGCGACGTCGGTGTTGTTCTCCGCAGCCTCCTTCAGCACCTTGTCGCAGAAGGCGACCTTGCCATGGCGGTGGCCGGTCATGGCTTTCTCGAAAACCGCCTTGTGGGCTTGCTGCGATTTCCAGCATGCCTCGTCGAGGAGCGATCGCGCGTCTGCAAGATCCTTACGGCTACCTCCCGTGCCATCGTCGCCTTCGAGCTTTTGGCGCAGCCCGCCGATTTCGCGGTCGAGCTTGCCGATCTGCTGCTGCAGGCTCTCGATCTCCTCGACGGCTTTCGTTGAATCCTCGCCGAGTGTGAAGATGCCCTTCAGCTGCTCTCCGAAGTTGGCTTCGGCGAAATCACGGTTGTAGACGAGTGTCGCTATCGCCCGGCCGTCCTTCCATGAGACGCTATAGCCGGCACGGGCGGCAGGATCGTGGATGGCGCGGGATACAGTGGTCTTCCCGCAGCCATTGTGACCGAAGAGGTAGTTGATTTTCTTGAGGTCGGTGAGCGTCTCACCTGCGGCTGGATATGTCGCCTCGCCAGCAATCCCAATTAAAGTCAGCATCTACGCCCCCAAGAAATGGACTCCCTGGAACTAAGCTAGCCGTCTGCGCGCCATGCTTCCAGCCGCATTCTCCACATGGGTCCGTTCTTGTGCTGGAGGGTTCATGCCAATGACCATTGCACATGTACGGTAGGACCGTCTGTCCATCGGGTAACGTCTACTTCACGTTCCTTGAGCGGACAGGCTGTTCAGGGGGGGAAGCCGAATGTCTGCTTCAGAACTGGCCTGATCATAAACTGCCACCATGGGAGCACGTATAGTCCTTGAATTTTCCATGAGGATTTTTCAGATTCTGACACGTGAGGATGAGGCCGTATAACTATTTCGGGTAATCTTCCGTCAAATGCAGAATCGACTGGCTGCGAAAAAAGTCAGGAGAACTAATTATCAAACGGAGAAAGTGCTTCAATAATTCGGCATTCTGAAATATTACCTCCCCCGCATGATTCTATCATCGTAGAAAGTTCATGGCGCAATGCGATGAGATCCGCAATTTTGCGCTCAATTTCTGCCATATGGTCACGAGCAATTCTATCAACTGTCTTACAATCCTGGGTTCCCTGATCCGTTAGGGATAATAGAGCTCTTACCTGGTCTAATGAAAAACCCAGATCCCGAGATCGACGAATAAAAGACAGTCTCGCGAGTGCCTCATCATCATAAGTGCGATAATTGCCATCGGTCCGCTGTGGCGGAGCCAGAAGACCGATCCGTTCGTAATAGCGGATCGTCTCGACTTTGGTATTCGTCGCCTTCCCCAAGGCACCAATCGATCGCATTCCCTGCCTCTTGACCCTGTAGTTGCTACAGGGAGCATACATTAAAACAGATGATTCGTCAGGGAGGCGCTGGATGGCAGGAGGATGCTGTGGTGGATGCACAGATACGCCGCTACCAATCAATAAATCATGGCGGAGAGCGCTCCTGATCGCGCTTTTTCTCAATGCCAGCATGTTTGCCGTTGAAGCTGGGGCTGGCGTGTCGGTTGGATCTGCATCCGTACAGGCGGACGCGATTGATTTCCTTGGCGACAGCGCCAACTACGCAATAAGCCTCAGTGTTGCCGGAATGGCATTGCGATGGCGAGCTGGCGCGGCCTTTCTGAAAGGCCTGACCCTGTTCATGGCTGGGCTATGGGTAATGGCCAATGCTGGGTGGATAGTAATGAACAGCAACCATCCGCCTCACCCAGACGCAATGGGCGGCATTGGTCTGCTTGCCCTCGCGGTCAATCTGGCCTGTGCCCTCATATTATGGACACACCGGAAAGGTGATGCCAACCGCCGTTCTGTATGGATCTGCTCTCGTAATGATGCGATCGGAAATGTTGCCGTTGTGCTGGCAGCTCTGGGCGTGTTTGGCACTCGTTCTGCGTGGCCGGATATTGCGGTAGCTGCCATCCTTGCGATGCTTGGTATTAGTGGAGGTGTGCAGATTATGCGACAATCGAGAGTAGAACTAACAGATAACAAATCAGATATATCACGACATATCAATGTATAAATCATATAATACTCTAGAATATATTAAGCAGGTAAGGAGACGCACACGCTATAATGCGGCATTCATTCTCCTGATTTTTCCCCTGCTCTGTGGCTGTACAAATAGTGATCACTCAAATATTTCGCCGGAATCAGATGTCCAGAAATTTTCCAGCCGTCAATTTACGGATGCCGGATTGCAAGAATTCATTACAAAAGTTCTCGGACCAAACGTATCGAGTCAGGAAAACGCATGGGGCATCACTCGCCTGACGCTTGCTACCTTGTATTTTCATCCCGATCTCCTTGTAGCTAAAGCTGAACTGGAAACGGCTCGCGCTGGAATCAAGACAGCCGGTCAACTGCCCAATCCCAGTTTCACGGTGCTGGGTGGCCCATCGGCTCATTACGTCGGCTACGGCGCGTCAATACTGATCGAATTTTTCGGCAGGCGTTATCACCGTATCAAAGAAGCCAGATATCGGGCTGCCGTCGCGCAATGGGAAGTCATCAATACTGCATGGAAACTACGCAGCGACACGCGGTCTGCTCTTCTCGGCGTCTGGGCTGTATCCGGGCGCCTCAAGCTTGTGGAAGAGACTGCGGCAGCTAAACGCGAACTCTTTACCCTGGAACAGGCACGTTTTGATCAGGGGCGAGCATCCGCTCTCGAAATATCGCAGGTACGGACGGAAATGATCCATGCCGAGTTGTCTGTCAGTGATCTGCGGCGCGAGTATGCCGTCCGTAAGGCAGCTCTGGCAGGAGCAATCGGGGTTCCTGCCGAAGCACTTGATTCCATTGCTCTTGATACAAAAGCATTTGATGTCTGTCCCGACCTCATGGAATACCGCGATTCACAGGACATGAGATACCAAGCCGTAATGCAACGCGCGGATCTGCGGGAACTTCTTGCGTCTTATGACGCCGCCCGACAGGCTCTACGGGTCGAAGTTTCCCGACGCTATCCCGATGTCACCATCAGTCCCGCCTATAACTGGGATATTTCAAATCGCTTTGAGGTAAATCCCTCTCTGCAAATTCCGATTTTCAATCAGAACGAAGGCCCCATAGCTGAAGCTGTTGGGCAGGAGCATGAGGCGGCGGCTCGTCTCCGGCGTGCAGAGAACACGGTGTTTAAGTCCATCTCGCAGGCTACGGCCAATTACCGCGGCACGACATCAATTCTGCTACAGGCGGATGAACTTGCCAAAACCGTACGGGTAAGGCTGAACCAGATGCAGCACCGCCTTCAGTCAGGCGCAATCGACCGACCAACGATGGTTATGACTCATATAGAGCAGATTCAAGCAGAGACCGCTCTTCTTGAAGCAGAAATTCAGCAACGGCAAGCCATAGGTCAGATCGAAGATGGCATGCAGCAGCCCATTTTTGATCACACCAGTGCCGCGCAGGTTTCCGGCCTGCTTGAAAATAACCAAAGGAACTCACCATGAAAGCGAGGGCCTTCTGGCTGCCTCTTGTAGGTCTTTCTGTCTTCCTAGTTCTAAACGTGGCGGACATTGCTATTGCAGATGATGATGATCCACCAGTTTCGGTTCTTGGCGCAGAGGCGACCGTGACGGTCTCCCCGGAAGCAGTTACGAAGAGTGGCATCGCTTCTGCACGACCCAGCATCGTGCCTTGGAGAAAGTTGGTTCCCGCCTATGGTTACGTTCTGAACGCAACACAACTTATCACTCTTGTTAGTGATTATGCTGACATGAAAGCGCGGCTGGAGAGCATGCAGGCACAGCAGACGCTTGCCCGTGCGAAACTCGATCGTGACAAAGGACTGTATCGCGACCGGCAGAATATCTCTCAGGAACAATTCCAGGAGACAACAGCCAGATTTCAGTCCAACTCAGCTATGGTAAAAGCAGAACAGGTCCGGGTGAATAACGCACTTAATATTATCAGACAGCAATTTGGTTCGGTCATATCTGACGCTACCGAAAAAAATACAATTTTCATTACACAGTTACTTCAACAACAAGTGGTCTTGGTCAAGGTGACCCTTCCACCAGATACGGATCTACCAACCCCACCAAGTCAGGCGGATGTGACCGATTATGGAAACACGGGTGGACACGGGACAATGCTCCACTATTTGTCTCCTGTAACCATGACCGATCCTGCTATTCAGGGGCGTAGCTTTTTCTATTTTGCGTCGGCTGAAAGTCAGCTTGTCGCGGGCATGAATGTTTCCGTTCTCCTGCCTACCGAAGAGGAACGTCCCGGTATCCGGATACCTGCATCAGCTATTATCTGGCTGCAAGGTAAGTCGTGGATATACCGTGATAACGGACACGGAAAATTTACACGCCTACCCCTTACGACCGACGTGCCGGACCGAGAAGGTGGCTACCTGATCCAAGATACTCCAGGACAAATCACACACGAAACGCAAATCGTCGTAGAGGGTACGCAATTACTTCTGTCTGAAGAATTCCGAGCTCAGCTTGAATCAGGAGACGATGACGACTGATGACGGGACGTTCTTTCAGCCTTCAGGCAGCTATTATCGGGTTTTCGATCCGCTTCCGGGGCGTGGTTATCGCAACCGCATGTCTGTTGTTCTTCTATGGCCTGTATGGCTTGAGACATGCCAGCTATGATGTGTTTCCGGAATTCATTCCGCCACGGGTCACGATCCAGACCGAAGCCGCTGGTTTTACGCCGGAACAGGTCGAAACATTGGTTAGTCGCCCAATGGAAATTGCCCTGACCGGCCTCCCGGGTATTCAGCGCGTGCAATCGACTTCGATTCAGGGACTGTCAGTCGTCAACGTCCTGTTTGCGACATCGACCGATATTTATCGCGCCCGGCAACTGGTCGGGGAACAAATGAATGTTGTTGCACAGCAATTGCCAGCCGGTGTTCATGCTCCGACTATGACGCCACTGACCTCATCCGCCGGTCTGGTACTGGTGATTGGTCTGACGTCGGAACAACAGTCCCTCATGCAGTTGCGCACGCTTACTGACTGGTCATTAAGGCCGCGTCTGCTGGCGTTGCCTGGTGTGGCTGGAGTCAGTGTGTTTGGCGGGGAGCGTCGGTCACTCCAGATACAGGTACATCCAGACCAACTCATCTTGCATCATATCGGACTTGATGACGTCCTTGCGGCTGCCCAGGAAGCAACTGGCATACAGGGGGCCGGCTTTATTGATACCCCGAACCAAAGAGTCGTTCTTCAGTCTGACGGTCAGGCCCTGACGCCAGAAAGTCTGGCCCGCACTGTGATTGTCCGCTCTGATAATGGTGCTGTCACACTGGGCAGTATTGCCACTGTAACTGAAGCCCCTATTCCCGCCTTCGGCGCGGCCAGTATCGAGGGAAAGACAGGCATTGTGGTTAATATATGGGAACAGTACGGTGCCAATACGATGGCTGTGACCCGGGAAATCGAGGCGGCACTTACCGATTTCCGCCCGCAATTGCAGGGACAGGGGATTACATTGCATGCTGACCTGTTCCGCCCCGCCAATTTCATTACGACCGCATTGGGGAATGCCACACGAGCATTGCTTCTGGGCGGTTTTCTGGTGGTTGCCGTAATCTTTCTTTTCCTTTTTGACCTGCGAACCGCTGCAATCTGTTGCGCCACCATACCTTTGGCTATTCTGATAGCCCTGTCGTTGCTGGAGACACTCGGGGTTACTTTGAATGCCATGACCCTGGGGGGGCTTGCTATCGCCATCGGCGAGGTCGTGGATGACGCCGTGATCGGGGTCGAAAATGTTACACGCCGATTGCGTGAAAACCGGCTTCTGGTCCAGCCCGCATCTACAGCGCGCGTCGTACTCGATGCATGCGTTGAAGTCCGCAGTGCAGTGGTTTACGCGACCTTTGCTGTCATTATCGTTTTCTTGCCTGTCATCGCCCTTCCCGGACTTTCGGGACGACTGTTTGCTCCACTGGCAACAGCTTATGTTCTTGCGGTCATGGCTTCTCTTGCCGCTGCTGTAACCGTTGTACCTGCACTCTGCGCATGGCTCTTGGCGACGCCTGGAGAAACCCGGAGAGAGCCCCCCCTGGCAGGATGGACCGCCAGAGCTTATGAACGTCTTCTGGCCAGATTAATGCGCCATCCCCGATTTGTTATAGGCGGGATGATCCTGACCACCTTGATAGGGTTTGCGGCCCTTCCATTCCTTGAAAGCGATTTCATTCCTGATTTCAAGGAAGGTCACCTTATCATTCATATGACGGCTGCTCCGGGGACTTCCCTGGAACAGTCTCTGAAATTAGGTAGACAGGTTACAGAAAAACTTCGTCAGCTTCCCGAAATCCGTTCGGTTGCTCAGAGAGTCGGACGCGCCTCGCTGGATGAGGACACGTATGGACCACATACCAGCGAGTTTGAGGTTGATTTGAATCAGGTGGATGGGAAGGCTTCCCGACAGATTGATGCCCGCGTTCGCAAAGCGCTTGACGGGTTCGTTGGGGCCAGTTTTTCTGTCAGTAGTTTTTTGACGATGCGCGTAAACGAAACCCTTTCTGGTTCGTCTTCGGCTGTGGCAATCAATATTATTGGCGATGATCTGGATGTATTGGATATCCAGGCAAATAATATTGTCCGCATGTTGCATCAGATACATGGCGCAACAGATGTCCGGATAGAAGCACCCCCTGGTGTTCCGGAACTTGCTATTCGGCTACGCCCTGCTGATCTGGAGCGCTGGGGGCTTCGGTCGGCGGATGTACTCCGATCCATCCATACAGCCTGGCAGGGTGAAACCGTGGGGCAGATATACGAGCGTTCTGCGGCTTTTAATGTTATGGTTCGTCTTGATGACGCAAGTCGTAATGATGTTGCGTCTGTCGGCTTCCTGCCACTGCATACTGTTCACGGAAACTACGTACCACTCCGCGCTGTCGCAGACATATATGAGACGAACGGTCGCTATCAGGTGTCACATCTGGGAGCACAGAGAACACAGACTGTCACCGCAAATGTTACAGGACGATCAGCTCAATCTTTCGTTCAGGACGCACGCACGGCTATAGCAAAAAATATCAAACTGCCTCTTGGAACCTACGTTCAGTTTACATCCGCAGCGGAAGCTGAATCACAATCACGCAAGGAACTGTTTATAAATTCCGGGCTCGCTGCCATAGCGGTCATGATTCTGCTCTCAATAATCACACAAGGATGGCGCAATCTCGCTCTGATACTCGTCAATCTTCCCTTCGCATTTGTCGGCGGCATTCTGGCAATCATTGTTTCCGGCACAACGCTAACTCTTGGGGCAACAGTCGGCTTCGTTACTCTATTCGGGATTACGCTTCGGAATTCGGTGATGATGATTTCGCATTTTGAGACTTTGGTCGAGCGGGAACATCTCACATGGAGAGTAACAACAGCGCTCCGGGGGGCCAGAGACCGCGTCGTCCCCGTACTCATGACATCGCTCGTTACGGCGCTTGGACTGGCGCCTCTGGCTGTTGATATGAATGCGCCTGGGCGGGAAATCGAAGGACCTATGGCAGCTGTCATTCTTGGAGGGCTCATGACATCAATGATACTTAACCTGTTTGTTTTGCCTATTCTTGCTGTCAAATTTGGTAGTTTTTCTGAAAACGAAACGGGAGTTCCGGAAACCTTGTTCAAGTGACAGGTATGGGCCACTGCTGCACAGAACTACTTGAAGATTATGTCCGATATGCCAATAGAACCCAGAATGAAAACTGCTTCCGTATCACGCTCGGCCACCATTCGGTCTGGCTCGACCTTCTGGTTGGGTTCGGAATTGCCTTCATGAATCTTGACGCTGTCCAGAAAATCTGGATTGCCGCCCGCACCGAACATCATCGTGTCAAGGCCGAAAACCGAAAGCATCGTTGCCCGATCCAAATGATTTATACTCCCTGCCCAGTGGCTTCGGGCGTGTCTTGCTACGGCCAACCTAAGCGCCTGTATTCTTGCTGGTTATTTCCCATAACGATCACCCCACTCTCGGCTCCAAGTGATAGCGGGGGACTGCGCGGACTAGGGGTCACGACACGAAAGTGTACTTTACGTACGCTTAGAGTGAACCCAACAAGAACGTTGAGGCTGTTCTGCTGAGAGTTCGATAGACAGTTGGCCGAGAAATAGAAAACAGTTCTGAAAGATCGCTGATGGAGTAATCGCCGTGTTGATTTTCACTGAGAACTGGGTTCTTCCGCACTTTTCGTGATGGGTATCTTGTACTGAGGTTCCGGAACTGGGAAATCCAGAAAGTCGTTCACTTTCATGGATATTCCCCAGTGTCACGTCTTCGGTCTCTTGATCTTCCCCGTTCCCTCGTCGTTCGTCGTGTTGTTGCACTGGACAACAGAGTGGAGATCGAAGTCGGTCTGCGAAAGCGGAGTGCAGTGTGTCCGGACTGTCAGTGCCCGACACAACGCATTCACAGTTTCTATCAGAGAAAACTCGCGGATCTTCCATGGCAGGGCCGTCCAGCCACGCTGATCGTTTCTGTGCCGCGCTTTTTCTGCCAGACGATGCTTTGTCCACGTCGGACGTTTGTCATGCCCCTTGAGGGGATAACCGTGCGTCATGGCAGACAGACCACACGTCTTACCGATCTTCATTATTATATCGCCCATACCCTGGGCGGTTCCGCTGGTGCACGAATGACCGTGCGCCTGTGTTGCCCCATCAGCGCCGATACTCTTGTCCGCCGTCTTCTCTCACGTGCGCAGAACACCACAAAAGGCACGGCCCGTACACGTGTGGTGGGGGTGGATGACTGGGCATGGCGGCGGGGACATCACTATGGAACGATTGTGGTTGATCTTGAGAAAAATGATGTCATTGACCTCCTGCCAGATCGGGACGCTGATACCCTTGCCCGATGGCTGCAGGTCCATCCCGGTATTGAAATCATTGCCAGAGACCGTGCCGGTGCTTATGCAGACGGATGCCGCAGAGGCGCACCATCCGCTCTTCAGGTGACAGACCGCTGGCATCTGCTGAAGAACCTGTCAGACGCTTTTGTCAGCATTCTGGACCGTTTTACGACGACTGTCAGGACCCTGACACGACAGATGAACGTATCAACGGTCGTAAGCAAAATATCTGAAACAATCAGAGCGCATCCAGAAGAGGCGCAGGCGGTCGTCAGGTCAGCCTCTGGGGAACGGCGTGACATTCTTTTCAAGGAAGCTCTTGCCCTGAAAGCAGCGGGACACAGCATTCAGGCTATCGCCACAACGATCGGGGTAGAGAGAAAAACCGTGCGGCGCTGGTTTCAGCGGGGCCATGCACCACCATGGAAAAGAACGGTTCCGTCACGCAGCATACTCGTGCCTTACACAGCCCACCTGGAAAAGAGATGGTCCGAAGGATGTCGCAATAGTCGTCAGCTATGGCGGGAACTCCTGGAGCAGGGCTTTGCAGGACAATATGGCACCGTCTGGAAATGGGTGGCGACGCGACAGGGATGTTCCGCGAAACCCGTTCCTTCCGCGCATGTCGTTGCACCTCGGGGACGCAAACTTGCGCGGCTTCTCCTCGCAGAGGATCCGTTATCTGCCGGACAGGAGGGACTGCTGGTTCCTGCCCTTCTGGAAGCTGAACCGCACCTTGCCGTCACACTCTGCTGGCTCAGGAAAATGCAGACCCTGCTCTGTAAAAGGGGTGACACCTGCACGGGAGGCGATCTGAAGGCTCTGCTGGAAGAAGGAAAAACGACGCTGCTGTCACGTCTGATTCCCGCGCTTGAACGGGATGCGGCTGCCATTGAAGCGTCTCTTGTCTCACCATGGACAACCAGCCCGGTTGAAGGACAGATCAGCCGACTGAAAATGATCAAGCGAACCATGTTCGGAAGAGCAGGCTTCGAACTCCTCAGGGCGCGTGTCCTTCAGCCCGCATAATCAAAAAACATCATCACGAAAAGTGCGGAAGAACCCAGTTCTCAGTGAAAATCAACAGAGAACCCGCCGGGCGGAAATCGAGACCGGGAGAAGGGAGGAGGGCATTATTGCGACCGGGAAGCGATTGACGGATAGAGCCTGCGGGCGACCCGCTCCATGGTCAGACCCTGCACGATGATGGTGAACACCACGACACCATAGCAAACAGGCAGTAGCAGGTCGCGCAGGTCTCCGGGTGGTAGGCCAAGCGCCAGAGAAACCGAGATGCCGCCACGCAGGCCGCCCCATGTCAGGATACCGAGAACACGGCCCCGTTCCCACTGCCGGAGATGAACCGGCAGGGTGGAGAACAGCACGCTCAATGCCCGCACGGCAATAGACAGCGGGATCACGGCAAGCGTCGCCAGCACCGTAAACAGATGCGGCGTGATCTCCAATATTTCAAAGCCAATGAGCATGAACAGGAGCACGTTCAGCACTTCGTCAATCAGCGTCCATGCAATGTCGAGTTCCTTGCGGGATACTTCATCGAAAACGGAATGGCTGTAACTGGTTCCGAAACATAGTCCGGCCACGACGACGGCAATCGCTCCGGACATCCCCAGCTGATTGGCGATGCTGAAGGTTCCGGTCGCCAGAGCCAGCGAGGTCAGCAGATCGATATGCGGGTCACGCTGCGCCTTGAGCACACGAAGCGCGATCCACCCGGTTATCGCTCCAAGAAGACCACCACCGAGCGCTTCGCGGCAGAAGCTCATGGCAATCTCAGAAGCGCCCACCCCTTGACTGTCTCCAGTCGCCAGCCCGATCGTCACACCGAAAATGACGACGCCCACGCCGTCATTGAACAGGCTCTCACCCGCAAAAACGGCCTGTATCGGTCCTGGCAGGCCGAGACGTTTCAGCATCCCCACGACTGAAACCGGGTCTGTCGGAGCGAGAATGGCGCCAAGTACGATGCACCATGTAAAGGGAACGGCGTGCCCCAGAAAGGGGAAAACACACCACGCCGCGACCGCCAGAAAAGCCACGGCCAGAACGGTTCCCAGAATAGAGAGGGCTGTTACAGACATCAGCTTTGCGCGCAGATGTCCGACATTCACCTGCATGGCTCCCGCAAAAAGCAGCAGCGAAAGGGCACCGTTCAGAAGTGCCGCAGGCAAATTGATGGCACCGAGCACGGATCGTGGGAGAGCCTGAAGATCATAGGCCGGGATCAGCGGGTTCAGGATCATGACCAACAGCGAGGTCAGCAATGAGAAGACCAGAACGCCAATCGTGACAGGAACACGCAATGTGTGGTGGTTGAGAATGCTGAAGCCTGCCGAGAAGGTCAGGAGCAGGGCAAGAAGACTGATTGTATCCATGGCCTCATCGCTGGCCGCCCTGGCGCCTCACGTCAAGAAAAACCGGGAATAGTCTGTTATTCGAGAAACTTAACCGGGCATTGAATGGCAAAAATGAGGGCGGGAGCTGACTTTCTACCAAGAAAGTAAATTCACTCTGTTCGCTTCGAAGCCAGTTCATAAATCTCATTATCGGCTCTCCGGCCAACGGCAATTACATAGATGACGATCCGTTCGTCGATGACCTGATAAACAAGGCGGTAACCATCTTTCAGAATCTTGATCTTATAAAACCCTGATAGGTCGCGATGCAGTTCGTTTCCTGGAGAGTGAGGGTTCCAGATCAGCTTTTCCAGCTTCTTTTCAAATTTCTTACGCACGCTGCCGTCAAGAGCATCCCACTCTCTGAGTGCTCTGTCGTCGAATTCAAGACAATACTCTTTCATTCGCGATGACGGTTCTTAAGCTCTGCAAAAGTCATACGATGCTTTTGGGCAGGGTTTTTTAGGCGTTCGCGCACAATCTCGATAAGCTCCGCATCCTCGTCTGTGACAAGCCTCCGCTTGACGGGAGAGCGACCCGTTTCAGCAATATACGCGAGCGTATCGCGCAGTGCGTCAGAAAGTGAAATGCCTTGAGCCGACAACTTCTTAACTGCGGCTGCCTTCAGCGTTTCATCTACCCGGAATGTAACAGCAGACATACAAAGCCTCCTTGCGTGTATGCACATATGTATCACAGTTGTTGGTACAAATGAAGCGAAAGATGGTCGATGCTGATGTCTGCATTCGAGAAACCTGATCGGTTGCGGAAACGGCAGAAAAGAGGGCGACTGCTGCCTGTCCGCTCTGCTTCTGCTATGCCGACAGGCAGATTGCTGCAGGAATTGTCCATAACGCTTCGCCGTCAATCTCAATCAGCAGCTGTGTTCCGCTGGACAGAATGCGCATACCGATCTCCCCACTTCTTGAGCGCCTGAATAACTGGCTTCAGCGTCTTTCCCAGTTCGGTCAGGGCGTAGTCCACATGCGGTGGCACCTCGGGGAAAACGGTGCGTGACACCAGTCCGTCTGCCTCGAGTTCGCGCAACTGATTGGTCAGCATCCGCTGCGTGACGTTGGGAAGACGGCGGCGCAGTTCGCCGAACCGCAGCACTCCGTCCTCGAACAGGTGATACAGAATCAACGCCTTCCACTTCCCGCCAAACAGTTCCAGCGTGGCTTCCACCGTGCAGCCGGGGCTGCAGGCCAGCGTGGTGTGACGAATGCGGGGCATGGTATCATTCCTGACACTAGTGGCGGTTTATGTGCGTTCTTGCGCACACCGCAGGCTGGGTCAATGTTTACATGCGGGCCGGACAGATGGCCTGCATTTGTAAACAGGGTTGATCATGTCTTCATCTTCTTTATTCGAACCTGTACGACTGGGCGACCTGTCGCTGGAAAACCGGATCTTCCTGCCACCACTGACACGCTGCCGCAGCACCCAGCCCGGCGATATTCCCAACGCGCTGATGGCCGAGTATTACGCGCAGCGCACGCAGGCGGGTTTCCTGATTACCGAAGGCACGCAGATCGAACCCCGCGGGCAGGGCTATGCCTGGACGCCAGGCATCTATTCACCCGAACAGGTCGCAGGCTGGAAGCTGGTCACCGATGCGGTACACGCAAAGCGGCGGCCCATCTTTGCACAGTTGTGGCATGTGGGCCGCGTGTCCCACCGGGCATTGCAGCCCGGTCATGAGGCACCGATCGCTCCGTCCGCGGTCGCGGCAACAGGCGTAAACGTGTTCATCCCCACGGGGCCGGGTACAGGAAAGCTGGTACCCCCTGATGTGCCACGCGCGCTGACCATTCCCGAAATCCAGGAACTGGTGGAGATGTATGCACAGGCGGCGCGCAACGCGCTGTCCGCAGGCTTCGATGGGGTAGAGATCCACGCAGCCAATGGCTACCTGATCAACCAGTTTATCTCCGAACGGGCCAATTTCCGCATCGATGCCTATGGCGGCAGCCTGTCCAATCGCCTGCGCTTCCTGCGCGAGGTGGTCGAGGCCGTCTCCGCCGTCGTCACGCCCGACAGGATGGGCGTGCGGTTTTCCCCGCTGTTCGGCACGACGACGGAAGAGCGCGTCTATCTCGGCCTGCTGGAGGACAATCCAGCGGAAACCTACACGGCAGCCGTGCGCGTACTGGCGGAGGCGGGCATCGCCTACGTCTCGCTGGCCGAAGCCGACTGGGACAATGCGCCGGAAATGCCGGATGCCTTCCGCGCCAGCGTGCGCGACATCTTCGGCGGCCGCATCCTGTGCGCGGGCCGTTACGACCTGCACAAGGCACAGCATGTGCTGGGCCATGGATGGGCGGACATGATCGGCTTTGGCCGGAAATTCATCGCCAATCCGGACCTGCCCGCGCGGCTGGAACATAACTGGCCGCTCAATCCGCTGGACCCGGCGACGATGTACGGCGGCAGCGCGCATGGCTACACCGACTACCTTTTCCATAATCAATAAACCGGGAAACGGACCAATGAGTTTTTACCAGACCCTCAACCCGACAACGGAAACCGTGGAACGCACGTTTGAACTGCATACTGCCGCGCAGATGAAGGAGATTGTCGACCGCGCGGACCATGTGTGGAAGACCGACTGGAAAAAGCGCGATATCGCAGCCCGCAAGGTCATCATGTCAAAGGCCGCCGACCAGCTGCGTCGTGACCGCGTGACCCATGCGCGCCTGATCGCGACCGAGATGGGCAAGGCGCTGCCTGACGCGCTGGAAGAAATCGACATCACGGCCGACATCCTCTCCTACTATGCCGAGGGCGCGGAGAAATTTCTCGCTCCCACGCCCCTGAAGGTCAAGGAAGGCCATGCAAAGATCATCAACCAGCCGCTTGGCGTAATCTACTGCATCGAGCCTTGGAACTTCCCCTATTACCAGTTGGCCCGCGTGGCGGGGCCGAACCTGATGGCAGGCAATGTGGTCATCGCCAAGCACGCGCCCAACGTGCCGCAATGTGCGCTGGCCTTTGAAAAGCTGTTCCACGAGGCGGGCGCGCCTGCTGGTGTCTATACCAACATCTTCCTCGACAACGATCAGTCCGCCGAACTGATCAAGGATTTCCGCATCCGTGGCGTCGCCCTGACGGGCAGCGAACGCGCGGGCCAGACGGTCGCGGCCGAAGCGGGTGCGGCGCTGAAGAAGGACACGATGGAACTTGGCGGTAGCGACGCGTTCATCGTGCTGGATGACGCGGATCTTGAACTTGCCGTGAAGTGGGCGACATGGGGCCGGTTTGCCAATAATGGGCAGGTCTGCACGGCGGCCAAACGGATGATCGTGCATGAGAAGGTCTACGACGCCTTCCTCGCAGGTCTGAAAACCGCGATCACGCAGTTCCGCATTGGCGATCCGCTGGCTGAGGGTACCACCCATGGCCCGATGAGCAGCAGGAAGGCACTCGACACCGCACTGGCGCAGACTGACGAAGCGGTCAAGGCAGGCGCAACGTTGGTGGCCGGGGGCAAGCGGATGGAGTGCCGCGGCTTCTTCATGGAACCGACCATCCTGACCAATGTGTCAAAGGACAACCCGGTCTTCTATCAGGAGATTTTCGGCCCGGTCGCTGTGGTACATAAGGTTGCCTCGGAACACGAAGCCATCGAACTGGCCAATGATTCTCCTTATGGCCTCGGCGGGGCCGTGTTCTCGCGTGACCTTGGCCGGGCGGAACGGGTGGCCGAAGCGGTCGAGACCGGCATGATGTTCATCAACACGGCCACGGCTGCGGCCCCTGAACTGCCGTTTGGCGGGATCAAGAACTCTGGCTTCGGCCGCGAACTGTCCTTCCTCGGCATTGAGGAGTTTATCAACCGTAAGCTGATCCGCGTCGCCTGATAGGCATGATGCCGTTTCCTGTCCCGGATAAACTCCTGTCCGGGACAAATCTGCACTGCCCAAAAAGGCAAATGTCGACAGTGGTCGAGTGATACTGGCGAATGGTGCATGTCTGTTTTGCGAACCGGACAATTAGGCATCAAATGGCAGACATGAGGCGGAAGCCGACATGGAGACACACCCTTCACCCCCCGTCACTCCATCATGCGATGGTACCGGCAAGCCATTCCCTAAGCTTCGACCACCGCCGCCGCCCGCCCTGGTTCCGCACCGCGATGGCCAGCGCCTTCTTCTGGCCCACGAGCACGACGAGCTTCCGCCCCCGTGTGACGCCGGTGTAGAGCAGGTTCCGCGCCAGCATGGCGTAATGCTGGGTCACCAGCGGGATCACCACGGCCGGATATTCCGATCCCTGGCTCTTGTGGATGGTCGTGGCGTAGGCGAGCACCAGTTCATCCAGTTCTCCAAAACCGTAAACGACCTCCCGTCCATCGAATGAAACGGTCAGTTCGCCTTCTTAGATATCAATCCTGTCGATAACGCCAAGATCCCCGTTGAAGACGTCCCGGTCATAATCGTTGGCGATCTGCATCACCTTGTCACCCGGACCATAGGTCCAGCCAAACCGCTCGACCTTCACCTCGCCTGGCGGGTTCAGCGCCTGCTGCAATTCGATATTCAGCGACCGCGCCCCAAGGCCACCCCGGTTCATCGGGCAAAGCACCTGCACGTCGCGAACAGGGTCCAGCCCGAACCGCGCCGGGATGCGATCCCTCACTACTGCCAGCAACTTGCGCAGCCCGACCTCGGGCTCGGCCGCCTCCACGAAGTAGAAATCCGATCCCTTTTCCGCGCTCAGTTCGGGCATCCTGCCCTCGTTGATCCGATGCGCATTGGTGATGATGCGGCTCTGTGCCGCCTGACGGAACACCTCGGTCAGCCGCACCACAGGGACTGGACTTGTAACGGTTTTGTGCCGGTCATCTGAGCGTTTTAAGCTCGTATCAGGAGACCGACGGAACCATGAAGCATACGGAAGATTTCAAGCGCGAGGCCGTAAGGATTGCGTTGAGCAGTGGGTTGTCACGCACGCGTGTTGCGGCCGATCTGGGTATTGGCAAATCCACTCTGGCGAAATGGATAGTGAATTATCGTCCGGACGAGCCGGCATCAGGGCCTCAGGCTGATCTGGCCCGCGAGAATGAACGTCTTCGCCTGGAGAACCGGATTTTACGGGAGGAGAGGGAAATCCTAAAAAAAGCTACCCAGTTCTTCGCGAGCCAAAAGCCATGAGGTTCGCCTTCATCCACGGACATCGGCATGAATGGCCAATCGAGAGGCTGTGCCAGGTCTTGCGGGTCTCTGCACGGGGGTACCGGGCCTGGACATCCCGACCGGCCTGCCAGCGCCAACGTACCGATCTGAAGGTGCTGACGCATATCCGTGAGCATTTTGCCCTGAGCAACGGGTCCTACGGACGGCCGCGCATGACCATGGAACTCAGGGAAGCCGGGCTTGATGTCGGGGAACGTCGCGTTGGCCGCCTCATGAAGGCCAACGGGATCCGGCCTGTGCGCACCCGTCGCCACAAGATGACGACCGACAGCCACCACCAGTCTGACATTGCGGCCAACCTTCTGGACGGTAATTTCCTTGCTGAAGGCCCCAACCGGAAATGGGCGGGAGATATCAGTTATATCTGGACTGCCGAGGGCTGGCTCTACCTCGCTGTCGTCATCGATCTGTTCAGTCGTCGCGTAATCGGGTGGGCCGCGAGCGATCGGATGAAAAAGGATCTGGCCATCCGTGCCCTGGATATGGCGGTAAGGCTGCGTAACCCGGCGCCCGGCTGCATTTTCCACTCCGATAGTCAGAAGATGGTCGCTAGCTTCCGGACGGTTTGTCTCACACTCCGATCGACCACGGTAGACTGGCACTGTGAGGTGCCCGGAACGGTTTGACCCGTATTCCGATCGACCGTTGTGTCTTTCCCCGGACCTGTCGACTGTCCGGAAGCACCTCGCGGAAAGGCTATGCCTTGGCCATTGCCTGTGACCCGAGAAGGGCCTGACCTGATGAGGTCTCATGACTGTCCTGTCCATGCAGCGGACCTTGGCCTGGCCATCACGACAGAGAAGCGCGAGGAACCGTCATGGACAAAAACGAAGAAAGACTGCGTCAGGTTGTTGGCGGTGTCGACACCCACAAGGATCTGCATGTTGCAGCCATTGTTGACGAGCAGGACCATGTGATTGGTACACAGAGTTTCCCCACGACAAGACAGGGTTATCGGCAGATGCTGGCCTGGATGCGAGCCGCAGGTGATCTCATGCGTGTGGGTGTTGAATCAACCGGCAGCTATGGTGCAGGCCTGTTGCGTTATCTTCAGGCTGCAGGGATCGAAGTTCTGGAAGTCACGGCACCTGATCGACATGATCGGCGTCGGCGTGGAAAGAATGATGATCTGGACGCCCAGAACGCAGCGCACGCCGCCTTTGCAGGCCAACGCACCGTTACACCACGACGCAGGGACGGCATGGTGGAAGCACTCAGGGTCTTGAGAGCGTGCCGCAAAACCGCCGTAAGTGCACGACGGATTTCCCTGCAGATGATCCAGAACACCATCATTGCGGCCCCAGATACCCTGCGTGAGCATCTTCGCTCCATGACCCGCATGCAGTTGATCCGCACTCTTGCTGCCTCTCGACCGGATCTCACGGCTTATCGCGATATCGAGGCAGCTTATCGGATTAGCCTGAAATCTCTTGCGCGTCGCTACCTTGAACTGCATGACGAAATTGGTGAACTGGATCTGATGATCAAGGCTATTGTTGAGGAACTGGCACCTGACCTCATTGCCAGAAATTCCATAGGGCACAATGGAGCAGCGCAACTTCTTCTGACGGCGGGCGACAATCCTGACCGCCTGAAATCAGAGGCCAGCTTCGCTGCCCTTTGCGGTGTCACGCCTGTTCCGGCGTCCTCTGGAAAAACAATTCGTCATCGTCTGAACCGAGGTGGTGATCGGGCGGCTAACAGCGCCCTGCATATCATCGCGATTGGACGCCTGCGAACAGATGAAAAAACACGCGCCTATGTTGCCAGGCGTGTGGCAGAAGGACATTCCAAACTTGAGGTTATCCGTATCCTCAAGCGCTATATCGCCCGCGAGGTCTATGGGATCATCATACGCCGACACCGGGACATCAACGCCACACGTTTTGCTGCTTGACAAACAGAAGGGCGTCCGTGGCAGCCAGTATGGCTCCCATGATTTCCAGAAAAAGCTGCTGGCCCATGGGCTGCTGGCTTCAATGTCCGGAAAGGGAAACTGTTTTGACAACGCTGCCGTCGAAACATTTTTCAAAAGCCTGAAGGCGGAGTGGCTCTGGAGACAGAACTGGCCAACCCGCCGTCAGGCTACCACCGCCATCTTCCAGTATATCAATGGTTTCTACAATCCACGTCGACGCCATTCATATCTGGGCGGTATCAGCCCACTCGCTTTTGAAGCAAGAGTGGCATAAGCACTTCCTGACCGGCACAAAACCGTTACAAGTCCAGACAGCACCGGAGCCGATGATGTCGGCCAGCACCTGTCCCGGTCCAACAGAAGGCAACTGGTCCACATCGCCGACGATCAGCAACGCGGCGTTGTCGGGCAAGGCG
Source organism: Acetobacter fabarum (assembly GCF_029069195.1). Lineage (GTDB taxonomy): Bacteria > Pseudomonadota > Alphaproteobacteria > Acetobacterales > Acetobacteraceae > Acetobacter > Acetobacter fabarum_A. The sequence goes on from NZ_JARDYK010000009.1 coordinate 112,662, forward strand.
CGCAGCAGGGAGCGCATCAGCAGCACATCGACCATGCTGGCCTCGTCCACGACCAGCAGATCGCAGGTCAGCGGGTTGGTATCATCCCGCTTGAAGGTGCCACTGGCCGGATCCGTCTCCAGCAGTCGATGGATGGTCTTGCCTTCCAGTCCGGTGCTTTCCGACAGGCGCTTCGCCGCCCGACCGGTCGGGGCGCAGAGCTGCACGTCCGTGCCCTTGGCGGTCACGATCTTCAGGATGGCGTTGACCAGCGTGGTCTTGCCCACGCCAGGACCACCCGTGATCACCAGCACCTTGCTGTTCAGGGCAAGACGCACCGCCTCCTGCTGGCTGGGCGCGAGCGCAAGCCCGGTCTTCCGTTCCACCCAAGTCATGGCCTTTTCAGCGTCGATCTCGGGCCAGGGCGGACGGCCGACGGCACAGGCACGCAATCGCTCGGCGATGCTTTGCTCCGCGCGATAGAGACCCGCCAGGAAGATGCATCCCGTCTCGCCCACGCTGTCGGCAATAACGTCGCCCGCCTCCAGCTCCAACGTGAGAGCCGTCTCGATCAGGGGTGCCGCGACCTCCAGCAGTTCGGCGGTGCTGGTCAGCAACTCCCCGACCGGCAGGCCGCAATGCCCTTCATCCATCGCCTCGCCGAGCGCGTAGGAGATCCCGGCCCGCACCCGGATCATGGCGTCAGGCGCGATCCCCATCTTCCGGGCGATCTGATCGGCAGTTTTGAAGCCGATGCCCCGAATGTCCTTCGCCAGCCGGTAGGGGTTCTCACTGATCAGTTTGACCGCGTCCTGCCCGTAGGTCTTGAAGATACGCACCGCCCGCGAGGTGCCGACGCCGTTGCTGTGCAGGAACAGCATGATCTCGCGGATCACCTTCTGGTCCGCCCAGCCCGCCACAATCCGCTCGGCACGCTTGGGGCCGATGCCCGTCACCTCCCGCAGGCGTCCAGGTTCCTGCTCGATCAGATCGAACACCGCCTCGCCGAACGCTTTCACCAGCTTCTTCGCGTAGACCGGACCGATACCCCGGATCATGCCCGAACCAAGATAACGCTCGATCCCCTCAACCGTGGTCGGCGGACTGGCCTTGAGAAACTCCGCCTTGAACTGCAACCCGTGGGTGTGGTCGCGGAACCAGCGCCCCGACATCTGCACGAACTCGCCTGCCGAGATCATGGCGGCATGGCCGACAACAGTGACCAGATCGCGCTGCCCCCGCACCTTCACCCGCAGGACGCAGAAACCGTTCTCGGCGTTGTGGAACGTCACCCGCTCTACAAGGCCGGCCAGCGCCTCAGACGATGCAGCCGTGCCACTCAACGGGACGCCCCTGTCAGCGCAGAATCGAGAGGGTCGGAAACCATGATCCATCGTAACACAGGATCGCGCTGCCAGCCGTATCGCCGTGCTCCAACACGCCTGACACGCAGTCGTGAAGATCCCCGATTCAGCCCAGATTACGCTGGAGTTTCACTCCCGATTGCATCCTATACGCATCCTGCGGGAGATTTCGGGCACAAAAAAAGCCACCCTTGAGGGTGGCTTTTTCCTAGTCTTATCAGACGCTTACGTATGGTTGCGGGGATAGGATTTGAACCTATGACCTTCAGGTTATGAGCCTGACGAGCTACCGGGCTGCTCCACCCCGCGATGGTGAGAGTAATGATTTTGCGTTGATTATATTTTGTGAGGGTAGACTGGAAGACCTGGCGGC
>NZ_JARDYK010000010.1:0-105737 GCF_029069195.1 Acetobacter fabarum
ACTGGCGACGTGTTGCGACCAGATATGACCGTTGCGCTCACACCTTCATGTCCGCAATCCATATCGCAGCAAGCTTCATCTTCTATCTTAAAGAATGAGTCCTGAGCCTAGCGTGTTCAGGACTTCAGGAATTTTCCGGATAGCCGGGTATAGATCTTCCAATGCACACGCCTTGCTGAAAAGCCAGCCCTGAAGAGAGTCGCAATGCATATCCAGGAGTATCTTCGCCTGTTGCGCCGTCTCTATGCCTTCTGCGGTAACGGTTTTTCCCAATCCATGAGCGATGTCGATGACGCCGCGCACGATTACATAGTCTTCTGACAACATTTCGATATTCGACACAAAACGGCGATCAATTTTCAGGCGGTCGATCGGAAATTCGCGCAGATGCGTCAGTGACGCATAGCCGGTGCCGAAGTCGTCCAGCGCTACTTCAACGCCGACGCCGTGTAACTGACGCAAACCTCGTTCTACCCGTTTCTGATCGTCACCCAGTAACATGGTTTCGGTGACTTCGACACAAAACTGCTCGGGATCAATGGCCGTCTGGGCACAGCGGTTGAAGAACCGTTCCAGAAAAGCATCCGATCGGAAGTCTGCATTGGTCAGGTTGATTGCGACCCTTCCAAAGCAAATGCCTTTATCACGCATGATCACCATATCATCGAACACGTGTTCCAGCATATAAAGGCCGAAAATAGCGCATGTGGCCGGATCGGTGAGAGCTATATGGAAGTCGGTAGGACCGATAATGCCGCGCTGGGGATGATCCCAACGGGCAAGAGCCTCGAATGAGATTGCTGGATTGGACGCAGGATAGAAGACCGGCTGGTAGAAAAACACGAATTCTTCGCGCCGAAGCCCAACACTAACATCAGATAAAAGCTGGGACTTTTTTTTAACAGCCTCCATATTTTCATTATTGAATACTTCAAATCTGTCACGCCCCAGCGTCTTGGCGCGATAGAGCGCTATATCGGTGGCTTGTAACAGACTAGCTGCATCTGTTCCATGTTGGGGGAAAACTGCGCAGCCCATGCTGGCCGAAAAGTAGTGGGTTATCGAGCCGATCGTGATCGGGTTGCGAACGGAATCAAGAATTTTTTCACAAAGTTTTCTATTATCAAATGAATTTTCTCGATCAAGGACGATCCCAAATTCATCCCCTCCCAAACGCGCGATAAAGACATGATCATCCACAATGGCACGCAGGCGCGATGCAATGACTTTGAGTAGGTAGTCTCCCATTTCATGACCGAATGAATCGTTTATTTCTTTGAAGAGGTCGATATCAAGGATGGCCAGATGGAACGTGCCTGACTTTTTGGCGCTTCGGCTGATTGTATCTGCCAGGTGTTGGGAAAACCGTCTGCGATTAGGAAGATCGGTCAAAAAATCAGTGTTCGCAGTTTCTTCAAGGCATCTTATATTGATCTGAAGTTCTTCCTCCAGTTCTTTTCTTTTGGTAATGTCAAAGCGAATGGCAACGTAACCGTCGATTTTGTCTGTACCTGCAACGTGGGGAACGATCGTCGTGTCAACCCAGTAGAGGGAACCATTCTTTCGTCTGTTGCATATTTCTCCATGCCAGATATGCCCGGCCTTGATCCTTTGGTACATCAAATGGAAAAATTCTTTGTGATGTACTCCCGAACGCAGAATCCTGTGGTTGGAGCCAATTAATTCTTCTTTACTGTACCCGCTGATTTCACAGAATTTCTTGTTTGCAAATGTAATGGTCCCGTGCGCATCTGTCATGACGACAATGGCGGCATTATCAAGCGCATATCGGATGAAGCTTTCCTTCATGCTTATCCCCGACGATTATAATCGTTTGCGCTGACAAGCCTTAATGGATGGTTTGTTTTTTTGCCAATACTGCTTGCAGGTTCAGCCTGAGTTCTGAACGATGCGACCGACTGCGCCAGTTCGTCAGCTATTGTGACCAGCTTGTACGCGGCGGCGGCACTTTCCTCAGCGATGGCCGTGTTCTTCAGCGTGGTCTGTTCCAGACTGCGGATCGCGATTTTAACCTCATCCAGACCAGCAGACTGAGCCTGTGATGCTGTGGCGATGGTGGTGATGACACCGTTCATATCGCTGACCTGAGAGGTGATACGCTGCAAGGCTTCTCCCGCCCTGTGAACTTGCGTCACGCCAGACATTACATCCTCGGCGGCTTTGGTAATCAGATTGGCAATTTCCTTGCTGGCATTTGTCGAACGCTCTGCAAGCGCACGAACCTCACTGGCGACTACAGCGAAGCCACGACCGTAATCACCAGCCCTCGCGGCTTCAACGCTTGCATTCAATGACAAAATGTTGGTCTGCATGGAGATTTTGTTGATCACGCTTATAATATTCGAGATTTCCTGAGAGGATTTCTCGATCCGACTGATCGCTGCGATCGCCTCGGCCACGATCTGGCTGGCCTGCTCTGCGTCGGATTGCGCGGATTCCGCCATAAGACGGGCTTTGACCGTCTCTCCGGCCGTTTCGGAAGCGCCAAGAGCAATCTGTGTCACGGCTGCCGACATTTCTTCCTGTGCGGCAGCCTGCTGTTCGGTGGCCTGAGACAGGCTGTCCGCTCCTTGGCGGAACCCATCCGCGTTTGCCATGACGTCATGGGTGGACTGTGCGATCCGGCTCATGCTCTGTGCGAGTTGCTCGGCAGATGCATTGAACCGCTGCTTCAAGGAAGCCGAATGTTCTGGCAGGACCTCAGTTACGCGATAGGTGAGGTCCCCGTCAGCGAGGGATGTCAGCGCGGCATTGAGCGCGGAGAGAACAGCCTGATCGTCCCGCACTCGCCGTTCCTGCTCCGCGAGCAGTTTGGTACGGTCGGCTTCTATGGCTTCCAGGTAGAATGATACGGTGAGGTCGATTTCCGTGAGAACGGCCTTGCACAGACTGCTCACGCTTTCGGCCAGACGCTTCCGTCTCGATGATCTGGAGAGCAAACCGACACGTTTTCCACCATCTTCTTCGATAACGGATCGGATAAGGCGGTCAAGAATAATCGTATAAGCACCGATATACCATTGCGGTGTCAGACCGATCCGGGCATGCACTTCCCCGATGCTACGGACCTTTGCCACGTAAGCATCATCAAAACGCGCGTCCATAATGGTCTGCCAATGCGCCATCTGGGCCTGTTTGGCGTGCTCAAGCTTGGCTTCTGAGGCAAAAAAACGGCTGACTTCAGGCGTTCTGCGAATATGGGCGTAAAGAGTCTCGAGAGCATCAGGCAAAGCCTTGGCAAGAGGAGTGCGAAGAGCGCGCAGGGCCTGCAAATCCTCCGCATCCATTCCGATAAAATCATGTCGGCGCTGAAGATCAGCTAGACTATACTTGTCTTGTTCCACTTAGGCTTTCCAATCTTATTCATTTTCCGACAATATACTTCAATCGTCCAACTCTCACTGTTGGTCAGGCCATAGATTGAACCCCAGTCCTCGTTACCAATGCAAAGCCTTGCAGAACGGTTATCTGTTCTTTGATTATTCCCTATAGCGGTTCATAATCGGTGGTTTTTGACCCCTCGGACATGTGCCCTTACGAGCGTTTGTTCCATTGGATCGAAAACGGGGTTTTTGACGCATGAGATATGGCTATGCGCGGGTATCGACTGATCACCAGTCAACGGACGCACAACTGACGGCCCTTCGTCATGAAGGGTTGACCGATGATCAGATCACTCAGGATGTTATTTCAGGTGGTATCCCCGCCCTGATGCGACCCGGGATGTCTTCGTTGCTTGACAGGCTTCAGGAGGGCGACCACTTGATCGCCGCCAAGCTGGACCGGCTGGGGCGTGATACCATTGATGTTATGGGATTAATTAGAATTCTTAACGAACGAAGGATTAATCTGCGCATTCTCAATATTGGCATCGAAACGAATACGCCAAACGGTCGGTTATTCCTGACAATACTGGCGGGATTTGCTGAATTTGAACGTGAGATCATCCGCGAACGCACTCTTGCAGGCCTGGCCGCGGCCAGAGAGGCGGGTATCAAGCTGGGGCGACGCCCCAAATTGTCGATGCGGCAGCGTGAGCACGCGATCGAACTGTCTCAATCAGGCCTATCGAACCGGAAAATTGCTAATCTGTTGGGTGTGTCAGCGTCAACGATCCAGCGCTTGGTATACCCACGATTGCACCAAAAACTGGCTTTTTGACGCGGGGCATGTCTCACAGAGAACAGCAGTTTAATGAAGACATGACAGTTATCTTGACTTGAATCCGAAAACCACCGTTTTTGAACTGCCTCTGGTTTGGCGGAGAGTAAACCTCTCAGGGGATGAGCCTTATGGTAGAGAAGTAGACAATATCGCGTTATTTGCTTGCGTCCCGTGAGCGTGCTGTGCGCTGACCTGACGAGCATCGACTGGATTATCCGAGCCTTTCAGCGGCCTGTTGTGAAATGAGCGTTAAACCAGACTATGCTGCCGAGCCGCAGATGGGGCTGAAGGATGTGATCCGGGGCAGAAAGTTCATCGCGACCCGTCAGGGTCCGGGCTCCCCTGTCTCGATGACAGGGGCAACCAGCAGTTTCGGGGCGAGACTCCCAACCAGACCTGAAATGGCGTGGCTTATGCGACGTTCGTTATTGATGTGTTGCTACGATGTAACGGGCTGTATGGTCTGGAATTAAACCGAGTGTGCGAACTGTCGAAACCGCACGCATGGCTCCATGCCCGCACGAAGATGTCTGGTAAGCAGATGCTCTGCGGATTCGAGATTGCGAAGCAGGCGACAGGCCGTACGCAAGGCATAAGAATCCGGGTAACGTCATGGAATGTATGATGATGGGTTTGAGTCTATTTTCGTTGCTTGGGAATGATGCCAGTGCAAGCGGCTTTATTGTGTTGCAACCTGAAGAATTGAAATATCCGTACACGCTACGGGATATGATCATCAACTGGCCAGACGATATGTGATGTTCTGACATCATTTACATTTTATGAGAAAAAGCTTTGTCAATTAACTCTAGTCCATTGCCCATCACAGAGGGACGGAGATGTGTTATTTTAGACGACTGCGTGCGATTTTATTTCCCGTGAAGTGTGTTGTAATAATGCAGTGCATGAATATTTGTGAAAGATGTATATGATGCCAAACAGATTTCTTATCAGAATATCAACCTTGTTGATATTAACAACAGGATTTGCTGTACTGCCCACGGAGCAGGCAAGTGCGCGCGACAAGCCGCAGCAGGTGTCTTCCGCCGTTATTCAAAACGTGATCGAAGAGGCTTTTGAGAAGTACAGGACGGTTATGGATGGAAAAAATGCCAGTTATATTCCTTATCTGGCCAAGGCGGACGGCAAACTCTACGGCATTGCTGTTGTTACAGTGGATGGTCGGGTATTCCGGATTGGGGATGCGGGGCACCAGTTTCCTGTGGAATCTGTTTCTAAAATTTTTACACTTGCAGATGTTCTGCACAAGCAGGGGGCGGAGACTGTTCTGCATAAGATTGGTGTGAATGCGACTGGTCTGCCGTTTAACTCCGTGCTGGCACTGGAACTGAATAATGACAGGCTGGGTGGCAGCCCGCCCCCAGGTAATCCGCTGGTTAATGCTGGGGCCATTGCAACTGCCAGCCTGGTTACAGGCAGAACACTGGATGCAAAATGGCAGAGTGTTCTGGACACAGCCTCTGCATTTGCCGGGCATACATTGCATCTGAATGATAATGTTTACCGGTCTGAAATGGCCAGTAACCAGCATAATCAGGCGATTGCGATGTTGCTGCAAAGTTATGATCATTTATACGCTGATGTATCGGAGACAGTTGATCTTTATACGCGCGAATGTTCCTACGATGTAGATGCGGTCGACCTTGCAACCATGGGTGCGACATTGGCTAACGGGGGGACTAACCCGCGGACCCATCATGTTGTGGTTGATGCGGCAACAAGCGCCCATGTGTTGGCTGTTATGGCTACCGCTGGTTTGTACAATACGTCTGGCGAGTGGTTGTTCAAGGTGGGACTGCCAGGAAAAAGTGGCGTAGGGGGCGGTATTGTGGCCGTGGTTCCCGGCAAGCTGGCCATTGGTGTTTATTCGTCTCGTCTTGACGCGGCAGGGAACAGTGTGCGTGGGCAGCTTGCTGTACAGTTTATTACCGAAGCACTGGGAGCGAACATTTTTTTGTCAGAAGCACAGTAAAAATTATGGTAATAAGGAAAGTATACATTCTAAACGTTTTTATGGAGTGTATTTGCACAAAACCGGGGGGCTGGTCTGTTACCCGTTGGGAGGTAACAGACGTACCGGCTGTTTGCGGGCTTTGACCACCAGTGTATCGAGTTCAGAAAGAAAACGGGAGCGATCTACTTTGCCAAATGCAGCGCTCCCGGATGTGATCATTCCGGCTGAGCGTAGATCGGTCATAAGGTTTCGCATGGCCAGAGCCATGCCTATGGAATCGCTATCAAGCAACCTGCCTTTATGCTCAAGCACATAAGCGCCTTTTTCCACGCAGCGTGCGGCTAAGGGGATGTCGGCGGTTATGATTATATCCCGGTTCTGGACACGCTCGGCAATCCAGTCATCGGCCACGTCTGGGCCGGAATCTACAACAATGCGCTCGATATGTGGAGAATCTGGTACGGCAATAATGCGGTTGGAAACAACAAAAACATGCAGCTTATAACGTGTGGCGACACGGTACACTTCGTCTTTGACAGGGCAGGCATCGGAATCGATAAAAATACGGATCATATCCACAATTTGCCGCAGCCTTGTCCATGGAGCAAGACGGGCGGATTGGCGGGATATGGAAAACGCTCAGCAGTGCGGGTCAAGCGGGGAGAGTATTGATAATTCAGTATCCCAGATAGAGGGACAGGAAAGGTACACATATCTTGATCAGGAGAGTAAGGATTTCTTGTTGAAATTATATGTGGGAGTTTGATGAATGAAGGCCAATTTCAAGCGTATGACGTGTTATGGGGCGATTTGCTTTGCCGTGCTCGGTTTGGCGGCCGCTGTGTCTCCCGTAATGGCCGATGCGCAGCCGGATGTGAGTGTGGACAGCGCGAAAAACAGCTTTGAAAATGGGCACTCCATGCGCCCACTATGGGTGCTGGTGGCGCAGCGTGGTCCAGATAATGAAGATGCAATGATCACAGCTTCATTCTATACCAAAGCGGCCTGTGAAGATGCATTGAAGTTCTTCCGTGAACAGCAGGAACATCCTAACCGCGAATTTCACGGGGCATGTCTACCGTCGGGAGCTGCCTAACACATGGCCCGCAAGCTGCTTATCCGGTATTACGGACAGGCAGCTTGCGAGGTATCTGTGACGTTTATAACGGCCGCTCGGCCATATAAGCATGAAACACACCAAACGATGTGTGTTTACGTACTTTGCTAAACCCTGCGGATTGCAAGGTATCCAGAATACGGGCTGGAGGTACGCATTCCTCAATTGTATCCCAGTAATAGGCCATAAGCCTCCTGCTGTCCTGCGAGGCGGCAACACCGGATAGCAGCGGTACAACCCGTCCAAGGTAAAAGCGCAGCAGAGGCTGGACAAGGCGGTTGTCAGCGCGCCCGATTTCAAGGATCAGCACATGCCCGCCGGGTTTGAGCACATTCAGATAACCGGCAAATGTTGCTCTGAGGTCATGCACATGCCGTAATGCGTAGCCCATGCTCAGCATGTCCATACTGGCCGGAGCAACCGGCAGGGCCTGAGCGTCTGCCAGAATGACCTGAATGGGCAACTTGTCACGGCATTGGCTGAGCATGCCAGCACTCATATCCAGCCCGATAATGTTGGCTGCATCCGTTATTGTCGCGGCTTCCTGTGCAACCAGACCTGTGCCGGTTGCGACATCCAGCAACACCTGTCCTGCGCGCAGCCCGGCCATGCGTAGCATCCAGCGCCGGTACCACTTGCCTGACCCGAGCGAAAAAATTGCATTGATCCGGTCATAATAACAGGCTGTTTTGTCAAAAATAGAGCGAACAAACTGCCTGTGTTCCCCCTTGGTGCGGTAGTAGTCAGGCAGGACGGGGTGAGGGGGGCAGGGTATGCGCTCAGACATTACCATTTCCAGTGCAATGATCTTGGTGTTCGGTTCTTATCGTAATTGAGGTATGTGGACCAGTCTTGCCATGTTTTATCCTGTTCTGGTCACCCGGGTATGTCTGCCATGTTCCGCTGTGCTGTTCTTGTTCCATCCTATAATTCCGGCCCCTTGCTACGGAGCACGGTCTCTGCCGTTCTGGCCGTCTGGCCGGATGTGGTGGTGGTTATAGATGGCAGCACCGATGGGAGCGAACGCACGCTGGATGATATGCTGCCAGCACATGCGGGGCTTAAAGTCCTGCACCTGGCACAGAATGGCGGCAAGGGGCAGGCTGTTTTGCAGGGGGCGTTATGGGCCATGCAGGCAGGATATACTCATGTATTGACCATGGATGCAGATGGCCAGCATCCTGCTCAGGACGTGCCGGATTTTATATCGCTCTCCCGTTCCGCTCCGCAGGCTCTGGTACTGGGTGTGCCGGTATTTGGGCCAGAAGCACCGGCTCTGCGCGTGTGGGGGCGCAAGTTATCCAATATCCTCATTGGTATGGAAACGGGGGGAGCTGTTAAGGATTGCCTGTTTGGCTTCAGGGTTTATCCGCTCAGGCCTCTGCTAGCAGTTCTTCAGGCATCACGCTTTATGCAGGGGTTTGATTTTGATCCCGAGGTTGTGGCGCGTATGGTCTGGCAGGGAGTGCGGGTGCTCAATAAACCGGCCGTCGTGCAGTATTTCAATGCGGCGGAAGGTGGTATTTCTCATTTTTGTTACGTGCGGGATAATATACGGCTCATTTTTATGCATCTGAGGCTGTTGTTTGCATGGTCGAGGCGTGTGTGTTGCGGAAAGCCGCCACTGTCGTCCTGAGCGATACGTGTTGGAAATTGCGTATGACAAGACGCCTGACTCCAGATTCCACCACCATGAACAGCAGCGCCATAACAAATGTGCCGCCAGATAGCGGCCATTGCCATGCATCTGCCGGACCAAGCCAGAACAGCAGGGGCGGTGTGGTCAGGGCTGCTGCAAAAAATATTGTCCAGAAAACGGTCAGGGCATGTGTATAGCGTGCAATATCCGCGCGCAAAGGGCCATGGACCCGGCTGGCTATAACAGCAACAAAAGGCTGCCGGGGTGGTAGAAGGGAACGGCCAAAAATGAACAGCATCATGCTCAGAGAAGCCGCATAAAGCACACAGCCATCGGCGACCGTTACCTGATGTGGCCAGTACACGGCCAGAGGCACAAGGCAGATGGCCATAACAGTCATTTTTTTAAGATGCAGGCTTAGAAGAGCAAGCGCCATACACTGCATGAGGAGCGAGGTGATACTAATGGGAATTGCTACGTAAGACGCATAGGGTATATGCCCAAGAAGAATTGATAAAGAGATAAGCATAGCGCCAGTGCCACGCCGGAAAGCGGGGTGCTGTTCCAGCCATGTTGGCTTTGAGATAATGCGCGTTTGTGTTAGCTCACTCATGATATCTGCATTTAACATGAGACATGCTGTGAATACGACCCGCTCGACAACATTACAAACGCCTTTTGAGCATGAAGTTGCAGAACGGCTTGTTGCGGCACTTCAGCTAGAAGTTACGGCTGAAGAGATCGCTCCCGAAGCCCCTCTGTTTGGGGAAGGGCTGGGCCTTGATTCCATTGATGCGTTAGAAATCGCTCTGTTTGTCGGGCGCGATTACGGTGTGGCTTTGCGGTCGGAAGACCCAGACAATAAACGGATTTTTAGTTCACTGCGGTCTTTGTGTGCATTTGTGCAGGAAAACCGTACTGCTGGGTGAAGCCGATGCCAGACGCCAGGTTTGACCAGCAATGGCCCGATCTCTCTCTTGTTTATGCTCCGGACCGACCGCTTTTTCTGACTGATCAGGGTATTGTTACCGGCTGGAGTTTTCTGCGTGCCGCGCATGTGGTGGCCGCTTTGCTGCCAGACTGCCCGATTGTACCGGTCTGCTCAGACATAAGCAGTTTTGCACTTCTGCTGGCCGCTACCATGCTGCGAGGGCAGCATGTGCTCCTGAGTAGTGAGCGGAACCCTGCACGGCTGGCAGAACTTGCCTTGGAGCATAACGCTGTCTGTGCCAGCGTTGAAGGGGATTCCGAGAGCGCGCTGCTGGCTGGTGGTGGGTTGATGGTGCCAGATATTCTGGCAACGCTCCCTTCTTCCTATGCGGAAACCCCGTGTTGCCATAATCCTGTCATCAAGCCGGATGCTCTGGTCGCGCTGGTTTTTACTTCCGGCAGTACGGGGCAACCGGTCGGGCATCGTAAATATTGGGGTGGGTTGGTCACACGTAGTGTGACCGCACGCGTTCTGCTGGACCCGGATGATGCTCCTGCCTGTCTGGTTGGCACTGTGCCACCGTACCATATGTACGGGTTTGAAGCACTGGTTCTGCAATGCCTGAATACACGGGTCACTGTGGTTACGGGGAGCGGAGGGTATCCAGCAGACTGGCAGACCAGCCTGAACCGGGCGCTTGCCCCGCGTATTCTGGTCACAACGCCTTTGCAGCTCCGTACCATGCTGCGTTCGGGCCTGACATGGCCCGCCATCCGGCGTGTAGTCTCGGCCTCGGCTCCACTTGCGTCCGATCTGGCTGCTGAGGCAGAGGAGGTTCTGGGGGCAGAAGTGACCGAAATTTACGGTTCGACCGAAACAGGCTCCGTGGCCATGCGGCGAACGGTTAGCGGGGCGTACTGGCGATGGTATAAAGGTGTCACCCCACATGAAAGGGGAGAAGGGATTGAAATTTCAGCACCGGGTGTACCGAGCTATGTGCTGGCCGATTTTATTCAAACCCGGGACGATGGTACATTCCTGCTGCTGGGGCGGATGAAGGATGTAGTCAAACTGGGTGGCAAGCGGAGCTCGCTCGCTGCACTGAATGCCGTATTAAACGCCATTCCTGGCGTGGAGGATGGCGCATTTCTTCCTCCTGAGGGTGATTCCACCAATATTCTGGCGCGGATGCAGGTTTTTGCCGTATCCTCCACTTTAACTGACCAAAACATTCTGCGGGCCTTGCGGGAGCAGATTGAGCCGGTTTTTCTGCCTCGTAGTGTCAGGCTGGTGCCTGCCTTGCCCCGTAATGCCTTGGGCAAGCTGACCCTTAAGGCGTTGCGCGCAATGGCAGGGCAGGTCATGCAGGAGGAGGAGGCGGGGTCTTTTACGCTGCCTTCCGATCATTCCTGCCTGCCGGGCCATTTTCCTGGCAATCCGGTCGTGCCGGGTATTTTGCTGCTTGAGGCAGGGCTGGAACAACTGGGGCAGACTGGCCTGCATGTGGATATGGTCAAATTTCTGCATCCGGTTCTTCCGGGCCAGAAAGTGGTCTTTCAGGTCCGGAGTTCTGGCTCGGTTGTGCGTCTGACAGCCAGATTGAATGATCAGCCTGTCATGCGGGTCGTGCTAAAGGCAAAACAAGAGCATGCCACGCAGAGCTGACAGGCGCTGGGTTGTGCCGGAACGGGGGAGCCGGTTTGCCATGCAACTGGCTCTGCTTCTGGCCCGCAGGGTTGGAAGGCCGTGGCTGGAATGGCTTCTTGGTCCCATTACGCTTTATTTTTTTCTGCATAACGGGGCAGCCCGCCGGGCATCGCGTGTTTATTTACGCCGTGTTTTGCCGGTTCGTCCTTCAGTCATCATGATTATGCGGCACATGCGGTGCTTCGCGCAGGTTGTGCTGGACCGCATTTTTTTCCTGCAAAACGCCATAGACATGCCGCATGTGCGGGTTACGGGGCGGGAGAATTTTTTACAGACACTGGCTGCCGGGCAAGGATGTCTGCTGCTGGGCGCGCATATTGGATCGTTTGAAGCACTCAGGGCTTTGGGGCGGGAGCATTCCATAACATTGCGCATGCTCATGTACCGTTCCAACCTGGGCGGGGCAACAGATGTGCTGGAGGCGCTGGACCCGACCTACCTTCAAACCATTATTGCCATCGGGCAGGTGGATACCATGCTCCGTGTTGCAGAAAGTCTGGAGCGGGGGGAAGTGGTTGGTATTCTGGGGGACAGAACGCCTGATACGGGCCGGTGTATCAGCGCAAAAATGCTGGGAGGGGATATTTATCTGCCGGAAGGGCCTTTTCGGCTGGCGCTGGCGACAGGGACCCCCATTGTGCTGGTGAGTGCCATACGCGGGGCAGATGGTATTTATGATGTAAGTTTTGAGCCGTTTGATGTGCCTTACCCCACCTCCCGGCAGGAACGGTCCGCTTTTGTGCAACATGCGGTGGAGCGATATGCCGGTTGGATGGAGGCGTTGTGCTACAGGCATCCGTTCTCATGGTTTAATTTTTATGATTACTGGGGAGACCTGCCATGAAAATTTTTTCTCTTCTGGCGGTATGGGGGCTGCTTGCGGGCATGGGGCAGGCATGGGCGGTCGATAACGGAGCCGACCTGACAGGGCAGATCATTGCACATCTGGGGCAGGTGCCCGAGCGCGTTCAGCCGTTTCATGAACAGAAGGATATGGCAGTTCTCACGCATCCATTGCTTTCCAGCGGTGTGCTGCTGTTCCATCGCCCTGCATATCTGGAAAAAAACACGCAGCATCCCCACCCTGAAAAACTGGTGATCGACGGAAGCATGGTGTCCATCCAGCGGGGGGCCGGACGTGTGCATAATGTGCTTTTGTCGCAAAGCCCAGCGCTGGCGCTGCTGGTGACAACCATGCGCGCTCCACTGGCAGGGGACATGGTAAGCCTGATGCATGATTACACCTTGAGCGCGCAGGGCGATCTTGGTGCATGGACGCTTAATATGGCCCCCGCTTCACCGCAGGCGGTGCGTCTGGTACGTCTGGTCGTGTTGAAGGGGCGCAATAACGCCATAGAAAGCCTGAAGATCGTGCAGGCTAACGGGGATGTACAAACCCTGACCCTCGACCCGTGAGGCCGCGCAGAAAACCGGGGGTTCTGGCCATTGCGCTGGCGGCTTCGGCCCTGTTTGCGGTGCTGGTGTTCCTGAATATCCCGTTACGGATGGACATGGCGGGTTTTTTGCCCAAAGGACATGATGATGGAACACGCTTTTTATTGCGTGAAGTGCAGGGAGGTGTAGCAGGCACTGTCCTCATGCTGGGTGTGGAGGGAGCTCCCGAGCCCGAGCTTGTAAGGCTTAGTCTGGGCCTGCACGCAGCCCTTGCGGAGGATGCCCAGTTCGTTTCGGTCCTGAACGGTGTTTTTGCCACGGATCAGGCCGAGGCCCTGCGTGCTCTTCTGCTTGCACATCGTTACCAGCTTGCCCCCGATAATGCCGTGCGCAAACTGGATGCGCAGGCGCTGGAGCAGGCGTTTTCCAGTGTTCTGGATGGGCTGGATTCTGCTGCTGGACCTGTGTTGTCAGATGCGCTCCTGCGGGACCCGACAAATGCCTTTATGCAGACGGTCCGCGCATTGGAGCCGGATGTGCGTGTCAGAGTGGTGCAGGGCGTCTGGTTTGCGCCGGATCGGTCACGCGCCCTGCTGTTGTTGCGCACGCAGGCACCGGGTATGGACCTTGCCCGGCAGACGCGCGTGGAGCAGACCATAACTGCGGCATTTGCAGCTTTGCACCCCGGTCAGGCCAGACTACTCATGAGTGGTCCATCAGTTTTTGCCGTGTCCAGTGCAGCGGGCATGCGCAGCGATGTGGATATGATGGCGCTGTGCTCCTTTGCGCTTGTTGTGGGTATTCTTTACTGGCGGTTTCGTTCCCTGTGGGTGCTGGCAGCTATTGGTGTGCCATTTTTGCTCTCACTGAGTGTTGCCATGCTTGTTGTGCGGCTGGTTTTTGGTTTTGTACATGGCATTGCATTCGGCTTTGGCATGACCATGCTGGGTGTGGCGCTGGATTACCCGGTGCTGCTGATCGGGCACCGTGATCATGGTGAAGGCCCACAGGCAACCCTGTGTCGTATTGGCCATAGTTTGCGGCTGGGCGTTGTAACGGCTGTGCTGGGGCTGACCGGTATGGTGTTTTGCGGTCTGCCGGGGTTGGCCCAGTTGGGCATGTTTGCCGCCGTGGGGCTTGTGGTCGCTGCATTTGTTACCCTGCGCATCATGCCCGGACTGGTCGTGGCGGCAGATCTGGCTCCGCATGTTAGCGGACCATCCAAAGCTCTGGCTTTGGCTGAAGGCTGGCGGCGTTACCGGGTTATGATTTGTCTTCCCGTTATGCTTTGCGCCATGGTGTTATGGCGTTCCCCTCCGGTTATGGACACGCGTCTGACAGCCCTGAGTCCTCTGCCAGCAAAAACCCTGCATCTGGACGACTCATTACGTCGTGACCTGGGCGTGCCGGACTCTTCGCTCATGCTTGCGGTTTCGGGGGGGAATGCGCAGACGGTGCTGGAGCGGGAGGAAGCTCTGACGCCAATATGGACGCAATTGCAGCAAAAGGGCGCTCTGGTCGGTGTGCAGGAGGCTGCACGTTTGTTGCCTTCCGCGCAGATGCAGCGTCGCCGGGTCAGTCAGTTGCCGCCCCCCGCCATGTTGGTGGCTGCCATTGCACAGGCAAGGGAGGGATTACCCTTCCGCGCCACAGCGTTTGATGCCTTTGTGGCCGATGTGGAGCGTGCGCGGCAAATGCCCCCTTTGTTACCGCAGGATATGCTGGGTACACCGGTGGGGGCAGCAATGGCTCCCTTGTTATTTGTAAGGGGTGGGCAATGGTTTGGTCTTGTTTTTCCTGAAAATGTGCGGGACCATCAGGCCATAGAGCGCGCGTTGGAGGGGCAGTCCGATGTTCTGGTGCTGGATATGCGCAAGGAGGTGGACGGCCTGTCCGCCTACCATACCGCCCGGACCCTGCGCTGGATGGCGGTCGGGAGTGTGCTTGCGCTTGCGGTGCTGCTGGTTGGCCTGCGCAATGCAGGGCGCGTGTTCTGCGTGATCGGAGCGGTAGGAGCGGTGCAGATAACGGTGCTGGGGGTGTTTGCCTTGCTGCATCAGCCGTTAACGCTCATTCATCTGATTGCCCTGCAGTTTGTTCTGGGTGTTAGTCTGGATTATGCGCTGTTCTTTGCACGTCCCCAGCTGGACGCGGAAGAACGGGCCAGAACCATGCGCACATTGCTGACCTGCAATGCCATGACCGTGTTGACTTTTGGTCTTCTGGCACTCTGCCAGACTCCATTGCTGCGTGAAATTGGGGTAACAGTTGCATTTGGTGTTGCGTTGGCCATGATCTACGGCTTTCTTCTGGCTGGACAACGCCCGAATATTGGACCTCCCGACTGACCATGAAACCACTCGCCATAACTGCAGGAACAGTCTTGAGCGCAATCGGGCAAGGACTGGCGGCCACCGAAAACGCGCTGCTGTCGCGCCGCTCGGGGCTGACGCCATGTGACTTTGCTGGAATAACAACAGGCTACGTAGGCTGTGTGCCACAAGCCGGTGCTCATGTTCTGGAAGGTGCTGCTCCCGGTTTTACCTGCCGTAACAATCAGTTGGCGGATATGGCCTGTGCGCAGGACGGGTTTGCGCAGACGGTACAGAATGCCTGCCAGTTTTATGGTGCCCACAGGATTGCCGTGGTGCTGGGCACCTCCACGTCTGGCATTCTTTCAGCGGAAGATGCCTATGAGGCACTAGACCCGGTGACCGGGTTCCCGCCTAAGGAGTTTGATCAGGCGCATACGCAGGATCTGTTTTCTCTCCCCCGGTTTGTGGCGGCCCGGCTGGGGCTTGAGGGACCATTACTGAGTGTTTCCAACGCCTGCGCATCCTCATCCCGTGCTTTTGTGGATGCCCGTCACTGGCTGGAAGCCGGGCTGTGTGATGCTGTGGTGGTTGGTGGGGCGGACAGCCTGTGCCGCATGACTTTACGGGGGTTTGCCGCCTTGGGGCTGGTCAGTGCGGAACCAACCTGCCCGTGCGACGGGCAACGCGCGGGTATTTCTGTAGGGGAAGGAGCGGGCTTTGTCCTGCTTGAGCGCGAAGGAGAACGCCCAGATGCCGCGGTTATGGGTCGGTGGGTTGGTTATGGTGTGAGCAGCGATGGCCACCATATGTCTTCGCCCGACCCGCTGGCGCGCGGAGCTGTGGCCGCCATGCGTCAGGCGCTGGAACGGGCCGGGCTGGATACAGCACAACTGGACTATATCAATCTGCATGGCACCGGTACGGTTGTGAATGACGCCATGGAAGACCATGCGGTGCATGCTCTGTTTGGCCGTAACGTGCCCTGCTCTTCCACCAAGGGCTGGACAGGCCATACTCTGGGAGCTTCAGGTATTATCGAAGCCATGTTTGCACTTGTTATGATGCGGGCAGGGTTTGCGCCGGGCTGCCTGAATGTGCGCCAGATTGACCCCACATTCAGGAGCCATGTGCTGACAGAGACACTCCATAGGCCGGTCCGGCGGGTAATGAGCAACGCTTTTGGTTTTGGCGGAACCAATTGCAGTCTGATTTTTGAGAGCGTGTGATGCAGGTTGTTGTTCAAGGGGTTTCGGTCTGGGGGCCGGGTCTGTCTGGCTGGCTACATGCCGCGCGTATTTTGCGCGGGCAGGAAGATTGGGTATCTGCGCCAGTACAGGTGCCTCCTGCCGCCTGCCTGCCTGCCAATGAGCGGCGACGGTGTGGCCCGTTAACCCGTCTGGCTATTGCACTGGCGGAGGAAGCCTGCGCGCAGGCGGGAGTGAAGGCGGCAGACATAAGGGGGGTATTTGCCAGTTCCAATGGAGATGGCGCCGTGGTGGATAGTATTCTAACCGCGCTGAGCACACCCGGAGGGGAGGTTTCTCCAACCCAGTTTCATAATTCGGTACATAATGCATCTGCGGGGTACTGGACCATAGGGCATGCAAGCCTGGCCCCTGTTGTAGCGTTAGGGTGTTATGACTGGTCCTTCGCGCAGGGTCTGCTCAAGGCGGCTGCCGAATGTGTGGTGGAAAATACCCCTGTACTGTTTGTGGCCTATGACATGCCTATACCCGGGCCAATTGGCAAAGTCCGTATTACGCAAAACACGTTTGGCTGCGCTTTTGTGCTGGCACCACAGGCTACGCAGCACGGGCTTTGTATGCTGGATATAACCCACGCCCCAGAAGCCATGGTGCAGGAGACAGCTTTGCCCCCCCACCTGGCAGAACTTGCGCGAGGCAACCCCGCTGCAGGTGGGCTGGAATTGCTCCAGAAGATTGCCTGCGGGCAGAAGGGCACTGTGTATCTGGCCTGCCAGCCGGGGACCATTCTGGTGGAGGTAACGCCATGTTAGAGCGTGTAAAGCTGGAGCGTGTGGATATTCTGGCCTTAATTCCGCATCAGGGTATGAGCTGCCTGCTGGACACATGCTCTTCCTGGTCGGATGCTGCATTGCGTGCGCATACAGCGGCCCATTTACGCCCTGATAATCCTTTGCGACATGGGGGGCGGCTGGGGGTGCTGATCGGGGCCGAAATGGCCATGCAGGCCGCAGCTCTCCACGGTGCGCTTACAAAGCAGACCATGGCCGGAACGGGCGGTTATCTGGCAGCCCTACGGGACTTGCAGGCGCAATGCGACAAGCTTGATTGTGCAGATTATGGCCTGTTGCAGATTGATGTCCTGCGTGAGCAGGTTGATAGCGCTGGTATGGTCTATGGTTTTTCTGTTCATTCCCAGCCGGGGGATTTGCTTTTGCAAGGGCGTGGCACGGTCATGTTTGAGCGGGTTGCTGCTGGCGCAGGGGCGGCGGAATGAAGCGTGCACTTGTAACTGGTGGTAGTAGCCCGATTGGCGCCGCCATTTGCCATAAACTGGCGGGGGATAGCCTGCATGTTGTAGTACATGCACATTCTTCACACAGCAGGGCTCTGGAGGTTGTGGAGCACATACAGGCCGAAGGTGGCTCTGCTGAGGTATGGTGCTGTGATCTGACAGATGCGGACGCGACCAGGCAGGGTCTTGCCCCGGTGCTGGAAGCAGGCGTTCCGCAGATTATCGTCCATAACGCAGGCACGCATGATGATGTAACGCTGGCTGGTATGGCTCAGGCCCAGTGGCGGGATGTTCTGTCAGTTTCACTGGATGGCTTTTTTAATGTGGTGCAACCACTGCTGTTACCCCTGACCCGTACCCGCTGGGGGCGTATTATAGCCCTGTCGTCCGTTACAGCACGGATGGGGAACAGGGGGCAGGTCAATTACGCTGCGGCAAAAGCCGGACTGGAGGGCGCAGTACGCTCCCTTGCGCGCGAAGTCGGCAGCCGGGGCATTACGGTGAACGCTGTGGCACCGGGTATTATTGCCTCCCCCGCCACGGCAGCGATTTTGAGCGAGGCGGATATTGCCGCTGTAGTTCCGGCCCGCCGTGCAGGGCAACCGAAGGAAGTAGCTGATCTGATAGGGTTTCTGGCCTCGGAACAGGCTGCCTACATTTCGGGGCAGACCATTGGGGTTAATGGGGGTATGGCATGAGTGCTTCGGATATGTCCGCGCGGGAATGTGATGTTCTGGTTATTGGCGGCGGACCTGCGGGGAGTACGGCCGCCACGCTGCTGGCCCGGCAGGGTGTGTCGGTCATTATGCTGGAAAAAGACCCACATCCCCGTTTCCATATTGGTGAATCCCTGCTGCCTTGCAACATGGATATGCTCCGTGACATTGGCGTGCTGGACAAGGTGCGCGAGATCGGGGTGTTTAAGCCCGGTGCTGAATTTGTATCGGACCGGGGGGAGGGGCGGCTGGCTTTTCCCTTCAGCCATGCCATCAGCCCGAAGGATACGCATGCGTATCAGGTCAGGCGTTCGGAGTTTGATGAAATCCTGTTCCGTAATGCTCAGGCTCATGGGGTGGAAGCCCTTGAAGGTCTGCGTGTAACAGAAGCCCGTTTTACGCCCCGCCAGCCAACACAGGTTGTGGCACAGGATGAATCAGGGCAGGCATACACTTTTATGCCCCGCTTTGTGCTGGACGCATCCGGGCGGGACGGATTTCTGGCACGGCGTTTGCATACGCGCCACGCTGATAAAAATAACTCCACTGCTGCCATTTTTGCGCATTTCCGCAACGTTGAACGCCGTGAAGCCGATATGGAAGGCTATATTTCCATCCATCTGGTGGATGACGGATGGTTCTGGATGATTCCCCTGCGGGACAACATTATGAGTGTTGGTTTTGTGGGGGACAAAAATGCTTTTAGTTCCTATACCGGTCCAAAGATCGACCTGTTCTGGAAAAAGGTGGCGGAAAGTCCAAGTGTTTCACAACGTCTGGCTCCAGCGGAACAGATCGGGGAACTGACAACAACGGGAAATTACTCCTATTGTGCGGACAGGACATGGGGACAAGGGTATTACATGATCGGAGATGCCTTTGCATTTCTGGACCCTGTGTTTTCATCTGGCGTGCTGCTGGCCATGAAGAGTGCTTACCGCGGGGCGCGGGTCGCGCAGGCATGGCTGCGTAGCCCGGCACAGGGGCGCAAGGCTGCCCGGCATGAGGAATACTGCACACGGCGGGAAATGCGCCGCGTGGCCTGGCTGATTTACGGGATTAACGACCCCGTACAACGGGAACTGTTTCTTAACCCCCGGAATGTCCTGTGGATGCGTGATGCCATTATCTCACTGCTGGCAGGGGACTTTGTGGGGCGTTGGCGGGTGCAGGCACCTCTTCTGGCGTTTCGCTCCGTGCTGGCTGCCATGCGCTGGAGATGGGCGAAGAGGCAGGCAGCAGACTAAGCCCCTTTTCCACAAGAGCCTGCTGGGTGCCGAGCCATACGTAATAGGCTTTGTAAAACGCAGAAAAATCCGCAGGCTCTTTTTTCAGCCACTCGGCAAGAGGCCGACGTTCTGCAGCGATCTGTGCGTAAAGAGCCTGATACCAAAGCAGGTTGGCGCGCAGGTCATGGTAACGCGGCCGTGCCAGATAGCGCGTGAATGCCCGGTTGTAATGGCCTAGCAGCGGGTCATCGTAAAAAATAAGAGAGAGGCTGGTGTTGTAGACCGCATTGGGGGTCTTTACGGGGCTGGAGTCCAGAATAATACCTGGCTCATCCGGTAGCCATCCATCATTCAGCAGGGTCTGGCGGGTCAGCGGGTCGTGGAACAGGCTGTGGAGATCCCCCGGTTTGTGGCGGTTCGTCCGGTCCAGCAGGTTGACCACCTCATTTTTGGGAACAGGAAAAGTCAGCGCTGCCTGAAGAATGAACTGATGAACAGGCAGGTCATGCCAGAAGTCTGTTGCGGCGAGTGCATTATGGATAAGATGGTTGCAGTTATCCTGCATGACATTGGTTTCAAATGTCTTGGGGCCATAGTGGTACAGGGCATTGCGGCTGTTCAGAAAATCGACGATCTGAACCATCTGGGGTGCGCTGACCGGCAGACGGGCGCAGTATCGCGCCCGCCCATAGCTTACGGCATAATCCGTGCCGATGGAAACTTCATATTTCCAGTCCTCTGATGGAGTATCGGCCGGTCTGTCCGCCAACGCCCAGTCCCGGAATGTAATGGCGCTGTAGAGGCCGCGCATCTGGGCCATGTTTTTGGTGGTCTGGTAGGCCTCCCGCGTCAGGCCGTCTCCTGGTTTGAGAATGCCATTATAGAAAAACGCGCGTCCGGGTATGCCAACCCAGTTTGCGTTCACAAAATGGGCGTTCATGCTTATCCCGGTTTCACCCTGTGGGCAGGCTTTGAGCACAGGGTAAGGGGATGAGGGATCAAGGCAGGCTCCATGCAGGAACAGAACTGCGTGCCCACCCGGTCCTCCGGCAATATCTGCCCCATAACCGGGTTTTTTGGAAATTTGTGAAACTGCACATAATTCGGCCCATTGGGGGAACAGCGTGTTGTAGGTATCTTCCTGCGGCAAGGGGCCGGGGGTGTTAAAATCCGGTGGCGTGCAGCCCGCAAGAAAACAAAATGCGACTGATACCGCGCAGGAGGTTTTGAAAGAAGGCACACACAGTCTCGAAATCAAAATGGAAGAAACACGCTTGCTCATCTAAACTGGCTGCTTCTGCTAGTTAAGGCAAGCGGCAGGATAATCAAAATAAGGCATGCTCCATCCGGGCTTAACAGGGAAGATGCATTGGATACGGCTTAGCAATAAAACATAAATGACGTTTTTTGCTCGGAAACCACCATATCCTGCGCAATGGATAAGGTTATCTTCAGGGCCGGGGGCTTTGCCCGATATGACTGACTTGAAGCCCTGCAAAACAGGATTTGAAAAAAATGCTCGACATGCAACGTGCTCTGGACCTGAAGCGACTGGCTGCAACATGCCCGCTTACAGATGGAGATTACAAAACGGCCCGCTATGCGTTGCCTGTGGCTGATGGTGCTGTTCAGCTAGAACTGGTGGCACCTCAGGGTAATGGGCATGCTGATGCAGTCGATGCGGATGTTTTTCTGTTTGTGCTGAGTGGCCAGTTTTCCATCAATGACACGACCATGATGGAAGGGCAGGGAAGCAAGGTGAATGCTGGCACAGCGTTTGACTGGTCTGCCACGCGGGGTACCCGGCTGTTTGCCATGGAGGTAACGGAAACGGAAAAAAGTGGACCCGGCGTGGTCGCCCTTGATCCCACAGTGGTTATGTCTCCCTCCACCCCACCTCCAGCCGAGTATCTGATCGGCCCGACCCCGGCATGCCAGAGTGCGCCTGCATGGCGGTCGTGCAACGGGCAGTTCTATGGTGGCATATGGTCAGCAACCCCCTATTGCAGGAAAAAAGTTCCTTACGTGCATGATGAGTTTATGTACCTGCTTGAAGGTTGCGTATCTTTTGTGAACGAATCAGGCGAAAAACAGACCTTCAGAGCCGGGGATGCTTTTCTGATCTGTCGCGGGGCAAGCTGTTCGTGGGAAAGTCTTGAAGTCGTGAAAAAGATATATGGTATTTTTCGTCCCATAGAACCGTAAAACGGCGGGTATCTGGAGTGCGGTTGCATAAACCTGATTTCTCAAAAAGCATCAGAAAGGCTGCCATTGCATGATGGCGGCCTTTTTTGCGCTCCATTTCAGGGATGTTCCGTGCGTTTTTGAATAGAGCAGATAACCTGCGACAGGGCTTATTTCGTGCAGGCTGAGAGAAGTGCTTCTTGGCCATTATGAAAGAATGGCAAGCTTCGGGAGAATTTTACTCATTCCGATATAAAAACGATATGATGTACTGTATAGCATGGGAAATCGGAGTATTCCGCTGCACCGATCCGCACATAATCATTCGGACAA
This sequence comes from Acetobacter fabarum, assembly GCF_029069195.1. Lineage (GTDB taxonomy): Bacteria > Pseudomonadota > Alphaproteobacteria > Acetobacterales > Acetobacteraceae > Acetobacter > Acetobacter fabarum_A. Next base: position 22,226 of record NZ_JARDYK010000010.1, read on the forward strand.
CTGGCGCTGTCTCACGCTTTACCGCCCTATTTTGGGTGTTCCGGAGGATAGGCATGGCAAACACTCAAACTTTTTTTGTTTCGCGGAACTGCACGTTGGCGCGGGTCCCGCGCATTGTAGCGCAGAAGGGTATGTCCCGTTCTCTGGCTCTGCTGCTCTCAGTCTCCTCTTTAGTCAGTTTTGGTGGGCTATATTGTTCCGTATCCGAAACGGCATGGGCGGAAGCAGACCAGTCCACACTGGCGGTAAAACGGCAGGCGAAGGCGGCGGCGCATAAAAATTCCGCGGCATCCAGAGCCGGTGCTACCGAGCACAAAACAACAGCGGTTGAATCAGCAAAAACGGAAGAAGTGGGCGTAACAGGCCACGTGACCCTGTCCAATGGGGTGACCAACAGAACACCCGGTGGAGGTATGATGCCACCGCAGACCATTGCCAAATCCCGCAGTGGCCTGACGCGTGACTATATTGCCAAACAGAGCCCCACCAGCAACCCGGCCGCCCTTGTGGCCAGCCTGCCCGGTGTTGTGTATGCAGGGAACGACCCGCTCGGCACCAATGATGACCAGCAGGGTCTGACCGTGCGCGGGCTTAACCAGCAGGAAATCGGCTTTCTGTTTGAAGGTATTCCCGCAGCAGCGCCTGTGTACCTTCTGCCTTATACATCTGCCGCCGCGGATAATGAAAACATCCAGTCCCTTACGCTCACACAGGGTTCGCCAGACACACGCTCCCCACTCTATAACGCGGTTGGGGGTGAGTTGTCTGAAACCATGCATGATCCTTCACACCATTTTGGAGGGTTGATTGATGCTTCTTATGGCTCTTTCAGTCTACGCCGTCATTTTATCCGTGTTGAAACGGGTGAAATTGGCAAAACAGGTGTGCGTGGCTTTGTTTCCTTCTCGCACCGTGTGGCGGATGAATGGCGTGGTGTGGGTGGAACCCAGCGCTACCATGTGGATATGAAGTTTGTGAAAGACTGGGGGCGCGATAATCACGCAGCCTTTGTCATGAGTTATAACGATGCCCAGCAGTATTATCTGCGTGCCCCCACCAAGGCGCAGTGGGATGCTCAGGGTGTGAACTTCAACTACAACGATACGCCGTTTGGCTCCTCTCCCGGAAATTATTATAAATATTACGAAAACAGGATGAAGAAGTTCATTCTGGGTGCGCCGATCAACATGAAGTTCGACCACGGGCTGGCACTGGATGTTACGCCATATTTTACCTACTCATGGGGATATGATAACGGCGGGACCACGCTCGACCGGAACAATAGCTATCTGGGACCGGGTCCGGCAGGTCCGCTTCAGGTTCAGGGCACAGACAATACGATTGTTGCGGATTCCATTGATACCTACACACTGGCGTATTCGGGTATTAATGCCGCCCTGTCCTGGACACGTGGGCATAACACGGTTACCGGCGGCGCGTGGTATTCCTACTTTGACCAGTCCGAACCGCAGAGCTATCAGGCCGTCAATCCGAATGGCAGTGTGCCGAGCGTGTGGGGTAACAACCCTATTCTCACTGCCAATGGCAGCGTACTGCGGACATATGACATTCATCTCATCCAGCAAACAAATGCGCTATTTATCAACGATACTTACAAGACGTTCCATGACCGGCTGACGCTTACAGCCGGGTTCAAGGAGGTTATGGTCACACGGTCACAAACCAACAATGTGCCGGGGGTGACCTACGCCACCGGGCAGAGTGCGGCGGAGCCGCTGCCACAGTTCATGGCCAGCTTTAAAATTACACCGTATGACCAGATCTATATTAATGGCACCTCTTCTTTTCGGATGCCTGCTTCAATCATGACGTATGCGGATCGTTATAGTGTCAGCAGTGGTCAGCTATCCGCCCGACATGCCACAAAGATTAACCCGGAATTTGCGATTGGAGAGGAAATTGGTTACAGACACACGGGTTTTGCTAATGTATCTGTTTCCCTGTTCAACTATAATTTTACGCACCGGCAACTGAGCACAACCACCTATCAGGGGGGGCTGCCTGTTTCTGAATCGATTGACGCGGGTGGTCAGACCATGCGCGGTGTACAGATGGAAGTCGGGTTGCGGCGGTGGCACCACTTCAGCCCCTATGTTTCGGGGCAATATGAGCATGCGACCATCGACAACAATCTGTCTTCTGGCACCAGCGATGGTTCCAACACAACGGTCACCTTGCCAACCAAAGGTAAACGGGCTGTCAATACGCCTGAATTCACGGCGGCAATTGGCCTGAACTATGATGACGGATCCATTTTTGGCGGGTTCAACATGAACTATATTGGCAGACAGTATTCAACGTTCATGAACGATGAATCCATCCCGAGTTATGAAACGTTTAATGCCAATATTGGTTACCGGTTCAGGAATATGTGGCTTGCAAAACACCCACAGATCCAGCTGAACCTGCTCAATATTGGTAATAGCGGTTACCTGTCTGGCACAAGCAGCATCAAAACCAATGCCCGGAGCATGGTGGTGAATGGCCATACGGTCGCCGGGAGCGCTCCGCAGTACTATGTTGGCGGTGGTTTTGCCGGTGTTCTTTCCTTCTCAACAGGTTTTTAAGCACTCAGTCACGGAGATTTTGATGTGGCCCGTTTTCCCAAAGCATTAACCTTTGATGTTGTAGGTACCCTGATCGACTTTGAAAGCGGGATGATAAATGCGCTGCAAAAGTTATGTGGGGTTGCCATTGAGCGTGAGGCATTCCTGAGTGCTTACAGGGGGATGCGTGCCCGCGGGCAGACGCGGCTTTTTCCGCAGGACCTTAAACCCATTTATCTGCAACTGGCCGCGCAGTTCGGTCTGCCCGAAACGGAGGCCTATGCAGATGCATTTGTGTACGCGGCCAAAGACTGGCCTGCGTTTGCAGATAGTGTGGAGGCCATGCAGCGTCTTGGCAGGCACTTCCGGCTGGTGGCCATGACCAACACGCAGCGCTGGGCTTTTTCTGGCATGGAAAAAACGCTTGGCATGCCATTTCATGATTCCATCACGGTAGATGACGCGCTGTGCGAAAAACCGGATGCCGCTTTTTTTGGTTTTGCACGAGGTCGCCTGAGCCGGGACGGTATTCTGCAAGGAGATATTCTGCACGTTGCGCAAAGCCAGTACCACGATATTGGGATAGCCCGCAAACTGGGCTACACGGTGTGCTGGATCGAGCGGCGTAAGGCCGTTGGCGGGTTTGGTGGCACTATTGCAGTCGAAACCCTGACTGAACCAGACTATCATTTTTCCACCTTGAAGGAACTCGCAGACCTGGCGGATCAGGGCCACCTGCAAATGTTATATACCTAAGAGGATACAAGGCATGGAAGTCCGGACCCTTGATGACATACCGGCATCGGCCTTTCATTTACGTCTGGCGCTGATTGCTGGTGGTGGACCTTTTTGCGATGGCTATATTCTTGGCGTCATTGGTGTAGTACTGCCACTGCTGGTTTCCAGTTTCCATCTGGGAGCCAACGCCACCGGGTTTGTAGGTGCGGCTTCTCTGGCTGGTGTTTTTGTGGGGGGGCTGGCTGGAGGGGTCATCTCTGACCAGTTCGGGCGCAAGATCCTCTATACCGTGAACATTCTTATGTTTACGGTCTTTTCCGCCGCCCAGTTTTTTTGTGCCAGCTTTACCGGCCTGCTGGTCTGGCGCTTTCTTATCGGCATTGCCATTGGTGCGGATTACCCGATTGCTACAGCTTATGTGACCGAGTTCATGCCCAGGCGCTGGCGTGGACCGGCACTGAGCGGGCTGATTACCTTCTGGTGGTTGGGTTATGTATGCAGCTTTCTTATCGGGTATGCTCTGCTTTCGTTTTTTCCCGGTAACTGGCGGCTTATTCTGGGCTCGAGCTTTGTACCGTCGCTTTTTTTACTGCTGTGTCGAGCAGGTATGCCGGAATCCCCTCTCTGGCTGCTTAGTATGGGACGAACGGCGGAAGCGCGACATATCGCTAAAACATTCCTGAAGATGGATGTCGCATTTGAGGTGCCTTCCCCTGTGGTTGCTGAAGGGAGCGTGCCGCAGGTTATGGCTCTGCTATGCAGCCCACGTTATCGGGGTTTGCTGCTTTTTGTGAGTGTATTCTGGATACTGCAAAGCGCTCCAGCATTTTCCATCCATACCCTGCAAGCACAAATTCTGACGCAAATGCACCTGATCAACCCTGTTCTTGCGACCTGTGTGGTCACATGTTTTACGTTCCTTGGTATTCTGCCGGTCACATTCGGGCTGATTAACAGGATCGGGCGCAGAACGCTCCTGATCTGGTCTTTTGTGCTGGCAGCACTTTCCCTGCTTTTTATTGTCGTATGGCCGTGGCAGGCAGGATGGGCGGTTCTGGTCGCGTTTATTGTGTATTCAGCTGTGGAAGCCGCAGGAAGTGGCCTTCAGTTCGTGTATCCCAATGAGTTGTTCCCAACAGAGATACGGGGCACAGCGGTTGGTTTTGCGTCTTCTGTCAGCAGGCTGGGGGCGGCTGTAGGTACTTTTTTACTTCCCGTTGGTGTGGCGCATTTTGGCGTACAGGCAACCCTTTTTGGCGCTTTTGCGCTTCTTGCCCTAGGGGCGCTCATATCCTGGCGTTGGGCACCAGAAACAGCAGGGCTCAGCCTTTCCCAGGCTAGTCATATTACCCTTTCCTGATACGGTTATGAGGAACACGTTATGAAGTTAACCTCCTATTGGCTGGAAACAGCACCATCATTCACAGCCAGTTCCATTGCCGCTCTGCCCGGTTCGGTGGATGCCGTGGTGGTGGGCGGTGGATTTAGCGGTCTTTCTGCTGCCCTGCGGTTACGCCAGCTGGGTGCATCTGTTGTGCTGCTAGAGCGTGAACATGTTGTAGGTGAGGCATCTGGCCGTAATGGCGGTCATGTGAACAATGGTCTTGCCGGAAGTTTTTCTCTCGCATGCAAAAATATGGGAGTAGATAAAGCAACAGCCCTTTATAAAGTTTTTAACACGGCAGTTGATACGGTTGAGGCCATAGTAAGGAACAATGCGATTGACTGCGATTTTAAACGCTGCGGCAAGCTCAAGGTTGGCAACCTGCGGGCGCACCGGATGGCGCTGTTGTCCGATTATGAGCTGCTTCAGAAAGAAGCTGACCCGGACGTAAAATTTATAGATGGGCAGCAGATCAGGAGTGAACTGGTGTCAGACCTGTTTAACAGCGGGTTGATCTACCCCCAGAGTGCACGCATGCACATGGGCCGCTTTGGTGTAGGGCTGGCCCGGTCCGTTATTAAGACCGGAGGGCTGATTTTTGAAAACATGCCCATGACCGGCATAAAGTCCGGTAAGGGAGGATTTGAGGTGACAACCCCACATGGCCGGATTTTTGCAAAAAACGTGCTTATGGCAACAGGCACCAGCAGGCATGGTCCATCCTGGTTCCGTCAGCGCATCATGCCTGTGGGGAGCTTTATTGTGGCGACCGAGCCCATGGACGCCACAACTCTTGATCAGATAATGCCCGGCGGCCGCAATGTTGTGACTATGCAGAATATTCATAACTATTTTAGGGCAACGGCGGATAACAGGCTTATTTTTGGCGGTCGCGCCAGCTTTTCGCGCTCGCGGACCACAACGGATATTGCTAGTGGGCATATGCTGCTCGCTGCCATGCGTCGTACACTCCCAGCCTTGCCAGATGTTAAAATAGACTATTGCTGGGGAGGGGATGTGGATATGACTGTTGACCGTCTGCCGCGCGCGGGCCAGTGGAATGGTGTGTATTACACCATGGGATATAGCGGCCATGGTACGCAGATGTCTGTTTATATGGGCCAGCGCATGGCCGAAGCCATGAGTGGCATAAGTGGTAGCAACCCTCTTGCGGGACGGGCATGGCCGAAGATTCCGTTTTATGGTTTGGCGTCACACTTCCTGCCCGTTGTGGGCGCATACTACCGGGCCAAGGATTATGTGCAGAACCTGGAACCCTGACCGTATTGATGCTGTTATCTGGTCATTCCCAGCCGGGATGGTCAGAGTATTGGTTGCAGCTATGGCTGGCTGGTTTAACTGGGGAGTAGAACAGGCAGGGGTTGCTGTCCCTGCCTGTTTTTACGTTACCGAATAAAAGACTAATACCCTTTGGCACGATCTACTTTGGAGGGGAAGTTCCGCTCCCCGGCCAGGTAGCGCTGTACGGTGTCAAGGAGCACACGCCCTGCGGTTTCTGTCTGGCTGTTGCTCGCCACATGGGGAGTGATCAAGATATTGGGGTGTGTCCATAAAGGACTGTCAGCGGGGAGGGGTTCGGGGTCTGTTACGTCCAGAATGGCTGCTCCAATCTGACCGTCATCAAGTGCTGCAAGCAGGTCTGGCGTAACAAGATGCGCCCCACGTGCAACATTGATGATCTGTGCTCCTTTTGGCAGTTTTGCAAACAGATCAGCATTGAGGATGCCCCGTGTGGCGTCTGTTAGCGGAAGCAGGCAGACCAGAATATCCGTTTCAGCCAGAAAGGTATCCAGTTCATCCGCACCCGCGTAACAGGCTACATTGGTTACAGCGTGGCGTGAACGTGACCAGCCACGGCAGTTAAACCCGGTATGTGCCAGTGCGCTGGCGACGGAGGTGCCCAGTGTACCCAGCCCCATAACACCCACCCGGCGCTGCGAAGCTATTTTGTTATGTCGGGTTTTCCAGACATGCTGCTTCTGTTCGGCCAGATAGGTCAGTATATCGCGGTGCAGAGTCAGGGTTGCCCACAGAACGTACTCAACCATCCCGTCTGTCAGGCCGGGTTCGATCATGCGGATAATGCTCACATGCTCAGGTATTGTGCTCATATCGAACTGGTCAACACCTGCCCCGACTGAAAACAGGACCTCAAGGTTGGGAAAGTGCCGGAGCAGGTCTACCGGGGGCTCCCATGCGGCAATAAAGCGTACATCCTCGGGATTCCCAGTTTCCGGCCAGATATGAAAGGCAAGGTCAGGCAGCGCTTTTTGGAACAGCGGCTTCCAGACTTCTGCACGTGCACGGGAGGATTTGAGCAGAAAAGACATAGCGTAAGTTCCTACAAAAAAGAGACAGTCGTGCCGGATTCAGCACAGTGCCTGACTGCACAGGGCAAAGCAGGTGGAAGACTGTGTAGTTACATCCCGGGTTTCAGCCATCTCGGTAGACATGGACACAACAGAGCCCACGCACAACAGGCCCCACTGGTCAAGAAGCCCTGCCACGGTTTCGTCCTGTGGAATGTCCACGCGCAGGAACTGTCCCGCGCAGGTTCCGGCCCAATAGGCCAGCATGGGCAGGGCATAGGCCTGATCCAGCGCAATAATCGGGCCAGTGGCCTGCCCCCAGCCAAATTTACGGCAGAAAGAAAACCCCAGAATACCTTTTTCTGAATCCACCAGAATACCGCGTCCATCCTCCAGCAGCCGCATGAGCAGTGCAGAGCGGTCGAGCCTGAGCGCCGCTTTGTCCATGTCACGGATTGCGTTCAGATCGGCAATGCCCATAGGCCGCATACGACAGCCTTCTGGAAGGGGGATCAGGGGGACGGTTGATACATTGCCCTGATGTTGCATGACAACACCTGTGGAACGAAAACCACTTTTTTCATATAATGGCACGCCAGCGGATGTGGCGTTCAGGTGGAGCCTGTAACCCGGCAGAGCTTGCCGGGCCAAAGCCATAAGGTGTTTGCCTACGCCATGTCCCTGCCATGCGGGGCTGACAATGATCATGCCCAGACTGGCTGCATGGGGCCCCCACGCCCACCATAGGAGCGTTCCCACAATGGAACCATCTGTGGTCGTTGCCACAAAGCCATTGCCCAGAGCAAGCATCTGTTCCCAGTCTTCCAGTCTGTGGGGCCATGCCAGGTCCTTGGAGAGTTGCCATGCCTGGGCAAGGTCTCCGGGGGTCATGGGGCGGAATGCAAGCTGGGCCTGCAGGATGGGAGGAGAGGTTGCGGTCTGGGTCAAATTTTCTGCTCCGGGAAAAAGTCCTGAATCGGAAAAGACTCTTTTACAATTGGGGATTTTATCACGATATAACTGAAGTATTTCTCGATCCCGATATTCAGTTCAAGAAGATTTTCCATGATAATCTGGTAATGCTCTACATCACGGGTGATAAATTTAACCAGATAGTCATACCCTCCGCTGATCAGGTGACATTCCACAACGGTATCAAGTTTGCTGACGTGGTTTTCAAAACGCGCAAAATCATGGCGTCTGTGATCAGATAAGGTGATTTCCGTAAATACGGTCAGAATGGACGTAATTTTACGGATATCAATCTGGGCGCCGTAGCCCGTTATGTAGCCAGCAGCCTCCAGACGTTTGACACGGATCAGGCATGGGCTGGCCGAAAGGCCAACCCTGTTGGCAAGTTCGACATTGGTCAGGCGGCCATTGCGCTGCAACTGCGTAAGAATTTTAAGGTCAATTCTGTCCAGCTTGGGGGTGGGCTGCATGGCAGAGATGATCTCCAGAGCAAGGATGGGTCAGCCCCGGTGTGGAACTGATGAAACACTGATCAGAATGTTCCGGATGTTAAACGTCAAGCCCGCCAAGATGCAGACTTTTTGTTTCCAGAAATTCTTCCATGCCCGCATATCCTCCTTCGCGGCCAAGACCGGATTCCTTTATCCCGCCAAAAGGCACGCTTTCCATGGAAATGGCGCCGGTGTTGTGCCCGATCATGCCAAACTCCAGTGCTTCACCCACACGCCACAAACGACGGATGTCGTTTGTAAAAAAGTAGCTCGCCAGCCCAAAAGGCGTATTGTTGGCTATATTTATCGCCTCTTCTTCCGTTTTAAAGCGGAATAGAGGTAAGACGGGGCCAAATGTTTCCTCATGGGCTACACGCATTTGGGTGGTTACGCCTTCGAGCACGACCGGCCAGACAAAGCGACCTTCCGTGCGTAGGGGAGCGCCGACGTAAGAGGCTCCTCTGCTCAAGGCATCCTCCACATGGGCGCGTACTTTGGCTACGGCAGAATCGTTGATAAGCGGCCCAATCGTGCTTCCCGCCTCCATTCCGGCACCCACCTGCAAGGCTTCGACCCTGCGCATGATGGCGACAAGCAGGCGGTCCCATATGCCGTCCTGCACCAGTACGCGGTTGGCGCAAACGCAGGTCTGACCGGCATTGCGGAATTTGCTCTGGATAATGCCTTCGGCTGCGGCCTCCGCATCTGCATCATCAAACACAAGAAAGGGCGCATTGCCGCCCAGTTCCATGCTGCATTTTTTTACGGTTGCGGCGGATTGTTCGAGCAGGATTTTGCCAACACCCGTAGAGCCGGTAAAGGTAAGTTTGCGCACTACCGGGCTTTCTGTCAGCACTTTGCCCACCGTGGCGGGCAGGCCGGTAACTACGCTTAACAACCCCGTGGGCAGGCCGGCACGTTCGCCCAGAGCGGCGAGAGCAAGGGCGGAAAAAGGGGTTAATTCAGAAGGTTTGATGACCATGCTGCACCCTGCGGCAATGGCAGGGCCACATTTGCGGGTGATCATGGCCAGTGGGAAGTTCCATGGTGTAATGGCGGCCGTGACTCCAATGGGCTGTTTAAGCACCAATACGCGCCGGGCAGGGTCTGCCGTGCTCAGAATGCTCCCCTCGCTCCGACGTGCTTCTTCCGCATACCATTTAAGGAAAGATGCAGCATAACGCACTTCGCCCTGCGCTTCAGCCAGAACCTTACCCTGTTCTGCGGTCATGATCGCGGCAAGGTCTTCCATATTGTCCATAACAAGCTGGTACCATGTTGCCAGAACTTCGGCCCGCTGCGCGCCGGTTCTGCTTCGCCAGGCCAGTTGGGCCACACGCGCGGCTTCAATTGCCTTCTGGGTATCCTGTGCGGTGCATGCAGGCACGGAACCAATAATGGCTCTTGTTGCCGGGTTATCGACATCAATTCTCAGCCCTTCTTCCGCATCACACCAGATACCGGCAACAAAAGCCTGCTGGCGAAAGAGCGTGGAATCGTTCAGGTCAAGTTGCACCATGGTATTTCTCCTAACTAAAGGGGGATCAGGATAGGTCTGATGCCTGTAAGTGGCAGTTAATCAGTGCGCCAGAAGGCGACTGCCATGTTGGGGGAAGGGTTTGTGCGCAGTCTGCAACAGCAACCGGGCAACGTGGCATGTAACTACAGCCGTGAGCGGGAACAGGGGTCACTCTGTCCGGCTTTAGCCCGTTCTGCAGGATAATCCCGTCCAGCCAGCCGGGATGCATTTCTGGCACCGAATTTTCCAGTCTGCGGGTGTAGGGGTGCCGGGGAGAGGTGTTCATGGCAGACGTCGTGCAGAACTCCACACAGTGCCCGGCGTACAGAACGGCCACATGGTCACAGACAGAGCGGAGCGCATGGAGGTCATGCGTAACAAAAAGCCACGAGAGTCCGAGTTCGCGTTTGAGTTCCATCATCAGATCCAAAATGGCGGCGGCCACAACGGTATCGAGTGCTGCGGTTATTTCGTCACAGAGTACAAGCCGGGGGCGGGCGGCCAGTGCGCGCGCAAGATTGACACGCTGTTTTTGGCCGCCGGAAAGCTGGGTAGGGTAGTGCCCAGCCACGGTGGCAGGCAGACGCACCATATCCAGAACCCGGTTCAGGGCCGCGTCCGAGGCGTCCTCATTATGGAATGTCAGAACACGGCGGAGCGTGGTACCTACGCTTAAGGCCGGATTAAGCACCAGATCAGCGTTCTGCGCGACCAGTTGCAGGTGCTGGCGCTGTTGGGGGGTGCGGTCCTCAATTTTGGGGGGGAGAGGCTGGCCAGCAAAGAACATGTTGCCTCCTGACCAGGGTTGAATACCAGCTATGGCCCGGATAAGGGTACTTTTGCCACAACCTGATTCGCCGATAATCCCCAATGTTTCACCCGCGCGGACAGGAAGACTTACGTTGTTGATAATTGTGTGTCTTGGGTGGCCATTGGCCATAATGGCGCCATAACCAACCACCATATCCCGCACATCAAGCAACGGTGTTGCAGGGGGCAGGGCGTCATGGTTGCGCAGGTGCGGCTGGCTGGCTGCAACAAGCTGCCGGGTGTAGGGGTGCGTGGGCTTGCTCAGGATCTGTCCGGTCGGGCCTTCTTCCTGCACGCTACCGTTTTTGAGCACAACGGCGCGGTCGGCCATCTGGGCAACAATGGCCAGATCATGGGTTACATAAACGCCCGTAAACCCGCACTTGCGCATGGCGCTTCTGAAAGCTTCCAGTACTTCTATCTGTGTTGTGACATCCAGCGCCGTTGTGGGTTCATCAAAAATAACCACTTCAGGCTCGGTGATCAGCGCCATGGCGGCCATGATCCGCTGAAGTTGCCCTCCTGAACATTCATGTGGGTAGCGCGCGCCAATAGTATGAGGCATGGGCAGGGCCATTATTTCGAACAACGTTATGGCATGGTCTATGGCCTCGTTACGGGGGAGCGTGTGGTGGGTCAGGGCCGGTTCGATCACCTGCTCCATAAGGGTCAGGGCCGGGTTAAAGGCGGCGCCAGCATTCTGGGCAATATAGGCGATGGTTCTGCCCCGAAAACTGCGCAACTCGCCAGAATCCATGCTACGTACGTCATGCCCGGCTACCCGTAACTCCCCCTGTGCTATGCGGCAGCCTGCGCGGGCGTAGCCGGTCAGGGCAAGGGCAATGCTGGTTTTACCTGAGCCGGATTCACCGATTAACGCCAGCATCTCACCCTCGGCAACGTCAAAGCTGACATTGGAGACGATGGTGGTTTCCGGCCCCGTAGCCCTGCGGCCAGTCAGACAGAGGTTCCGGACCGTAATCAGAGGAAGGCGGGAGTATCCGCTCATTGGCGTCGCCCTTTACCATCCAGCGCAAGATTGAGCCCTACGGTCAGCAGTGCAATGGCCAGTGCAGGCGCAATGACGGCGGGCGCTCCGTACACAAGACCCAGCAGATTTTCCTGCGTGAGGGAGCCGAGGTCTGTCTGTGGGGGCTGTAATCCTACACCCAGAAAGCTGAGATTGCTCAGTAATCTTACGGCATAAATAAACCGTAGCCCCACATCGGTCAGTACCGGGCCTGCCATGTTGGGCAGGATTTCCCGCAGGACCAGATAGCCGGTTTTTTCTCCGCGCATGCGTGCGGCAAGGATGAAGTCTTTTTGCACAATGGAGAGTGCCAGCATCCGGCATGTGCGGTAGGAGCCGGGCAGGTAAATACATGCCATTGCCAGTACAAGCACTGGTATGGAGGAGCCGAAGGTTGCCACCGCCACAAGCCCGCTTAACAGCGAGGGGATGGAAATTACACCATCCATGAAGCGTGAAAGCAGGGTGTCCGTCATACCCCGTTTAAGGGCTGCCATCATGCCCAGAAAGGCGCCAGCGCCACAGGCCATGGCGGTAGAGGCCGCACAAAGCAGCACGGTACTGCTGACGCCATAGAGCAGGCGGGTCAACACATCGCGGCCCAGATAGTCCGTGCCCAGCAGGTGCCGGGCCGACATGGGAGCGAATACGGTGGAACTAACCACTTCTCCGGGCAGACAGGGGGCAATCCATGGCCCGATAAGAGCCAGCAGAAGCCATAGCATGGCAAGTAGCGCCGGTGCTTGCAAGAACGGGGGCAGGCAGCGTAGCGGGGGCAGGGCAAGAATCATGCGCGGCTCCTTTCCTGCGCGGAGAACAGGGAAACAACATCGGCCAACGTGGTCAGCAGCAGATAGGCGGCGCAAAAGATGAGAGCACAGGATTGTACCAGCGGAATATCGCGCGATGCCACACTATCCACCATCAGGCTGGCGATCCCGGGGTAATGAAAAACAGATTCCACAATGACCACGCCTCCAAGCAGATAGGAAAGGCTGAGCGCCATCACATTGAACAGCGGCGCTACAACATTGGGTAAAACGTGGCGCAGGATAATAGCGGTGGGGGATACCCCCTTGAGCACGGCCATTTCCACCCATGATGAACTGAGCACATTCACCATTACGGCGCGTGTCATGCGCGCCATCTGCCCCATGATCACGCATCCCAGTGTGGTGACCGGCATAGAGAACGCCGCCAGAAATGATCCGATGGAATGAATATCGCTAATACTGGCAAGAGCGGGCAGCAGGTGGAGTTGCACGGCAAACACCAGAACAGCCAGTGTGGCGACAAGAAACTCGGGGACAGAAACAACGCAAAGTGTAAGCACGGACATACAACGGTCAAAAACCGTATTGCGGAATATGGCCGAGAATGTGCCAAGCAGCAAAGCCGTGGGAACCGCAAACAGCGTTGTAATCCCTGCCAGCACAAGTGAGTGCAGCAGGCGCTCATGCACCATGCTCATGACAGACTGGTGACTGACCAGTGACATGCCAAAATCACCATGGAGTAACCCATCTGCCCAGTTTGCAAAACGTAGAAGAACAGGTTCGTCCAGCCGGAGGTTATGGCGCAGGGCGGTAACCGCATCAGGCGTTGCCGCCTGCCCCAGAAGGGATTGCGCCACATCACCGGGCAGGGCGGAGGTAATAAAAAAGACCGCAACCACTACAAAAACAAGCGATACGCAGGATGCGCCAAGCCTGCGGGCAATAGCTATGCCAAGTTTTGCACTCATGGAGCAGTCTCCTCTGCCGTGGAGCGGCTGGACTGTTCATCTACCCATATATGGCGGGCAAAATTATACCCCATCAACTGCCCGCCCTGATGCGGGCGCAAACCCTGTATGCGGGGGTGAAACCCATCCAGGCTGGTAATAAAGCTGGGAATGCATACGCCCGAACCGGTGTGAATCATGGCCTGCATATCGTTATACAGGGCATGACGTTTTATAGCGTCTGGCTCCTGACGGCTGAGAGCGAGCAACTGGTCAAATTGCGGGTTGCACCAATGGGATTCATTCCATGGGGCTGTCGAGGCAAAGCTGAGTGCAAAGGTCATATCCGCGGAAGCTCGGGGGTTAACATTCCCAAACCCCATGGGAAAATGCATCCACGACTGGCTCCAGTACCCATCTGCTGGCATGCGTCGCACATCCAGTTTCAACCCGATGTTCTGAGCCGTATTCTGGAGGAGCACTGCCATTTCCACCGACCCGTTTGCTGCGGGGGAACAGACGAGTGGCGGCAGGTTCTGGTTGAGAAAACCGTTTTTTTTGAGCAGGAACCTTGCCTTGTCCGGATCAAATCTGGTCTGGGGCAGGGTTGTGTTGCAGTCACGGTGTTCGGGGGGGAGGGGCTGGTCATTACCTGTGCGGCAAAAGCCCAGATAAATGGAACTGCGCATCTGTTCGCGGTTAAACAGCAGCTTCATGGCCTGTACAAAATCCGGGTTCTGGCCCGGTCCGACATCCTGACGAATGGCCAGATTGGTGTAGGTGCCTGTAGGGCTTTCCAGCACTGCGATGTTGTGTTGCCGGATCAGCGCAACAAGCCGAGGGTCTACGGCGGCAATAATATCCACATCACCCGAGAGCAGGGCATTGTGCCGGGCCATGTCATCGCTGATGGAAATGAGTTCAAGGGAATCCACCCATACACCACCGGATTTCCAGAAATTGGGATTACGCAGGGCAACCGAACGGATGCCGGGCTGGAAAACGGCACAGGTGAACGGACCAGTGCCATTGGCTTTATGAAACTGGGTTGTACCCTCTCGGATAATAGCAAAATTGGTTAAACCCAGAACAGAGGGGAATGCGATATTGGGCGCGTCCAGTTCGATCACTACACCAAGTGGCCCATCGGTTTTTACGATGCGCATGGCCATGGCTTGATAATGGACCTGTGACCCAAGCTCAGGCGCTTTATGGCGGAGGATGGAATACACAACATCAGCCGATGTCAGGGTGGCTCCATCATGGAAGCATACGCCACTGCGTAACTGGATCCGCCATGTTTTGAAATCGGCGCTGTCGATGCTTGTGGCAAGAGCCGGATGTGGGGTCAGGGTCTCGTCCAGTGCGACAAGACCATCGTAAAACATGTTGCCCCGCATGTAATCAGTGGCCATGGACTGACGCGCAGGGTCCAGCGTGTCGCTCAGGGAGCCCGATGTGGAGGCGGCACGCACATGCCCGCCGGTGCGGGGTTGTGCGCCCTGCAGCCCTGTTCTTGCAAATCCGGCTCCATCAGTATTGTTACCAGCCGCCCCTGCTGCGCCTGACCACGGTTGAGCCGCACAAAAACCTGTAACCAGCAGGCGCGTTCCCTGTTTCATCATGTTGCGTCGGTTCAGCATCAACACGCTCCAACTGGGAAAAAAACGGAGGGGAAGAAACAAAACGGGTAACGGGGCGCATGTTGTATTGGAATGATCGCCCCGTTGCCGGACAGAAAGCTTACAGGCCCAGAACGCCGGGCAGACCACCAATGTCAGGGATCTCGGTGTAGCCATAATACGGCGTGGAAGGTTCATGCCCGCGAGCGACAAAAACCTTGTTGCGAATGCCCAGATCATGCGCGGTCATCAGGTCATAACGCAGGGAGGATGAAACGTGCAGGATGTCTTCCGGACCGCAACCCAGCTTGTCCAGCATGTATTCAAACGCACGCATATGAGGTTTGTATGCCTGAGCATCTTCCGCCGTGAAAACGGCATGCACAGGTGCGCCAAGCTTGGCGACATTGGAGTGGATTTGCATATTGGATGCGTTGGAAAGGATGACCAGCGGCACTTCCCTGGCAACCTTGGACAAGCCCGCGGGCACGTCGTCCCAAGGCCCCCATGTGGGAACGGCTTCATAAAATTTGTTGGCTATTTCGGGCGCAAAAGGAATATTCCACTTTTTGCAGGTACGCTCCACGGCATTAAGCAGCACGTAGCGGTAGGGCTGCCATGGACCCAGAACTTCGTCCAGCCTGTAAGCGGCAAAGTCCTTGCAGAACTGCTCCATGCCTTCGGGGGGCACAACATGGGCGTAAAGCTCACGCGCCATGTCGCTCATACGAAAGCGGGTCAGGGTGCCGTAGCAGTCAAATGTTACGAATTTTGGCCTGAACGTCGTCATGATGTTTTTGTCCGTCTGATTAACGTTACGGTATGACAACATAGACCGGATGGAGAATGCTACTGCTTTCTTGGTTTATGCAGCAGAGCATTCTGTATGTGGGAAAAAGGACCACAGATAATGCCGTTGGGCAGATCAGGCCCTGCTATGGACCAACAGGGGCTGCAAACCGGGCGATGCTGAACGGTTCAAGAGGAATGTCGGTTTTGCCTGTAGCCAGCAGGTCCGCCATGGTGGCCCCTACACCCGGCCCAAGCTGAAAACCATGACCACAGAAACCAAAGGCATAATACAGACCTGGCACCCGGGCACTTGGGCCCATCACGGGCAGGTCATCATCCGTATAGCCTTCAATGCCGCTCCATGTCCGGATAATGCGCAGGCGCGCAAAGTCAGGCAGGATGCGCTCCAGATGTGGCATCTGCCGCACGGTGTTCAGCGGGTTAAGCTGTGCACGTTTGGTATTCAGGTCCACGGTGCCGCGTAGCCCGCCCCCAAATACAATATTGCCGCGTTCCACCTGTCGCAGATAAACGCCTTCTTCTTCCACCCATGAGGCATAGCCGATAACGGGATGAATACGGTAGGGAACGGGTTCTGTTACCCCCATTTGTGGTGCTTTGGGGGTTAGGGGTAGGTTTTCGCCAAAAGCGGCTGCCATTTTTTGCCCCCATGCGCCGCTGGAAATCTGGAGCAGGGGGGCGGTAAAGCGCAAGCCATCAGCAGTTTCCACCACAAAATCTTCTGTTGTGCGTGTAATATTGCTGACTTCAGCCCCCTCCTGTACGGTAGCGCCCGCCCGCCTTGCCGCGCGGCCAAAAGCCGGAGCGGCAAGACGGGGGTTGGCGTGTCCGTCAAGCGGAGAAAAAGATGCACAATCCACATCTGGTGCGAGCATGGAAAAGCGTTCTACTGCTTGGCGACCACTGTAAAGCTCCAGTTCCAGTCCGTAGGGTTTGCAGTCCTGTGCGTATTTTTCCAGTCGCGCGCTGTCCTGAGGCTTAAAAGCAACGCGCACATGGCCGGTGGGCAGGAATTCAACATTTTCTCCAATCAGGCGGGAAAGATCGCCCCATAGGAGGCGCGACCTGTTGGCAAGGGGCAGTTGCGGTAAAAAGCGCCCCTGACGGCGCACATTGCCAAAATTGGTACCCGAAGCATATTGACCGACCAGATCACGCTCAAGCAGAATGACGGACAAACCTCGCTGACGCGCAAAAAACGCGGTTGCAGCTCCCATAATTCCACCGCCAACTATAATAACATCGGCCCGTGCAGTGGTGTTTGTAACGGGTTGGGTTGGATGGCTCATGTCATAATACCCCGGATTTTGGCGGGTAAAGGCTTAATGGGAGCCGCACTGCGGATGCGGCCAGCCTGTTCAATAGGCATTTTGCGGGCCGCTGCCAGAATTTCCGCCCCGGCAAGACCGCACATGCGCCCCTGACAGCGGCCCATGCCCACACGTACAAAAGCTTTGGCACGGTTGAGTTCGGGTGCGTCCAGAGAACCCGCTGCACGGCGGATGTCCCCTGCTGTTACGTTTTCGCAGCGGCATATAACGGTCTCATCCGGTAGGGAGGCGGCATGACGCCATGGCCACGGAAAACCCGTTTCCAATCCTTTACGGAAGGCAGTCATAGGCTCCAGCGCCTTACGCAAACGTGCAGATTCCTGCGGGGCTACATTAAAGCCCAGATCAGCAAGGCAGCGTAGGGCAGCCAGAGCCCCCGCATACTCCGCACCATCCGCGCCGCGTATGCCAGCGCCATCTCCGGCTGTATAAACGCCGTGTTGAGAAGTCGCGCCATCCTCGTCCGTAACGGGCAGCCACTGGCGGGACAGGGGGTCAAAAGCGAAGTCACATTTCAGCAGATCAGCCAGTTGTGTTTCCGAGCGCAGGCCGTAGCCCATGCCTACTGCATCGCCTACGGTATGGCGTAACTGGCCGCGGCTGTTGCGCCAGGTCACGCCCCGTACCCGCAATCCATTGTCCTCATCGCATTCTTCTATGCGCACGGGTTGAATACCGGCGTGCAAGGATACGCCGGAGCTTATGAGTTCAGCCATGTAGCGCACACCATGCGCCAGTATGGAGGGTCGATGGCGCAGGCCGCGCAGCCCTTTGAGGCGTGTTTTAAGGGACGATGTATCCAGCACCGCGCGCGGTTTTATACCGGCCTTGAGATATTGCCATGCGACCAGATACAGAAGTGGCCCCGTGCCCATAAACACAGGTGCAGCTCCAATGGCGCAGGCCTGCGCCTTGAGCGCGATCTGTGCGCCGCCAAGGGTGAATACACCGGGCAATGTCCAGCCGGGGCAGGGCATGATGCGGTCAGTGGCCCCAGTGGCAATGATCAGCGCATCATAGGCAATGGCTTCCACCCGCTGATTATGTTCAATCAGCACCTGCTGGTCCACAACACCCCATGCCAGTGTATCGGGGCGGTAGTCTATATGGGGAAGTAATTCTGCAAAATCCTTGTGTAATGCCGTGGCGGAGCGTGCGGACGCCCCGTAGAGCTTTGAGGCCGGACGTATGAAATTTTCTGGTTGCCTGCGGTATATCTGGCCACCCTGCTGGCGGTTTTCGTCCAGCACAATCGGGCGCAGGCCTGCCCGGGCAAGGATTTGTGCCGCGCGTGTGCCAGCAGGCCCCGCCCCGACAACAATAACTACTGGCTTGTCCATGGCACCTCTGCTGTTACTATACGTAGGCCGGGGGTGGCCGGGGTGGAACAGGCGCGCAGTTCATCGCCGTTTTCAGTCCAGACGCGGCAATCCTGACAGGCTCCCATCAGGCAAAAACCCGAGCGCGGTTTGTGGTCAAACTCGTTCAGACGGAGTTGTGCGCCAGACAGCAGAAGGGCGGTCAGAATGGTGTCTCCCTCAAGCGCTGTTACGGGCTGTCCGTTTACTGTGATGGTAATGGGTGAGCGTTGTGTTTCGGATACACGTCGGAAAAGTCCTTTCATAAAGGGGAATCTCCTGCCATGGCTGTGGCGGTGTTTGCGTCGCTGCCCGGTGTCTCAGGCAATTGCTGCGGCTATGTCTTTGTCATCCAGCAAGGTATTCAATACGACTTCGATACGAGTGCACAGAATGTCTGTTTCTTCCAGTGTCATGCACAATGGAGGAGCCAGTCCGATGATGTCATCTCCAAAGGCGCGGAACAGAACACCATTTTCGTAACCAATCTTGGCCAGTTTTTTGGAAATGCCCAATGAAGCCGCAGGTTTGGTCTTGGCCTGTTTGTCTGTCACCAGTTCAATGGCTGCGAGCATGCCCATGGACCGGGTATCACCCACCAGGGGGTGGGCTTTCATGCTGGCAAGGCGGCCAGCCAGATGCACGCCCGAGCTTACGCCGTTTTCAAGCAGTCCGTTCTGATAAAGGTCCAGCACGGCAAGGCCAATGGCGGCGCTCACAGGGTGCGCGCTGTAAGTCATGCCGTGGCCTACGGCAACACCTGCAGGGGTTGCATCGCGGATTGTGGCATACATGCCCTCGCTCAGGAAAACAGCCCCCATGGGGGCATAGCCAGAGGTCAGCCCCTTGGCCACGGTCATCATGTCGGGCACAACATTTTCATGTTCGCAGGCAAATAGGGGGCCGGTACGGCCAAAGCCGGTAATGACTTCATCCGTTACAAACAGAATATCCAGTTCCCGGCAGGCGTTGCGCATGGCGCTCAGCCACCCCGCTGGCGGTACAGCAACACCGCCGGAGCCCTGCACGGGTTCACAAAAAAAGGCAGCTACATGCTCAGGGCCGCCAAGTTCAGCCACCTTGTTGTGGAGATCGGCCACACAGGCAGCAATAATTGTTGCGGCATCCGGTCCCTTGGGGTGGCGATAGGGGTCGGGGCTGGGGATGTGATGCTGCCAGGCCAGAGGTACATCCGCGTTGCGATGGAAGGTGGCAAGGGCTGTCAGGCCTGCACCGGCATAAGTGCTGCCGTGGTAACCACGTGCCAGACCAATAACATGGCGCTTTTCCGGTGTGCCACGTGCATGCTGGTAAAAGCGGATAAAGCGCAGGGCGCTATCCACGGCATCAGACCCACCCTGAGAGAAAAAAACCCGGTTAAGATCACCCGGGGTTACGGCTGCAAGGCGGGAGGCAAGGGTAATGGCGCTCTCACTTGCAAAGCCAAAATAACCGGTGGCGTAGGGCAGACGGGTCATCTGTTCTGTAGCAGCCTGCACAACACTTTGATGGCCGTAACCGACATTGACGCACCAAAGCCCGGCAAACCCGTCGAGCAGCCTGTTGCCATGAATATCCGTCAACCACGATCCCTGACCGGATTGCAGGATACGTGGTCCATGGTCTTCCTGATCACGCCATGATGAGACGGGATGAATCAGATGAGCGCGATCGAGTGATACGAGTGTCTCTGGAGTCATGGCTGGTTGGTCCGTTGTGTTGTTGGCCTTGTTTTTCCTATGCTGGTAAAGGCGGAAAATATGGTGCCGTAACCAGTCGTTGCGATAGCGGATTGTGCTGTTCTGACGCTAAGGGCTACAAGAAAGCATTAAATTGCTCTTTGCTCCGTTTTAGTATTTGCGCCAGCGGTGTGGATAAGAAAAACTACGATACCGCAATGACCTATATGGCGTTTGCAACAGCACAATACAGGGGAGTAGAGCGTGAGCAATCTTGGTTTCCGTCCAGAAGATGTAGCGCTGCCTGTTGGGCATTTTCTGGCAGGTAAGCTCGTGTCCGGTAAGGCGGATATTGTCGTAACCAGCCCGGGGAATGGCCATATTCTGGCGCATCTGCCAGAGGCCGGGGGTGATCTGGTGGACGAAGCCGCGCAAACTGCTGCCCGTGTGCAGCGCCAGAGTGGGTGGGCAGATTGCGCCCCACGTGAGCGTGCAAAAATCCTACGTCGTTGGGCTGATCTGGTTGAACGCAACGCCATGGAACTGGCCCGGCTGGAAACAGTCTGTTCCACCCGTCCCATTGCCCAGACAGTTGGATGGGATATTCCTTTTCTCGCTGAAGGTATAAGATTTTTTTCCGAGTATTGTGATAAGGTTGGTGGAGACGTAGCGACGACGGCAACCAACCTTTTGGGCATGACCGTGTACGAACCCTATGGAGTGACTGGGGCGATTGCACCATGGAATTTTCCGCTGGTCATGGCGAGCTGGAAAGTGGTTCCTGCCCTTGCCGCAGGGAATGGTACGGTACTCAAGCCGTCTGAAATGACCCCCTTCTCAGTAGTCAGGCTGGCTGAACTGGCTATTGAGGCCGGGCTACCTGCGGGGTTGTTCAATGTTGTGCAAGGCTCGGGAATAGCAACAGGCGAGGCCATTTGCAGGCATCCCGCTATTGGCAAGATCAGTTTTACCGGGTCCACGCGTACTGGTATTGCAGTCATGAAGGCTGCAGCCGAAAGCGGGCCAAAACCGGTTACGCTGGAACTGGGCGGGAAAAGCCCGCAGATGGTGTTTGATGATATTCCGAGTGTAGATGATGTGGCGGACCGCATTTTTCGGGCATTTACGGGAAATGCCGGACAGGTGTGTGTTACTGGCTCCCGCCTTATTGTGCAGCGCGGTGTGGCTGAAGCCCTTATTTCTGCTCTTGTTGCACGGTGCGGACAAGTAAAAGCTTTGGCACCATGGGATGAAAATTCCCTATATTCCCCCATTATTTCAGAATCTCAGGCAAACCATATTCTTGCATTGGTGCAAGGCAGTGTGCATTCCGGCGCGCAGGAACTGGTGGCATGCAAACGCATGAATACGCAGACCGGTGGAATTTTCCTCTCCCCCGGTATGGTGATGGTTCAGAATTCGGAATGTCCCTTATGGCACGAAGAGGTATTTGGCCCCGTACTGGCCATACAGGTGTTTGATGAGGATGATCAGGCATTTGCACTGGCCGAACATCCCGTTTACGGGCTGGCTGCGGGTGTGCATACGGCTTCCCTCCCCAGAGCCATGCGTGCCATTCGTACGCTCAAAGCCGGTACGGTGTGGGTTAACCGTTATGGTCGTTCTTCAGATTTTGTGATCCCAACAGGCGGGTTTGGTGGTTCTGGTATTGGCAAAGATCTCGGTCGGCAGGCGTTTGAAGCTAATCTTAGGCTTAAAAGTGTGCTGATGGCTGCGGAGTAATACAGTTATGGAACCATTAGCTGTTGATGCAGTTTTTCTGGCTGAACTGCGCAAGGATCTGCATGCGCACCCCGAACTCAGGTTTGAGGAGCGCAGAACATCGGCCCTTGTTTTCAAGCATTTGTACAATCTGGGTTACACACCTCATACTGGTCTTGCCGGAACAGGGGTTGTTGCCACGCTGGATACCGGGCTTGCAGGTCCGGCCGTTATGCTGCGAGCTGATATGGATGCCCTGCCAGTGCGCGAGGCCGGACAGGCTCCGTGGGCATCCTGCGCGCCCGGTGTCATGCATGCCTGTGGCCATGATGGGCATACAGCCATGCTGCTTGGTGCAGCAGCTCTGCTTAAGGCAGACCCACCGCCATGCGGCCGGGTGCACTTTGTTTTCCAGCCAGCAGAGGAAGGCGGGGCTGGTGCGCAGGTCATGATAGATGAAGGTCTGTTTGATCTTTTTCCAACAGATTACTGTTTTGGTCTGCATAACTGGCCGGGGCTGGAGGCCGGGCGTATGGGGGTTCGTGCTGGCCCGATCATGGCTGGTGGCTGGCGCTTTGCAATCCGGATTACGGGCAAGGGCTCCCACGCCGCCCAGCCACATCTGGGTACGGACCCTCTCACCATTGGGGCAGCTCTTGTGCAGGAGGCCCAGCTACTGGTGGCCCGTCGAACAGATCCAACCATTCCTGCCGTGTTGTCCTTCTGTATTTTTGATGCAGGAACAACAGATAACATATTGCCCGAAACAGCCCGGCTGGCAGGCACCCTGCGCGCTCTGAATCCGGCGGTGCTCGATGAACTCAAAAACGGGCTGCAACGCCTTTGCAATGGGCTACAGACGGCTCATGGCGTTGCGATACAGGTAAATTTTCACCAGCCTTATCCTGTTACGGTTAACGAACAGAGTGCCACACAGATTGCATGCAAAGCCATGCGCGCGCTGGAAGTGCAGATGGGTGGCCCGGCGCCGGATATGGATATTAGTCCCAGTCTGGCATCTGAGGATTTTGGATTCATGCTGCAAAAAAAGCCTGGAGCCTATGCCATGATCGGGAACGGAGATTCCCCTAAACTCCATTCTCCTGATTATGATTTTGACGATTCAATCATAACCAGAGGTGTGCGCTACTGGCATACGCTTGCCCATACATGTGCCGCACAGAGGCATACCCTCTGATTAAAAAACGTGTTTTTTGCTCTGGTAGTAAGGATAAAACCGCGTGAAGACTTACGAAATAGCCGTTATCCCGGGGGATGGCATTGGCACGGAAGTGATGCCACAAGCCCTGAATGTTCTGGAGCGTGTGGCAGAGGTTTGCAATTTTGGAATAAAATTTCGTAATTACGACTGGAACTGCGAAACATGGCTGCGCACCGGGCAGATGATGCCAAAAGACGGTATAGACCAGCTTTCGCAAAGTGATTCCATTCTGCTTGGTGCTGTGGGCTTTCCCTCCGTTCCGGACCATATTTCGCTTTGGGGGCTGCTCATTCCCATTCGGCGGGAATTTCATCAGTATGTCAATCTGCGTCCGGTCCGGCTTTTGCCAGGGATTCCGTGCCCATTGGCCAATAAAAAACCCGGCGATATCGACTTCTGGATTGTGCGCGAAAACTGCGAAGGAGAATATTCCCAGATTGGTGGCGTGTTTGGTGAGGGTACTCCATCCGAAGGGGTCATGCAGACTGCCGTGTTCACCCGTTATGGTACAGACCGTATTCTCCGTTACGCTTTTGAATATGCCCGCAGGTTAGGGCGTCTGCACGTAACATCCGCGACCAAATCCAATGGTCTGTTCCATTCCATGCCATACTGGGATTCCCGCTTTGAAGCGATTGGCAAAGACTACCCGGATGTACGGATGGATCAGTACCATATTGATATTCTGGCCGCGCGGTTTGTCATGTCTCCCGAACGGTTTGATGTCGTAGTTGGCAGTAACCTGTTTGGAGATATCCTCTCTGATCTGGGGCCGGGCATTACAGGCACAATTGCGGTTGCTCCATCGGCCAACATTAACCCCGAGCGGGCTTATCCCTCCATGTTTGAACCCGTTCACGGTTCTGCGCCAGATATAGCTGGCCGCTTTATTGCCAACCCCGTTGGGCAGATATGGGCAGCAGCCATGATGCTGGAGCATCTGGGAGAGCCAGAAGCTGCAGAACTGGTGATGCAGGCAATTGAAAAAACTCTGGAAAATCCGGCAGCTCCCCGTACGCCAGATATGGGCGGCACTGCGGGCACGCGTGAGCTTGGTGCTGCAATCGTGCAGAGTATTCCTGTTTAAATACCGCATCTCCCGCATGCGATGGCCTTCTGTCTGAGGCATGGCATGCAAGAAGGAGATGGGGTCAGGGCAGATGATGGTGCCGCTGGCGTAGTCCTGCACTGCAACTGCCAGCGCATCGACCAGACTGGCAAAAGGCTGGTCGATGCGGTCTGGGCTGCTGGGGTATTTATTCGTGCAGCCCCGGGGCTTCTCGCCCGGTTCGGGCGACGTATTCTGTGTAACCTCCATCATACCGGTGCAGCCCATCGGGCGTGAGTTCCAGAACACGGTTGGAAAGCGCTGCCAGAAAATGTCGGTCATGCGAGACAAAGAGCATGGTGCCGTCATAATCGGCCAGTGCTGTAATCAGCATTTCCTTTGTGGCGATATCCAGATGGTTGGTTGGTTCGTCGAGCACCAGAAAGTTTGGCGGGTCATATAGCATCAACGCCATCACCAGCCGGGCTTTTTCGCCGCCGGATAAAACCTTGCAGTTTTTATCCACATCATCGCCTGAACAGCCGAACCCGCCTGCAACCGTACGCAAAGCACCCTGATTAGCTAGAGGGAAGGTATCGCACAACGTTTCAAATACTGTTCTCTCACCGTCCAGCAGATCCATGGCGTGCTGGGCAAAATAACCCATCTTAACGCTGCCGCCCAGTGTAACCGTACCTGCATCGGGTTCGGTTGTGCCAGTTACCAGCTTGAGCAGGGTGGATTTGCCCGCACCATTTACACCAAGAACGCAACAGCGTTCCTGCCGCCGGATGAGCAGGTCCAGACCTTTGTAGATCACGCGCGAGCCGTAGCTTTTATCCACCTCGCGCAGATTGACCACGGAATCACCTGAACGGGGAGCCTGCGGGAATGTAAAAGACAAAGCCTGCCTGCGCTTTGGTGGTTCTACCCGATCAATCTTGTCCAGTTTTTTAACCCGGCTTTGCACCTGTGCTGCATGGGAAGCACGCGCCTTGAACCGCTCAATAAACGCAACTTCCTTGGCCAGCATGGCCTGTTGCCGGTCAAACTGGGCCTGCTGGTGTTTTTCATTCAGGGCACGCTGCTGTTCGTAAAACTCATAATCACCTGAAAAACTGGTCAGAAGTCCACCATCAATCTCGATCACCTTGTTGATGATCCGGTTCATGAAGGCCCGGTCATGCGATGTCATGAGCAAAGCGCCATCATAACCTGCGAGAAACTGCTCCAGCCAGATCAGGCTTTCGAGGTCCAGATGGTTACTTGGCTCATCCAGCAGCATCACGTCTGGTTTCATCAGTAGAATGCGGGCAAGTGCGACACGCATTTTCCAGCCACCAGACAGGAGCGCCACGTCCCCGTCCATCATGTCCTGGCTAAAGCCCAGCCCATGCAGTACTTCACGCGCACGGCCATCCAGAGCGTAACCTCCCAGTTCTTCAAAACGGGCCTGAACTTCGCCAAACTGCTCCAGTATGCTGTCCAGCTCATCAAAACGTTCGGGGTCTGCCAGAGCTGTTTCCAGTCTGGCAAGCTCCGCCCCCACCTCCGCTACAGGGCCAGCGCCGTCCATGACCTCAGCAACCGCGCTGCGGCCCGCCATTTCCCCTACGTCCTGATTGAAAAAGCCGATGGTAATACCCCGGTCGGTCAGCACATGCCCTTCGTCCGGTTCTTCCTGCCCCGTGATCAGTCGGAACAATGTGGTCTTGCCCGCGCCATTAGGGCCAACCAACCCGATTTTTTCGCCTTTTTGCAAGGCGGCGGATGCCTCGATAAAGATCACACGGTGACCATTATGTTTACTGATATTGTCGAGACGGATCATGAAACCTCGGAGAAACGCGCGTATGGGAGAACAGCAAAGCAGCCTTATCGCGTAACGCCGGTGCTTCGTAAACTGCTGCGATTATGAAGTTTTGCGCAGACTACGCTTTGAGTGTGGGTTACAGTGCGCAAAAAAAAGCGGCTCTATACGTGGCGGGGCGTAATGTTTGCCCTTATGCCATGCATATGCCGCCTTATCCCACCCTATCTGATGTCCAGACGGGGTGATGAGCGCAGATGTTCAGGCAGAGGTCGTATGTTCCAGGGTGACCGTTGCTTCACTGGTCAATACGCGGAACATGAAGCTTTCCTGCAGGTAAAGCTCCACGGTTTCGGCCGTATGGCTCAGATAACCAATAGAGAAATCCTGGCCGATATCGAGCACAAAATCTCCCCCTCGCATGGAAACGATAAAAGCGCCTTCCAGAGCGGGTGCCCAGATGATTTTGCCGTCAATCATGCTCTCGATATGTTTGCGAACGGGGTAGCCATCATCATCCCCGCCGCTGACAGCCAGATACGCCTGTGCGCCCAGCACAACCGAATACGGACCATTGACGCCAGCAAGGCGCAGGGTGTTCAGGGCTTCTGCAATGGCGTGGGGGTAATCCTTGGCCTGTGCCGGCAGTTTGATATGCGTGTTGGAGGTGCCTTTGCGCAGCCCACAAATACCTGCAGCTTCAAAGCCATTAAATATGGCGTGGTCTTCGGCAAAAGCAATTTTCTGCGCTGCATCCTTGACTGTCTGCCAGTCTGAATCCAGAGCGCCACGTTCCACGGCGTCAATTTCTGCGCGGGACAGGGTGAAGGGGATGCGCAGTTCAACCAGCGGCAGCACTTCGCGTTGGGTAGCCATTACACCGGTATCCGAGATGTCGATTTTTTTGCCTCGCCCGGTTCCAACGCCAGAAAAAGCAATACCCTTGGGGTCTGGTGTATCCACTACGCGACGACCCGCCAGATGGCGGCGGATGGTGCGGGTGGCTTCTTCCTCAATCTGGGACCAGGCTTCAGCGGAAATGGGGGCAAGGTGTTTGTGCAGGTTGTTCATGTCTGGCGTCCTTAATTCCTGAGTGATCCAATGCCAAGAGAACCGTCTTGCTTGTCATGTGGTTGGGGTGCGGGGGCAGGAGCGGCAGGTTGTGCCTGAGCTCCCATGTCCGGAGCTGCGTCCAGAAACTCGCAGGTGGGTGTAAAGAACAGCGAACCTGTTACTGCAGTGCTGACATCAAGCAGTCTGTCATAGTTACCCGGTGGTTTGCCTACGAACATGTTCTGGAGCATCTGCTCCGTGCGGGCCGGGGAGCGGGCATAGCCAATAAAAAATGTACCAAACTCTCCCTTGCCCACGGTGCCGAACGGCATGTTTTCGCGCACGATCTGGAGTTGCTCACCGTTTTCTTCAATATTGGTCAGAACATTATGGGCGTAGCTGGGCTTTGCGGCCTCGGGTAATTCTATATCCGATACTTTTTTGCGACCAATAATGTGCTCCTGAATCTCGGTGGGAATGGCATCCCATTTTTTGAGATCATGCAGGTATTTTTGCACAATTACGTAGCTCCCCCCCGCAAAGGAGGGGTCTTCTTCGCCGATGATTGTCGCATTCGTGGCCACCTGACCAGAAGGGTTTTCGGTGCCATCCACAAAGCCAAGCAGGTCACGGGCATCAAAATATTTAAAACCGTGGACTTCATCCACAACGCTTGCGGCACCTTCCAGCCGGGCGGCAAGCGCCGTGGCCAGTTCAAAGCAAAGGTCCATCTGGGTTGCGCGGATATGAAAAAGCAGATCCCCCGGCGTTGCAGGCGCGTGATGCACACCTTTAATCTCACGGAAGGGGTGGAGTTCTTTTGGGCGGGGGGCACCAAAAAGCTGGTCCCATGCCTGTGACCCAATCCCGGTCACGCAGCTCAGTCTGCCTTCTGGAATCCGAAAACCAATTCCACGCACAAGGGAGGATATATCTCCCAGAAGGTCCAGCACCTGCGGGTTGACCGAGGGTTCGCTGTTAAGAGTCAGAACCAGAAAAACTGCGGCCTGAGTCAGTTTTGGATCAACAAGTTGCGGTGTGAACAACGGACACAAGCTCCCAGTGGAAACGCACACGGTAACAATGGTAAGCAGCATAAGCCCATAAGGCTGGATGGCAAG
The DNA here is from genome assembly GCF_029069195.1 of Acetobacter fabarum. Lineage (GTDB taxonomy): Bacteria > Pseudomonadota > Alphaproteobacteria > Acetobacterales > Acetobacteraceae > Acetobacter > Acetobacter fabarum_A. Next base: position 50,569 of record NZ_JARDYK010000010.1, read on the forward strand.
ATCCAAGACGTATGATGCCTTCTGGCAGGAGCATTGCAGGTGTTGCATCCAGAGCGCGACGGCGGCGCATTTTTAAAAAATAAAGCATCAGACCAGAGAAGTCCTGCCTTTGCGGGACAGGTGGGGTTCTGTGTGGAATTTTGTACGTGTCAAACACCATATATGGTGTAATCATCTGCTCCGAGATACAATATGAACGATATCGGGCCGATTGCCATGCGGCTGGGCGAGATGATGGAGTCAATCTATGAACGGGCATTTTATACACGCGAGCACCTTTGCTGCGCGACCTGTGGTGGCACGTTATCCGTTTGAAGAAGCCTTTGGCCTGCACCCTGCACCAGCCCGCGCACTTGACCCTGGCATGGGGGAGGCGGTCGGACGGCGGACGGTCTTCCGCCCATCAGACCATGAAAATTTTGGAACAGTTGCCAGCAGGGTGGCAGCAGGCAACACGGGTCTGGTTGCCTCTGTGGATGAAAAGGAGGTTCAGCAACTGCGCAATGCCATTGCAACCGGCGCATTGCTGACATCTGGCAGGCACCTTCAGCACGGGGACAAGGACCAGTCTGGCCGCAACATGGAAGTGTTTACCAATTGCGCGACGGCAATATGCTCCTTTGCAAAATTCTATCTGCTGCTGAATGGCTCGGGAGTTGGCCGTGCGTATGATGATGAACTCTGTATTGTAGATTGGGCACAGGCTCCTGATCTGCATTTTGTGCTGGGGGAAGACCATCCGGATTATCCGCATGATCGGGCTGGATTGCTCCATTTTGGTCTGGAAATGCAGATATTGCCCTGGGGCACGTCGCTGGATGCGTTTGATGCCAGGATGGAGGCGCAGGTTGCCAGTTTTTTAGATCAGTGCATTAGCACCACCATGCCAGCACAGCCTGGTGCGGTTGTGCATGTCATAGAAGATAGCCGCGAAGGGTGGGCCAAAGCGGTTGAACTGATCGAGGCCATGGCTTTTCAGGGGGGGCTGGGCCGTTCATTGCTGCTTGATTTCAGCCATATTCGCCCGGCGGGCAGCCCTATTGCTGGTATGCAGGGGCGACCTGCCTCTGGCCCGATTTCGCTCCTGCGTGGGCTATTGAATGTGCGTGAACATGTGATTGCACCCGCGCGCAGCAATGGTATGCCCAAATGGGAGCAGGCGTTGCGTGTGGATCACTACCTGTCTGTTGAAGTGCAGGTGGGTGGAGCCCGCCGCGCTGCGCGCATGGCCACCAAATCCTGGCGGGATACGGAAGTCCTCCGTTTTATTCGCGCCAAGGAGGAAGGGGGGTTATGGACTGCCAATCATTCGGTCATGGTGGATCAGGAATTCTGGCAGTTTGTGCATGATCCGGCACAGGTCGGATCGTTGGCTGAACATGCAAGATCGGTTTTTGCAGAAGCAACCCGTTGTGCATGGATCAACGGTGAACCCGGTTTTATCAATGGTGACAAGCTGGAAGATAACCGCACCGGCAGCGCCCGCCTGAAGCCCGTTCATACCGATGGCAGGGATTTTAGTTCTTCCCGTTATCAGGCTACGCATGCCGCTGCATTACTGGCAGAACTGGCTGGCTGCGCGGCCGGGGCGCATTTTCCCGTCACGACTAACCCGTGTGGTGAAATTACGCTCCATGTCACAGGTGGCTATTGTGTTATTGGGGATTTTGCGCCCCTGCTGGCATGTCCTGTGCCTCTAGAAGAGGTTGCTCCGGGTGCTCTTCGGCCAGAACTGGCACAGGAGTGGGATGCGCGGGTAAGGGATTCCGTGCGGTTGGGTGTTCGTTTTCTGCTGCGGGCAAACCGGATGGATGCCCTGTATGCACAGGAAGTGGCCCGAACTAACCGCATAGGTATTGGTCCCACCGGGCTGCATGAATGGGCATGGCTGCGGTTTGGCCTTGGTTTTAAGGATATGCTGGACGAGACGCGTGCCGCATCTTTTTGGAATACTGTGCACCAGCTTTCCTGCATCGCCAAAGAGGAGGCCAATGCCTATGCGCAGGATATGGGGACAGAACGCCCGGTAACAGTCACCACTATCAAACCCGCAGGAACAACCTCCAAGCTGTTTGGTCTGACCGAAGGGGCGCACCTGCCAGCCAGACGGCAGTATTTACGCTGGGTGCAGTTCAAGGGTGTGCGGCGTGAAGATGGTGTGTGGGAAACCGGTACGGACCCGCTTTTGTCGATCTATGAGGCAAAGGGCTATCCTGTCCGGTCGTTACGGAGTTTTCCCGGTATGAGCATTGTCGGATTTCCAACCGTGCCCCTTATCCAGAGGCTGGGCATGGGGGAGCGGGTTCTGACAGCGCCGGAAGCCACGCCGGAGGAGCAGTTTTGCTGGTTGGAGCTTTTGGAAAAATACTGGATTGGTACGGAACAGGGCAATCAGGTTTCCTACACGCTTAAAATTTATACGGATCGGCATGATCTGGAAAATTTCCGTGCCATGATCGCCACGCACCAGCCGGGCGTCAGGTGCTGTGCCGTGCTGCCAAGCCGTGCGGATTCAGACCTGGGATATGAATACCTGCCTGAAGAGGAAGTTTCCGCTGGCCGTTTTGCGGCTATTACCGCAGGCATTGCGGATGAAAAGGTAAGGGAGGTTGTGGACTGGGCCCACCTGCAATGTGCGAGTGGTGTGTGCCCGGTCTGATCGGGTGGGCTTTCTGCATCCCCCTACATATGACAGTGTGCAGGGGGGATACCAGTATTCTGCGTGACTGGTTTACGCCGTGCCTGCCCGACGGAAGCGGATAATGCTGCGCGAAAGCCGCCCTGCCGCCCAGTTAGGCATTTTACGCCATGGGGTTACAACATCTGCGTAATCACCGTTCAGGGTGACTGTTCTGCGCTGTTCGGTACCGACCCATTCTGGTGCCCATGCGGTTTGCACACTGGTGATCCACTGATCGCCTTCAACACGGTAGCGGCCGATATAGGCGACCAGTGTTTTCATGAGCTGGGAGCGGTCTGCATCTGTTGTGGCCGCAAGGCGGTTGCTGCCTTCCAGATTAAAAGCGACCCAGCCATCGGGGGTAAAGACAACACGGCCACGGGGCGCAGGTCCCATTGCGTTGATGAAGTTGCCGGTTTCTTTCTCTTCCACCTTGTAGGACACGAGTTCCCATGTGCCGATGAGGTTCTGCCTCAGAGTGTCTTCATGCGATAAGGCGGGATCGTTATAATCTTCCTTGATCCGCTCGGCGGTCGCGTGCATTGGCATTGTCTCATTCCGTTGCTGGTTTGTATCGTCTGTCCGCTTTTTGACAGATGGGCAAAGGAGGTTTGTGCTTTACCATTATCTTCCAAACTGAATATGCCCTTCCTTTCACATCTTCGGTAGTGACAATTTAGGAAAAATAATATTACACTAAACGCAAAAATTGGTCATCAGAGCACGTTATAAAAGGAGCAGGCGCCGTGTCTTATGACGAAACCGGGGATCTACGTTTTTTCATCAGTCTGGTAGATGCTGGTAGTCTTTCCGCCGGAGCGCGTAGCCTGGGTACATCTCCGGCAGCCGTATCCCGCCGTCTGGCGCGTCTGGAAATGCGGCTGGGCAGTACGCTGGTTATCCGGAACACGCGCCATTTTGGTCTGAGTGAGACGGGGCGGTTGTATTACGAACGCGCCCTGACCATTGTAGCCGATATTGACCATCTGGAAGAGGAAATATCGTCCAGCACCAATGCACCGCGTGGCACGTTAAGCATTGGTGCTCCGGTCGAACTCGGTCGCAGGCAGATCGCACCGTTTATCGAAGCCTTCAGCGCCAGGCACCCACGCCTGATGATCAATCTGGCCCTTGCGCCAGAAGGGAACTATGATTTTAACGATTATCTGGACGTGGTGCTCAGGCTTGGTCTGCCAGAAACACCGGGGGCGGTTGTAACCCGCCTTGCCTCTACAATGCGGGTGCTCTGCGCGTCCCCTGCCTATATCGCGCGCCGCTCCATGCCGACACATCCGCGCGATATTCCCAAACATGATTGTTTATGTCTGCGTAAAAACAAAACCATGGCGCTGCTAAACAAGTGGGTCATCGGGAATGAGACGGAAACGGGTGTGGTTATGGTAGAGCCCCGCCTTTCCACCACCAATGCCGAGATTATTCATGACTGGGCGCTCTCGGGGCAGGGGATCGCCTATAAACTGCTCTGCGACGTTTATCAGGATCTTGAAGAAGGCAAACTGGTGCGTATTTTACCGGACCTGCAAGGCGAGAAAATTGACCTGTACGCCGTTCTGCCAACGCGGCAGCATACGCGGGCAAGTGTTAAGGCTTTTTTGAGTGATTTACGGCCTTATATCCGCACAGCAGGATTTTTGTAAAAAGCACCTGATGATTACGTATAAGCTCCCAGAACCTTCCGTGAAACACGGAAAAGGGTTTCACGCAGCCAGCGATGCACGGGGTCCGTATCCCGCCGTGGGTGCCATGCCTGAAAAACATCAATGCCGGGCAGGGATAACGGAAACTCAAATGCTGCCAGTTCCAGCGCCTTGAGCGAGATATATTCAACAACAATACCAGGCAGGGGAAGAATAAGGTCTGTCTCCTTCATGCTTTCCACCATACAATGGTAGTTGGGTACCACCATGGCGATACGTCGGGTCAACCCGAACTGGTTGTGTAAAATCCAGTCAATCGGGCCTTGAGCACGGCCACGGCGGGAAACGCTGATATAATCGTAAAGCACCATGCTCTGGGGGGTAACAGGGTTCGCCAGAACAGGGTGATCCCGGCGCACAACGCCGCGCATATGATCACGGAACAGGGTCTGACGCCTTATTTCGGGCTTCATTACATCGGTTGCACCAATATAGAGGTCAACGCGGCCATGTCGTAACGGGTCGGAGGCCGGGTCATCAGTTTCTGGCGCCCAGATCAGTTCGCAGCGTGGACATTCTTTTTTGAGCGCCTGCAAAAGTGGCAAGGCAAGGGATGCAACAACCAGATCATTCGCGCGGATGGTAAAGGTGGGCGCCATGTTGGCCAGATTGGCCAGTGCGCGTGTTTCTATCAGACCATCTGCCGCGCGCACCAGTTCCTGCACCCTGTCCAGAATACCTGCGGCAAAGGCGGAGGCGCTCATACTCCGGCCGGACTGAACCAGAATGGGGTCGGCAAAAATCACTCGTAGTTTGGCCAGATGGCGGCTCATGGCTGGCTCGCTTACCTTCAGCCGCCTCGCCGCGAGCGAAACGCTTTCCTCTTCTATCAGAACCTGTAGGAAGCGCAGCAGATCTAGGTCGTAGCCTCTCATGGCTGCAAAAATAGATGTTATCTGGCGCAGATACCACCATTTATTATTCCAGAAAGTGGAATCGTCAGTTGCCATGAATGAGGGTTGTTTCTGGCGCTCTGATCGGAAACATCTGGGGTATGACAAACGCCGCTCCTGCACCAGTGGCTGGTGCGCCTGTTATTCATGCGTCACCACCGCAGTTTTCCTATATTCCGCCATTTGGCCTGCGCACTGTGATCGGGTGTCTGGGCATGCTGCTTGCCGTGCATGTCGCAGGTTTTGATGAGCATGTGACAGAAATCGGCCTGTCCGACATTCGCGGGGCCATGCACATTGGTCACGATGAAGGGACTTGGGTCGTCGCCATTTACGAGGCGTTCAACATTGCCGCCATGGCCTTTACACCCTGGTTCTACACGACCTTCTCGATCTACCGGTTCTCCATTTTCATGACCGCAGTTCTGGCGTTGCTGTCCATTCCGGCTCCTTTTATGCCGGACGTCACTTCCCTTTGTATTCTCCGGGCTTTTCAGGGCCTGTCAGCGGGGTGTCTGCCGCCGGTGCTCATGACCGTAATGCTGAAATACCTGCCACCTCAGTTCCGTGTGCTGGGTATTGGAGGGTACGCCATGAGTGCTACTTTTGGCCCTAATCTTGGCCTGCCACTGGAGGCATTCTGGTTTGAGCATGTAGGCTGGCACTGGTTGTACTGGGAGATCATACCCACAGCAGCTCTTGCCATCGCCATGATGGCCTATGGACTGCCACGTGATCCAATGCACTTTGAACGGTTTGAGAAGTTCAACTGGCTGGGCCTTCTGGTCGGGTGGCCAGCCATCTGCTCCCTGGTGATCGTGCTGTATCAGGGGGACAGGCTGGACTGGTTCCGTTCATCCATCATTACCAATCTTACATTCTGGGGGATGGCTGCGTTTATTGTCTTTGTAATCAATGAGGCTTTTCACCCCAGCCCGTATTTTAGAATTCAGTACTGGCGTTCGCGCAATATTCAGGCATCCTTGCTGTCGCTGGTGGGTATTCTGGCCATTTGCTCCATTATGGCGGAAATACCGGCTACGTACCTGCAATCCGTGCGGGGGTACAGGCCCATACAAATGGTACCGGTATCTCTGGTCGTGGCTTTGCCGCAACTGGTCATGCTGCCCCTGATCGCCTGGATATGCAGTAATCGTAAAGTGGACTGCCGCTTCGTGCTCGCGGGAGGCATGGTGTGTCTTGCCATTTCTGCCTGGTTAGGCACCTGGCTGACGGTGGACTGGGTGCGGGATAATTTTTACCTGCTTCAGATACTCCAGGTATTTGGTCAGCCCATGACCGTTATCCCTACCCTTATGCTGGCGACAATGGCTATGGGGCCAGCAGATGGACCATTTATTTCCGGTATGGTGAACATGCTCAAAGGGTTGGCCAATGCGGTTGCTTTTGCCATTTTTGCCGTCGCTACCCGCAGGCGGGAGCAATACCATTCCTCCATGCTGCTCGATCACCACGGCACACGACGGCTGGCGTTACAGGGTATGGGTAATCCCATTGACCAGCAGCTTGGCGGCACATCAGTCGATGGTGCGCATGTTACATGGAACGGTCTGCAGGTTTTCCATACCTTTGTGCATGAGCAGTCACTCGTGCTGGCGCTGACTGATCTGTACTACGTACTGATCTGGGTCTGTCTTGGCTATGCCGCCATGAATCTTGTTCTGCCGCATCGCGTGTATCCACCGCGTGTGCCTTCACCCAACACTCCCGTCCATTAAACCGGAATAACAGATCATGATTTACAAAAAACCTCTGCTGTATGCCGGATGTGCTGCTGGCGTTCTTGCCCTGGTCGCATGGGGGGGGGCACATCTGGTTAATGGAGATGGTGTCAACCAGTATACAAACGATGCCTATGTTACAGCCGATTTTACAACCGTAGCCCCCAAGGTTGCTGGTCGTATAGACCGCGTGATCGCTCAGGATAACGAACGCGTGCGAGCCGGTGAGGAACTTGCGCATATAGAAGATGATGATTACCGAGCAGCTCTGGACATTGCCAAAGGCAATGTGCTGGCGGCAGAAGGAGATATTGCAAACCTGAGTGCGGAACTGAACCGGCAGGATGCGCTGATAGCACAGGCCCGCGCGGCGGTTCTGGCGGATCAGGCTGATCTGGTGTTCGCCCGCCAGAACACCACGCGCTACCGCAATCTTTCATCTGGTGGGGCAGGCACCATTGAGCAAAAGCAGTCTTCCGAAGCACATGAAAAAGAAGCACAGGCAGCCATAACCCGCGATCAGGCGGGGGTAGATGCCGCGATCCGGCAGGTCGCGGTGCTTCAGGCGCAGCTCGAACATGCCAAAGGCGTTCTGCTGCATGCGCAAGGGGCGGTCAGGCAGGCCGGGCTCAACCTGTCCTACTGTTCCGTTCCTGCACCGGTGGACGGTGTGGTTGGGGAGCGTGGTGTGCGTGTTGGGGCTTACGTGCATCCGGGCACGGGTCTTCTGGCTGTAGTACCCACGCAGGCGGCTTATGTGCTTGCCAATTTCCAGGAAACGCAACTTACCGATGTTCAGGCAGGCCAGCAGGCAACTGTCTGGGTGGATACATTCCCTGGCCAACCGCTCAAGGCCCACGTGGATTCACTGGCTCCCGCTACCGGGGTGGCTTTTGCCCCCATTCAGCCAGATAACGCCACCGGTAACTTCACCAAGGTTGTCCAGCGTATTCCAGTCAAGCTGACGTTTGACCCCGGACAGCCCATGGCGGCCAAGGTCAGGGTTGGCATGTCGGTGGAAGTGAATATTGACACAGCCTCCAAACCTGAAGGGTCGCATGCCCATGATGCACGCTATATCTGGCAGTAACGGCATGAAGCACCTGCTTCTGGCTGGCCTTTCATTCCTTGCCCTTGCAGGCTGTACTGTAGGGCCGGATTACCATAAACCTCAAGCCAGAGCGCCATCTGCGTGGCGGATGACGCAACCTCCCGCGCAAAGCCGGATCAGCACGGCCTCGACCGATCCGGCCTGGTGGACTCTCTTCCATGACCCGGTGCTGTCACGGCTGGAGCGGGAGGTTGCAGCATCCAATCTGGACCTGCAGGCTGCCAGTCTGCGGTTGATGCAAAGCCGGGCAGAACGGCGCATTGCCAGCGCTGCCCAGCTCCCCCACATGGAAGCCAATGCTTCCTACGCACGGGAGCGGGCGAGCAGCAATGGTATTCTGGGGCTGATGGGAAGCATGGAGCAGGCTGGAGCAGGCAGCATTGCCAGTGGTGCTCAGGGTTTTGGCCCGGCTGCATTACCGGGAAGTGTTGGCAATCCTTCTTTTAATCTTCCACAATACGGAATGAACGCTTCATGGGAGGTGGATCTGTGGGGGCATGTACGCAGGCAGGTAGAGGCGGCAACTGCTGCCGTGCACGCCACGGAAGAGTTCCGGCGTGACATACTGGTCTCGCTTATGGCCGAAACAGCCCAGACCTACATAGACCTGCGTGCCACACAGGCGCAGATTGGTATTCTGGATCATAATATCGCCATTGCCCGCCACAGTGTGCAGTTAACCACCATGCGGCTGGAGCAGGGCGCTGCAACCCGGCTGGATGTGGCGCAGGCTACGGGACAGTTGCACATGTTTGAATCCCGTGCAGCGCCCCTGCAAGCGCAGGCTACACATTTGCTGAATAGCCTGAGTTTTTTGGTCGCGCGCGAACCTGGCGCTCTTGATACCGTATTGGGGCGGCCTGCGGCCGTGCCGCCTGTGCCCGATTTTGTGCCTGTAGGCCTGCCATCGGAGTTAGCACAGCGGCGGCCTGATATTCGGATGGCGGCAGACCGGCTGCATGCGGCCACAGCCAGTATTGGCGTAGCTGTGGCCGATTTTTTCCCGCGGATTACGCTGTCTGGCAGTCTGGACGTGCAGGCTCTCCAGTTTAGCGGGCTTGGGTCATGGGCGTCCCGCCAGTATGGGTTTGGCCCTACCGCCACATTGCCAATTTTTGAAGGCGGACGGCTGACGGGACAACTCCACCTGCGTAAGGCACAGCAACAGGAAGCTTCCGTTTTATTCCAGCGCACAGTATTGAAAGCATGGCAGGAAATTGATGATGCCATGGCTGATTTTACCGCTGCCCAGAAAAGGCGGGATGAGCTGGCACTGGCCGTGCAGCAGAATGAGGTCGCCCTTGGTGTTGCCAAGGCGCAGTATGTGCAGGGTTCATCCGATTTTTTGAATGTGCTGACCGCACAGAACGCCCTGCTGGCTTCGCAAAGTGCACTGGTCGAGGCTACCGCGCATGTGGCCGGCTCTGTTACAAATCTTTACCGTGCCATCGGAGGCGGCTGGGAAACACTATACCCTGACGCCGGAGAAACCCCCAGACATGCATGACAATACACCATGATCACTATTCGTCGGGCGGATAGTCTGGGCCTGGCCCATTCCGGTACACTCATCCTGCGGTGCCATTTTGCTTTTGCGGATTATCAGGCGCCGCAGAATGAGCATGAAGGGCGGTTAAAGGCGATCAATCTTGGTACCATCCCGCCGCAAAGCCGCTATCAACTGGGGCCAGAATCCAGTGTGGATATTATAACATGGCTGTGTTCGGGGGCATTGCAGACACATGTGGAGGGTTTTCCTGTAGAATCCATACACTCTGGCGGTCTGCACCTGCTCAGCACCGGAATTGGTGTTCGCAGCATGGCGTGGCAGACCGGCGCGGAGGAGGCATCATTTATCCAGTTCTGGATTCTGGCTGATACGGAAGGAGACTGGCCCGCGCAGGAAGTAAGAGCTGCGTTTCCAAAGCTGGAAGATGGCGGCTTTCGGATTATTGCCTCCGGTTTTCCCGAAGATGACCCGGATATGGCGGAGGTCATAGAGGACGGTTCTCCCGTAACACTTAGGGCGCGCAGCAGGCTCTTGCATGCCGATATTCCCGCAGGAGAAGGGGCCGCCTACCAGACCATGCCGGGCCGGGACCTGCATGTACTGGTGGTCCGTGGAACAATTACCTTGTGTGGCATGTCTCTGGCCGAGGGAGACGGTGCAATGCTGACCCGGACTGAGCGTGTGGTTGTCATGGCCATACAGGAAGCCGTTGTTATTTTGACCGACATTGCATCCTGAACATAACGCATCAAGCCGTATTCAACCCGTATAAATAAGCGGGTTGCACATTTTTGGGCCGTCCGTGTAGTGCAGATGTCTTGGCAGGGCGCGGGCGCTGCCCGAAAGTGCAGTTTCTTCCAGATCAAGGTCATGGGTTAAAAGGCGTTCTATTTCATCACTTACCTGTCCTTCCTGCCGCATTCGCGCCAGAGCTTTACGCTCCGTTCGGAGCAGATGGAGGCGTAGGGCGGCTTCAAACCGTCGTCTTGCCAAGGCCGTATCCCGGTGCAGACTGTCAGTGTTCTGGCATTCCTCGGTTTTGAGTCTGTCTTCGGGTGCGTCTTCTAAAAGCCGTAACCTGAAGCGGTATTCAGCGATCAAAGCGGCGGTTACTTCTGCGCGTTGCTGCGCCGTATTTTCATCCAGTTGTTTGGTGACAAGGGCGGACTGGCGTTCCATTTCTGCAATGGCATCCAGTGCGAGCAGGCGCCGGGCTTCGTCTGCTTCCCTGTTAACCGGGTCTCCACCATCATGGCGAAGACGGCGGCTTAGAGAAGGCAATACAAGTGCGGCGATCAGGAGAGATGTCATAATGACGCCAGCGGCAAAAGTTACCAACAGATCCCGCATGGGAAATGCAGGCAAACCGTTTTCCGCAATGGGAAGGGAGAGGATACCTGCCAATGTGACCGCGCCACGAACACCACCTATGGTCATGGCCGCTGTTTCCGTAACAGAAACCCTGCCAGCTTTATGTCCACGCGTTTTTGCAATCAGGTAACGTGTGCTGCTTATGAAAAATATCCAGACCAGACGGAGCAGAAGCAACATGCCGGTCAGCAGGACAATTGTGCCCACCAAAGACCATGTGCTATCCCCCGCCCGGTTGGCAAGGCTAATACCTTGTGTCGCAATATCTGGCAGTTGCAATCCAAGCAGCAGAAAAACCAGACCATTAAAAACAAAGGTAATCATTTCCCATACCGCACTTCCGCGCAGGCGGGTGGCGGTTTGGGCTGAGCCAAATACCCTGCTCTGGTTAAGGCTTAATCCCGCGCTGACTGCTGCGAGTATGCCCGATGCCTCCAGATGCTCAGCCAGCAGATAAGCGGCAAAAGGCAGCAGGGTCATGAGTGTGATCTGTGTTGTGGGTTCGTCAAAGCCATGGCGGGACAGAATGCGGTTGATAAAATTAAAGCCAAACGTCAACGCCATACCAATTAAAATACCCCCCACGGCCACAAGCATAAATCCGAAAGACGCATCCACGACAGAAAAAGTGCCGGTCAGGCTGGCGGCCACGGCAAACTTGAAACAGACAAGGCCGGATGCATCATTCAGCAGGGCTTCTCCTTGCAGGATATGCAAAAATCGTCTGGGAACGCGTTCTTCATCAATCATGCCACCCACGGCTACTGCATCGGTGGGAGAGAGAATGGCTGCCAGGGCAAATGCTGCGGCCAAGGGTACCACAGGAAGCAGCCAGTGAATAAAATATCCGCCCATGATGGTGCTAAAAATAACCAGTCCTACGGCCAGTAACAGAATAGGCCAGCGCAACTCTCGAAAATTGTGCAGTGGCATGAGATATGCGTCTGAAAAAAGCAGGGGAGGAATAAAGAGGAGTAAAAATGTGTCGGGTTCAAAATTAATATGCAACCCGATAAGTGACGCTACAATACCGCAGGTTATCAGTAAAAGTGGTAGCGGAAGGCGCAGAAGTCGGGCGGCAGGTCCGGCTACCGCCGTGATCAGCAAAAGTAGAAGCACAACAGATGTCATGTGCATTATGGGAACCCGAACCGCCTGAATAGTATTGTAGGATTGATGTTCATGGTGGAACTCTTACCTGTTCATAAAGCCTGACCAGTCATAGGGTTGCGTGGCAAATATCCAGAAAACTGTTAAATAACAGGTTCTGAGGCTGGCATTGGTGCATCAGCTATTGTCAAATTTCCGTCAATCCTATTCTGCCTGTTATGCGCTATTCTAATATTGTTGCGGGAACCCGCTGGGGAAGAGTGCGTTTTTGTAAGGATTTCCACACAATCACGTCGGGCGGTAGCATGTCCGATACAGACAGGAATGTTTTACCTCTCCGATCGGGCGTGGTGGATTGCCGCACGATGTTCTAAGGTTTTCTGGCAAACACGGACCAAACTCCCGTGATCAGTATTTTATGATACGCCAAGGGGAGCGAATCTCCTTGATTTTTGACTGAAAGGGCATGCGCCATGGTTATGACTCATTCAAAGCACTTGGTTCTTCTGGCCTGCACAATGGCTCTGCTGCCATCTCTGGCCCGTGCGGCCGATACGGCTTCTGGCACTCTGGTGGGTGCAGATGGCGCGGGGCACGGCACTGTCGCCATTACCGACGTTCCCAGAGGCGTTATAGTACGGGTGGAAGCAAAAGGGCTGACACCAGGTTGGCATGGAATGCACTTTCACGACAAGGGCGTGTGTGAAGCGCCTAAATTTACAACGGCCGGGCCACATGTGCATGCAGCTTCTCCGGTGGTGCATGGTCTGCTGAACCCTAATGCGAATGATGCAGGCGATCTGCCAAACGTGTTTGTCGGAGCCGATGGCACCGCTACGGTAGAACTTTTCTCTCCTCTGGTGGCGCTTAAAGCGGGCAAGGGTCGACCTGCTCTACTGGATGCAGATGGCTCTTCACTGGTTATTCATGCTCACCCCGATGATTACCAGAGTCAGCCAATTGGTGGTGCAGGGGACCGTGTAGCCTGCGCGGTTATCAAATCACAGTAATTCTCGGGCGTACGCGAGTTTACGCCCCGTGCGCCATCCCACAGGTCAGAGGGATGGCGCATAATGGGGTTTAGGAGCAAAACCGGCTTTCATACCCGGGCATAAGCCGGGAAAAACCGGATTATGTTCATATATCCTGCTGAAGCCAGTTGTCTGACACCAGAGCGTGCGGCATGAGGAGACTTATGAAAATTTATCCTCAGTTTGCAGCAGGTCATCATCATGTCTGAACATACTCCCATTGGTCTCGGTCATGAGGCAACCATCACAACAGCACTGACCCATTCGGGCAATTTCCATGTTGATGAAACACTCGGGTATGTCGTGCTTCATTATGCGCTGGCCCCAATGGGGGATCTGCGCGCCCGTATTCTGGGCGAAGGCCCCGATGACTGCCTGAAGTTCTTTCGCTCGCGTGACCCCGAACGCATTCAGGCCGCAGATATCGTGTTCGATGTCGGGGGGATTTATGACCCTGCCAAAGGCCGTTATGACCACCACATGAAGGACAAGCCCCTGCGTGAAGATGGCACTCCATACAGTGCTGCCGGACTGCTGTGGAAAGACTACGGCAAAGCTGCGGTAAGCAATCTCGTGCGTACCAATGTAGATGACGCCACGATTACGGCAATCTGGCAAAGTATTGACAAATCACTGGTCGTGCCGATTGATCAGGATGATAACGGCGTAGCCAAAATGGGCAAACTGTCGTTGGCTGATATTGTTTCTGCCTGCAGCCCACCGTGGGATACTGCTGAACTTCACGGCCCTGAAGAAGCCAGAAGGCGCGAAACCCTTGGCTTTGCCAATGCGGCAACGGCAGTTGCGTCCCATCTGGTCAACACGGTCGATCGTGTTCGTGCCAGCCTGAAAGCAACGGAGCGTGTTTTGTCTGCATATAAAAATGCGCAGGACAAGCGTATTCTGCTCATGGAAACAGGCATGCCAACTGAAAAAGTTATTTTTGAGCATGATCTACCTGTTATTTACGTGGTTTCTCCCACGGGTGGCGGGCAATGGAATGTTAAGGCCGTTCCGCCAGAACGCGGCGCTTTTGGCCAGCGGATATCCCTGCCAGAAGCATGGGGTGGCCTGAATGGACCGGAGCTGGCTGCTGTTTGTGGTGTTGCCGATGCTGTATTTGCTCACCCTGCCCGTTTTATTTGTGGTGCAGCAAGTCGGGAAGGGGCTTTGGCCATGGCTCAGCAGGCATTGAAAACTGATGCATATCTGAAACAGCAGCAAAGCTAGGCACCAAGCCGCATGAACACCTCCAGCATTACGCATGGTGCGTTTGAATTATTGGGCGCACCATGTTTTGCATTGTTGGAGGGAAAGGGGACAATGCATGGTGTTTCTTACGCGCAATAAATACTATGCAGGTCCCAGAACAGACCATTTTGATGGAACCCGGTTTTTCAATCCTGGGCAACCATCCACAGACCGCTCATTGCGCGATATGTGGCGCTGGAGGCGCACATCACATCGTACGCCATGGCCAGATTCTGTTCCCATAACAACAACAGTACCAGAAAAAAATGTGGATGCCCTGCGTATTACCATAGTTGGCCATGCCACCGTGCTTATTCAGGGAGCGGGGCTGAATATCCTGACCGATCCGGTGTGGTCCGAGCGGGCAAGCCCGTTACGCTGGGTGGGTCCAAAACGGGTCAGTGCTCCGGGTATAGCATTTGAAAATCTGCCACCGATTGATGTGCTGCTTATCAGCCATAATCATTATGATCATCTTGATCTGGCTACGCTTAAACGGTTGCAGGTCGCGCATAATCCTTTGATGGTCATGCCATTAGGGAATGATCACATTATTCAAAAAGCCATTCCACAAGCCCGTATTTTTGCAGGAGACTGGTACGACCAGCAGATTATTGCTCCAGCACTCAATATAATGCTGACTCCAGCACACCACTGGTCCGCACGGGGTATTTTGGACCGGCGGATGGCATTGTGGGCGGGGTTCTGGCTGAACATACGCGGTCAAAAGCTCTGGTTTGCTGGAGATACAGCCTATGGCGATGGAGTCTTGTTCCGCGCTCTGCATGCCCGATATGGTGCACCGGATGTGGCACTCATTCCAATTGGTGCATACGAACCACGATGGTTTATGACGGGACAGCATGTTAATCCACATGAAGCCGTGCGTATTTACAAGGACATACAGGCAAAACAGGCCATAGGAATTCATTGGGGCACTTTCCAGCTTACGGACGAAGGTTTTATGGCCCCGGAAGAAGCTCTGCATGTTGCTCTTCTGGCAGAAAATTGCAGCATAGAACGGTTTAAGGCCGCTAGTCCCGGACAGGTTTATCAGTTCTGTGAAACCGGAGAGAAATGGCTCGTAAAATAACGTATATTTTAGTGATATAAAAAAACTACTAATTTTAAAATTATATAATTGACTCTATCTCAGGTATGGGTAGAAATAAAATCATATGCTGATTACGCAGCATATAGAGGAGTGCTTACAAGGTGCAAAACCCGAGAGGTCGAATGTGTCGGCGTGGCCGATGTTGCGACGTTAAAATATCCAACGCCTGACCTGTAGGTTTTATTGCCTTCCGGGTCAGTTTTTACCTGGAAGGGAAAAATCATGTTTGAATCACGTATTATTGAAATCAATGGTACCTTTGTCGGTGCCATTATTATTGAGGAAGGCAACCAGCCCCGCCGCTTTTATGCAGTACATGAAAGTGTACAGAGTTTGCATAACAAGCGCTACCCGAACGGGCAGGATTTGCAGATATCTGTTCTTCGCAAATTCAAAACTCTTTTTTTACAGCATAACATAGGCATGGCTTAACCAATCCGGCAGGATAGCTGCAAAAATTGGTATGATGTTAGTGAATATCTTGAATATTCCCGCAACTCATATTGGTTATGCAGGAACTTAACCTGAAAAATGTGAATGTGTTGTGTTTGTTATGTTTTGAAATAAAAACATAATAGTATCAACCTTTTATATTATGCCTAACATCATGTTCAAATGAGAATTTTAAATTGGAGGGCTTATGGCTGTGTCTATTCGGGCAAATATTCTGTTATCAACAACAATTTCAGGTCTTTTATTTCCATATGTAACGATGGCAGCAACCTCGGATGCAGAAAATGCAGCATTACGGCGTGAGATTGCTGCAATGCACCAGGAAATGATTAGAGAAATACATCGCCTTCAAACACGGGTGGACAAGTATGAGCATGTCGCTAATTTACATAATCGCAAAATAGAGCATACCTCCCGCACGTTAACGGCAGCAGGTCCAGATGATGCACAGCCCCGGTTCCGGGAAGACCCGGCTCCGGTCGAGCGTGGCCCGCGTAGCCCCGGTGATAGCCGTATTGCTCTGCCAGGAGGACCAGCGCAATCATGGAGTTCATTCAAGGCGGCATCTGCCAAGGATGAAAGCGTTGATATTGGCGGCATTAAAATCGGTTTTCCCAAAGGTAGGCCAACCATTGCGTCGGATGATAAGGCTTATGCATTTTCTATAGGTCTTCTGGCGCAGGAAGATTTTGGGGGCTTTATGGGGGTTGGTCAGAGGGGAAAGGAAAGTGCTGGTAATTTCAATAAATTTACAGAAAATGCGCGGCGTATGCGTATTTATATGTCCTGGCGGTACAAAGATTGGGTAGTTAATGTCACGCCAGACTTTGGTAGCAATAACAGCGATGGCACTGTCGGGCTATTTGAAGCCAACCTGAATTATACCGGTCTGCACAACACAACGCTGACCATTGGGTATTTTCAGCCCCGTATAGAAGAAGAAAATGCAGAGCGTTCGGGAGCATTCGAATTTCTGGAGCGCCCGACCATTGTTGATCTGGTTCGTAATATTGCTGGCGGTGTGGCGCGCTTTAGCATTGGTGGAGAGCATTACGAAAAACGTTGGCTTGTTTCCGGATATTTTACAGGGCAGAAGTTTGGTGATCGTACATCTGACAAAACCATAACAGACAGCCAGACCGGTGCTGTCTTCCGTGCGGCTGGTCGCCCTTATGTTTCCAAAAATATTGATGTGCATATCGGAATTGGGGCAACAGTTGCATTTAAAGTTAATCAGTCAGGCAATGGAAGAACTACAGCCTTCAAGGATAATGTTGAGGTTTCTTTGGGTGAAACTCAGTTGCTCACATCTGCTGCGCTAACAAATATTTCCCAGATGTGGGCGGCTGGACCACAGTTTGGTTTTCGTTACAAAAAATTTCTGCTCAAGGGCGAATATTATCATATTGGTGTACAGCACGATAACCTAGCCGCCAGTATAAACCCGCCATCTATTGGTTTTGACGGCTGGTACGTTGCGGCAAACTATACGCTGTTTGGACATGGACGTGGCTATAACGAAAAAATTGCTGCGTTCACGGCCCCCGGAGTTGAATATGATTTTGACCCGGCAAAAGGGCATTGGGGAGCACTGGAAATCAGCGGGCGGTGGAGTGTAACTGACCTGCGGACGTCAGGTACAACTAAAATGGCAGGCACTGTTATTAATACCAATGGAGAAACAGGCAATCAACAGACTGTATGGCACGGTGGGCTGAACTGGTACCCCAATCAGCACATCAAGGTCATGCTGGATTACACACACTTTAGTGTTTCCCGCTACAATGGCGCAAAATCAACGGATGCCAATTTCTCGGGCCGCAGTGGCAACGCTGTTGTTGGCCGTGTGCAGGCAGCATTTTGATCTGATATGATGATGAAGGAACAGGTTTATGAAGCAGAAAAACTTTTTTAACGTTCGTCGTGCCGTTCTCAGGGTAACGGCGGTATTGAGCGTTTCTTTTCTAGCTGGCTTGCAGGCAACGGCAAGCTACGCGGAATCATATCACCTGCTGAATGTTTCCTACGATCCAACACGTGAGCTTTATGCCGATGTGAATAAAGCATTTTCTGTACAGTGGCACAAAAGCCATCCCGAAGACACGGTGAATGTCAAATCGGCGCATGGCGGTTCCGGGGCTCAGGCGCGCTCAGTGCTGGAAGGGGCTCCGGCAGATGTGGTGACGCTCGGCCTGGCTTATGACATTGATCTCCTGGCTCAGCACGGCTTGATTGCTGCTGACTGGCAAAGCAGGCTGCCCCATAATGCGACCCCGTATACCAGCACGATTGTATTTCTGGTTCGTAAAGGGAATCCCAAAAATATTCATGACTGGCCGGACCTGATTCGTGATGGCGTACAGGTTGTTACCCCCAACCCCAAAACATCTGGCGGTGCGCGCTGGAACTATCTGGCAGCATGGGGTTGGGCTCTGCATCAAAAAGGTGGCACGCCGGACACAGCTAAAGCTTACCTGAAAAACCTGTTCAAACATGTGCCGGTGCTTGATACGGGCGCACGTGGAGCCACAAACAGTTTTGTGCAGCGTAATCTGGGCGATGTCCTGCTTGCGTGGGAAGATGAAGCACTTCTGGCTACGCGTGATATTGGGCCTGATCAGTTTGAAATTGTTGTGCCGTCACAGACGATCCTAGCCGAACCTCCAGCATCCCTTGTTGATAAAAACGTCAAGGCACATGGGACCGAAGCCGTAGCCAAAGCGTATCTGGATTTTCTGTTTACACCTGAAGGTCAGAAAATCGGTGTCAAACACTATTTCCGTCCTGTTGACCCTGCAATTCTGGAAGAAAGCAAAGGACTTTTCCCTAAAGTAGACACCTTTGATGTACAAAGCCTTGGTGGCTGGACCAAGTTGCAGAAAGAACATTTCTCTGACGGTGGCGTTTTTGATAGTCTTTATAAATAAAGATATGAGACGCGTTGCATTTTAAAATGCAACGCGTCTTTATTGTAGTCAAACGGAATCAATAACAGTAAATGCAAAAGATGTCGGTGTTCCAATAGGTACAAAGTGCCAGGTAAAATCGAGAGCACCTGTTTCTGTATTGACACGCAGGGATGTAATACAATCACTTCGTTGATTGGCAACGAACACAAATTTTCCAGACGGGTCAAAACTTAAAGCTCGCCCGTAATCAGCATGTACCCAGACTTCATCAAACAGGGTGATTGAACCATCATCATGCACTCTAAAGCAGGCAATGGCGTTACCTAGCCTATTGGTAACGTAGAGAAATTTTCCCGTCGGATGTAAAATAATTTCGGCGGCAAGCGTACTCCCCCTAAACTGAGCAGTTACAGTCGAAGCTGTTTGTTTGACCTGCATGCTCCCTGTTCTGGTATCATAATCAGCCACAACCACACGGGAATCCTGCTCTCCCAGAATATAAATAATTTTCCCGTCGTGGCTAAAGCAGAAATGGCGAGGCGCAGAGCCCGGCTCCATGCTCAACCATGGTTTTTCGGCTGGTTTTAAAGTGCCGCTTTCCACATCAAACAGCCACACATAAACCCTGTCCAGTCCAGCATCACAGGCCAGAACAAACTTGCCGTTCACATCGGCCTGAATCATATGCACATGAGAACCGGAGTGATCACTGACTGCATAATTGCCTGGAGGGTTATCCGCAGCCCGTTCTGGCATTTTAGGTCCGCTATTGTGTACAAGATCGGTTAATAATCCCAGACTGCCATCGGGTTGAATGCGCATAACAGCGGCACTGCCGCCAGTATAATTGGCAATAAACAGATATTGACCTGATGGGTGTACACTTAAATGCGCAGGATCTGCCCCACCGCTACTCATAACATTTAACTTGGTGAGCACTCCAGTGTGACGATCTACCTGAAAAGCCGTGACCGACCCTGTGTGTCCGCCCTCAAAATCACTGACTTCATTAACGGTGTACAAGTTTTTCTGGCTGGGAGAGAACGCCAGAAAAGATGGATTATCCGCAGGGATGACGTGGCCCAGTTGAGTTAATATCCCGCTCTCCGGGTTCATTTCAAACAAGGTTATACCAGTTGCGTTACTCTCGGCTGGCCCTGATCGTGTATAGCCGCCAACATAACATAAAATCCGTGGCCCAGTTTTTTTTGCCGCTTTTTCCGGGCTGGCTTTTGGTAACGCGGCTTTAGGAATAGGGGCGGGAGGAGGAGCATTCTCCCCGAAAGCTTTTCCAAAATGAGAGGTAAGCCCTAACCCCATGATGGAAAAACCAAAGGCTCTGCGGCCCATGATATGATATTTGTGGCTCATACCTGATGTTATCATGAGCTATGCAGGAAAGAGAAAATAAATTTTAAATTCTGGCGTAGTGTAAGCTGCGTAGTTTATTTTTGTCTCTTGTCTTCGTGCCATTTTTTCAAGGCATCAAGGGTCTCCGTAACGTGCTGTTCTGGGTTGTTGCTAGTAAAGCTCAGTAAAATATTTCCATCTGGCGCAATAACGTAAGATGTGCGTTGTGAGAGTAAAGTCTGGTGAGCCGTGCTGACGGAGTGGTACAGAATAGCGGTTAAGGCTCCCGGGTCTGCCAGAACCGCAAATTTATCCCGGCATTCCACTTTCGAAAACTCAGCAACCCTATCCGTATTTCCCGCAGTTATGCCAACAAGTATGGCCCCGACGGCATGGAACTGTTCTGCGGCCTCGGCAAAATCATGCGCTTCCTGCGTGCAGCCTGTAGTAAAAGCTGCGGGAAAAAAATAGATGACAACCGGCCCCTGTGCGAGGGCCGATCTGAGTGAAAATGTAAAAGGCTTACCTGCCAGAGCACCCTGGAGTGTAAAATCTGGTGCACTCGTTCCCTGAGATAAGGCGGCATGTGCCGTTCCAGAGCCTAGACACACACCAGTTACAACAGAGAGCGTGAGCAAAAAGCCTGATACGGCGTTGAAAAATGCTGGCTTCCTGATCACTCTAAATATCCCATATGCTTTTCACTCCAGCAGGAGAGTGTTGAAGACTATGCTTATGAATTTACACTTAATTCTGCTCTTGTTCAGCCATTTTTATTGACGTAGCTTCCTGTGATGTAATTACAGGCCAGAATGTTACGGCTATGGCGTTTTGTAAATCCCGCAGCTGTGTCTGGACCCAGTTCATATAGTCATGCAAACCACGGATAATCATTTCCTCTGCTGTCTGGTCTTGCAGGCTGGCCCGCAGTTCGGCCACACATTCCAGCAGAGGTGAGCAGAGCTGACGCAGATTGTCATGACTTGCCAAAAGCGTGAGTGTTTCATCCATCTGGCGTAGGTTCGTGCTCAAAGAGCGTGGGAAACCATCATTTTTAAGCAGGAATCCAACAATATTGGCAGGTGTCAGGGTTACGGGTCGCAGACGCCGGAAGGCATGGTACGCGGCAGCCGAGCGTAATACAGATGTCCATTGCGTCAGGTCAATATCAGACCCCGGTGCTTCGGACCGAGGAAGCAGCATATGGTAGCGGATGTCAATCAGACGGGTAATCTGGTCGCTCCGCTCCAGAGCTTTGCCAAGCCGGTAGAACAGCCATGCCGGATCACGGTATAATGTGCCTTCAGCAATTCCAAAATGGGTTTGGCAGTCCTGCCTTACGCGGGTGCAGAGTTCGGCCAGATTATGGTCCGCCATATCTCCGTTTTTGAGATTAAGCAGGTTCCGGGAAAACACATTAAGCTGTGTCCATAACTCAATAGAGACAAGAGGCCGGACTGCGCGTGCATTTTCGCGCACTTCCTGCGCAAGTGAGACCAGTGAGGAAGGATTACGGGTTTCTGTCACATAAAATGGCACGATTTCCGTATGTCGTGTGGTGTTGTATATCTGCTGGAACAGAGCTTCGTCCGAATTAATGGCCAGAATGGAATCCCAGGCCGTTTGTCCCTCGGCATTACGGACAAAGGTCTCCGTAACTTCCAGAAGGCGGGAGAGATTTTCCATACGCTCCATGTAGCGTGCAAGCCACATCATGCACTCCGCATAGCGCGACAGAAGAGGTGTGGGGGAAACAATTATCATGATGCCATGACCCATGTATCTTTTGAACCGCCGCCTTGGGATGAGTTGACAACCAGTGAGCCTTTGCGCAGGGCAACACGGGATAATCCTCCGGGTAACACCCAGACAGAACGGCCTGTAATTGCAAACGGTCTCAGGTCAACATGGCGGGCTTCCACCGTATCCCCGCAAAGTGTGGGGGTAACAGACAGGCCAATTGTAGGCTGGCTTATGTAATTCGCCGGGTTATGACGTAATTTCTGGCTGAAATCGTCCAGTTCCGCCTGCGTAGCCTGTGGACCGATCAGCAACCCGTACCCGCCAGATTCACCAACGGGTTTGACAACAAGCCTGTCAAGATTAGCCAAAGTGTACGCCAGCCCTTCCGGTTCTGCACATATATGCGTTTCCACACTGTCCAGAATGGGGTCTTCATCCAGATAATAACGGATAATGCGCGGCATATAGGCATAGACGGCCTTGTCATCTGCAACCCCTGTGCCCAGCGCATTAGCCAGTGTTACATTGCCGCGCCTGTAAGCTTCCACCAGACCGGGCACACCCAGAAGACTATCGGGATTAAATACAAGCGGGTCGAGGAATTCATCATTAAGGCGACGATAAATGGAGTGAACAGGCCTCGGCCCCGTAACGGTACGCATGAAAACCTTATGGTCTTCTACAAACAGGTCTCGGCCTTCAACCAGCGGAACACCCATTTCGCGCGACAAGAACACATGCTCGAAGTAAGCAGAGTTATAAATGCCGGGGGAGAGCAGAACAACCTGAGGGTCATCGACACCTTCGGGGGCGACCTCACACAAGGCATTATGCAGGCGTGAGCCGTATTCCTCCACCGAGCGTATGGGCAGGCCAGATGCCAGATCCGGCATGAGTCTGAGCATCATGTGGCGATTTTCTATAACGTAGGATACGCCAGAGGGCGTGCGTGCATTATCTTCCAGAACCAGAAAGCGGCCCTGCTGATCGCGGATAAGGTCCGTTCCATTGATATGGACATAAACCCCACCGGGTACTGGCAAACCAACCATCGCCTGACAGTAATTGACGTTTTGCAGCACGAGTCCGGCTGGCACCACGCCATCCTTCAGAATATGCTGCTCATGGTAAATATCGTTTAAAAACAGGTTGATGGCCTGAATACGCTGTTGCACTCCGCGTTCAATACGCAGCCATTCTTCTGCGGTAATAATTCGTGGAATGGCATCAAAGGGTAAAATACGGTCAATGGCTTCCCGGTCCGTGTAAACGGTAAAGGTAATTCCCATTCTGTAGAGCTGTGCTTCAGCCGAGGCTGTTCTGTTCTGGAGTTCCTGTATCTGCAATGCGGACAGACGTTTTTTTACGCAATCTATGATAGGCGGAGCAGGGGCTTTGCGGTTCATTAATTCGCAAAAAAAATCAGGAATGGCGTAATTGTCCAGAAGTCCGCGTGTTAGGGGAGGGGCAAGGTGTAGGGCGTTTGTCATAAAAGCCTCCCTTTTGGCATGCTGGACTGCAAAACTGGTCCTGCCCGCCAAAACGTTTCGAATACGCACTAACGGAGCAGGATTTCCGGCATTTGCCAAGCACAAAATACGCACTCACATTTTGTTTGCACAAACCCGCATGGATCCCTTGCATGGGTTGTGCGGAGTGGTATGATTTTGCACTGAATTATTGTTCTGATACCAAACAGATATCAGCAGTCCACGGCGTTGGGCAGCAACACAAGCAGGGCCGTATTTCTGATGAGTTCACAGGTAACGCTTTTGCACCGGACCTGCTACCGTTACGACCGCCCAGTGACCATGGGGACTCAGACGATACGGCTACGCCCGATGGAAACCTGCCGCACGCCTATCGAATCATACGGCATGCATATTCGCCCAGAAGGTTTCAACCTGAAATGGGAGCGTGATTCGTGTGGAAATGACGTAGCCTGTGTTGGTTTTTGGGACCGGTTGACGCATTTTGACATTGAGGTGTCGCTGGTCGCAGATATGACTGCTTACGATCCGCTCCTGCAAACCCTCTCTCCAGATGATCGGAGCGACATGCCGTTGGAGGAACATTCGGCACCGTCTGAGTGTGGGGAGGAAGTCAGGAAATTTCTTTCTCTTTATCCTGCTGGAATAGGGGGGGACACGCTGGGAGACATGATGGCCATGAACCGCTGCATTGCCAGAACGCTGGACTATCAGCGCAGGCTGGAGCCTGGCGTATGGTCTCCGGAGGAAACTCTTCGCCGCAGGGTAGGTTCCTGTCGTGACAGTGCATGGCTTTTGGTCAATATAGCCCGGCATCTGGGGCATGCGGCCCGGTTTGTCTCGGGCTATCTTATTCAAAGTGCAGGTATGGCAGACGGAGCGGAAGTTCTGAGCGGGGAATTGCATGCATGGGCACAGATTTTTATTCCCCAACGTGGCTGGTTGGGGTTTGATACCACATCCGGCCTCCTCGCCGGACAGGGTCATATTCCTCTGGCTGTTGCTGCCAGACCGGAAGACACAGCCCCTGTTTCGGGGTTGCTGGACCGGTGTGAGGCAACTTTCAATGTCTGCATGAAGGTGGAGCGCTTGTTTACCTGACGACGGGCGCAGCAAAGCATTTTTGGGTCGCTCGATGTAAAGGGAGAGTGCAGGATGAAGCGTTTTACCTGCCAGTCCTGTGGGCAATTGATTTTTTTTGAAAATATCCGTTGCAACCAGTGTCATGTTCCTTTGGGCTATATGCCCGAAATGACCAGCCTTGCGGCTCTTATTCCTGTAGGGGAAGGGTTTTATCACCCACTCGGGCTGGATGAAGGGGGCGGAACACGCACTTTTTGCGTCAATCATGCATATGATGTGTGCAACTGGCTGACACCTGCTTTACAGGGTAACAATTCGTTCTGCTTTGCCTGCCAGTTTAACCGGGTTATTCCCAACCTGAAAATTCCCGGCAATATGGAACGCTGGCGTAAGCTGGAAATCGCCAAACACCGCCTGTTTTATACTATCCTCAGGTTGAAGCTCCCGGTCAAAAACCGCCAGCAAGATCCACGGGAAGGGCTGGCGTTCGATTTTTTAGATGATCCTCCCCAAGGGTGGCCACCGATCATGACGGGTCACAGCAGTGGCGTCATTACCATAGCCGCCAAAGAAGCTGATGATGCTTACAGGGAGCATATGCGAGTGGAAATGGGAGAGTACTACCGTACTCTTTTGGGACATTTCCGCCACGAAATTGGCCATTACTACTGGAATGTCCTTATCCGTGATGGGGGACGTCTTGAACAGTGCCGGGCCGTATTTGGTGATGACCGGGCAGATTACCAGAGCGCATTGCAAAAACATTACGCACACCCGCCACCAAATAACTGGCGGGAGCACTACGTCAGTCACTATGCGATGTCGCACCCATGGGAAGATTTTGCTGAAACATGGGCGCATTATTTTCATATAGTTTCCACACTGGAAACGGCATTATCCTACGACATGACTATTGGGCCTATGGTCGACGGCAAATCTGTTCTAACCCACAAGAATGACCCTTACCTGCACATGCCGTTTGATGACATCATAGAGGCATGGCTACCGTTGACATATGCAGTCAACAGTTTGAACAGGTCCATGGGACTGGCCGATTTTTATCCCTTTGTGCTCACAGCAGGTGTGCGTGCAAAACTGCGCTTTATTCATGATATTGTCCGTCATGTACAGCAGAGGGCTGATCAGTCATCTGATTTATTGTAAATGGATTTGTGAAAAAAGAATTTCATCGTTCAAAGTAATAATTACGTTTTGGGCACGGCGGGAAAGCAGAAGTACCCTCCGGGTCTGCGAGAGTGGTACAAAAGGTGCCTGCGCCATGATCTCCCGGTCAACTTCGGACCAGACGTGATTGCTTGCCACCCTGTTTGTTAGGGCGAGCATGGCGGCCTCTTGCATTTTTTGGTCAATACCTGGGTCACAAAATCCTGAATAATTCGGAGAGTTGTCCGAATTGGGGTGAAAGGTTTCGCAGGAAAACAGGGTTTGCAAAAAACTGGAGGCGGAAGGGTAGTCAGCATTCCAGCCAGCCAGAGCAATCTGAAAATGGTTCTGTGTATTCTGGATGTAAGCAAACGCTATGGCAGGGCTTATGTTACGGACTGTGGCCTTGAAGCCGAGCATATCCAGTGTATTGCGTATATCGTCTGCCGTTGTGCTGCCGTGTTGTTCGGAAGGCGCGATAATGGTCACTTTCTGCCCGGCCATGCCACTTTCCCGCACGAGTTGACGGGCTACATCCATATCCGGCTTGACCCAGTTTTTTGCCGGGCGTGTCGGTGAGGCGCCCTGAGTATAAAAACAGAAGGGTTCATAACCCGGAGTGCCATCCGGCAGTATCTGACATAAAGGAGAGGCTACCGCCGGGCCACCCCGGTAAATAATCATGGCATGCCTGTTGACTGCGTAATTCAGAGCCTGCCGAACCTTGAGAGACGTAAATGGTGGCTCATGCACATTGAGCATGGCAAAGTATGACAGGAGCGGGGCATAAAGATATACCTGACTGGCGTAACGACTCCCGACTTCCCCTAAGCGGTCTAGCGGAACATTTTCGTACATCCAGTCAGCCTGACCATTTTCCACGGCGGTAACGGCGGCCTCTCCGTCCAGACCGAAGGACACCAGAACCTCATCCGGATAGGCAGCAGGCTGTGCCTGATGTGACCATTCACGAAAAAAAGGATTACGCTCCAAACGCAACAGAGTGATCGGGTCATACTCCGCAATACGGTAGGGGCCAGTTCCGGGTATGGGGGTGTTGCCCATGTCATGCGCAGGGGTGTCCGCTGGCAAAACAGCGGCATGCATCCATGCCAGTCGGTCCAGAAACTCCGGGTCTGGTGCATTTAAATGGAAAACTATCTGCCGTGTTCGGCTATCTGTTTCCACGCCGCCGTCCAGTGTGCATGTCGCGGGGTTTTCCAGACAGGCCCGGGCACCAATAATAGTTCCGTAATATGGTCCTGCAGTGGGGCTTCCCACCTTGAAAAGACGACGGAAAGATGCCGCCACATCTTTTACTGTAACGGGTTTGCCGTTAGAAAAATATAATCCGTCCCGCAAGGTCAGGCGATAGGTGCGTCCATTATCTTCGGGGAGTGGCACTGCCTCGACCAGATTGGCAATGACCGGGTGGGCACTAGGCCCAGACAGTTTGGGGTAGGTCAGCAGTGTGTCATACACTGGTGTTTCAAGCACTTTGGTCAGGGCAAGGTAAGATATCTGCGGGTCGAGTGTGCCTGCATCACTTTGGGCAAGAATACGCAGCGTACCTCCCCTATGTGCATCCAGTTGCCCATTTGTGGCCCATGCGGGGAGCAAGGTGCGGGCAATCAGGCCAAAAGCCACCATGCAAGAGAGTAAAAAAGGCATCCGTTGGGTCATGCCTAAAGTATGCCGTGCTTTGCGCTCCCGTTCAAATTGGAAATGGGCTGGATATCCATCATTACCCATCGTCCGGTGCTGTTGCTTGCAGGTTGCATCCGCTCAATGGCTTTGTAAAAAACGGTCTGTCAGGGTATTGTTATTGTGATTACTCCTTAACCCGCACGCAGCTTGCCAGAGCGTTACTGACAAAAGCATGCATTCTTTGCTCTTTCACAAAACAGTCATGCTCAAACTGATTTTTTTGCGTGTAGTGTTCCGTTACAGCAGAGGGGGAAGCGAATATGCATATTCATCAGGTTGTGCAGACAACGCAGGCGAAAACCTCGGATCGTTGGCGTGAAGCCGTTCGCGAACGCTGGCGTATTACGCTGCTGAGCGCATGGGAACGGGATGCTCTGGTTGAGGAAGGCGGGGTACGGACCTGCACTCCGCAGGTTGCGTTTCTGCGTCAGAAACCCCGCATGCTTCGCAATACCGCAACCTGCAAATAATTTTTCCTGATCCTGTTCATATGTCAGGTTGCTCTGGCAGGTTTGCGCCTGCCAGTTGTGCTGCCTTAGCTACAGCGTGAAAGACGATTTTTTAAAAAACATGATGAATAATGGCTTTGAGCGCTTGCGTTCACCCAGCCAAGGTCATAAGAGGAAGCGCCAAGGGTCGGGTGACCTGCGGCAATGATTTTTGCTACAGGGTTAGCCCGCCACGTTGTAATTCAGCAAGGGTGCCCGCTGCATGACTTCTTCTCCATACAGCCGTGTTACTGAAGCTCTGGCGTTTGACGATGTTCTTGTCGTCCCGGCTGCTTCCGATGTTGTGCCAGGTCAGACCATGGTGCGTACGCATCTGACGCGCTCCATCGAGCTTAACATTCCTCTTATCTCTTCCGCCATGGATACGGTAACGGAAGAGCGTATGGCCATTGCCATGGCGCAGCAGGGTGGCCTTGGCGTTATTCATAAAAACCTCAAGCCCGAAGAGCAGGCCGAGCATGTGCGCCGGGTCAAAAGGTTTGAATCGGGCATGGTGGTCAATCCGGTGACGGTTGGCCCGGACCAGACACTGGCAGACGTGCGCGAAATCATGCAGCGGCATGGGATTAGTGGTTTGCCGGTTGTGCAGCCCGGCACCCAGAAGCTGGTTGGTATTCTTACCAACCGCGATGCCCGCTTTGCAGTTGATCCCACCCAGCGTGTTTCCGAACTCATGACCAAAGACCGTCTGGTTACGGTTAAAAATGGCATTGACCCGGATACGGCCCGCCAGCTTTTGCACAAGCACCGGATTGAAAAGCTGCTGGTGGTGGACGATGCTGACCGTTGCGTTGGAATTATTACCGTCAAGGATATGGATAAAGCGGTAGCCCATCCTCTGGCAATAAAGGATAGCATGGGGCGCCTGCGTTGCGCCGCAGCAACCGGAGTGGGGGAGGATGGTTTTAGCCGCGCCAAACTCCTGATTGATGCCGGGGTAGATGTTCTGGTGGTGGATACCGCGCACGGCCATTCCGCCGGTGTGCTGGCGGCAGTCGAGCGCCTGAAAGCACTTGATGATGATATTCAGGTTATTGCCGGTAACGTCGCAACACCAGAGGCGGCACGCGCACTGGTTACCGCCGGGGCAGATTGCGTTAAAATTGGCATTGGTCCGGGCTCCATCTGCACCACACGCATCGTAGCCGGAGTGGGTGTGCCGCAGTTTTCTGCTATTTTGGAAACGTCTCTGGCCTGTAAGGAAATGGACGTTCCCTGCATTGCAGATGGTGGTATCCGCACATCGGGTGACATTGTAAAGGCCATCGGTGCCGGAGCCGATGTGGTCATGATCGGCTCCCTGCTGGCAGGCACGGAAGAAGCGCCGGGTGAAGTTTTCCTGTATCAGGGACGTTCCTACAAATCCTACCGGGGTATGGGCAGCCTTGGCGCTATGGCGCGCGGTTCGGCAGACCGGTACTTCCAGCAGGAAGTCAAGGACACGCTCAAGCTTGTGCCAGAAGGAATTGAAGGCCGCGTGCCCTATAAGGGCAGCATGTCAGCCGTTATTCATCAACTGGTTGGCGGGTTGAAGGCTGGCATGGGCTATACTGGCTCGCGCGAGATCAGTGATTTGCAGGTGCGTGCCAAGTTCCGCCGTATTACTGGGGCAGGCCTGCGCGAAAGCCATGTGCATGACGTGTCCATCACGCGTGAAGCCCCCAACTATCGTCAGGACTGATCTGCCTTTATGACACCTACAGCCAGACTTGCCGCCAGCATTGACCTGCTTGCGGCTATGGAGGCGGCACCACGCAAACCAGCGGATGCCGTTGCCAACAGCTTTTTCAGAGAAAGACGCTATATTGGCGGCGGCGACCGGCGTGCCATTTCCGGCCTGGTGTGGGACATCATGCGCAACTGGCGCAAGCTGGGCTGGTGGCTTGAGCAGAACGGGGGCGTAGCCAGCCCCCGTATGCTGGCGGGTGCTCAACTGGTGTTTGACCGCACCCCCATGGAAAAGCTGGCATCCATGTATGGTGGGGGCCGCTTTGCGGCCGGGCCGCTGAGCGAGGCCGAACAGGCTGTGCTGAACGCCCTGACCGGCAAGGAGCCTGAGTGCGCTGACATGCCACGGGCCGTTCGGCTTGAGGTGCCGGACTGGCTCCTCCCCAGACTGGAAGAAACCTTCGGGGCTGACCTTGAGACAGAAGTAAAGGCCATGGCGGAGCCTGCCTCCCTTGACCTGCGCATTAATATATTGCGTACAACCCGCTCAGAGGCCATGCACGCTCTGGCGCGGGAAGGGCTGCATGCGGAGGAAACCAGGCTTTCCCCCTGGGGACTGCGGCTGGAAGGTCGCCAGCCTGTCACTGCCAGCAAACCTTTCCGTGATGGTCTGGTTGAAATTCAGGACGAAGGCAGCCAGCTTGTTGCTGCTATGGCGGGCGTTGATCCCGGCATGCGGGTACTGGATTACTGTGCAGGCGCAGGCGGCAAAACATTGGCCCTCGCCATGATGATGGAAAACAAAGGCCATATTGTCGCATGCGATGTTTCTGTCGTACGGCTGGAAGGCGCTGTTAAAAGACTGCGCCGTGCAGGAGTGCATAATGTAGAGCGTCACCTGCTGACCGAAGGGGACAAATGGGCCAAAAGACGCGCGGCCTCATTTGACCGCGTTCTGGTGGATGCGCCTTGCAGTGGCACGGGCACATGGCGCCGTAACCCGGATGCGCGCTTTCGTACCACGCAGGTTGACCTTGATGAACTGCTGGTCAAGCAGGCGGCCATTATGGACCGGGCGGCGGCACTGGTTAAACCCGGCGGGCGCATGATTTATGCAACCTGTTCCCTCCTGATGGCTGAAAATGCCGGACAGGTTGAGCAGTTTGTGGCCCGCAATCCGGACTTCCGTCTTGTCGCGTCCGGTTCCCCGGCGCTCCCCGAGCGCTTGCGTGAGATGTCCATGATCAGCCTGACCCCCGCACGGGATGAGACGGATGGTTTTTTTGCAGCTGTGCTGGAACGACAGGGGCAGGAAGGCTGACTGTTTTTTACAAAAGGCCCTTCTCCTGCTGCTTTTGCAGGCCGTCTTGCCAGTTTGGTGTATAACGTCCATGCCTTTATGCTTTAAGCACAAAAGAGCATGGATCACATCTGACCCCGAGATAGACCCGCATGACCGATAGTTTAATCATTTTCGTCTTTTTTGTGTTGGGTGGCAGTATGCTCGCGCAATGGACGGCATGGCGCTTCCGGCTGCCCGCTATTGTGTTGCTGTTCTCGCTCGGGTTGCTTTACGGGCCTGTTCTGCAGGTCATGCACCCATCGGAGATGATCGGCTCGGCTTTTCATCCCCTTGTGTCGCTTGCTGTGGCCCTGATTGTTTTCGAAGGCGGCCTGGCTCTTGATTTTCGTCAGTTGAAAGAGGCCGGGGAAGGGGTTTTACGCCTGACACTGGTGGCCCTTCCCATTAATTTTTTACTGGGCAGTCTGGCTGCGCATTCTATTGGCGGTATGGGGTGGGGACCTGCATTCCTGTTTGGCTCGATTGTGGTCGTAACCGGTCCTACCGTTGTGCTGCCACTGTTGCGGCATGCCAAGCTTAAACCCCGTATTGCGGCATTTTTGCGCTGGGAAGCCATTCTAAACGATCCGGTAGGAGCCATTCTGGCAACATTGGTGCTTGAAGTGCTGCTCATGCGCCCTGACGAGGGATCGGGAACAGTGTTCATGGCCATTGTCCCACATATGCTGGCCAGTGCCGCCTTGATGATCGGGCTGGGCATAGGAACGGCATGGTGCATAAAATGGCTGTGCGTGCGGGATATGCTGCCCGACGTCATGAAGCTGCCGCTGTTCATTACATTGGCGCTCATGCTCTATGTTGTCGGGACTTTGAGCATGGATGGTGCGGGGCTGATCGCATCTACGGTTTTTGGCATGGGGCTTGCCAACCTGCGCATTCCGGGGATGAGTGAACTCCAGCGGATGAAAGAAGCGCTGGTTGTTCTTATTGTCTCCGTACTGTTTGTACTTCTGGCGGCAGATTTGCAACGCAACGAACTGACCAGCCTTTCATGGTCTATTGGTGGGTTAACACTGGCAGTTCTGTTTCTGGTTCGCCCGTTAGGTATATGGTTGGCAACCATCGGTACCAGCCTGAGCTGGGCAGAACGATTTTTTGTTGGCTGGATTGCGCCGCGTGGCATTGTTGCTGCCGCAGTAGCGGGTATTGCCGGTGTCCGGTTGCAAGATGCTGGCTACCCTGGTGCCGGGCTGGTTATGCCCGCAGTGTTTGCTATTATTGCCTCGACCATGATTTTACATGGTTTTTCGCTTATTCCGCTTGGACGTAAACTGAATCTGACCCTCTCCAACCAGCCCGCGCTGGCCATTGTGGGGGCAAGTGAGTGGTCCACACAACTGGCACAGGTTGTGCACGAAGTCGGCACACCGGTGCTTTTGGTAGACAGCTCCGAAAGAGACCTCGCTCCTGCTCAACAGGCGGGCGTACCGGTACTGTGCGCAGAAGTTCTGTCGGAAGAAGGAGCTGAAAGTCTGGAAGAACGCCCGGCAGATTACCTGATCACAGCAACGCCTGACGCCATTTACAATGGGCTGGTCTGCGCGCATCTGGCTCCTCATTTCGGCCATCAGCGGGTGTATCAGGTCAGTCCCGGCATTGCTCGTCTGGACCAGTATCGAGGCCTCAGCCGTGAGGCGAGGGGAAAAGTGCTTGGGCAGCCAGGATGGAATTTTACCTTGCTGGAAACTCTGGTCACACAAGGCTGGCGCTTTGTTGCCAAAAATATTACGGAAGAGAACAAAGAGCGTCTTCTTAAGGAAAACAGCGATTTCCTGATTTTTCTGATGATCCAGAAAGGGGCTGCCATTACCGTTGTCTCTTTGGAAGACGATGCCTCCCCTCCCTTCTGGGTAGGGATGGTGGCCATTGGGCTTATGCCTCCACCCCAATCGGTGGAGGCAGCTTAGGCCATTCAGCCGGTAAAATCCTCTTCTCCGTGAATGACAATTGCCGTGGCGCCGGATTCCAAAACGGTGCGCAGGTCCTGCTCCGTTAAAGCTATACAGCCTTCTGTTGGCGTACGGTCCGGACGTTGCAGATGCATGAATATTGCTGACCCGTAGCCCGATAGGGCTGGAGAATCATTGTAGCCTACAACAACCACAAGGTTATAAAGATCGTCCTTTCTCCACAGCACCTCATGTCTGGCGGTATTGGGGAGGTTGATGTGCTGGTTATATACCCCAGATGTGGGGTCGTCGCACCAGCCATCATCGGGTTTTAGTGCTTCCACGGGCAAAACAGAGTGGGGCCGGGAGGTCCGGTCTGCACGATAATACACTTTTCTGAGAGTAAACTGACCAGTTGGCGTTGCCATATCCCCTTCACGTTTATGGGGAGTAATGCCATTTTTGCCGATCACTGCGTCCATTATTATGTGCCCGCAATGCAGTTTTGCGTAGCTACGGCTGTCAGTCATGGGCCACACGTGTATTATCATCCCAAGATCCTGCCTCTGTTCATGGCCTGCCATGTGGATCACGTATCATGTCGCTGCTTACGTTGCGTGAAGATTCGTGGCACGATAGCAAAAGAATAGGTCAGGCAGCCATTTGTAGAAGGCTGACACAAGGAGATGGAACCACATGACGGGTGCACGCCCCATTTTGGTTGTTGACGACGATCAGGTTATCCGCCGCGCTTTGACGGAACAGCTACAGGTTGATGGTGAGTTTCTGGTTCAGGAAGCTGCCACGCTGGCAGAAGCACGAGAAAAAATGAAAGGTCCGGATGCCAGGTGTGATGCCATCCTGCTTGATGTCACATTACCGGACGGCGATGGCAGGGACTTCTGTGCGGAACTTCGCAAGGAAGGGCTGCGCATGCCGGTGATCATGCTGACCGGGTCGGATGATGAGGCCGACATTGTGCGTGGTCTGGATGCAGGGGCCAATGATTACGTGGCGAAGCCCTTCCGTATTGCCGAACTTCTGGCCCGGCTGCGCGCGCAATTGCGGTTATTTGAAAATAGCGAAGATGCCGTATTTTCAATCGGTCCGTACACTTTTCGCCCATCTGCCAAGCTGTTGCTGGAAGCGGTTAAAAACCGCCGGATCAGGCTGACGGAAAAAGAAACCGCCATTCTGAAATTTCTTTACCGTGCAGGCACACGCCCGGTACCCCGTCAGGTTTTGCTGAATGAGGTCTGGGGTTATAATGCCGCAGTAACCACGCATACGTTGGAAACCCATATTTACCGCCTGAGGCAGAAAATTGAGCCTGATCCTGCCCATGCATCCCTGTTGGTAACGGAAGGTGGCGGTTACCGCTTAAACCCGGAAGTGCTGGGTTAAAACCCCAATTTCTGTCTACTTGGCCGGCCACGTCTGCTGCGTGGCCGCCAGACGGGCCGGGTATGGCAGGGATGATCATATCCGTTTTTTTGCAAAAACAGTGACGGTATTTGCGACCATACCGGGCAAAACGCATGACACCAGCAGAGCAGCAGTAACGAACAAAAAATACGTGGGCCAAGCATGATACACAAAAGCCCCGATCACACCTCCTCCGACAAAGCAGCAGATAATCTGCAAATGCAGCCATAGCTGCTGCCAAATAGTGTATCGGTGTTCTGGGCCAACCCTGTGCCACCAGGCATCCAGCCAGTCGGCAATTTCCATTCCCAGGTCTGTCAGCATGCCAGTAATGTGCGTTGTTCGTACAACTGAACCCGAGATGCGGGTGACAGTTGCATTCTGCAAACCCATGAGAAAACAGAGCATGGAAGCAGACATCACGCTGTGTGGGCCAAACAGCATAAAAACATTGGCCAGTCCCAGCAGGGCCAGCATAGCGGACTCCAGTAAAATACTAAACGCATAAGCTGCGTACCAGTGCCGCCTGCGCCCCCGGTTGACCAGAAATGTGCAGACAATGGCCCCCAGAACAAAGCTTCCGCCTAATTCCATGGCACGAAAACCTTCCTGTAGCTTCCCATTCTGTAGATTGAGGGCCATTGCAGAGGCATTACCGGTCATATTGGCGCAGTAATATCCAAAATCCATAAAACCGGCGACATTGATGGCTCCGGCAATCATGGCCAGAGAACTACCCAACCGCCGGTTGGTGACAAAATTCCGTTTTTCCTGCTCTTGGAAGAGCATGGTTTCTCCTTATTCGTTCCTGCAGTGAAGAGTGGTCTCAAAATATTTGATTTTTTTGACTTTAATGGCAAATCACCTCTTGCCAAACCCTTCGTGATAGATGTATTTACCCCATCACAAACCGGGTGCGTAGCTCAGCGGTAGAGCATCGCCTTCACACGGCGGGGGTCACAGGTTCAATCCCTGTCGCACCCACCACGGTTTGCCCTAGTTTTCTGCGGGTTACAGAGAACAATCCACAAAATAATAAGCGCACTATCGGTTTATATCGGTCCATATTGGACCATATCGACCCATATTAAACCACATCAATCCGTGCAAAATCCGTGCACCTGTTCGATTAACTTTACGTGCCGTATTCCTCTTATGTTCTTTTCGGGAGGAAAGTAGATGAATGCATGCTACGCAGAAGATCGCACGAACGGTTTTGTCAGTTCTGCGCCCGATGCCGTAGAGGGACTGATTGATCTTTCCCATACTCTGGATCTGAAAAATCCCGGTCGTTACCGGGCGCACGTACTCAGCTAACGTTTTCCGTAATAAGTCTGAAAAATATGTCAGCATGTCTTTTCAGCTAACAAGATGATCTATATAATTAATGTGTTGTCGTTCTCTTGGATATCCGGGGAAACGCCTGCAATATCGTGCGCTGGTAGCTCAGTTGGTTAGAGCGGGCCGCTCATAACGGCTTGGTCGCGGGTTCAAGTCCTGCCCGGCGCACCATATTCTCATTCGATTTTTCAACGTATGTCGGCGGCATGTGTCCATGCTCCCTTTGCCGGGTTGGCACTCTGGGCCAATGCGCTGGAGCCATGCGGTTGGTTTTGTCCCAAAATACTGATGGTTTCTCTCATCTGTCTCATATCTGAAACAGGTTGGGTTTTTTGCTACAAACATCTGTGATTACGCTCATATCAACTGTGGCAATTTCTGGGCGCTTCCTGTTCATCAAACGAAATTGGCTATGGACAGGGGCAGTGTAGCAGCCTGCCTCCATGTTTCGGGCTGACTGAACACATTCAGAGAGAAACACAACATGCGAGAGAGTAATAAGGGGTTATTTTCAATTATAACCTCAGCCTTGCTGGCTCTGATCGGGCTTTTCCTGTTTTTTGGTGGGGCTGAACTGCTCTTCCTTGGCGGGTCCTGGTTTTATATTCTGGCAGGCGGCGTTATGCTGGCGGCAGCTTTCAGTGGTTTCAAAAAACCCAGACTGGCAAACCGCCTGTATGCCGCCCTGCTACTGGCCGCAACGGTCTGGTCGCTGATTGAAGTTGGCTTCAATATCTGGGGGCTGGAAGTACGGCTGTTCACACTCATCGGTCTTGGAGCATGGCTCCTGCTGCCGTGGGTCTGGCGCACCGGCGCAGACTGGCTGACCGACAAGCGTGAAGTATTGGGGGCTATTGCTGTTTCCACTCTTGTGGTTGTGGCGAGCTGCTTTTCTTCCTACTCCATTAACGGTACGGTACCGGCTGATCGCATGGCAGCACAGGGGCAGGCTGATCTTGCATCCAATGGTGTGGCAGATGCGGACTGGACGGCTTATGGCCGCACAGTTGGAGGAGACCGCTACTCTCCTATCGGGCAGATTACACCGGCTAATATCAGCCATCTCAAACGCGCATGGATGACCCGTACGGGTGACGTGCAGCAGACGGGTGAAGACGCTGCTGCCGGGCCGGATCAGGGGCATGAGTTCAATCTGGAACTGACCCCCATCAAAGTGGGTGACACGCTTTACATGTGCACCCCTCATAGCTGGGTCATGGCTGTGGATGCCCTGACCGGGAAGGTCAAATGGAAGTTTGACCCCAAGCCAGCAACGGCCGATCTTGATAAAAACGTGTATCTGGCCTGCCGTGGTGTGTCTTACTACCATGTTCCGGACGAAATTCAGACTAGCTGCCGTAACCGCATCTACTCCCCTGTGGCGGACGTGCGCATGGTTGCAGTCAATGCCGAAACCGGCCAGCCGTGTGATGATTTCGGCGACCATGGCTTTATTTCCCTGCGAGACTACCTTGGGCACGTGCCACACGGTTTCCACTTTGTAACCTCGCCCCCCATGGTGGCCAAAAACCGTCTGATTACCGGCGGCTGGATTTTTGATAATCAGGCCAATTTTGAACCTTCTGGTGCCATTCGCGCATTCAACGCCACCACAGGCGCCATTGAATGGGCATGGGACGTTGGCCATAACCCTGAAACGTGGAAGCCAGGTCCGAACGATGTTCTGACACGTGACACCCCGAATGCCTGGGGCGTTTACACGGCTGACCTTGATCTGGGACTGGTTTACATTCCTACCGGCAATGCTCCGCCAGACAACTGGGGTGGCTCACGCCGTTCGTTTGATGACGCTTCTTCCAGCGCGACGGTTGCTCTGGATATTGAAACAGGTGAACGCCGCTGGATTTACCAGACCGTCCATCACGATCTGTGGGATATGGATATTCCTTCCGGCCCATCCATGGTGGACCTGCCCGGCCCGAATGGGGAAAATATTCCTGCTCTGGTCCAGAGCACCAAACGCGGCGAATTTTTTGTGCTTGACCGCCGTACGGGCCAACCTGTTCCGGGTTATCCGGTTGTAGAAAAACCCGTCCCCACGGCTGGGCATGTACCGGATGATCACGTATCGCCCACCCAGCCATACCCAGCGGCCATGCCTTCCCTTACGCCACCGGACCTGAAAGAGTCTGACATGTGGGGTGCAACCTTGCTGGACCAGATGATCTGTCGCATCCAGTACCGTAAGTCTGCTTATGACGGGCAGTTTACACCGCCACATCTGGGGCAGACGACCATTGTCTACCCCGCATTCTATGGCGTTATGGACTGGCAGGGTATTACCATTGATCCGCAGCGCAAACTTCTGCTGGCCAATGCAAGCTATCTACCGTTCCGCATCCGTCTGGAAAAACGCCAGACACTGGAAGGCCCCGGCACTCTGCCGAAATGGGATGGGAAAGGCGAGGAGCCTGCCGCCAAAGGTGACGCACTGTCTGTTTCGCCAGATTACGGCACACCGTACATCGCCTACACCAACCCATGGCTGAATCCGTTGCAGATCCCCTGCAAAGGACCGGTTTGGGGCACGCTGACCGCGATTGACCTTGTAACCAAGAAGATCGTCTGGCAGCACCCGGTTGGCACCACGCGCGATACAGGACCTTTCCGCACCCACAACAACCTGCCCCTGCCTACTGGCATGTATAACATTGGCGGGAGTATTGTGACCAAAGGCGGCGTGGTGTTCATGGGCGCTACAGCGGACGATTACCTGCGTGGCTTTGACCTTTCTACAGGTCAGGTTATCTGGCGGGACCGTCTGCCCGCTGGCGGTCAGGCAACACCGATGTCTTACGAGGCAGGTGGCAAGCAGTATGTTGTGATTGCCGCAGGTGGCCATGGGGGCCTTGGCACCCGTAGTGGTGATTACATCATCGCTTACACGATAGATGGCGCGCAGGGCACCAAAGCCCAGTAACGCGCCTGCCATGCGGGGCTCCTGATTTTTTCTGGAGCCCCGTTTCTTTTTGAATACGGAAATCCTTCTGATGCGTCTGACAGAAAAGCCAGAGCGGTTGCGCTCTTTGCTTCGCCTCGTCATACCCGGTGTGGTTCTGGCTTATGCGTCTCCCGCGCATGCTGCGGATGTGACGCTCGGCATTATTGGCCCGCACGAATATGATCTGCCGGTTGATTTCAAGCCCTTTAACGTGCTGGTACAGTATGGGGATGGAAACGCTGCGGGCAGCACGTATAACAGCCGAGGCCAGCGGCAGACCCATGGTGGCAGTCATACATGGGCAGGTATGACCAAATATGTGCATTTTCGCAGTTTTGAAGCTATTCCCCATGTGGGTTTTGCCTTTGAGCTTATCCAGTCCGAAAGTTATTCTCTTGCCAATGGCACGGATTATGGGGGGCTCGGTCCGACTATTGTGGGACCGGCTGCGTGGTTCAAGCCAAATGCACATAGCACCTTTGGCATACAAACATTTATGCAGACGCCAGAAGGCACCCGTGATGCAATATCACCCCATTACTGGTCCAATATTTCCAGTTTTATTTTTGACTATGAGTGGAAACACTTCAGTTTTGACGGGGATGCAGGTACAGTTGTCGGCTCAACAAAACATGTAAAAAATGCCCATAGTTATTCACCTGGCGTAGTGTTTTACACCAACTTACGTTTCAGCTGGAAAGCAACGCAAAAACTGGAACCTTTTGTTGCGTTTGACTGGCAGAATGTAAGCGGAACATACGATAATTCAGCCAAGCGTTACCTTGATGATTCCAATAGTAGGGAAACAACTTTGGGCTTGGGGCTGATGTATAATATTTCGGGGCATTTTTCGGTTACTGGCCGCTATTCACACTCTCTCGAAGCCCGGAATGTGCCCGAAACCAACGCATACTATGTGAAGTTCGTCTATCTTTGGTAAAAAAGTGCATAAAAAGCCTCTCATTCTTTCACGTTGCAGTAAAATTTTCTTTAAATTTTGTTGCAATCTGCAGTATCATACCTGCTCGGTTCAGCTCAGGTTTCACATCCCTGTCGCAAACGCAAAGGATAGTACAGGTTAACTGGTGAAAGACGGCATGAGTGGTAACCAGAGCAGGGCAGGAATAGCGGAAGACGAGATTCTGCCACATCCGGCATACGAAAAAACCCCAGTAACAAGCGATACCTTTATCCAGCAGTCATGGGAGCGGTGCGCTTCCGCCTATAATCTGGACCCATCGCAGGGTTGGATAGCCGATGTGTTATCCGGAGCTGAATTCCGGCAGGTCAGTGGGCGTTCATCCCAATTGCTCAAATCCGCCATGGGGGAAATGCGGCGTCTGTTCGAGCTGGTGCAGGGCATGGGTCTTATGGTGCTTCTGGCCGACCCGGATGCAACCATTCTGGCCCGCTGCGTGGATGAAACCCATTTGGCTGTCTGTCGCAGGCTCCATTTGCGTAAAGGAGCAATCTGGCACGAATCAGCAGCAGGCACGAATGGTGTTGGCACATGTGTAGAGGAAAAATGTCCTGTATTTCTGGGGCAGGGCGAACACTGGCGGTTCTGTTTTTCACTTCTTGCAAGCTACGCCGTACCGGTTTTTGGTGCTCAGGGGCATGTGGCGGGAGCTTTGAATCTGGCCGCATCCAGTGGGAACAGCACAAGACCATACGCGGCATTGGTGATGGAAACCCTGCTGCAATCAGGCCGTCGCATAGAAGAATATCTTTTTCGTGAGCACTATGCGGGCCAAAAAATTCTGACCCTTGGACCAGCCGAAGGATGTTCTTCTCTGCTTGTTGCCTTGAATGCCGATGGAGATGTGACCGGAGCAACACATGCTGCCCGCCTGATGATGGGATGGACGGATGACATGATCAAGAGCCATCCCAACCTGTTGACCGAACTGGAATCAGGCCCCGAAATAAGCCTGCAAAAGGCAGAAGAAAGCGTTGTAAGGTCCGCATTGGCGGCCAGCCATGGCAATGTGGCAGCGACAGCCCGCAGTCTGGGTATTAGCCGGGCAACCCTGTACCGCAAAATGAAGGGACTACACATTCAGTAGCCCCTCCAGAATTCCGCGTTGCACGTAGGATGAGTGCCGCCAGAAGTGTCATCAAAGAGACGAATGTCGCATAAAGGCCAAAACACATCAGGCTGGTTTTAAATCTCATGCGGCACACATAGTCATTATAAAAAACGCAGTCAGGGAGCCGGATTGGAGTGAATCTGATGAATGGCGTTTATTTTTGATTCCAGTTCAGGCGTTATCACCAGATCAACGGAGCCCAGAATGGTCTCAAGCTGCCGTATGCTGGTTGCACCAATAATATTGGACGTAACAAACGGTCGGCTTGTAACAAAGGC
This sequence comes from Acetobacter fabarum, assembly GCF_029069195.1. GTDB lineage: Bacteria > Pseudomonadota > Alphaproteobacteria > Acetobacterales > Acetobacteraceae > Acetobacter > Acetobacter fabarum_A. The sequence continues at coordinate 91,524 of NZ_JARDYK010000010.1, forward strand.
TATGGCCAGTTGAACCGGGTCCAGTCCTTCCTGTCGAGCAAGTTCAAGATATGCGTGGATTGCAACATCCACTCCGGGTTTTTCGTAACGCTGTGCACGGTTGAAAAGGGTCGTACGTGCACCGAGCGGGCGAGCGCCATCCAAGTATTTACCGGTCAGGTAACCTTGGGCAAGGGGGGAATAGGCCAGAAGACCCACACGTTCACGTAAGGCCATTTCAGCCAGCCCGATCTCGAACGTACGATTGATCAGGTTGTACGCATTTTGAATGGATGCAACACGTGGCAGACCAGTTTTGGAAGCCGCCAGAAAACTGGCAACGCCCCATGCGGTCTCGTTGGAAAGACCGACATGACGGATTTTCCCTTCTGCCACAAGGTCGCCCAGTACGCTCAGTGTTTCCTCTACTGGCACGGCATCATCTTGCGGGATGTCTCTGAATGTGGTTCCGCCTTCTCCGAACAAGCCAATGGAGCGGTCGGGCCAATGCAATTGGTACAGATCAATATAATCTGTACCAAGGCGGCGCAAAGAACCTTCCAGAGCATAACGGATCTGGCGGGATGTCAGACGGGCCTGCTCTCCACCCGGCCGATACCACGGGGATGATGAGCGCCCCACAACCTTGCTGGCAATAACCAGCTTGTCACGTCCACCTCGGATTTTAAGCCAGTTCCCGATAATGGTTTCCGTTGCGCCATATGTCTCGGCCCGCGGTGGAATGGCATAAAGTTCGGCTGTGTCGATAAAATTGATACCCCGCTCCTGCGCCAGATCAAGCTGGGCATGCCCTTCGGCCTGTGTATTCTGTTGGCCAAATGTCATTGTACCGAGGCAGAGTTCACTCACCATAATGCCGGTACGGCCAAGTTCGCGTTTGTTCATGTTATGCCTATTGGGTTGAGGGTAAAATGATGGTGGTATCATGGAAGATAACATGCGCCAGAACAAGGGCAGGGATCATAATGCAAAGAAATATTATAAAATACGCAATGAGTAATAATATGATTATGATAACTCGATATGCGTATTGAAATTTAATATTTCACAAATTAAGGTTGCATGCTTAATTATAAATACATTGGAGGAACGCATGCTCACTCTCAAATATCTTGGAAATGTGAAGCCTCCTGTGCATTTACCAAACTACAACCCTTTGGATATTAAGGCAGGTATTGTTCATTTTGGTGTTGGTAATTTTTTCAGGGCGCATGAAGCATTTTATATTGATAAAATCCTCAAGGCAGAACCAGACTGGGGTATTATCGGTGTCGGCCTGACAAAAGGCGAGCATTCCAGCAAAAAAGCCACGTTATTCCAAGGACAGGATTGCCTGTACTCCCTGACCGAATGTGCCCCAACGGGTGATCGTTCCGTGCGGATCATCGCAGCGTTACGGGATTACCTGCTTGCCCCCCAAAGCCCGCAGAAAGTGCTGGAGCATTTGGTTAACCCCGATATTCGTATTGTGTCCATGACCATAACGGAAGGTGGTTATAATATTAACGAAACCACCGGCATGTTCGACCTGAGCAATCCAAGCGTACAAAGCGACCTCCGGACCCCCAAAAACCCGGAAACCGTTTTTGGTTATGTTGTAGAAGGCCTGCGCCGCCGACGCGATGCAGGAATAAAAGCATTTACCATTATGTCCTGTGATAATCTGCGGCATAATGGTGATGTGGCCCGCAAGGCCTTTCTGGGTTTTGCTCAGGCGCGTGACCCCGAACTGGCCGATTGGATCGCGCACAATGCCACGTTCCCCAATGCCATGGTGGATCGTATCACCTCAACCGTTACGGCAGATATTGCCAAAGCCTTAAATACTGCAAATGGGCTGGAAGATGATCTGCCTGTGGTGGCGGAGGATTTCCACCAATGGGTGCTGGAAGATAATTTTGCGAATGGTCGGCCAGACCTTGCCCGTGCCGGAGCGCAGTTTGTCACGGATGTTACGGATTATGAGCACGTCAAGATCCGTATGCTCAACGCGTCTCATATCATGCTCAGTTTCCCGGCAATTCTGTTAGGCTATGCACATGTGGATCAGGCGGTAAAAGACCCTGCTCTGAAGAAAAATGTGGAAAAATTCTTAACCCGTGATGTCATTCCAACACTCAAGGCTCCTCCGGGTGTGAGCTTGCAACACTATATGCAAAGTCTTCTAAGCCGGTTTTCCAACCCTGCCATGGCGGACCAGACCTTGCGTATCGCCAGTGATGGCTGTGCAAAAATTCAGGTTTTCTGGACGCAGACAGTGCGCGACCTGCTCCTTGGCAACAAGGACTGCTCCCGCATTGCCTTCGGCATGGCCGCTTATCTGGAAATGCTGCGAGGCGTCAATGCACAGGGGCAGGAGTATGCAACGTCTGAACCAGCCTATACGGCAGAACAGCAAGCCCTTGCACATTCTGATGATTATGCTGCAGGCTTAAAATTGCCTGCGTTCGATGCGTGGAGAGATCTGGATAGTTCTGCCTTGGATCAGCAGGTCATTGCGTTGCGTATAATAATACGCACTCAGGGTGTTCTGGCAGCTCTTGGAGCCTTGCCAGCGTAATGCACGCATGGGCAAAGCCTGTTTATGCGTTTCATCGGGGCCACCTCGTACTACTTGCAAACAGGGAAAATTTTTCCAGAAAATATATTTCCTGTTTGCATCAGGGCACGCAGATAGACTGATGCAAATGCCCCCCACATTCACGTTATGCAGCGGAACCGCCTGATTTACAGATCGTTGGGATAGCATGTGTCAAATGCCCCTATATGCCAACAGAAGCCAGACCCAATGCGTTCCACCTACCCGACATATAAGGCAGACCTTCCGACGAGCGATAAAACCTGTTTACTGCGCTTGCGTGACGCCACGTGACATATGGCTGGCGGTACGCGTCAGAAACACTGAGAACATACCACCCAAAGAGACAGTTTGCCTGAAACGTTACAGTGGGAGTGGCAGAACATGACAGCACCATACACGCTACGGGACGTAGGTATTGGCATAGACGCAACCGGCATGCGGCAGGAAAGTGATTCCATGGGCGCTATTGATGTGCCCGCCCACCACTACTGGGGAGCACAGACACAGCGTAGTCTGGTACATTTTTCCATTGGGCGGGACCGGATGCCCATAGAGCTTTGTCGTGCTTATGGCCTTGTTAAAAAGGCCGCAGCGCAGGTCAATCTGGCAGACAATCGCCTACCCAACTGGAAGGCGGCTGCAATTATTCAGGCGGCGGACGAGGTGAGCACTGGCCAGATGGATGCGGAGTTTCCGCTCTATATCTGGCAGACTGGGTCAGGCACCCAGACGAATATGAATGTGAATGAGGTGATTGCCAACAGAGCCATCCAACTCCTTGGCGGGCAGATTGGCTCCAAAACGCCCGTGCATCCCAATGATGATGTGAATATGGGGCAATCGAGCAATGATTCATTCCCGACAGTCATGCATGTTGTGACATTGCTTGAAATAGAAAATACCCTTGTCCCGCAGGTAGAGGCCCTTATTGCCAGCATTCGGGCCAAAGCGGATATGTGGAGTGTCGTAGTCAAGATGGGTAGAACCCACTTGCAGGACGCCGTGCCCTTGACGGTTGGGCAGGAATGGTCCGGCTGGGCACAACAGCTTGAAGACACTCTTGACACTCTGCGTGCAGCCCGAGCGGATCTGGCTGAATTGGCTGCCGGTGGCACGGCTGTTGGTACGGGCCTGAACGCACCCAAGGGCTTTGGTAAGGCAATCGCTGAACATATTGCCGTTCTGACCGGCAAGCCGTTTATAACGGCGCCCAATAAATTTTCCGCTTTGGGTGGGCTGGACGCTATGGTACGCGCGTCCGCCGGGTTGCGTGGCCTTGGCGTAGCATTGATGAAAGTTGCCAATGACATGCGGTGGCTCAGCTCCGGCCCACGGTGCGGGCTGGCAGAACTTAACCTACCCGAAAACGAACCGGGCTCTTCCATCATGCCCGGCAAGGTTAATCCTACACAATGTGAAGCCCTGATCATGATTGCGACACAGGTGATGGGAAACGACACAACGGTTGCATTTGCGGGCGCTCAAGGCAATTTTGAGTTGAATGTCATGCGTCCGGTCATTGCGTCAAATGTGTTGCATGCAATCCGTATTCTTGCCGATGGCTGCAAAAATTTCCGGACATTTTCCGTTGAAGGTACAACGCTGAACGAACGCAAAATCAAACATTACGTGGAAGTCTCAGTCATGCTGGTCACCGCATTAAGCCCTGTTATCGGGTATGACAAAGCATCCGCCATTGCCCATCGCGCCATGGCACGGGATGAAACGCTCAAAGAAGCAGCCTTGGCCTCAGGCGTAAGCGAAACTGTTTTTGACCAGTGCATTAACCCGGGCAGCATGGTTGGGAATGGTCTGGCTGGCGCGTAAATCCGCCTGTAATGCCTCAGCCAAATCAGCCTGCCCCCTAAATCACCCGAACTTGATGCATATCATTGCAGTGTGATCGCACAGAAGAGCAACCTCGGTCTTGTTGAAAAACAAAACTTCTTGGCGGAAGTGGGAAAGGGAGGTGCGGAGCCTCCCTTTCTTTTTTGTGTCTTATGCTCTTTTCACCGGCACTTACGCCGTTTGCCGGGTGCCGTGGAAATCGGCCAATCTGGACTGTTTTTTCTTTTTCTCCAGCATTTCGGTGTGTCGGTGTGCTTCGGGTGAAATACGCAGACACAATGTCAGAACCCCGGCAAAAAGATAAAGACCCGCAAAGCTCCAGATCACACCCTCCATATCCATTCCGAACCAGGATTCACAGACGCTGACCACTGCTGGCCCCACCCAGGTGCTCGCACCAGCGCCCAGGCCCAGAATGGACAGAGCCGCAGCTTTTTCTTTTGGGCAGATCAGAGGCATCAGGCCAGACATGGGTACGAATGCAGCAACAGTGCCCCCATAAACAAAACCCGTAATCGCTGCCAGCATGAAGTTCCCAGGGTACCACAATGGCACATAATAAAAGAGAGGAATGGTTACACAGCAACCAATGCACCCACCAATGGCAATAACAAACCGGTGGCCAAGCTTGTCAGCCAACATCCCGGCGGCAAGATTGAACAGAATGTTACCAAGAAAGATCAGTGAAAGCAGATCCAGCCACTGAGACTGGGAGAAGTGTAGCTGATCGACAAAAAAAGCAGGCATAATTGCCAGAAAAGCATATTCGGATGATGTGTTAATGGTCCGGATAATGCCAGAAACCAGCGTTTTTGGCTCACGCCACATAATGCTGACAGAGCCAAAGAAGACCTGCTTTTTATCTGCATTGGCGGCAACAAGTGGTTTAGAGCCAATGGGTTCATTCACCAGCAGCAGGGCAATCAGGCCGCCAAAAATGACCAGACCCAAAGAGCACCAGAAAGTAGCCAGTTCTCCTATGTAAGGAATGGTATAGCGCGCAAACTGTGATCCCAGTGTTGGCAACCCGGCGGAAAAGGAAAACCAGAACCAGCCAGCGGCAGAACCAAGCATCCGCGAAGGTGTGACCGCAGCGATCCAGACCAGAAAACTATAGGCAAATAGAGGATAGGCGAACCCACGCAGCGTATAGAACAGCAAGGTCATGGACGGGTTATCCGGTCCCAGCCCCAAAGACAGAAAGCCCACTTCCAGCAAAGCCCAGAGCAGCAGGCCTGCCCACATGGTACGCCGCGGTCCAAACAGATCGGATAATGGTCCCGCCAGCCATGCGGAGAGCATGACGGTGACACCATATGTTGTGAACATAAGATTCACATCGCCCTGACTATGCCCATGATGGAGCATGTAAGTATCTAGGTATCCGGCCTCAACGCCATCGCCGACCATAAACAGGAGCAGGCCGACAAAACCAAAAAAAAGCGGTTCTGGTACGCCCAGAAAGGTGGCAAGGCCACGTGATTGCATGGATGACTGAGGGGTTGTCTCTGGCAAGACGCTCTCTCCTTATATAATTTTTAGCAACCTGCTGAAGTTGAACTACGCCCTAAGGAGCAAGGGAAGCAGGCATGCGTGATGCTGGCCCGGAATATAATTCGACGGGCTATGAAGATACGGGCACAAAAACAAGAACACGCATCACGAGAAAAAAGAACATATGAGTTCTGTTGCAGAAATTTATAACAACGACATATCATCAATTCAAGATATTTTTTATAAATACACATTCAAATAAAGAATTTTATTTTCAATTATAAAAAATTATACAAATTATAACTTCATAAACAACAAGTATGTGGAGTAATTTTTATTTATTAATATAAGAAAAAACTTTTGAAGACTGAATTTATTTTTTTGAATGGTGCCAAAAACACAAAGCACAGGATAATCTTGGTCGGCAATTTATGACCCTAAACAACATGCAGTGTAAAATATTGATTTATATTTTAAAATTCAAAATCATATATTTGAAGGTAAATTACTTTGCTTTGCGGCGCTCTTTTTCTATCTTCATCAAATCAAAAACCATTTTATGGATTGGAGTGGACCAATCAAATGGCTCAGGCTGCTGATAAATGCGAAGATTACTATACCACGGAGAATCTGTTCGACCAGAGAGCCAACGCCAGCACTGGTCAAAACGTGACAGCATCCAGACGGGTTTGCCTAACCCTGCCGCCAGATGCACAACCGATGTATCAACAGAGATCACCATATCCAGATTAGCGATCAGCGCTGCTGTATCATCAAAATTGTGCAGAAGACTGGCATGATTAACCAGCTTCATTCCCGCAGGCGGCGCTTTGGCCTGAATGTTCTTCTCTCCAACCTGTAAACTGTAAAACAGGATATTGGGCACTTGTGCCAATGGCGCCATGTTCTGCAGGTTTATGGACCTGCGCTGATCCACAAACTCGACATATCTGACCTCCCGATGGGGTGAGCCGGCCCATACCAGACCAATCCGGAGTGTGGGTGATGCAGACATGAAGAAGAGATCTTTGTCCAGACGCGCCTTCCAACTGGCGACCTTGACGGGATCAGGAGCAAGATAACCACAGGCTTGCGGAATAGTCTCCAGCGTTGTGCCAAGCAGATATGGTAAACTCCCGACCGAACATTCCAGATCGTGAGGTGGAGCTACGTCATCCACCGTAATAAACAACTGCTCAGGAAATGAGCGTTGCAGGAGAGTTAATAATTCTTTGCGAACTTTTACAATAATGTTGCCGCCACGCTCGGCAGCGTAGGGAATAAAGCGCACAAAGTGCAGCATGTCCCCAAACCCGCCTTCCGTGTGTACAAGTAAAATCTTACCGACAAAAGACTCTCCATTCCACACCGGGCCTTGCAGGTTATGCTTGCCGATGATGTTACTGTTCCATCGCCATTCATACGCTTTAAACCCCTCCAGATAATCTCCATGCGCCAGAAGGGAGAGTGCATGATTGGTGCGGTTTTGCCCATTCTCTGGTTCTATCTGGATTGCGGCTTTATGGAAATTCAGAGCCAGAGCGTGCCGCCCCTGACAGTCCAGCACGACCCCCAGATTACTCAGGGCCAGTGCGTGCTGGGGTTGCAGCATCAGGCAGTGTTTATAAGCGTCAATCGCACCGCTGTAATCTTGCAATTCAAACAGAACATTCCCAAAATTTGACCATGCATCAGGCATATCCGGCTTAATACGTACAGCACGGGCGAGGAGGGGTTTTGCAGTTTGGAACTCCCCTAATGCACACAAAAGCCCACCATAATTACTGAGGGTATAAGCATTATCGGGGTCTTGCTCCAAATCAGCTTTATATGCGGCAACAGCATCGTGCATACGATTGGCACGTTGCAGCGCCACAGCATCCATGACTTGAGAATCTGATAGATTGGATGGCTCAGCAAAAGAACGCTCTGACATGCTCATCTCACCCAGTTTCAGTTAAATCCGACACAAACCCTCATGCGCAGAGCACCACGTCATCACAAAAGCGCACAAAACATCTTTTGTAACTTGCTCTTGGCAAACATATGACGGGAGAGAGCGGTCATGGCAGTTTTACAAATCCGACCAGTTTTTCAGCTTCGGCAACAATTGGCTCAGCAATAGCTTGTGCACGCTGCGCACCACTATGCAGCATTTGCACCAGATGGGTTTCGTCTTGCAAAAGCTGGCTGGTCTTTAGCGCAATCGGGGCAATTTCGTTTACTACTACCTCGGTCAGGGCAACCTTGAACGGACCAAACCCCTGTCCCTGATGCAAATCCAGAACCTGCTGCATATTCATGCCAGATAAAGCCGCATAAATGGAAACCAGATTTCGGGCTTCCGGGCGGTCAGCCAGACCGGATGGGTCTTCGGGCAACACTCCAGTATCCGTTTTGGCGCGTCTGATTTTTAATGCAATGGTATCAGCGTCATCGGTCAGTTCAATCCGGCTTTGGGCCGATGGATCCGATTTGGACATTTTTTTTGTCCCATCACGCAGGCTCATGACACGCGCCGCCTCCGGGGGAATAAGCGCTTCAACCTGTGGAAAGAAATCGACGCCATAATCATGATTGAATTTCTGGGCAATATCATTGGTCAGTTCCAGATGCTGCTTCTGGTCCTCTCCTACGGGTACCCGTGTTGCCTTGTAAGCCAGTATGTCGGCAGCCATCAGATTAGGGTAGACATAAAGACCGGCAGAATGATTTTCTCTGTCTTTGCCCGCTTTATCCTTGAACTGTGTCATACGGTTCAGCCAGCCAAGCCGGGCTACACAGTTAAAAATCCATGCCAGCCGCGCATGTGCCGAAACCGCAGACTGGTTGAACAGAATATGGCGTTGGGCATCAATGCCGGATGCCAGCAGAATAGCCGCCTGAGTAAGCGTATGTTCGCGTAGTTTGGCAGGTTCCTGCCAAACTGTAATGGCATGCATATCCACAAGACAGAACACGCAGTCATGATCCGCCTGCAGGTTAACCCAGTTACGAATTGCACCCAGATAATTGCCAAGCTGAGGAACACCCGAAGGCTGAATGCCAGAAAAAATACGTTGCATGCGGATTTATCGCTACTGTCTGTAAGGGAAAGAAAAATCAGGCGGGGCGCTACGTTTTTGTAAAATGCAGGGCAAATATCCCTAAAGCAGATTATTCCAGAAAACGGTTTATGCGCTTGTAATTTATGACAAAAACACAGTGCCCGGACCAGAAATCCGCAGCATTCCCTCATTTTACAGACGGAATGACACGGATGATCCAGTTGCCATAGCAGGCGAAGAGGGAAGGGAGCTTTTAAGCCACATAGTGTGAAAGCTCACGTCTCTCCACCCCGGAATAAGATCCTGCTCGCATGACGCAAATTATGCAAAATGCGTCATGCGAGAGGAAAAATATTCCTTAAACCCACACCATGTACACCACACGATCATGGCGTATTGTGCGTGTGCTCGACCCCAAGCAACTGAATACGGAAGACCAGAGGGCTATCTGAGGGAATGACACCCATGGACCGATGGCCATAGCCCAGTTCGGGCGGTACATACAGCATCCAGGTGTCGCCCACATGCATCAGTGGCAGGGCTTCCATCCAGCCTTGCACCAGACCATCCAACGGCATCTGCATATAGGCCCCGTTGCCGTGCTGGTCAGACCCATCAAAAATGGAACCATCTGGCAGGCGACCTTCGTAAATCAGCATCATGACATCCCCTTTGCGGGGCTGCTCACCATCCTTGGGGCCGGATTCCAGAACTTTATAAGCCAAGCCGTCCTTCAGCACCGTAACGCCCGGTTGCGAACGCAGTTTGGCCATCTGCTGCGCTGGTGTCAGTTCTGCTTCTTCCGCCTTATGGCCACCGCAGGCGGCGAGCGAAAAGGCCAGGCTGGCCACAAGTATGCTTGGAACAAGAGAAAATCGACGGGACATGGTGCTTGTGCGCTCCCTTACAAAATTCAGAAAAAGTGGCGCTTAGAGCGCGCCACCTTTACGACCGATCTGCGCCCCCAATCGCAGGCGCAATGCATTCAGTTTGATAAAGCCTTGTGCATCTTCCTGATTATAGGCGCCTTCATCGTCTTCAAATGTCACAACACGGGTATCATAAAGGCTATTGGGGCTCTCCCGACCCACACAGATCACATTGCCTTTATACAGTTTCAGCCTGACCCGCCCGGTTACAGAATGTTGGGAGGCGTCAATCAGAGCCTGCAGCATGCGACGTTCGGGGGAGAACCACAGGCCATTATACAGAATGGAAGCATAACGCGGCATCAGGCTATCTTTAAGATGCATGGCTTCACGGTCCAGAGTGATGGACTCAATGCTCCGATGCGCCGTAAGCAGAATTGTGCCGCCAGGTGTTTCGTATACACCGCGGGACTTCATGCCCACAAAGCGGTTTTCCACCAGGTCCAGACGGCCAATCCCATTGGCTTTGCCCAGCTCATTCAAACGCGCCAGCAATGTTGCGGGGGATAGCGTCTCGCCATTAATGGCAACGGGGTCACCGCTTACAAAGTCGATGGTAATTTCAGTTGCCCGGTCAGGTGCGGCCTCTGGCGCGATTGTCCGCTGAAAAACAATTTCCTCTGGTGCAACAGCCGGATCTTCCAGCATTTTACCTTCGGATGAAGAATGCAGCAGATTGGCATCAACCGAGAATGGAGCCTCGCCACGCTTGTCCTTGGCAATGGGAATCTGGTTTTCTTCCGCAAAGGACAAAAGACGGGTACGAGAGGTCAGGTCCCACTCACGCCAGGGGGCAATAACCGTAATGTCGGGTTTAAGGGCATAATACGCCAGTTCAAACCGGACCTGGTCATTCCCTTTACCCGTAGCTCCGTGGGCAACAGCATCTGCACCAACAGCTTCAGCAATTTCAATCTGCCGCTGTGCAATAAGGGGGCGGGCAATGGATGTGCCCAACAGATACTGGCCTTCGTACAGGGTATTGGCGCGGAACATCGGGAAGACAAAATCCTTCACGAATGTTTCGCGCAGGTCTTCCACAAAAATTTCCTTGACCCCGAACATCTCGGCTTTTCTGCGTGCGGGCTCCAGTTCCTCGCCCTGCCCAAGATCGGCCGTAAAGGTTACGACTTCGCAGCCATAGGTCTTTTGCAGCCATCTCAGGATAACGGATGTATCAAGCCCGCCCGAGTAAGCCAGAACAACCTTTTTAACGTCTTTTTTGGCGGAAGTCGCGCCCATGCACCAATCTCCTGATCACTCTGAATAACAGGTTTGCCTCTCTCCTATCACCGAGAAAGCCCCGGAGCCAGAGCGCTTTCCCGATCGCACCATGTTCTGGCCGGAAAAAAGTATGTTTTTACGAAGATGGTGTGTTTCTTGCGCGTTCACTTGCTGTTTTCAATTGCCCGCAAGCGGCCAGAATATCGCGACCACGAGGCGTTCGGATGGGAGAAGCAAAGCCTGCACCCATCACAATTTCTGCAAACCTGTTCTGCTGTTCGCGTGTGGAGGGGCGGTAGTCGCTCCCAGGCCAGGGGTTAAATGGGATCAGGTTCACCTTGGCGGGAATATCAGCAATCAGCCGGACCAGTTCGCGCGCATCTGCTTCGCTGTCGTTTACACCACGCAGCATGATGTATTCAAAGGTAATACGGCGCGCATTACTCGCAGCCGGGTAACGACGACATGCGGCCAGAACCTCTTCAATCGGATATTTGCGGTTGAGGGGAACAATTTCGTCGCGCAGGTCATTCCGCACGGCATGCAAGGACACGGCAAGGTTAACCCCCAGTTCGTCCCCGCAACGATCCATAAGCGGCACCACACCAGATGTGGAGAGCGTGATGCGCCTGCGGGACAGGCCGATCCCTTCACCATCCATGATAATGCGCATGGCTTTGGCAATGTTTTCATAGTTGTACAGGGGCTCACCCATACCCATCAGAACAATGGTTGAGAGCAGGCGGGGAGTGTCCCCCTTGGGGCTTGGCCATTCCCCATAGGAATCCCGTGCGGCCATGAACTGGCCCACGATTTCAGCCGCACCAAGGTTGCGCACCAGCTTCTGGGTGCCGGTATGACAGAAGGTGCATGACAATGTGCACCCGACCTGAGATGAAATGCACACCGCGCCACGGTCTTCCCGCCGGTCAGGAATGTAAACGGTTTCCGCCTCCTGCCCATCACGAAAGCGGAAGAGGAACTTGCGTGTCTCATCCTGAGATGTCTGCACGGTTGTAGGTTCTGGGCGCGCAATGATGAATTTTTCAGCCAGTTTTTGCTGGAGCGGTCTGGCAATACTGCTCATGAGTGAAAAATCAGTTACACCCTGATGATAAATCCAGTGCCATAACTGCTTCGTTCGAAAAGGTTTTTCACCAATCTCGACCAGAATTTCCGTCAGTTCCTCGCGTGAAAGGCCAACAATATCCCGCCGCCCATCCGCCGTAACCGCAGAAGGAGGACTGAACAGGGCGGCTTTTGCCAGAATGCGCGTACGCTCTTCGGCGTTCAGCGCGGTGACCGCAGCAGCATCAGCAGGGATTGAAGCAGGAGAAACTGGAGACGACATGAGAGTATGCACTGTTTCATAAAATGAGGAGAGAAGGGTTCATAACAAAAAAAGAGGCTGACAGATACCAGCCTCTTTTACCCGCCCTTATCCGGTCAGAATATGATGATCTTCCCCGCTCCTTAGCGGGCAGCAGACTGATTCTGGCCTTTAAGGGCATTCTGGAGCCACGTGGCCATTGTCATTTTGGATGTATCCATATTGTCCAAGATCATGCCAATGGTTTGCGCGGAATACGCATCAGGTTTCGTATCAGCAGAAATGGGAAAGGAAGGACGTGCGATTTCAATTGTCAGCGCTGGCGCTGCGCGTTTGTCGTCCCCCACATTCATGCTGGCCGGAGCAGGCACCTCTTCCTGTATATCAGCAACCACTGAGAGCTTGGTAGCCTCCGGATTTTGTCCAAAATAAAGGTAGGCGTATGTAGCTGCAGCAGAAAGTACGTCCTTGACGGTCTGGCGATACAGCCCTGCCGTACCCTCATGACCATCCCCCCGCAGGGTTGCCGGATCAGCTTTAATGGTCAGCACACCAGCCTGCATATCATCCTGCAAGCGCAGCCCATCCTGCTCATACCCACGCAGCAGAACACTAGCGGTTTCCATTGCCGGATAAGATGCCGAAGAAGGGTGATAAGCCGGAGCAGCCCAGACAGATGAACTGGAGGCCAAAAGGAAGGCGGCGCCAAACAATGTCGCTATCTTGCGCATGATTCTGTGTTGCTTCCCTCAAAATGGTGAACTGATTTTTGTATTCTTCAGAGAATTGTGGCAAAAAAATCGATCATCTGCCATGCAAAAATCAGGAAGCAACCTGAAAATTTAGTTTAAGATTTATGTAAAACTACTGCCTTTTATGCTTTCCGCTGTGCCGCGATCAGGAATTCCTTGTTACCTTCCGGGCCTGTGATGGGGCTTATCTCAATACCCAGTACCTCCCAGCCCGGCAAAGCAGACCACCATTCCTGAATGGTGGCGCACACGCTTTCATGCACAAGAGGGTCACGCACAACGCCTTTTGCGCCAATCTGCTCCCGCCCGGCTTCAAACTGGGGTTTAATTAATGCAACGGCCCAGGCATTATCTGCGGCAAGGTGAAGGGCTGCGGGCAGAACAGTCCGCAGGCCAATAAAACTGGCATCACACACAATGACTTCCGGTGCGACCGGGATAAATGTTGTGTCCAGATAACGGGCATTGCACTTTTCAAGCACACTTACCCTTGGGTCAGACCGCAGTTTCCATGCCAGTTGTCCATGTCCGACATCCACCGCATAAACATGTTCGGCGCCGTGCGTAAGCAGCACATCCGTAAAACCACCGGTGGAGGCACCTACGTCAAGGCACTGCCGTCCGGCTGGAGAGAGCCCGAAATGCTCCAGAGCATGCGCGAGCTTGCACCCCCCGCGTGAGACCCACGGATGCTCCTGCCCCTTGAGTTCCAGCGGCGCATCTTCCGCCAGTTGGTCTCCTGCTTTGGCGACGCGCTTAGAGCCGCTAAAAACAAGCCCAGCCATAATCAAGGCCTGTGCTTTTGTACGGCTTTCGACCAACCCGCGATCGAGCAGAATCTGATCAGCGCGACGCCGGGCCATGCCTTTAGGCCGTCCGTTCTTCCGTGAGGTTAACCCCCAGTGCGTTAAGAGCGGTTGCGACGATGTGTGGTGCGGAGAGCCCGGCCTCGTCATACTGCGCATCCTGCGTATTGTGGTCGATAAAACGGTCGGGCAGGGCCATGGGG
>NZ_JARDYK010000011.1:0-103234 GCF_029069195.1 Acetobacter fabarum
TCTGGCTCTCAGACAGCATAAACACATCACTCACACGCCCACCCTCCATCGGTAAGCCTGTGAATCACAACAACACATTCAGTTCAATAAATTAATAGGTCCTGAGCCTAGAGCGCGCGGGTTCGGGCTCCTCAGCCTGAAACGTCATCGCCGACTGGGGTAACCCGGCCTCGCCCGGATTTTGAGGCACATCGACCATAAGCTCTTCACGCCGAGGCATGTCGGAGAGCGCACGCAGGCCAAAATGGCGCAGAAAATCAGCCGTGGTGCCCCACAGGACCGGCCTGCCCGGCACCTCCTTGCGACCACGCGGGGCAATCAGTTCCGCCTCGATCAGGGTATCGAGCACATTCTGCCCAAGGCTTACGCCACGAATTTCTTCTATTTCCACACGGGTACAGGGCTGATGGTAGGCAATAATGGCCAGTGTTTCCATCACCGCGCGGGGCAGCCGCCTTGGCCGTTCCAGCACACGGGTTAACAGCGGCGCCAGATCGGGAGCGGTCCGGAACTGCCAGCCACCAGCCACCTCCACAAGAAACACACCCCTGCCCTCATAACGCCTGCCCAGTTCTGTCAGGACCGCCGCCACAAAAGCCCCCAGGTCTTCCTCCCCTGCGGGCATGATCTGCCGCCCTTCCAGCATATCTGCCAGACGGCGGGCACTCACGGGTTCGGTCGAGGCAAAAACAAGAGCTTCGGCCAGCCTTACGGCCTCATCTGGCACAGTCCGGGGGGCGGGGGGGCTGGTCATGCGTCCTGCTTCTTTTCTCTGATGCGCCCGGGCGTGGCGTCCTCTGCGGGGGCGGGATCTTCCTCCACTTCGGGCTGCGGGTCGGTGGTCTCTGCCTGTTCATGCGGGCGGAGCATGATCTGGCCGAACGTTTCATCCTGCCGCAACTCAAGCCGCCCGGTCTTGGCCAGTTCCAGCCCTGCGATCAGGGTACCAGCCATGGCGGCGCGGCGCTGGCGCTGGGCTTCTTCTCCCTCCCCCTGACCGGGCAGACTGTCGGGCAGAAAAGCATCCAGCGTGCTCCAGCTTGGCGGGGTTTCACCCAGCAGGCGGGTCAGCCTGCTCAGTGCATCCTGCACGGTCCAGAACCGGATCGTGCGGGGTGCATAAATGCGCCTGCGTGCGGTGCGCCTTACACAGGCAAGGTAAGCCCGCATAAGCTGTGGCATATCCAGCGCCAGACCCGAGCGGTCCACCTCCAGCAGATTTTCGGGCAGGCCACGGGCAAACACGTCGCGCCCAAGGCGGGGCCGGGCCTCCAGCCAGCGGGCCAGCTCTCCCATGCAGGCCAGCTCTATCAGCCGCTCCTGCAACAGTTCAGCGGCTTCCTCCCCTTCCATGGCCAGTTCATCATCGGCAGGAAGCAGCAGGCGGGATTTAAGCCATGCCAGCCATGCAGCCATAACCAGCCAGTCCGCCGCCAGTTCCAGCCTGACCCGGCGGGCATTTTCCACCACGGCCAGATACTGTTCGACCAGTTGCAGGATGGAAATCCGGGCAAGGTCCACCTTCTGCGCCCGTGCCAGATCGAGCAGAAGGTCCATTGGCCCTTCAAACCCCTCCAGCCGCAAAAGTGGTACACGCGGCACGTGGTCCGGCGTAGCACCATGCAGCGCAGCGGTGTGCGTGCCCCCCTGTTTATGAGCAGGGGGGGGCTGCGTACCCTCCCCTGCCTGATGCGCGGCATGGGATTCCATCAGGCGTTCCACAGATGGCGTCAGGGACGCACCACCATGCAGGCCATACCGCGCTCACGCACCGAGGAACAGAAATCCTTTGCATCCGCCACAGCACCAAAGCCTAGCACACGCAGGCGGTAGAACGTGGCGTTATTCTGCTCGGTACGGACAAAGGCGGGAGTGACCCCTCCAAACAGGGTTGGGTAACGGGTTTTAAGCCGTGCCCATTCCTTTTGGGCCTCTGCTTCGGTTTGCAGGGCTGCAAGCTGGACCTGGTACTTACCCCCTGCCACGCCACGCGGAGCGGTAGCGGCTTTTTTTGCAACGGGTTTGGCGACAGGAGGAGCTTCCTCCTCTCCATCGGAGGCATCCTCCGTGGGGACGGGCGCTTCCTTGAGCGGCTCGGGTGCTGCGGCCTCGGCTGCGGGAGCCGCCGTCCCCTGCGGAGGCAAGGTCGCGGAAGGTATGGGTTTAAGGGCCGCACCCTCAGCCGGTGTGGTACCCTGCGCCACGGGTCCGGACTCTGGAACTGCCGGTGTGGCTGCCGGTGTGGCTGATGTAGCCGGTGCGAGCGGTGTAGCCGCGCCCGCTACCGGAGCAGCCCCCACACTCTCCCCCGTTATGGGAGGTGCGGCACCCGCAGGAGCAGACTGGCCGCCATACTGCGCGGCAAGAGCTGCGGGGTTGGGTTTTTCAGGCGCGGGTACGGGGTGGCCCTGCTGGTTTGCATCCGCATCAGGCAGGGTCAGTGTATCAAGCTGCATCCCACCCGGATCAACCGGCTTGGTGCGCATGGCAACAGGGGGGGGGCCCATAACAGGAATACCGCTCTGATGGTGGCCCAGCACCGCCCAGCCGCCAATACCCAGCACCAGCAGCCCGCCCAGCCCGGCAGCGCCATAGGCCAGCCGCCGTGTGCCGGACTCACTGCCCAAAAAGCTGGTGAACAGATCCATCAGCCTGTTGCCTGTTGCCGAGCCTGCCGTGGGTTTGTCGTCATAATCCATGCTCATGCGCTCACGCGCACGGCTGATCCGTTCTTCCACCGTAGAGCCGGGGCGGTCTTCCTCACTCATCAGCGCATTTCCTCCACCGGGTCCACACCCATAACCGCAAGGCCGGAACGGATAACCGCCGCCGTGGCCGCCACAAGCGCCAGACGCGCACGTGTGGCTTCCACCGCACCAGCCTGCAGGAACCTCAGGGACGCATCATCTCGCCCACGGTTCCACAACGCATGAAAATCACCCGCCAGTTCGGCCAGATAGAACGCAATACGGTGTGGTTCACGCGCAAGGGCGGCCGATTCCACCATACGCGGCCATTCGGCCAGACGGCGCACCAGAGCCATTTCCGCATCCGAGGTCAGGTTGTCCAGCGTGGCGGTGGCAAGGGCTGCGTTGTCCACTGCGCCATAGGCACCGTCCTCTGCGGCACTGCGCAGCACGGAGCGGCAGCGGGCATGGGCATACTGCACATAAAACACGGGGTTATCACGCTGCTGGGCCACCACAAGGTCCAGATCAAACTCCATCTGGGCATCGCTCTTGCGGGTGAGCATGGTAAAGCGCACGGCGTCGCGCCCGACCTCGTCTATCAGATCACGCAGGGTCACAAACGTGCCTGCGCGCTTGGACATTTTGACCGGCTGACCATCACGCAGGATATGCACGATCTGGCACAGCAGCACTTCCAGCGGCACGGTATCACCCGTAAGGGCTTTTACGGCGGCCTTCATGCGTTTGACGTAACCGCCGTGGTCTGCGCCCCACACGTCAATCATGACCTGTGCGCCGCGGGCGACCTTGTCCATATGGTAGCCAATATCATTGGCGAAGTAGGTATTGGTGCCGTCCGACTTGCGCAGCGGGCGGTCCACATCATCCCCAAAGCTGGTAGAACGGAACAGGAGCTGTTCGCGCTCCTCCCAGTCTTCCGGCAGCTTGCCTTTTGGGGGTTCCAGCACGCCGTTGTACAGCAGGTCGGCCTTGGCCAGCTGGTCTATGGCCGCATCGGTCACGCCACGGGCCAGCACATCCGCCTCGGACGAAAACACATCATGGTGCACGCCAAGGGCTGCAAGGTCTTCCCTGATCGCGCCCATCATATGGGCCACGGCAAAGCCGCGCACGGTTTCCTGCCATGTTGCGGCGGGGGCAGGCAGGGGCGTGCCGTCCACGTCCACTTCGGCCAGCTTGTTACCAAATTCCGCTGCGAGTGCCTCACCCACAGGAATAAGGTATTCGCCCTGATACTGCAGACCACCGGGAGAAAGGGCCGAAAAATCGTCCTGCGTCATTCTGGTGCCCAGCACCTGCAGGTAACGCCAGTACGCCGCCCATGCCAGCGCCTTGACCTGATTACCCGCGTCGTTGATGTAGAATTCCTTGGTAACATCAAACCCGGCCTTGGCCATAAGGTTGGCCAGCGCATCGCCCACCACGGCACCGCGGCAGTGACCGACATGCATGGGACCGGTAGGGTTGGCGGATACGTATTCCACATTCACCCGAACGCCCTTACCCGCCGTGGACTGGCCGTAAGCCTCACCCACATTCAGCACCACAGGCAGCACTGCCCGTAGTACGGCGGACTGGAGGGTGATGTTGACAAAGCCCGGCCCGGCGGCGGCCACGGCGGCAATGCCCTCCACCTTTTGCAAAGCACTGACCAGATCGGCTGCAATATCGGCCGGTTTGCGGCGCGCGGCTTTGGCCAGCAGCAGGGCGGCGTTTGTTGCCATATCCCCATGGGCGGGGTCTCGCGTGGGGGTCAGTTCCACACGGACCAGCGTTTCCTCCGCCACGTCGGGCAACAGTTCACGCACAACGGCCAGAACATGATGACGGTAACGCTGGAAAACACACTCGGACATAGACCACTCAACCCCGTAATTGGTGCAGCAAACGCGTTTATCAGCCTGCAACGGCCAGGTCCGTCAACCGCCTATGTTCTTCCATGGCGTATCGATCGGTCATGGAAGCCACGTAATCCGCCACGGTGCGGTGTACGGCTGCCTTATCTTTATCCCCCACACGTAGCTGCCATTCGGCTGGCAACAGGTTGGGCGACTCCGTAAGGGTGGTAAACAGCTCCCCCGTTACGTGGCGGGCCTTATGGGTCATGCGGTTGACCCGCCAGTGCCTGTACAGTCTGGCAAACAGGAACTTGCGGATCCCTTTGTTAGCCTCGTCCATAGCTGGACCAAAGGCCACAACGGGCGCGCTGGCGGCACGAATATCCTCAACACTGCGGGGGGCCAGATCAGCCAGCCGCGCACGTGTGCACACAAGCACATCGGTGACCAGAGCATGAATGACACGGCGCACCATTTCGTGCCGGATGCGCTGGTGGGTACGGGTATCGGTTCCGGGCAGGTCCGCCGCCAGTACGCGGGCTTCGGCCAGAGCCTGCCCTACCAGTGGCACATCCACCAGATCATCCAGCGACAGCAGGCCGGACTTTACGCCATCATCCAGATCATGCCCGTGGTAGGCAATATCATCCGCCAGAGCGGCCACCTGCGCCTCGGCCGAGGCATAACCGCCCAGCTCCAGCGGGAACAGCGCATCCACCTCCGCCAGTCTGGCCGATGGCCTGCGCACGGGGCCATTGTGCTTGGCCAGCCCTTCCAGCGTCTCCCATGTCAGGTTCAGGCCATCAAACGCCAGATAACGCCGCTCCAGCAGCATGACCTGCCGCAGCGCCTGTGCATTATGGTCAAACCCGCCGTAGTCCTGCATACGCGCGGCCAGTGCGTCCTCCCCCGCATGGCCAAAGGGGGTATGGCCAAGGTCATGCGCCAAGGCTACGGCCTCGGTCAGGTCTTCATCCAGCCGCAGGTAGCGGGCCATGGAGCGGGCCACCTGAGCAACCTCCAGCGAATGGGTCAGCCGGGTGCGAAAAAAATCGCCCTCGTGGTTGATGAACACCTGCGTTTTATACTGTAACCGCCTGAAGCCGGAGGAATGAACCACCCGGTCCCGGTCCCGCTGCCAGGGGGAGCGGGTCAGGGATTCAGGCTCCGCATGCAGGCGCCTGCCCCGGCCCTCGCCGGGCTGCACGGCATAGGGCATCAGCTCATCGCGTTGTGTGGCTTGCAGCATTACGCACCTCCTGACCTGTCCGGGCGGCACAATGCCTGCGGACCATGCCCCCTGATCTTAGGCTATTGGAGGAAAGTTGACCATTGGAGGCGTCTTGCCCCTTCAAACCTGCACGCGGGCGGATTATCTATGGGGTATGACACAGCCAGCCCCCTCTTTTTCCGTCTCCGACTCCGCTGCCAACCGGATTGCCAGCGTAGTCGCCAAAAAACAGGCCAGTGCTTCCACTGCGCAGGAAGCTCCGGTTGCCCTGCGCGTGGCGGTAGAAGCAGGGGGGTGCAACGGGTTTCAGTATCAGTTCATCCTCACCCCGCCCGGCGGACTGGCCGCTGATGACGTGCGCATAGAAAAAAATGGTGCGCTTGTGGTGGTGGACCCCACAAGTCTGGACCTGCTTGCCGGGGCGGAACTGACCTTTGAGGACAAGCTGATGGGGGCGCATTTTGCCGTAACCAACCCCAATGCGGCGTCCTCCTGCGGGTGCGGCACGAGCTTTTCCCTCGCATGAAAATCGCGACATGGAACATCAACTCGGTGCGTCTGAGGCAGGACCTGGTGCTGGACTGGCTGGCGCGTGAACAGCCCGATGTGCTGATGTTGCAGGAAATCAAATGCGAGGCGCATCTGTTCCCCTCCGGAGTTTTCGAGCAGGCTGGCTACCGCAGCGCCGTTGTGGGGCAGAAATCCTATAACGGGGTAGCCACACTGGTCCGTGGGGATTTTACGGTCACAACGGAGCATCTGCCCGGCTTTACAGACCCTGCCGCCCGGTATGTGGAGGTGCGCACCCAGGGGCTGGTGCTGGGCAATCTGTACCTGCCCAATGGCAACTCCGGTGCAGAGCAGGGTTACGCAACCAAGCTGGAGTTTCTGGCCGCGCTCACTGCGCGCGCGCAGGATTTTTTGCAGCAGGATACGGACTTTGTACTGGCGGGGGATTACAATATCTGCCCCACCCCCGAGGACTGCGCCTCCGGAGCGCTGGCCCCCGGTGATGCCCTTGTGCGCCCGCAAAGCCGGGCAGCATGGCGGCGCCTGCGCTGGCTGGGCCTGACTGACGCCCTGCGCGCCCTGCACCCCTATGGCGCGGCCTATACGTTCTGGGACTATCAGGCCGGAGCATGGCCGCGGGACAGCGGATTGCGGATCGACCACATGCTGCTCTCCCCCCGCGTGGCCGAACACCTGCAAACAGCGCACCCCGACCGGGAGGAACGCGGCAGGGAGCGCCCGTCCGACCATGTGCCGCTTATTGTCACGCTGGAAAATGGCGCACCAGCCTCCAGCTAGGCCCACAGGGCATGCGGGCACCCCTGTCACGGGCAGCCGCATGCCCTGCACCATCCGCCTCGCCTGTCTGGCGGATGCCCCCTACCTGCCCGCACTGGAGCAGGACGCCGCACAGGCTTTTGCCGCCATACCGGAACTGGTCTGGCTGACCGGGGGGGATGGGCTGGACCTTGCCACACATACGGCCAGCATAGCCGCCCGAACCTGCTGGGTTGCGGCCAGCGCCACGGGGCAACTGCTGGGCTTTGTAACGGCGCATCTTTATGGGCTGGACCTGCATATTCAGGAAATGTCGGTCACGCAGGCCGCACAGGGTCAGGGGCTGGGCCGTCGCCTGCTGCATGCCGTATGCACTGCGGCACAGCAGCGAGGTTTGCAGCGTGTCACGCTGACTACGTTTGTCAATGTGCCATGGAACGCGCCATTCTATGCCTCGGCGGGATTTTGCCACGTGTCCCATGCGGCGCTGGACGTACGGCTGGCCAGCATACTGGAGCATGAAAACGCCACCGGCCTTGCCGCAATCCCCCGCTGCGCCATGCAGTACGTTGTAGCGGCCAGCGTTCAATGTGTTTCAAAATGAAACAGATGAGCCTGTCAGGGCTGGCGCACATTATCACACTGCCGTGATAAAGCCGCACCTCCCCCCCTTATCGGGGCAAGAACCCTTGCACGTTTGCTATTTTTCATCACACTGGCATGGCTCTGACGCACCGCACGTACCTGCGATGTGTGGCTGCGTTTTGTGCACACCACACCCAATGCCAAGGAGAAACATCATGGCCTGGAACGCACCTAAAGTGACGGAAATTCCGTTGGGCGCAGAAATCAACAGCTATGTCTGCGGTCAGAAAAAGTAAGAGAGGGCACCCCCTCTCTCGGCCGTCAGGCGGGCTGGTGTCTCACCAGCTTTCCCCCTGACGGCTTTTTTGTTTAGAAAGCGTCGTATGCTTGATATTGTTGTCCTCGGCGCAGCCGCCGGTGGTGGTTTTCCGCAATGGAACTCCAACGCCCCCGCCTGTCGCCGCGCCCGCGCGGGTGACCCCGCAGCCCCCGCCCGCACACAGGCCTCCATAGCCGTTAGCGGGAATGGCACATCCTGGTACGTGCTGAATGCCTCGCCCGACCTGCGGACCCAGATCAACCAGACCCCCGACCTGCACCCGCGTACGGGCCTGCGCTCCACCCCCATTGCCGGGGTTGTGCTGACCAGCGGGGAAATTGACGCCATTACCGGCCTGCTTACCCTGCGCGAGCGGCAGGCGTTTGAGCTGTATGCAACGCAGCCGGTACTGGACCAGCTGGATGCCAACCCCATTTTTACAGCGCTCGACCGGACACTGGTGCCACGCCTGCCCATGACGCTCGACCGCCCCCTTACCCTGGACCCACCGGGCTTTTGCATCACCCCGTTTTCCGTTCCCGGCAAAGTACCTCTTTATGCTGAAAAAGCGGAAAACCCAGCCGAAATCATGACAAATGGCGAAACCATCGGGCTGGAAATAACCGATGGCACCTCCCGCGCCCTGTTCATTCCCGGCTGCGCGATGATGACAGATGACCTGCGCACCCATATCCAGGGAGCCGACGCCGTATTTTTTGACGGAACACTCTGGACGGATGATGAAATGGTGCGCGCAGGGCTTGGCAGCAAAACCGGCCACCGCATGGGGCATATGTCCCTTGCCGACCAGCCCGATGGCACGTTTTCCGCCTTTGCGGACCTGAACGTGACCCGCAAGATCCTCATCCACATCAACAATTCCAACCCTGTTCTGCTGGCCGACAGCACCGAACGCCAGCAGGCCGAAGCTGCGGGCTGGGAAGTGGCCTTTGATGGCATGAAGGTAAGATTATGACAGACCGTCTTCTCACCCCTGATGAACTGGAAGCCGCCCTGCGCGCCATTGGGGCCGAGCGCTACCACAACCTGCACCCCTTCCACCGTGCATTGCATGACGGCAAGCTGAACAAAGGGCAGGTGCAGGCATGGGCGCTAAACCGCTATTACTATCAGGCCAGCATTCCCGCCAAGGATGCCTCCCTGCTGGCCCGCCTGCCCACCACGGAACTGCGGCGTGAATGGCGGCGCAGGCTGGAAGACCATGATGGCACACAACCCGGCACGGGTGGTGTTGCCCGCTGGCTCAGGCTGACCGATGGCCTCGGGCTGGACCGCGCCTATGTGGAATCGCTCGACGGGCTGTTGCCGGGCACGCGCTTTGCTGTGGAAGCCTACGTGCAGTTCGTGCGCGAACGCTCCATTCTGGAGGCCATTGCCTCTTCCCTGACCGAACTCTTCTCCCCCACCATTATCAGCGAACGGGTTGCGGGCATGCTCGGCAACTACGACTTTGTTACCGAGGAGACGCTCGCCTACTTCAAACCCCGGCTGACACAGGCCCCGCAGGATTCCGCCTTTGCGCTGGCCTACGTGCGCGAGCACGCCCTTACGGTGGAGCAGCAGACAGCGGTGCTGAACGCACTCAGGTTCAAATGCAGCGTGCTATGGTCCATGCTGGATGCACTGGATTACGCCTATGTGGTCCCCGGGCACATTCCCCCCGGCGCGTTCCGCCCAGGCCCGCAGGCATGACCGGGGCCACAGGCCCGACCCTGTGCGAGACGACCGTGCCACGCTTTGCGCGGGGCACCCGCCTGCACTATGACCGTGTGCGGGAGGTCTGGTTTATTCAGGCCCCCGAGCGCGCGTTTCATGCCGATGCCATTGCAGCCGAAGTGCTGCAACTGGTGGATGGCGCACGCCCGCTCCACACGATTATAGACCTGCTGGCCGAAAAATTTGCAGCCCCACGCGCCATTATCGCGCAGGACGTGCTGGCCATGGTGACGGAACTGGCCGAAAAACAGGTGCTGCTCCGCGCATGAGCACGCCCCCTCCCCCCATGAGCCTGCTGGCGGAGCTTACCCACCGCTGCCCCCTGCAATGCCCCTACTGCTCCAACCCCCTTATGCTCGACCCCAGAACGCAGGAACTGGGCACCACAGAATGGCAGCGTGTGCTGGACGAAGCAGCGCTGATGGGCGTGTTGCAGGTTCATTTTTCAGGCGGGGAACCCATGGCCCGCCCTGACCTGCCAGAACTGGTGCGCCACGCAGCACAGGCTGGCCTGTATTCCAACCTGATCACCTCTGGCGTGCTGATCCGCCCGGACACCCTGCGCGCTCTGGCCGATGCGGGGCTGGACCATATCCAGTTATCTTTTCAGGACGTGGCCCCCGCCAGCGCGGACCGCATTGCCAACATGGCAGGTGCACACGCCAAAAAGCTGGAAGCGGCACGCCTGATTACCGCAGAGGGTCTTGCGCTCACACTTAACTTTGTCATCCACCGCCAGAATGCCGACCGTGTGCCCGCCATGCTGGAACTGGCCGAACAGCTTGGCGCCAGACGGGTGGAAATCGCCCATACCCAGTATTATGGCTGGGGTCTGCTCAACCGTGATGCCCTCCTGCCTGACCGCGCCCAGATAGAAGCCACAACCGAAGCCGTAACCGCAGCCCGCACCCGGCTGGCAGGGCGCATGAGCATAGATTTTGTTACCCCCGATTATTACGAGGACCGCCCCAAACCCTGCATGGGCGGATGGGGCCAGCGTTTTTTAAACATCACCCCCACAGGCAAGGTGTTGCCCTGCCACGCGGCGGAAACCATTCCCAACATCACCTTCCCCAATGTGCGCGAGGCAGGTCTTGCCGCCATATGGAAGGATGCCCCTATTTTTAACCTGTTCCGCGGCACGGAATGGATGCCCGAACCCTGCCAGTCCTGCGCGTTCAAGGAGGAAGACTGGGGGGGCTGCCGTTGTCAGGCGCTGGCGCTGGCGGGCAAGGCGGATGTGGCGGACCCGGTCTGCCATAAGGCCCCCGATCACAAACAGGTCACGCAGGCTATTGCCCAACGCCCCCAAACGCCGCCGCCCTTCCGCTACAGACGCTTCGGAAACGCCTGATACAAAAAAGTTTTTTGTAAAACCCGCCTCCATCTGGCCTCAACAGCACCAGAGGCACCAGTCATCTGCTCGGACCCGAGCACCCCACCATTTGCCCGGGCCTGATGGCCCTCCCCCCGGCCAAGGCGACCAACCCCATGCACCACCCAGCCGCACAGCATAACCTTGGCAAAGGCATGGCCTGTGGTGTTGGGGCAGGGGCGTTATGGGGACTGGTTTTTCTGGCCCCTGAGCTGATCCGCAACTTCAGCGCGCTGGAAATGGCCTGTGGACGCTACGTGCTGTACGGCCTGTTCGCCGCCATTATGGTTGCACCACGCTGGCAGGTCCTCAGCCACACCGTAAGCCTGCGCACATGGTGGACACTGAGCTGGCTCTCCTTTGCGGGGAATACGGCTTACTATGTGCTGCTCTCAAGCGCCGTCAAAAACGGCGGCATTACCAGCACCACTCTTGTGATCGGCTTTTTGCCTGTGCTGGTGACACTGGTTGGCAGCCGTGACAAGGATGCCCTCCCCCTGCGCCAGCTTTTACCCTCCATCCTGCTATGCCTGACCGGGGCGGCATGTATTGGCTGGCAGGCCATGCATACCCAGACACATTCCGTTGCCCGTGCGCCTTTTCTGGGGCTGCTCTGCGCTGTGGCAGCCCTTGGCTCCTGGACACTCTATGCCGTGGGAAACAGCCGGGCACTTGTGCGCCAGCGACATTTTTCCGCCCATGACTGGAGCCTGCTGACCGGGCTTGCCACCGGTGCCCAGAATGTGGTCCTGCTCCCCCTTGCCCTTCTGCTGGACAGCACGGCCCACGGGCTGGAGCAATGGCGTAACTTTGCGCTGGTCAGTACGGGTGTTGCCCTGCTGGCCTCCATTGCAGGCAATGCGCTGTGGAACAGGATGAACCAGTTGCTCCCGCTGACACTGGTGGGGCAGATGATCCTGTTCGAAACCCTGTTTTCCCTCTGCTACGGCTTCATATGGGAGCATCGACTGCCAGGCCGGATGGAAACACTGGCTTTTGGGTGTGTGGTGCTGAGCGTATTGCTGTGCGT
Source organism: Acetobacter fabarum (assembly GCF_029069195.1). GTDB lineage: Bacteria > Pseudomonadota > Alphaproteobacteria > Acetobacterales > Acetobacteraceae > Acetobacter > Acetobacter fabarum_A. The sequence goes on from NZ_JARDYK010000011.1 coordinate 12,114, forward strand.
GCATGCCCACCGCAAACCAAAGACCTCCACGTAAGCCCTCATAGCCTCCGCCTTTGACCCGCCGGGCCAGTGACCGCTCCGGTCTGCTTTTTCCCCTGCTATTTCTATTACCGGACGCATGTATTAGGTTGCGCCGCATTGTAACCACGGGGGATGACCATGAGCGACGAACACAAATGCCCGCAATGCGGCTGTGAACATATTTATCAGGATGGCGAGCTGTGGGTCTGCCCCGAATGCGCACATGAATGGAATGCACTCTCCACCAATGCAGCCGATACGGATACAGAGGGTTCAGGCGTTATTCATGATGCCAACGGCAACGTTCTGGCTGATGGTGACACCATTACGGTCACCAAGGACCTGAAGGTAAAGGGGTCTTCTCTGGTGGTTAAAAGCGGCACCAAGGTCAAAAACATCAAACTGGTCGATGGCACGGACGGCCACAACATTGCCTGCAAAATAAGCGGCATCGGGGCCATGAACCTGAAGTCGGAATTTGTAAAAAAATCCTGACCTTCCGCGCAGAATCGTACTGGCATGCTGCACACAGCACCATGCCAGCACATATGATTTAAAAAAAACGAACTGATCAGGAATTAGGTACGGATTTCCATGGCATAAAGAGGGAAAAATCACCCCTTTATCCAGACCCGTGAGAATATCCACCTTCCGAAATACGCTCCTCGTCTACATATCGACGGTCTTTGTGGACTTTATACCTCTGAGGTTATCCACAAAATTCAACAAAAATGAAAAGCCGGGCAAATATAGTGCTGCGTTTTGCACCTGTGCCCAAAACAAAACAGCCCGCCCCATAAGGGCAGGCTGCATGCAGACCACGACACACCAAAAGCTCAGGCGGCTTTTTTACCGTTGGCCTTGAAAATACCTGAAGTAAATTCCCACACCCGCCCCACATTGCGGATCACCCTGGCGATCGCGGGGGTTGTGGTCGGGCGCAGCAGGCGCGGGTCATACCCGGCAAAACGCCGGTCATCTTCTTCCAGACACAGTTCCATAAAATCCGGCAGGTTGATCTGGATGTTGGTCACTTCCTTGGTGCCGGTTACGGTAAAGTTGTTGTCCTGCGTATGGACCTGCCCGCTATCATCCACCGTGCGGGCAAGGCTCATGCGTTCGTAGGCCAGAAAACCCCAGACAGCCCATACCTTTGCTTCAAAGAACGGGCGACGCCACCACGGCATAACTGCACGGTACCAAGCCAGCCAGTTGGCAAAAAGCAGAATATGGCGGCATTCTTCCTGCATGATCGGCTCGAACGTGTCGGTCAGAGCTTCGGGGAAGTAGCCCGAACGCTTGGCCAGTTCGAACATGCCAAAAGCAAAAAAGCTGTCCACACATTCCGAAAAGCCGGTGACCAGATAGGCCCATTCCACGTCCTTCGGCTCCACATACGGGGGCTCGGGGGCCATGGGAATGTTGTAGGCCGCCACCATTTTGGCCAGCACTTCCTTATGCCGGTTTTCTTCCCACGCATTGCGCGAGATGGCGTCCTTGACGTCAGGATCGGTGACCAGGCGGGCATAAGCGGCCATGCGCAGGCGGGCCTTGCCCTCGGTCTGCACGGCAATGTCCCAGATTGGCAGGGAGGTCACACGGTGCAGGGTTTCGGGGTCCAGCTTGGGCCAGTCAATGACAGATGGCTTGTACGGGTTGAACGTCTCACGGAACATGGCCGCAAGTGCGCGCTTGTGCTCTTCCGAACCCGGTTTGAGCGGCCCGCGAATGGGACTCAGCCAATGCCGCGCGCGAAAATCCGCCTCGACTACAGCCTCGGCATTAGGGGGTGCTGGAAGGTCATCCATACTTTCCGGCAGATGGGAGTAAATATCGCTCAGAGAACCCATGTGAGGAACCCGTTATCTGGGGACCTCCCCTTTTTGCAACCAACCCTGACTGGCTGGAACGTTGGAAGGTCCAATAAACCTGAAACATGCCACCATTCCCATGACCGGGAATGGCGGCGACGCCCCCGTGTTAGTGCAGATCAGCCAGCTTAGAAATGATCTTGGTCACTAAACCGTACTCTATCGCTTCTTTTGCGGACATCCAGTAGTTACGGTCCGTGTCCTTGACGACTTTTTCGTAAGGCTGCCCTGTTTCACGCGCAAAAAGATGGTTCAGGCGTTCGCGCATTTTAATGATTTCGCGCGCTTCGATATCAATATCGGTTGCCGGGCCACGCACACCGCCCATCGGCTGGTGCAGCAGAAAACGCGTGTTGGGCAGGCAGAATCGGCGGTCCTTGTGACCTGCGGCAAAAATAAGCGCACCAGCAGAAGCCACCCAGCCCGTGCCGATCATGTTGACCGGGGCAATCGAATCGACAAAACGGATCATGTCATGGATCGTGTCTCCACTTTCCACATGCCCGCCGGGAGAATTGACGTACACATCAATCGGTTTGTCAGATTCACCGGCCAGCGCCAGCAGGCGGCCGGTTACGTCGCGCGCGACCTTGTCGTTTATCCCACCAAAAATAAGCACCTTACGCTGCTTGAACAGCTTGTGCTCCAGTTCGCCCTGCGGGGCGCCAGAGGCTTTACCTTCCTCTTTTTCGGGGGTTTCCGGGGTTTCCGGTTCATCGTCCAGCCTGATGGCGTTACGGGAGAAGAGGCCCGTCATTGCTGTCTCCGCACATTGTTCCGTATCAGTGTTCATTCCCTTATCCTGCGCTGCCCGAACGTGCCTGCCAAGGGGCAATCATGCGCTCTCTCGCCACGGAGGAGGGAAAAGGGTAAGGTGCGGGGCAATTTTATATCAGGTTTTTCGGAGCATTCCCCCCGCCATGCAGCAGCCCTCTCTGGAGCAGAAGCCGACCAGCCGGACCCATACCCCCCGGCCAGACCGCTTTTTGCAGGCTGCCAGCATGGCTGCTCTTGTCGCGCTGGGCAGTATGCTGAGCGCCTGCCAGCACCGTGATGCGATTGATACCGCCCTGGACTGGTCACGCAGCATGCGCGGCGGGATCATTGCCCAGCAGCGCCCACCACCGCCGGGACGCTACGACCCTTACCCCAAAGTGGGCCTGACCCCAACGGATGCGCCCAACATTCCCTCCCCTCAGGCTCGCGCCCTGCTGAGTGAACAACTGACGCGCGACCGCAACCTGACCTACCGGACCATGGCCGCCAACGGGTCCATGATCCCCAACATTCCACCTCCCCCCAATGCAGGCGGCAGAACCGGTGCGCAAAAAACGGCCCAGCCCACCCTGCCCGCAGGCGTAAGCGGCGCGGTTATGGATGCGGCAGACAGCGCTCCCCAGCCGCCCGTAAGCGCGCCCCCGCCTGCGGCCGTATCCAGCCTGCCAGCAGGCACCGCAGCCCCCCTCCCCGCGCCAGAAAAAGCCGAGGCGGAAGTGGCCATGCCCGAAGTGTACAAAAAAGCGGACATCCCCGAATTACGCCCTGACCAGATTCCGCAAATACCACAAACCCCGCCCACACCCCCCGACTTCCCCGGTTTTGCCGTACCAACGGATGCAAACCTCCCCGATGCCGCGCGCCCCAACTATGACCTGACCGACATAAAAGGGATGGCTTTCCATTTTGTGCCCCAGTCCGACCAGCTCTCCAGCGGGCAGGACGCGGCGCTGGGCAGGATCGTGCAAAAATGGCCGAACGGCCCCCTGACCATTCGCGGGTTTGGCGATGCCGCGTCCATGAGTCCGCAGGATCAGGCCGATGCCGTGCGTCTTGGCCTGCTGCGTGCCCAGCGCCTTGCCGTGGCACTGACCCAGCGCGGTATTCCTTCCAGCGCCATAACCGTGCGGGGCGATGCGTTTGGCACGGGGGCAAAGGTGGTTACCCCGCCCTGATCCCCCCCTTTGCCCCGCCCTGCATGCGATAAAAACACACCCGCCCTGCGGTTTTGCATCCAGAGGAGTTGCCTGTTCCATTTAGGCGATTACTATGTTCACTCCCTTCATCCTACAGGGGCCATGCCCCCTGTCCTTTCAGAGCACCCAACGTCCATGACCGAAGAGTTCCATCGCATCCGCCGCCTGCCGCCTTATGTGTTCGCCTCTGTCAATCAGGCCAAGGCAGCAGCGCGCGCACGGGGCGAGGATATTATTGACCTTGGCATGGGCAACCCCGATACCCCCACCCCACCCCATATTGTCAGCAAGCTGATTGAAACGGTCAACGATCCGCGCTCGCACCGTTATTCGGTCAGCCGTGGCATCCCCGGTCTGCGCAAGGCCGTGGCGGGGTATTATGACCGGCGCTTTAACGTCAAACTCAACCCTGACAGCGAAGTGATTGTCACCCTTGGCTCCAAGGAAGGGCTGGCTAATCTGGCCTCCGCCATTACCAGCCCGGGGGACACCATTCTGGTGCCCAACCCGTCTTATCCCATTCATCAGTTCGGGTTTATTATTGCGGGTGCGTCCGTGCGCTCCATCCCCGCCACCCCGAACGAGGACATGCTCCGGGCACTGGACCGTGCGGTACGCCATTCCGTGCCCAAGCCGACGGCGCTGATTGTCAACTTCCCGTCCAACCCTACGGCGTATCTGGCCGATCTGGATTTTTACAAGGAACTGGTCGCCTTTGCCCGGCGCGAGGAAATCTGGATTCTGTCCGACCTTGCCTACGCCGAAATCTATTTTGGCGATCTGGTTCCCCCTTCCATTCTGGCCGTGCCGGGAGCGCGTGACATTGCGGTGGAATTTACCTCCCTGTCCAAGACCTATTCCATGGCTGGCTGGCGCGTAGGCTTTGCCGCAGGCAACGAGCGGCTTATTTCCGCGCTCACCCGCATTAAATCCTACCTGGACTACGGGGCGTTCACCCCCATTCAGGTCGCTGCCGTAACCGCGCTGAACGGCCCGCAGGACTGCGTGGCTGACCTGCGCAACCTGTACAAGGAACGGCGCGACGTTCTGATCAAGGGCCTGCATTCCGCCGGATGGGACGTGCCCTCCCCCGAAGGCTCCATGTTTGCATGGGCGCCCATTCCCGAACCTTTCCGCGAGATGGGGAGCGTTGCCTTCTCCAAACTCCTGCTTGAAGAAGCCGGGGTCGCCGTAGCTCCGGGCCTTGGGTTTGGTGAATATGGTGATGACCATGTCCGCATCGGGCTGGTGGAAAATACACACCGCCTGCGTCAGGCCCTGCGTTCCATCAAGGGCTTTATGGCCGCCCACGGCGTCAAGGCCCCTCCCTCCTCCAACCCAGCCCAAAAACCGGAGTCTGTTACACCGTGACATCCTGTTCCTCTTCTTCCCCTCTTCGTCTTGGCATTGCCGGGCTCGGCACGGTTGGCGCGGGCGTTATCAGGCTGCTGCGGGCCAATGCGGACCTGCTCAGCACACGGGCAGGCCGCCCGCTGGAGGTTGTGGCCGTAAGTGCGCGCGAGCGCTCGCGGGACCGTGGGGTGGATGTGTCCGCCCTGCGCTGGTACGATAACGCCGCCGATCTGGTGAACGACCCCGATGTGGACGTGGTGGTGGAACTGATCGGCGGGGCGGAAGGTACGGCCCGCACGCTGGTGGAAGCAGCCCTTAAAGCTGGCAAACCTGTGGTCACCGCCAACAAGGCGCTGCTGGCCCTGCATGGCTCCACCCTTGCCCGCCTGAGTGCTGACAACAACGCCCCTCTGCTGTTTGAAGCCGCGGTTGCGGGCGGTATTCCCGCCATTAAAACCGTGCGTGAAGGGCTGGCGGCAGACCGCCTGCTACGTGTGGGCGGCATTCTTAACGGCACCTGCAATTACATCCTCACTGTCATGCGCGAGACGGGCAAGGATTTTGCCACCGTGCTCAAGGATGCGCAGGACCTCGGCTACGCCGAAGCCGACCCGTCTACCGATGTGGACGGGCTGGACGCAGCCCACAAGCTGACCATTCTGGCAGGTCTGGCCTTTGGCCAGCCCGTAGCGTTTGACAGCGTGCACGTAGAAGGCATCCGCCGCATAGGTGCTGTGGACCAGAGCTTTGCCCGCGCCCTTGGCTACCGGATCAAGCTGCTGGGTCTTGCCAGCATGACCGATGCCGGGTTGCACGCACGCGTAACCCCCTGCCTTGTGCCCCAGCAGGCTCCGCTGGCACAGGTGGATGGCGTGTTTAACGCCGTGGTGGCGGAAGGCGAGTTTGTTGGCCGGATCATGATCGAAGGGCGCGGGGCCGGGGCTGGCCCCACAGCCAGTGCGGTTACGGCGGACCTGGTGGATATTGCACGTGGTAACACCATTGCCGTATGGGGCGTGCAGACCAGCACCCGGCCCCCGCTGCGGGCCTGCCCCATTTCCAGCGGGGAAGGTGCGTTCTACCTGCGTCTGATGGTAGAAGACCGCCCCGGTGTTATTGCCGACATTACCGCCATTCTGCGTGATTGTGGCGTATCACTGCGCAGCATGCTCCAGCATCCGGCGGAAAATGACAGCACGCCTTATGTTCCCCTTGTTCTGGTCACACATCGGACATCCGAGGCGGCTATGCAGGATGCCGTCACCCGGATTGACGCTTTGACTGTTGTGACAGACTCCACAGTTGTAATCCGGATCGAGGCCGCCTGAAGCGCCCCGTAAGCCCCGCCCGATCAATTGTGTAATTAAGGATCCCTCTTTCTCATGTCTGATTCCATTGGCCCCTCTCCCTTCGTTGTTTCCGACCGCAATCTGGCTCTTGAGCTGGTACGCGTGACCGAAGCGGCCGCCCTTGCCTCTGCCCGCTGGACGGGCCGCGGCCGTAAGAACGATGCAGATGGCGCCGCAGTGGAAGCCATGCGCATCGCCTTTGACACCGTGGCCATTGATGGCACCGTGGTCATTGGCGAGGGCGAAATGGATGAAGCGCCCATGCTCTATATTGGTGAGAAAGTAGGCTCCGGCGGTCCGGCCATGGACATTGCCGTGGACCCGCTGGAAGGCACCAACCTGTGCGCAAAGGATATGCCAAACGCCATTACGGTGGTGGCGCTGGCCGAACGTGGCAACTTTCTGCACGCGCCCGATGTGTACATGGACAAGATTGTGGTTGGTCCCAACCTGCCCGCAGGCGTGGTGGACCTTGAAAACACGATTGAAACCAACCTGAAAAACCTTGCCAGAGCCAAAGGCAAAAGTGTGCAGGACCTGCTGCTGTGCACGCTCGACCGCGAACGGCATGAGGAAATGATCGCCCGCGCCCGCGCCGCTGGTGCACGTGTGCGCCTGCTGAGCGATGGCGATGTGGCTGGTGGCATTGCCGCCTGCCTGGATAGCAGTCAGGTTGATATTTACGTAGGCTCCGGCGGTGCGCCCGAAGGGGTGCTGACCGCCGCCGCCGTGCGCTGCGTGGAAGGCCAGATGCAGGGGCGCCTGCTATTTGAAGATGACGCCCAGCGCGAACGCGCCCAGAAAATGAACCCCGGCAAAAACCCCGACCGCAAGCTGGACCTGCATGATATGGCGGCAGGCTCGGTGCTGTTCTCGGCCACTGGGGTTACCACCGGCGCGCTGCTGCGTGGCGTGCGGCAATACCCGCATCAGGCCGTTACCCATTCACTGGTCATGCGTTCCAAATCTGGCACGTCCCGCTTTATTGAAGGGCACCACAACTTCAAAACCAAAACATGGACACCGCAATAACAGGCGTTTTTTAACCGGATGCTTCAGACCGTATCACCAGCAGAGGGGGCGCACGCCCCCACCCCGGCCGTGCTCGATGTGGAGCACAGCGTAAACGCGCGGCGCTGGTCCTGGCGGGAGGGAGCAGACAACCCCACCACCAACCGGCTGGGGGCCGCACTGGCCCAGCAGCTTGGCATACCCGAAATTGTGGGCCGCCTGCTGGCCATGCGCGGGGTCAGCCCCGAGCATGCACCGCATTTTCTGGCTCCCACCCTGCGCGCCCTTATGCCCGACCCGTCCTGCCTGACGGATATGGACAAAGCCGCCGCTCGCATGGCGCAAGCCGTACAGGCGGGGGAAACCCTAGGTATTTTTGGCGATTATGACGTGGACGGCGCATGCGCCAGTGCCGTACTGGCCGCTTTTTTTGAGCAGCTTGGCTGCTCCGTTCTGACCCATATTCCCGACCGCATGACCGAGGGGTATGGCCCCAACCTGCCTGCTCTGGAAGCACTGGTCGCCCAAGGCGCCACACTGCTGGTCTGTGTGGACTGTGGCACGGCTTCTGCCGATATTCTGAACCAGCTTGCAGGCAAGGTCGATGTGGTCGTTCTGGACCACCACAAATCGGAAGATGCCCTGCCTGCCATTCTGGCCACCGTAAACCCCAACCGGGCGGACTGCTCCTCCGGCCTTGGGCATATCTGCGCTGCAGCACTGAGTTTTCTGGCCACCATCGCCACCAGACGCACCCTGCGCGAGAACGGTTTTTTTAACACAGCCCACCCCCAGCCCGACCTGCGCCCCCTGCTGGACCTTGTAGCACTGGCCACGGTGTGTGACGTCATGCCCCTGCAAGGGGTCAACCGCCTGTTCGTAGCCGAGGGGCTGAAGGTCATGGCCGCCCGGCAGCGTGTGGGGGTTGCCGCCCTGCTGGAAATTGCAGGTGTAAGTAAAGCACCGGATGCGTTTTCGTGCGGGTTTGCACTGGGGCCACGCATTAATGCGGGCGGGCGCATAGCCGAAGCCGCGCTTGGTCTGCGCCTGCTCCGCTGCCCGGACGTGCATGAAGCCAAGCAGATGGCCGAGCGGCTGGATGCCGTCAACCGCCGCAGGCAGGATGTGGAAGCCGACATTCTGGACCGCGCCATGGAACAGGCGGCGGAGCAGAAGGAGGCTGGCCACGGCGTTATTCTGCTCGCAGGCAGGGACTGGCACCCCGGCGTTGTGGGGATTGTGGCAGGCCGCATAAAAGAACGCTTCAACCGCCCCGCCCTTGTTGGCGCACAACTGGAGGACGGGAGCATCAAAGGCTCTGGCCGCTCGGTAGCCGGGCTGGACCTTGGCACTGTTATTATTGCCGCACGTCAGGCCGGGCTGCTTAAAACAGGGGGCGGGCACGCCATGGCAGCGGGCTTCTCACTCCATGCGGACAGGCTGGCGGAGTTCCACACTTTTCTCGATACCCGTCTGCCACAGGCGACGGAACTCCCCCCCACCGTCGACCTGACCATAGATGCCGTTGTGGCCGTAAGCGGAGCCACGGCGGAACTGGCGACCGACATGGCGGCCCTTGCCCCTTTTGGCGCAGGCAACCCCGAACCGCTGATTGCCCTGCCCAATGTACATATTGTGCGCACCGACCGCATAGGGCGGGACAACAACACCCTGCGCGTACAGATCCGCGCCAGCAATGGCAGCAGGCTCAAGGCACTTCTGTTCAAGGCGGATAACAACCCGCTTGCAGTAGCTCTGGAAGACGCCACACGTCCCGCCCTGCATCTGGCGGGTTATCTACGGGCAGAAAGCTGGAACGGGCGCACGGACGCCACATTTTTTGTGCAGGACGTAGCCCGCGCCTGAACGGCCCCGATACTGCGCTGGTACAGGGCGGCACATCAAGCGGGCAGAACACCCACAGGGGAGAATTATTCTCCCTGTGTGGCGTTGCGGCGGGCTGCGACTTCCTGCTTCATGGCTTCCTGCACTTTTTCAAACGCGCGCACTTCAATCTGGCGCACCCGCTCGCGGGAAATGCCGTAATCATGGGCGAGTTCTTCCAGCGTTGCCGGATCATCCTTAAGGCGGCGCTCGGTAAAAATGCGGCGCTCACGCTCGTTCAGGGTTTCGAGCGCTGTGGCAAGCAAAGCCTTGCGGCCCGACATTTCCTCGTTTTCGGCGTAAACTTCTTCCTGGTTAACCTGATCGTCCACCAGACGGTCCTGCCACTCGTTTTCCTGATCCGCTTTGAGAGGTGCGTTCAGACTGTGGTCGGGTGCCGCCATGCGGCGGTTCATGTCCACCACATCCTGCTCGGATACACCAAGGGTTGTAGCAATCTTGTTGACCTGTTCGGGCTGGAGGTCACCATCATCAATCGCCTGCATCTGCCCTTTAAGGCGACGCAGGTTGAAGAACAGCTTTTTCTGAGCCGCCGTTGTGCCCATTTTGACCAAAGACCAGCTATGCAGGATGTATTCCTGAATGGCGGCACGGATCCACCACATGGCGTAGGTGGCCAGCCGGAAACCTTTTTCGGGGTCAAAGCGGCGTACGGCCTGCATCATCCCCACATTGCCTTCGCTGATCAGTTCATTGATCGGCAGACCATAACCCCGGTAGCCCATGGCGATCTTGGCAACCAGACGCAGGTGGGATGTCACCAGACGATGAGCAGCCTTGACATCGCCCTTATCGCGCCATTTGCGTGAAAGGGTGAGTTCTTCCTCTGGCGTGAGCAGGGGATATTTACGAATTTCCTGAAGGTACCTTGAAAGATTGCCTTCAGGCCCAACATCAATGACGGAAGCCATGATTTGAGTACTCCTTCCTGAGATGGAAACTCCCACGGATGCGTTTGGTTCCTGTTCCGTTACAGGCGCACCCAGACTTGCAGAGGCGAGTTCCATTACCCGATGGAAAATTATGGCGACCCCTGCCTCTGCCCTCGGTATGAGCAGCAAAGACCAGAGGCCCCTTCCCGCTTTACGGAAAAGTGAGCGGTATCGAACAAGAGGGTGCGCCTGAAAAATGCACCATGTCAAGAAAATCAGATGTGCATGGTAGCAAAACTGCCACAGTTAGAAGACCACAGCGGTCCCCTTTAACCCTGACTCGGAGCTTCCCTGCTCCATTACGAGTCGCTCAGGGCCTGTTCCAGTTCCAGCATGTCGGGCGGCATCGGGGTTTCAAACAGCAGGCTTTCGCCCGTTCTGGGATGGGTAAAACCCAGCCGCGCCGCATGAAGCGCCTGACGGGGAAAGTCCAGCCCGGCCCCCCTGCCCGCCGGGGGCAGGCCACGGGCCGCAGCAGGCACACGCCGCAGGTAAAGCGGGTCCCCCATGAGCGGGTGACCATTGGCCGAAAAATGCACCCGTATCTGGTGCGTACGCCCGGTTGCCAGCTTGCACGCAACAAGGGCTGCCGATGCGCTGAACACCTTGAGCGTGCGGTAATGGGTCAAGGCCCATTTACCACCATGCGTAACCAGCGCCATACGTTTGCGGTCCCGCCTGTCGCGGCCTATTGCGCCCTCGTAATCCCCCTCCGCAGGGGCTGGCACCCCCCAGCAGAATGCCAGATAGGCGCGGTCTATGCGGCGGGCGGCAAAATCGTCCGAGAGCGCCAGATGCGCTTTTTCCGTTTTAGCAACCACCATAACACCGGACGTATCCTTATCCAGCCGATGGACAATGCCGGGGCGGCGTTCCCCGCCAATGCCTTTAAGGCTATCGCCGCAATGGGCGATCAGGCCGTTGACCAGCGTACCGGTCTCGTTCCCCGGTGCGGGGTGGACCACCAGCCCGGCGGGCTTGTCCAGAACGATCAGATCATCATCTTCATACAGAATACTAAAATCCATGGCTTCGCCCTGCGGGGTGGCGGGCGCTGCGGCGGGCAGGTCCAGCACCACCACCATTCCGGGCCTGACCGGCATGGCAGGTTCACGCAGCACCACGCCATTGCACAACAGATTCCCGCCCTCGATCAGCCCTTTGATGCGTGAGCGCGAAGGGGCTCCGGGGCAGGTGGACAAAAACCGGTCCACCCGTTCGCCCGCCTGTGCAGCGCCCACCGTAAAAGCCAGTGTGGTACCGTGGGTGGGGGCAAAGCCGGGCGCGGCTTCGTCTTGTGGGAGAACTGTCTGTGCCAAACCCGTTTATCTCATTCACGCTCACTGGGTGGAATTGCGCTTACAAAGCCCGCTTGCTGGCCGTGCGTCAAGCAGCAGGATCAACCACCAGCCCAACCCACGACGGGGTTTACGCATCTTTTGGCATGCCCGTACGCCATGCCCTCTTGCCCTGCGCCATATACGGCGGGATAGTGTGCGGGCATGACCCACCACCCCGCCATTGCACGAACCTACCAGAATGCCCTGCGCCACCGCAGCCTTGTACTGGCCGGGCTTTCAGGCGTGCTGGCCCTGTCTGTTCTGCTGGATTGCGCAGTAGGGCCTGCGGAGCTTTCCCCCGCCACAATACTGCGTGCCGTTTTTGCCCCTACCGGGGTGGATGAGCAGACCGGCCTGATTGTCTGGCAGATCCGCCTGCCCTACGCGCTTATGGCCGCATGCGTGGGGGCCGCACTGGGGCTGGCTGGGGCAGAAATGCAGACAATTCTGGCCAACCCGCTAGCCAGCCCGTTTACGCTGGGCCTGTCTGCCGCCGGGGCGTTTGGCGCATCCCTTGCCATTGTGCTGGACTGGCACATGGAACATGTACCCGACATGTGGCTGACTGCGGGGAGCGCTTTTGTTTGCGCGGCCCTGTCTGTGTGGCTGCTGGACATACTGGTGCGACTGCGCCAGGGCGGAACAGGCACGGTGATCCTGTGCGGGGTAGCACTTGTGTTTTCGTTTCAGGCGTTGGTTGCCCTCATGCAGTTTGTGGCGAACGAGGACGCTCTGCAAAATCTGGTATTCTGGACCCTTGGTAGCCTGACCCGCGCAACATGGGGCACGCTTGGCCTGCTGAGCGGGGCTCTGGCCTGTATCCTGCCATTTTCACTGCGGGCTTCATGGCCGCTCACCACCTTGCGTATGGGGGAAGACCGGGCCGCAAGCCTTGGAGTGGATGTGCCCCGCCTGCGCCGTGCGGCCTTGCTGCGCATAAGCCTTTTATGTGCACTGGCTGTAGCCTTTGTGGGGGTTATTGGCTTTATCGGGCTGGTGGCCCCCCATATTGCCCGTCGCCTTGTGGGGGAAGACCACCGCTTTTACCTGCCTGCCAGCATGTTGAGCGGGGCATGCATTCTCTCCCTCGCAGCCCTTGTGGCACGGGTGCTGGTGCCCGGCGTGGTGGTACCCACGGGTATTGTCACGGCACTGGTGGGTATACCGTTTTTTCTGGTTATCGTGCTGCGCCGTGGGGAAGGGCTGCCATGACCGCCCCAGCGCCAACAGGGCTAACAGGGCTAACAGGGCTAACGCTGCGCAACCTGAGCGCACGGTACGGGCGCAAATCCGTGCTGGCCGGGCTGGATGCAGGACCATTCCCCCACGGGATGCTCTGTGCGGTTCTTGGCCCCAATGGTAGCGGCAAATCCACCCTGCTGCGCGCCGCAGGGGGGCTGCTGCACGCCACAGGCACAATAACACTGGATAGAATGGACCTTACCCCCCTGCCACGAGCCCAACGGGCGCAGCACTGCCTGTACCTGCCCCAGGCCCTGCCAGAGCCCGTGCGCCTGAGCGTGCTGGACGCCATGCTGGCCGCCCGCCATGCCACGGGCAGGCAGGGCAGCACCAGCACGGCAGCGGACATAGATGCCGCCATGACCTGCCTGACCGATGTGGGCATTGCCCACCTTGCCACGCAAAGCCTGCATGAACTCTCCGGCGGGCAGCGCCAGCTTGCAGGGCTGGCACAGGCCCTTGGCCGCAAACCCCGCGCCCTGCTGCTGGATGAACCCCTGAGCGCGCTTGACCCGTATTACCAGCAGACCGTTATGGCCCTGATCCGGCGCGAGACAGCACAGCGCAACCTGGTCACCCTGATTGTGCTGCATGACCTGAACATGGCGCTCAACCAGTGCGATCTGGCCTGCCTTTTGCACAATGGCCATATTCTGGCCTATGGCCCCCCGGCGGAAGTTTTAACCCCCGCACACCTGCGCACCGTGTACCGTATTGATGCAAGGGTGGAAACGGGGGGCGACGGGCAACGCTTCATCAGCACTGCAGGTGTGGTGTAACGGCTTATGTGCCGCAATAGGTATAGGGCACCACCTCCGCAGGCTGTGGGGGGGCTGCGTACTGCGCCATGCCCGGCTGCTCCACATAGGGGTTGGCCAGCACATGCAGCATCTCCCTGAACGGTGCGTAGTCCTGCTGTTTTACGGCGGCCTGAATCATGGCCTCCACCCTGTGATTGCGTGGAATATAGCACGGGTTGACCTGCTGCATGGCGCAGGCGCGGGCGGCATAGTCCGCCCCTCCCTGCTGCGCCACACGTGCACGCCAGTGGGCCAGCCACGGACCGGCGCTGGCTGGCAGCCCTGCTGGCAGCCCATGACCATGCAACGCCTCCTCATGACTGAGAGCGCGGAAGGTGTTGGTCATGTCCATTTTTTCCGCCGCCATATGGTCCAGCAGGGTTTTGAACAGGGTTTCGTCAGCGTTATCCTCTCCCACCAGCCCCAGCTTTGCGCGCATGCCAGCAAAATAAGCGGTATGGAAATGCGGATGGAACGCCTCCAGCGCCTGCTGGGCCAGACTGATGGCCTGCCCGTCCTCCTCCGCCAGCAGAGGGAGCAGGGTCTCGGCAAAACGGGTCAGGTTCCACAGAGCCATGGTGGGCTGATTGGTGTAGGCATACCGCCCACGCTTATCAATGAAGCTGAACACGGTGGCCGGGTTGTAGGTGTCCATAAAGGCGCAGGGGCCGTAGTCTATGGTTTCGCCCGATACGGCCATGTTGTCAGTATTCATGACACCATGAATAAAACCGGCAAGCATCCACTGCGCCACAAGAGTGGCCTGTGCCGCCACAACAGCCTGCAGCAGCGCAACATAAGGCTGCGCGTCCTGTGCTGCCTGCGGGTAAAGCCGGTCAATAACAAAATCGGCTAGTGCCCGCAAAGCCTGCGTGTCCTGCCGGGCGGCAAAGAACTGGAACGTGCCGACACGGATATGGCTGCGCGCCACGCGCGCCACAATGGCACCGGGCAAAGGTGTTTCACGGTAAACGCGCTCGCCCGTTGCCACCGCAGCCAGAGCGCGGGTCGTGGGGATGCCAAGGGCTGCCATGCTCTCGCTCAGCAGATATTCACGCAGAACGGGGCCAAGGGCTGCCCGTCCATCCCCACTGCGTGAATATGCCGTGGGGCCGGAGCCTTTAAGTGCGATTTCGCGCATATGGCCAGTGCGGTCCGCAACCTCCCCTAAAAGCAGGGCGCGACCATCACCCAACTGGGGGGAAAAATGGCCGAACTGGTGCCCCGCATATACGGTTGCCAGCGGGTCCATACCCTGTGGCATCCGGTTGCCTGCCAGCATGGCCAGGCCCTGCGGCCCGGCCAGCCATGCCGCGTCCAGCCCCAGTTCCGCAGCCAGAGGCCTGTTCAGCGCAATCAGTTCCGGCCGGGCAACCGGGGTGGGCTGCGTGCGGGTATAAAAGCTGGAGGGCAGCGTTGCATAACCCTGCCGGATGGGGGAATGAGGCATTGTTACACCACCTTGCAAAAAAGCCCTGGCACTCTGGCGTGGGGCTCAAGCCCTGCCACGGCCGCACAACACACAGGAACGGACCACATACGCCACGGTTCGCACCTATCTGGCACAGACACGGCGAACATGATAGGAAAGAGCCCAACCGGACTACCGGCAGGCTGCCTTATGGTGCGCCTGAAGCAACAGAATAAACCCGTATACCGGAGCAACCAGGCCCCTGGTCCCCACACCAGCGCCGCGGAAAACGCGAGAATACCATGACCACCGTAGCTGACAGCATTGCCTTCAAGATCACCCGCAAAACGGACGGCACCCCCGCCGCCGAGCGTGAAAGTCTGGTCGCCAACCCCGGTTTTGGCCGTGCTTTTACCGATCACATGGCTGTTGTCACCTATACGGAAGGCAGGGGCTGGCATTCGGCTGAAATCCTGCCCCGCCAGCCGCTCATGCTCGACCCCGCCGCCTCCGTGCTGCACTACGCGCAGGAAATTTTTGAAGGCATGAAGGCCTACCGCGCCCCCGATGGCGGGGTGCAGCTCTTCCGCCCCGAAGCCAATGCCCGCCGGTTCCAGAAATCGGCCGAGCGCATGGCCATGGCTGAACTGCCCGAAGACCTGTTTCTGGAAGCCGTGACCCAGCTGGTCAGAATCGACCGTGACTGGGTGCCCGCACCCGAGGTGGGCACGCTCTATATCCGCCCCTTCATGATTGCGACGGAAGCAGCCCTTGGGGTCAAACCTGCCTCCGAGTTCAAGTTCATTGTCATTGCCTGTGCTGCGGGGGAATATTTCTCCAAGGATGCCGGTCCGGTTTCGGTCTGGGTGGAAACCGAAACCGTGCGCGCCTCCCGCGGGGGCACGGGTACGGCCAAATGTGGCGGCAACTACGCCGCCAGCCTGACCGCACAGATGGAAGGCAAGAACCATGACTGCCAGCAGGTTCTGTTTCTGGATGCGGAAGAACGCCGCTGGCTGGAAGAAATGGGCGGCATGAACGTGATGATGGTGTTTGAAGACGGCACCCTGCTGACCCCCCCGCTGGAAGGAGGCACCATTCTGCACGGCATTACGCGTGACAGCCTGCTGACTCTGGCGCGTGATGCAGGGATGACCGTAAAGGAAGAGCGCTACGCCCTTGACCAGCTTTTTGCCGATGCCAAATCCGGTAAACTCAAGGAAGTGTTCGCCTGTGGCACGGCGGCGGTTGTATCCCCCATCGGGGCGTTCAAGAGCAAGACCGACCGTTGCATCATCAACAACAATCAGGTGGGTGAGGTCACGGCAAAGCTGCGCCAGAACCTGTGCGACATCCAGTTTGGCCGTGCGGCTGATCCGCATGACTGGGTCAGCACCGTGGCGTAAGGCCACATCAGGGCACCCCGAACACACACCCCGGCCACCACCGGGGTGTTTTTGCATATGCCCCCCGGCAGAGATGCTGGACAGACCGGCCCAAGCGGCATATCCCCAGAACATGTTTGCTTTTTTGCCCGCCCTCCCCTGCACACGGTTCCCCCAGCCATGACCAACACGCCGCATCTGGTTCTTGTGGATGGCAGCGGCTTTATTTTCCGCGCTTTTCATGCCCTCCCCCCCATGACCAGCCCCGATGGGGTGCCGGTCAATGCGGTTTATGGCTTTACCAACATGCTCGCCCGCCTGCTGCGCGACCATGTGGGCACACATCTGGCCGTGCTGTTTGATGCAAGCCGCCAGACCTTCCGCTCCGAACTCTACCCCCAGTACAAGGCCCACCGCCCCGCCCCCCCCGAGGACCTGCGCCCCCAGTTCGGCCTGATCCGGGATGCCACGCAGGCTTTTAACGTCCCCGGCATAGAATTGCCGGGCTGGGAGGCGGACGACCTGATCGCATCCTACGCAGTGGCCGTGCGCAAAATGGGGGGCACCTGCACCATTATTTCCTCCGACAAGGATCTGATGCAGCTTGTCGGGCAAGGCGTGTGCATGCTCGACCCCATCAAGCAGACCCCCATTGGCCCGGCGGAAGTGGAGGTCAAATTTGGCGTCCCGCCCGAAAAAGTGGCGGACGTACAGGCCCTTATGGGTGACCCGACAGATAACGTGCCCGGCGTGCCCGGCATTGGCCCCAAAACGGCTTCGGCCCTGATTAACGAATTCGGCACGCTGGAAAACGTGCTGGCCAGCGCCCCGGACATGAAAAAATCCAAAAAGCGGGACATGCTGATCGAGCATGCGCAGGCAGCCCGCCTCTCGCTCCAGCTGGTGACACTGGCAACGGATGTGCCCCTGCCCGTACCGGTAGAGGAGCTGGCCACGCGCGAGCCGGACACACTGGTGCTGGCCGACTGGCTGGACAGCATGGGCTTCCGCTCTGTCATGTCCCGTATGGGTATGGGCAGCCCTGCTGGCGCACATGCCCACCGCGCGGCCCGAGCCTCCGCCCATGCCAGCGCAAACGGGCAGGATACCCCCGGCCAGCCCCCGGCAATGCCGGTTCCCGCCACCGCCAGCGGCCCCGCCAACCTGCTGAGCGCACCCTATGCGGAATACGAGACCGTGCGCACCGCCGAGACCCTGCAAAAATGGGTCAGCATGGCTCAGGAAGCAGGCATGTGCGCCGTGGATACGGAAACCGACGGGCTGGACCCGCTGACCGCGAACATGCTGGGCTTTTCCCTTGCGACTGCTCCCGGCAAAGCCTGCTACGTGCCCGTGCGGCACGAAGGCACGCTGGAAGCCCTGACCGGTGAACAGCTTGACGCCACGCAGGCACTGGAGCTACTGCGCCCGCTGCTGGAAGACAGAAGCGTTCTCAAGGTTTTCCAGAACGCCAAGTTCGACCTGCTGGTGCTTGACCACGCAGGCATAGACCACACCAGCATTGCCCCGGTGGATGATACAATGCTGATCTCCTACAGCCAGTCTGCCGGGCTGCACGGACAGGGCATGGACGAACTGTCTGCCCTGCACCTCAACCACACCCCCATAACGTATGACAGCGTCACCGGCACGGGCCGCAACCGTATCCCCTTTGCACATGTGCCCGTAGAAAAAGCCACGACCTACGCCGCCGAGGATGCAGACGTTACCCTGCGCCTGTGGCATGTACTGCGCCCCACCTTGCGCACCAGCAGGGCGCTGGCCCTGTACGAACAGGTCGAGCGCCCGCTGATACAGGTGCTTGCCACCATGGAAAAAAATGGCATTGCAGTGGACCGCGCGGAACTGACCCGCCTTTCCGCCGACTTTGAAAGTCGTATGAAAAACATGGAGCAGGGCATTTACGCCGCCGCTGGCCGGGAATTCAACATAGCCTCCCCCCGCCAGCTTGGTGAAATCCTGTTTGACGAAATGGGGCTCAAGGGCGGCAAGCGCGGCAAGGCAGGGGCATGGAGCACGGATTCCTCCGTATTGCAGGACCTGGCCGATCAGGGCCATGACCTGCCGGTACGGGTGCTGGAATGGCGGCAGCTCGCCAAGCTCAAATCCACCTATACCGACGCCCTGCTCAAGCTGGCCAGCAAGGAAAGCCGGGTCCATACCTCGTTCCAGATGGCCATTACCACCACGGGCCGCCTGTCCTCCTCCGACCCGAACCTCCAGAACATTCCTGTCCGCACGGAAGAAGGCACGCGCATCCGTCAGGCATTTGTGGCCCCTGCCGGGCGCAGGCTGATCTCGGCCGACTATTCCCAGATCGAACTGCGGCTACTGGCAGATGTGGCCAACATTCCCACCCTGCGCGAAGCCTTTGAACTGGGGCAGGACATCCACGCCCGCACAGCGTCAGAAGTGTTCAACATCCCGCTCGAAGGCATGGACGCCCTGACCCGCCGCCGCGCCAAGGCCATTAACTTTGGTATTATTTACGGCATTTCCGCCTTTGGGCTGGGCAAACAGCTTGGTATTCCCGCAGGGGAAGCCAAAAGCTACATAGATGCCTATTTTGCCCGCTACCCCGGCATTCGGGATTATATGGAGCAGATCAAGGCCGAAGCCCGCGCCAACGGCTATGTCATGACCCCGTTTGGCAGGCGCTGTTACGTGCCGGGTATTCATGAAAAAAGTGCTGTCCGCCGCCAGTACGCGGAACGGCAGGCCATTAACGCTCCGCTTCAGGGCGGGGCTGCGGACATTATCAAGCGTGCCATGGTGCGCCTGCCCGAAGCGCTGGGGGCCGCAGGGCTGAACAGCGCACGCATGCTGCTTCAGGTCCATGACGAACTGCTGTTTGAAGTGGATGCGGAACAGGCGCATGCTGTAGCCGACAAAGCCAAGGCAATTATGGAAGCAGCGGCAGAGCTCAAAGTGCCGCTGGTGGTAGAAACAGGCATTGCCCAGAACTGGGCGGAGGCACACTGACCCATGACACCAGCAGGAAAACGCATCGCCCTGATCAGTGTGGGTATTCTGGCTCTTGCCGGGGGGGGCAGCTTGCTGGCCACCAAGCTTGCACTCAAGCACAGCATTAGCCTTAATTCCTACGGCAACCCTGTGGGTGGCTCCTTCCGCCTGATGGACGCCACAACCGGCACCATGACGGACAAAAGCTTTCAGGGCCGGTGGATGCTCGTGCTGTTCGGAGCCACCCATTGCGGGCAGGACGCATGTACCCCTGCCCTGCACACCATGTCTGCCGCCATGGATGAGGTTGATCCGGGCAAACGCAGGATGGTCATTATTTTTGTAAGTCTGGACCCCGACCGTGATGACGCCGAACGCCTGCGCCAGTACGGTGAGAACATAAGCCCCCGCGTGGTAACGGGCACGGCTGCCCCCTTCGCTCTGGCTGATCTGGCAAAGGAATACCATGCACCCATTGAAAAAATGAGCGACCCGGAATGGGACTATGCCATGCGCATGTCCCCCCGGTTTGTGGTGATGGACCCGCAGACGCGCTACCGGGGCACCATAGACGCACAGGCTGATCAGGCCAGTATGGCCGCAAGCCTGCGCCAGATCATGGCGGCGGATACCCCCGCCCCCTGATCTGCCCTCCGCCCTGGCTTCCGTTACGTATTCCTGCAGGTCTGTTCCGTCCCCTCATGCCGATGTTCCCCTCCGCTCTAAGTGCCTCGGCGCGCTTTTATACCTCCCTGCTGGTAACAGGGGGGGTTTTTGTGGTGCTGGATGCGGGGTCGTTCGTGCTGCGCCATACCATGCCCGAGGGGGCGCGCCGCAGACGCATTGCCCGGCGCTGGTTGTGCTCCATGGCAAAAGTGGCCGTGCGTTACCTGCATGCCGCCGGTATTCTGGACTGCGACATGGCGGAACTGGCCACCATTGCCCAGCGCCGGAACCTTGTGCTGGTTGCCAACCATCCCTCCCGGCTGGACTGCCTGCTTCTGGCCTCGGCCCTGCCCCACATGGTATGTGTGACCAAAGCCTCCATATGGGAGCGTGGAGTACTGGGCAGCACCCTGCGCACCGCAGGTTATGTGCGGCACGATACGTTGCTCAGGATTATTGGTCCGGCCTCCCAGACCCTGCGTGAAGACTGCCAGCTTCTGCTGTTCCCCGAAGGGACACGTTCACGGGCAGGAGCCGAGCCCGGCCCCATACAGCCCGGCTTTGCCGCCATTGCCCAGCGCACACGCTCGGACGTACAGGTGGTGCTGATAAATACAACATCGCCCTATCTGTCACAGGGGTGGCCGTTTTTAAAACGCCCTCCCCTGCCCATGCGCTACAGTGTAAAGCTTGGACCGCATTTTACCGCCCCCAAACGGGACGAGGCCAGCGGGCGTGCCTTGATTGAAGCCGTGGAAAACCGCTTCAGGTCCTCCCCGCAGGGCGGGGAGGGTTTTTGAACACTCTTAGTAGATTTCAGGAATAATCATGCTTTCAGGCGTAGGCAGGCGTTCATAGTCCGCATGGTGCACACGCGGAGGTAGCGCAACCTCAGGGTGAGACACAGCCTGATAAGGCACCTGCGCCAGAAGATGGTTGATGCAGTTCAGCCGCGCGCGTTTTTTGTCCACGGCCTGCACAACCCACCACGGGGCTTCGGCAATGCTGGAGCGCTCGAGCATGGTTTCCTTGGCCTTGGTATAGGATTCCCACCTGCGGCGGCTCTCCAGATCCATCGGGCTGAGCTTCCACTGTTTGAGCGGGTCTTCTATCCGGGCACGGAAGCGGGCTTCCTGCTCGTCATCCGTGATGGAGAACCAGTATTTGACAAGCTGGACGCCACTACGGACCAGCATGCGCTCAAACTCGGGCACGGAACGGAAGAACTCCTCGTATTCCTCATCCGAGCAGAACCCCATGACCCGTTCCACACCGGCGCGGTTGTACCAGCTCCGGTCAAACAGAACGATCTCACCCGCAGCAGGAAGCTGGGCTACATAACGCTGGAAGTACCACTGCGTTTTTTCGCGGTCTGTGGGAGCAGGCAGCGCAGCCACGCGGCAGATGCGCGGGTTAAGCCGCTGGGTAATACGCTTGATCGCACCCCCCTTGCCTGCGGCATCGCGCCCTTCAAACAGCACCACCAGGCGGTGGCCGGTTTCCTTTACCCAGTCCTGCAAACGCACCAGTTCGCCCTGCAGGCGGACCAGTTCGCTAAAATAGGTGTGGCGGAAGCTGCGGTCAGACACAGAGGCATCACCCCCCAGTCCCTCTTCCTGCAATTCGAGTTCGATCTCTTCATCCAGATCATCAATGATCTCCTGCCGGATACGCTCGCGTTCACGCTCGGCGGCAGAAAGGCTGTTCACATTGGCATCAGACATGATCTTGCCTTCGCAGTTTGGGAGAAACAGTGTCTGGCGTGGTCATACGCCAGGCCAGAGCGGAGGTTTTTTAGAAAATGTGGCGGAACACCACAT
This sequence comes from Acetobacter fabarum, assembly GCF_029069195.1. Classification (GTDB taxonomy): domain Bacteria; phylum Pseudomonadota; class Alphaproteobacteria; order Acetobacterales; family Acetobacteraceae; genus Acetobacter; species Acetobacter fabarum_A. The sequence continues at coordinate 34,178 of NZ_JARDYK010000011.1, forward strand.
ACAGTATGCCGCTGATCAGCATAGCGGCAGGCAGGGTGGTAATCCATGCCATACCCATGGCGCGCAGAGTGCCCCACTGCAAGCCACCACCACCGGCGGCCATTGTGCCAGCAACGCCGCTGGAGAGGATATGCGTGGTGGAAACCGGCAGACCATACCCTTCGGCCAGACCAATAGTGCCCATGGCGACAAACTCGGCGGACGCGCCCTGAGCATAGGTCAGGTGGCTTTTGCCAATTTTTTCACCCACGGTCACAACAATGCGCTTCCAGCCGACCATGGTGCCAAGGCCCAGAGCAACGGCAACCGCAATTTTAACCCACACAGGAATAAAGCGGGTGCCTGCATTAAGCTGCTTCATGAACTTGGCCAGTTCACTGTCTTCCTCTGCGCTAAAGGTTGTTCCCTTGCCCATGTTATGAATGGCTTCCGCCACCAGATACATGTCAGTACGCACGTTGGGCACGGTTGCTGCGGGAATTTCGTGCAGGGAATGATAACCGCTTACGGCCTGTGCAATATCCGCCGACAGCACGGACAGGGCGGCATACACTTCGGGGCGGGCTACGGATTTGATACGCAGCGCATCTGTAACCTGAGCGCGGGCTTCTTCCGCCGTGGGCTGCTTGAGCATGGGCTGGGCATGCACGTCAAACACATGGGTAGCCTGCTGTGCGGTTTCCACAAAGCCGGGCATCATGCTGTCGGGCATGGCGCGGTTCAGAGCGTAGGCGGTAGGAGCCGCACCGATCAGGATCAGCATGATCAGGCCCATGCCTTTCTGCCCGTCATTGCTGCCGTGGAAGAAGGAAACGCCCGTGCAGGTGCCAATCAGCAGGCCACGGATCCACAGGGGGGGCGGGGCATCGCCTTCAGGCGCACGGTAGAGGGCGGCGTTACGCACCACAACGCGCAGCACCATAAACAGGCCAGCGGCAAGAATAAAACCACACAGGGGGCTGAACAGCAGGGCTGAAAACACCTTTTTGACCTGCATCCAGTCCACGCCATACAGGGCGGTGCCTGATGGCGACATAAGCTGGTTTGCAAGGCCCACCCCCAGAATGGAGCCTACCAGAGCGTGGGACGAGCTGTTGGGAATACCAAGTGCCCATGTTGCCAGGTTCCACACAATGGCGGACAGCAGCAGGGCAAAGATCATGGCATGGCCAGCGCCACTGCCAACCTGCAGGATCAGTTCCACCGGCAGCAGCGTTACAACGCTATATGCCACGGCACCCGAAGAGGTCAGAACCCCAAGCAGGTTCCACATCCCCGACCAGACCACCGCAACCAGCGGGGGCAGGCTATTGGTATAAATAACAGTTGCGACCGCATTGGCCGTATCGTGAAAACCGTTCACGAATTCAAAGCCCAGAGCAATAAGCAACGCCAGAGCCAGCAGGGCGAAGGCCCCGGTTGCTATGCCACTGGTACCAACAGCGTGCAGGTCGGCCAGCACGCTGTAACCAACAAACGCCAGAGCTGCTGCAATCACTCCCAAAAAGAACATGCGGAAAGCCTGATGCTCCCCTTTACGCATATTCGGACGTCCCCCAACCGGAGAACTCAGCATTGTATCTGACATAAAAGCACCCTGCGCAGAAAAAGATGGCCGCAAGATAAAACTCTTTTTATTCAGATTGCGTTAAGAAATTGTGAAACAAAAATTTCTTTTACATCAGTTCTATAGTCTTGTTCGCGCCCCATTTATGTAGCGTTGACACAAATGCAGCGCTCATCCTGCGCAATCCATTTTGTTTCCTGCGGGGGATGCCACCGGGCAGGGCGATAAACGCATCGGACATATCCGCCATAAGCCCGGGCGCGGAAGCAAACACACAACAGTGTTGTTTTTTTCATGCCCCGGATAGAGGGGCAACCCTTTCCAAACCGCAACAGGTGGGAGTAGCCTACCCCCAGCTTACATCGAGAGGCTTGATATAACAGAATAACTTTCGCCAACGCCCATTGCGGACGCTCAAACAAAAACAATAAAAACAGAAAGATAACCAGCGTGCTTCCCTCTACCACCCCCCTTTCCAGCTCACACCAGCGGTTCCTTTATCTTCAGGTTCTCGCAGCCGTGGCAGCAGGTATTCTTGTCGGCGCTCTGTTCCCCTCTGTTGCAACACTGCTCAAACCGTTGGGAGACGGGTTTGTAAAGCTGATCAAAATGGTCATTGCGCCGGTTATCTTCCTGACCGTCAGCACTGGCATTGCCGGCATGGCGGACCTTAAACAGACCGGCCGTGTGGCAGGTAAGGCCATGCTGTATTTTTTATGCTTTTCCACACTGGCGCTGGCAGTAGGCATGGTGGTAGCCAATATCGTGCGCCCCGGTGCTGGCATGCACATCCATCCGCAAAGTCTGGACAGTGCTTCGGTCGCGCAATTTGTACAGGCAGCGCACGGCCATTCCTTTACCGACTTCCTGCTCCAGATCATTCCCTCCACCACGGCGGGAGCCTTTACCTCGGGCGAGATCCTGCAGGTGCTTCTGGTGGCCATTCTGTTTGGCATCAGCATGGCGCAGATGGGGCAGGCGGGAGAAAACGTGCTGAACCTGTTCCGCAGTCTGACGGAAATGGTGTTTGGTGTGGTCCGGCTGGTTATGTATCTGGCACCGGTTGGCGCATTTGGGGCCATGGCATTTACCGTGGGCAGGTTTGGCCTTGGCTCCATTGTGCATTTGCTGGGGCTGGTGCTGACCTTTTACTTTACCGCTGGCGTGTTTGTTCTGGTTATTCTGGGGGTTGTGGCCCGGCTGGCGGGCTTCAGCATCCTGCGGCTGCTGGTATTCCTCAAGGAAGAACTGCTGATTGTGCTGGGCACCAGTTCGTCCGAATCAGCCTTGCCCGGGCTTATCAGCAAGCTTGAGCAGGCCGGGTGCAAACCGGGCATTGTGGGGCTGGTGGTGCCTATGGGCTATTCCTTCAACCTTGATGGCACCAATATCTACATGACCCTTGCAGCACTGTTTATTGCGCAGGCAACAGACGTGCATCTGGGCTTTGGCGAACAGCTCGCCCTTCTGCTTGTAGCCATGGTCAGCTCCAAAGGGGCTGCAGGGGTTACGGGGGCTGGCTTTATTACACTGGCAGCCACCCTGTCCGTTGTCCCGAGTGTGCCGGTCGGGGGGATGGCGCTCATACTGGGAATTGACCGGTTTATGTCCGAGTGCCGCTCGCTCACCAACCTTGTAGGCAACGCCGTGGCGACCATTGTCATTGCCCGATGGGAAAACGCACTGGATACGGAACAGCTCGGCAAAACCCTGCATGCCGCCAAAAAGAGCATCCCTTCCCCCTGACCCCACCGCCACACAGCCCCCCAGAACGGGGGGCGTGTCGCCACGCGCTACGGCACAGATGCTCCACGGTTCTTCCGGGCTATCTGTCTTGCTACAACCGGCATGCTCTGGTTATGAGTCCGAGCCTAGTAGGCTCCAACACACCCATCGCTCCGGGGGTCTGCCGCCCCTTCGAACAGGCCGCTGGCGTGGCGCACCACAGCCCCGGCATGGCCCATCATGCTGGTAAAGGGGGCCACGCGCTCTACCGCGTGCCCAGCCTGCTCCAGCCGGGTGATTACCCCCGCGTCAAACCGGCTTTCCATTTTGAGCGAATGGCTGTGACTGCCCCATGTGCGCCCCAGCAGCCAGCGTGGCGCGGTAATGGCCTGCTGCAAGGGCACACCAAACATGGCATAACGCGTAAACAGAGCCGCCTGTGTCTGCGGCTGGCCTTCTCCCCCCATGGTGCCGTAAACCATGACCCGTCCATCATCAAACCGGGCCAGAGCGGGGTTGAGGGTATGGAACGGCTTGCGGCCGGGCGCAAAGGCGTTCCACCCCCCTTCCTCCAGCACGAAGGACGCACCACGATTCTGCCAGAGCAGCCCGGTCTGGGGCAGGAACACACCGGACCCGAATTCAAAATACAGGCTCTGGATCATACTGACCGCCACCCCCCGGGTATCCACAGCCCCCATCCAGGTCGTGTCCCCCATCTGCTCTGGGGCGGGCCACGGCATGGCATGGTGAGGGTCTATGCAGGCCGCCATGGCGTTAAAGCGGGCCGTATCATCCAGAAAACCCTGCGCGTCCTCACTCATCCAGCGCGGGTCACCCACATGCGCATTCCGGAACAGAAAAGCATGCTTGGTGGCCTCGACCAGTGCGTGCACATAGGCAAAACCATCCACCTCCCGCACGTTGAGTTTTCCAAACAGCTTGAGAATGGCAAGCGAAGCCACGCCCTGAGTTGGCGGGGGAGTATTATAGACCTGTGCACCCGCCACGCGGGCATGCAGGGGCGCAGGCGTTGCCACCGTGTGGTGGGTAAAGTCCTGAGCGCGCAGGGGACTGCCTGCATGGGTCAGGTCAGCCAGCAGCCTGCGGCCGACATCGCCTGTATAAAAACTGCCCAACCCGTGGCGCACCAGACTTTGCAGGGTTTCCGCCAGAGCCGGATTTTTGCGTATATCCCCAGCCTGAGGCAGGCGCCCCTGTGGAGCGTATGCGGCGGCAAAAGCGGCATTACCTAGGAGTTCGGCCCGTTTTTCCGCCAGCAGGCAGGCCTCACTCGCGGTCAGGGCGTAACCGTTGCGGGCGTACCAGATGGCATCTTCCAGCACGGCATCCAGCGGCAAGGCTGGCTGGAGCGCCGCACTCCGCCCAAGTGCAGCCTGCCAGCCCGAAACCGTGCCCGCCATGGTGTTGGCCGCCATACCCCCACGCCAGGGCACGCTGGTATGGCCTGCGGCTGCGTAGTCTTGCGCACTGCTCTGCAGGGCTGCGGCGCCGCAGGCTTCCAGCACCTCGGTCCGGCCATCAGGGTAGGAGACCAGCCAGAACGCATCTCCCCCCATGCCGGTCATGTGCGGATAAACAGCACACAGGGTTGCGGCCATGGCGGTTACCGCCTCCAGCGCCGTGCCACCTTTTTTAAGAATAGCCAGACCGCTCTGGCTGGCCAGATGGTGCGGGGATGTAACCATCCCCCGGGTGGACTGAAAACTATGCAGCATGGTCTGGACGGCTCCCGCTCTGGTATGGCCAGATTATTTGTGCACAGGATACCGCGCTTTTGCGCCATACCCCACAGACAAAAAAAGCACATCCCCATTGCCGGAGTGCGAGCGCCTCCAGCCTGCCCGCCACGCCGGCTGTCCTGACCACCTTTATACCTGACAGCGCACACAAAATCTGACAACCATGCCACTTTGCCCACCACCAGCAGGACCCCACACCATGCCCCAGAATCAGGCAGGCACCCGGCCAGACCAGAACGCCACACCAGGACCTGCCGTATACCTGGCCGGGCCAGGCGTCTTTGCGCTGGATGCCCACGCACAGGGGGCGCAACTGGTGGCAACCTGCGCACGCGCGGGCCTGCGCGGCCTGTATCCGCTGGATGCGGCACTCGACCCGCAGGCCCATGCTGGCCCCACCGCCTATGCCGCAGCCATAGCACGCGCCAATATGGGCCTGATCCGCCAGAGCCGGGCCATTATTGCCGATCTTTCCCCCTTCCGTGGCCCCAATGTGGATGATGGCACCGCATTTGAAATAGGGTATGCCCACGCGCTCGGCCTGCCTGTTTTTGGCTATGCCAGCACAGCCACCCCCATGGCTGCCTACCCTGAACGTGTACTGGCCAGTGGAGCGAGCATGAGCACGGTCATGCTGGATAACCGCGCAACACTGGTGGATGCGCACAACATGACGGTGGAAGATTTTGGCCTGCCCGTTAACCTGATGATTGCAACGGTTCTGGCCGATTCCGGCACCATTTTTTCCTCTGCCCAGGGGGCTATCATGGCGGCGGCCCACCTGCTCACACGGTCATGAACACGGAGCAGGTCAGCCCTGACCGCCCGAGGAAAGCGCAGCCTGACACCGGACGTAGGAATCCTTGTCCCTGAAAAGAAACAGCACATAATAATCGAGTGCCCGCCTGCGCGTGGTGTGCGTGTAAAACGGATACACATCCTGCACGGCACCATACCCCGCAGGCAGCGGGTCTGATGCAACAAGCGTATTCACACGGAACAGCGGTACATAAACATGCACCGGGCCGGGGTTGCGGCGCACATGCCACAAATGCCTGCGGAACTTGCGCAGACGGTCTGGCAGGATGAACACCATATTCTCTTCAATAAACCGTTCATCCGGCTGGGCGTTGCGCAGGTAACGCGCATCTTCAGGCATATCGCAAAAGTACTTGTAACCCTGAATAATCATACTCTGCTTTTAATCCCCCAATACCCGGTGGAACAGGCCCGGACCGTACTTTATACACGCAGCTACCCACCTGCTCCCACCAGCCATGGGCAAGAAAGCCGTTGTGCCCACACACCAAAGGGCCATACTGCATACGGTCCGCAATAAAATGAGGAGCCATGCCATGGCCCTGCCGCATATTCGTTCCCTTCTGGCTTCCTGCGCCCTGAGCCTTGCTGCCGGGTGTGCCGCGCAACCACAGCAGCCAGGCTCGCCCGACACGGGCAACGGCGTGTATGAAGCCCGTGGGAATGAACCATTCTGGAACTTCAGCATGGCAGCGGGTACACTGGCCCTGAGCACACCGGACGGCCCACGCCTGACCCGCATGATCACCCGGACCTATACCCGTGGCAACACCCGCCATTACGAAGCCCCGGATCTGGCCGTGGCCATAACGTCCACCCCCTGCCAGGACAGCATGAGCGGGCAGATGTTCACACAAAGCGTGCGCATTACCACCAAGGAGCAAACGCTTAACGGTTGCGGCGGCAACAGTGTCCCCCCCGCACAGCTGAACGCCACACGCTGGATTGCCACACAGCTTGATGGCCATACACTGCACAACGGCAATATTCTGCCCGACACGCATGACAGCGCCACGGACGAAAACCCCAACCCGGCTGCAGACATGTTTACCCCCACGCTCGATATTAACGACAGCGGCAAGGTCTCCGGGTCGGATGGCTGCAACCGTTATGCCGGTGGCCTTGTGTTTGGCCCTGATGGCAAGGTCAGTCTGGCACCACAGGCGGGCATGAGCACACTCATGGCCTGCCCGGGGGCGCATGGCCATGTTTCCACTCTGTTTCTGGGGCTGTTGCACACTGTGCAGTCCTGGAGCATGGAGGAGGGCACTCTGGTACTCCATACACAGGACGGAAAAACCATGCGCCTGCACCAGACCTTTTAAAACGCTCCTGCGGCATAGAACCGACATGGACCGGATTTTATGCCGGTCTTTTCCGGCATGCGTAAAATATGCACAAACAGCCCGTAAAATCACACAACGGAGCTGGTCCGTTTTTGATCACGGTGCCAAACAAAGATTTTATACCGTCACTAAAGGTAATTTTTAACCAGAAATTTACATTTTTTGTGCAAAAGAGGCTGAGTGTATTTTAAGCATAACCTTTCCAAATAAGGATTCAAAGGCACGTCATGATACACCGCGTTTTTAAAACCCTACCTGTTTCATCCCTTATTCTTTAAAGCAAAACCATGCCCAACAGCCAACTTTCCGGGCCTTTTATTCTCACCAAAGCCAAATTTTACGATAAATTTGTGGAGCTCACCCACGACCATAACCAGAAATTCCGTACAATTATCCATAGCATCAATCAGGAAGAACTGCTGGCCATAACCCTGCGCGCGTTCAAAGGGGCACAGTTGCGGGTTTCCAGTATTCTCAGCGTAGCAAAACGCTTCGCCGACCTGAACGGTACAATCCCGTTTGAAGTCAGCGCCAATCTTTATAAAAATTTTCTCAAGGCAACGGCGCGCGATACTGGTATTTATACAAAAATCACCTTTGCGGAATACCTGTATTATTCAATTCATTATGAACAATGCAAGGAAACCTATAACGCCGAAACGCTTATCCCCACCATTTACAACCCGAGCCAGCCACTCGGACGGGTGATGGGCGGGCATATTGCGCTGGAAATCGTACTGCTCAACGTCTGTCAGGCCAATGCCCGGCGCCTGAACGAAACAGAATGGCTGGACACAAACCCGGATATGGCTTGCCATACCCAGATCATGCACATCCTGCTCCGCCACCAGCTTTTGACCTTTGAAGATGTGCAGGAGGAGTTTGAACGCATCATGCTGTACGTAACGGGGTTTGTGCTCGATACCGTACGTACGCTCTCCTCCCGGCATACTCCGCCTGCATCCACGCCGGAAACCTGAAAGCAGGCAGGCCATCAGGCCCGGTTACAGGCGTTCCGCCCCCTGCTGGCTGGCAGGCTGCTGTGGCTTGGCGGTACCGGGCTGGGCATTGGAGGGAGCCGCAGCACTACCCGGAGCCGTGGAATGTTCCACATCATAAGCTGTGGCTTTCTGCTCGTATGTGCCTTTTGCGCCGGGGTGTTCCTGATCATACAGTTTGGCTTTGTTCCGGGCTTCCTTACGATATTCATGCCTGCGGTACATACCCGTTACACACCCGGCGGTAGCGCCCAGCATGGTATGGTCGGCCAGATGCCCGCCAACCGCACCTGCTGCGCCGTATTTAAGGCACCCACCCGGTTCGGCCCGTACAACGGTTGCGCCCACTGTTGCGGCCATAAGGCCTGTCAGTCCCAGAGTCATCACGCGATGCAGTTTCATACGCTTCTCTCTTTTCCATTCCCAAACCGGCCCTCCATTCAGGGCCTGCGTCCTTTATACCGGTATCTGGTGGCAGCATTATGGTTTTTAAAGACCTGTTTTTCCATTGAGCACACTCCAGCGTCAACCTCCGGCATAACCCTTGCACGCATCTGGCAGAACTCCCTCCGGTCAGGTGATGTTTGCAGCATTCTGCCCTCTGGGGCACAGTACAGTCCCGCCTTCAGCCTGAACGCACAACAAGCCCCGAAATGCCAGATGCCCCTGCCACTCCCGTAGCCGTATCCGCCCGCCGCATTCTGGTTCTTGGCATTCTGGCTGGTCACATCGATGCGCTCAGCTTTGCCCACCTGGGAGGCCTGTTTGCTTCGGCCATGACTGGTAACACCACGCATCTTTCCGCCGCACTGGCACATGCCGACTGGCACTACGCCGTGCTGCTGGCCGGTGTGCTCGCCATTTTTTTTAGCGCGGGTTTTCTGGCCAGTCTTGTACGCCTGCGCTGGGGGGCCGCCAACGGCATAGGACTTATAGCACTTTTCCTGCTGGTTGTGCAGGCAGCACAATCTGGGGCACATGCCCGACTGGCCGAGCTTGTCCTGCTTCCCGCTCTTATGGCAGTTCAGGGGGAGAGCATTGCCCGCTTCTCCGGCAATGCAATCCAGACCGTGGTCATCACCAGCAACATGCTCAAATGCGCATCGGCTCTGGCCAGCGCCGTGGCCCTGCGCTGCGGAGCCAGCACAGGGGCGGCACTCCCTGCGGGAGCCATTCTGCTGCCCGGTCTTTCCTGGATTGGATTTGCCGGTGGTGCCATGCTTGGTGCGCTGGCCTTGCTCTGGCATGCCCCCCTGCCTTTTTTATGGCCTCTGCCATGGCTTGCCATTCTGTCTCTTGATATCTCCCCCCACAAAAAACCGGAATGCTGAAGCATAAACCTCCCCGCGATTCGGCGCTGATCCCCCTCCCGGCAGACCGAACCGCCCGAAAAATGCCACAACGCCATGCAGCAGATAGCTGTTGACCCCCAAAACCAAAGGAGTAGTGTGACGCTGTCAGATTTGTGAATGAATCCGGCAGGTTCTGCACAGTAGGCATTCCGCGCCAGAACACCAGCAGCTCCTGCCTACAGGCTACAAAAGGGTTTTTGGAATGGGCATTTATCTGTGTGTAACACTTCTGGGTATTGACCTGATCGCTTACCTGCTCGGCGGCAACACCGCTGTAATAGGCGTGGCGCTTGTGGCGTTCCTGGTGCCGGTTATCATTATGAGCAGCTACACGCTGACCCACATTGAAAAAGACGGCACTCCGGAAGCTCATCACTGAGCTTTGGCGGATTATCGATTAAAAAAACCGCCAGCCTGCACGGTCTGGCGGTTTTTTTGTATTAACGCCCCTAGTGCATGATCAGTGCGCTGAACACGTCGGCCAGCAAGGGCTGAATGACGTACTGAATACCCAGCAGCACCACCATGGGGCTAAAATCGACCCCTCCCGGTGTTGGCAGCACCCGCCGGACGGGAGCCAGAACCGGTTCGGTCAACCGCTCCAGGAACATGCCAATTTTCCAGACAAGCCGGTTGCGGCTGTCGAGTATGCCAAACGCATACAGATTAACAAAAATACAGGATATAAGGAGAATCCAGCAGTAAATCTCCAGTATCCGCGTCAGCACCATGAAGAGCGAAAACACAAACACGATATAAAACCAGCTCCTTGCGATTCAGGCCCGGCAGGGCCACTCTGGGGTTATACGCCCTACAATACAACTTGACAGAAAAATCGTAAGCCCTGTAAACCACTGCCTGACAGATCAGGCGGGGCTGTAGCTCAGATGGGAGAGCGCCTCGTTCGCAATGAGGAGGTCAGGGGTTCGATTCCCCTCAGCTCCACCAACCGCCTTGTTATGTTATTGTTTTCCTTAAAAAATTGCGCTTTTTGTAAACCGCCAGTTCCCGTGTTTACATAGTCAGGGTGGCCATGCACCACATGGGGCGATCACACCCCGCGCATTAGCCCGCTATAAGTGCCTCTGGCTCCACTGGGTTTTCCATACCAATGGTGCGCACGCCTGCGGTTGTCGCCGTGCCCAGCAGAGCATTTTTCAGGCTTTCCACCGCATCCCTGACAAGCTGTACAATCGCATCCCGGTTCTGATAGCCGCCAAGCTCAAGCGCGTTTTGGTACAAGCTCCAGACCGTGGACCAGATAATGCCCGGCGTAAGGTAGAGCGACCATTCATTATCCGCAGGCAATGCGTTTTTGATATCCTGTAAAACCTGCACAATTTCCTTCAGATCGAAGGAAACCGCCGTATCTTCAGAAGCCTTGTCTTCAACATCCGCGGCAAGATGTGTCAGCTTCCACAAAAGTGCATCCGGGGTGCCGGGGGTAGTGTTCATGGAGAATCGCCCTCTTGATTGCTGTATCTCCGTGCATGATGAATGCGGGAGCAGACTGTAGCAACGCCACCACCGGCACGATATCCTTTTCCTTACACTGCAAGACGCGCCCAGACCTGCGTCAAACCCGCGCGAAAATGCGGATATATTTATTGATATACAGATGCTTTTTCAAAAAAACCGAACACATTCTTTATCCTTCCCATTTCGGAAACAAATCAATTCCATTACATTGCAAGGCACAGACCCACCCCAAGGAGCCATCATGCTGAGCCTGAACATAAACGGACAATCCCACCAGGTGGATGTCGATCCAGACACCCCCCTTCTGTGGGTTCTGCGCGATGTTCTGGGCATGAACGCCACCAAGTTCGGCTGCGGCATAGCCCAGTGTGGTGCCTGCACCGTGCATATGGATGGCCGGGCCGTAAGGGCATGCAACCTGCCGGTGGGGCTGATCGGGGAGCGGCGTATCAGCACGCTGGAAGGGCTGAACCCGGCCGACCCCGTAACCAAAGCCGTGCAGGATGCATGGGTGGCGCTGGACGTGGTACAATGTGGTTACTGCCAGCCGGGGCAGATCATGGCTGCCATTGCCCTCCTGCGCGCAGTCCCTCACCCCACGGATGAACAGATAGATAGCGCCATGTCGGCCAATCTGTGCCGCTGCGGCACGTATGTGCGTATTCGCGCAGCCATTCACCACGCGGCGGGAGCTCTGGCATGACTACTCCGGCACCCCGCTCCACCCTTGCCAGCCGCAGGCAGATTCTGGGGGGCGGAAGCGCCCTTCTGCTGGCCACATTCTGGCCCGCGCCACGTCAGGGCCGGGCACAGGGAACTCCTCCGCCCGCAGGTGCTGCTCCCGAACAGGGGATGCTGGTGGACAACGCGCAGGCAGCCTTTGCCCCCAACGCCTATATCCGCATTGCAACAGACAACCGCATAACCCTTATTCTACCCAATGTGGAAATGGGACAGGGCATTTATACATCCTCCGTCATGCTGATTGCTGAAGAACTGGGCATAGACATGGCGCAGGTAGACATTGAGGCCGCCCCCCCCGGGGGCGGAGCCGAAATTACGGGCGGCTCCACCTCGGTCATGACCGAGTGGCTCCCGCTCCGGCAGGCCGGGGCCGCGGCGCGCAGCATGCTGGTACAGGCCGCGGCCACCCGCTGGCAGGTAGCGGTTGCGGAGTGCACCACCCGCTCGGGCACAATTGTCCATATCCCTACAGGGCGCACACTCCCCTTTGGCACAGTCGCGGCACAGGCAGCCACCCTGCTCGTGCCGCAAAAGCCCACACTCAAGGACCCTGCCACCTATACCCTGCTGGGCAGGCCCCAGCACCGCATAGATAGCGCGATCAAGGTGGAAGGCCGCGCCATTTTTGGCATGGACGTACAGGTGCCGGGGCAAAAAATCGGTACCGTGGCCGCCTGCCCGGTGGGAGGTGGCACGCTGGCAGGCATGAACAAGACCGCAGCCCTTGCCATACGTGGGGTGCAGGCCGTGCTGGTCAACACGGCCAACAACACCGTGTGCGTTGTGGCCGACCATTACTGGGCGGCCCGCAAGGGTCTGCGCGCGCTCAGGCTCCAATGGCATGATGGCCTTAATGCCCATGTTACCACCCAGACCATCTACGACCAGTTGCACGATGGGTTGAATGGCCCCGCCATTGTGGCCAACACAAAGGGCGATGCCCCGGCCATTATTGCCCACGCAGCGACCACACATACTGCCACCTACCAGCAGCCCCTGCTGGCCCATGCCACCATGGAGCCCATAAACTGCACCGCCCATGTGCGCCCCGATGGGTGTGACATATGGACCGGCACGCAAATTGCCGACCGTGCGTGTGACACGGCGGTAGAACTGACCGGCCTGCCCAAAGACAAGGTCCGTGTGCACTGCCAGTATATTGGTGGAGGCTTTGGCCGCAGGCTGGAGCACGAATACGTCACCCAGTGCGTGGAGTTCGCACGGCAGGTACCCTACCCGCTCAAGATCATCTGGAGCCGCGAAGAAGACCTGACACATGACCGCTACCGCCCCGCCTATGTAGACCAGATGACCGCAGCACTGGACAGCAGGGGTTTTATCACCGCGCTGACCCACCGCATTGTCGGCCCCGCCGTGGTTGCCCGCTGGGACCCGCCGGAACTGACCAAGGACGGGTATGACGAAGATCTTTCCGTCGCCACCGTTATTACGCCCTACACCTACCCCGCCTACCGGCTGGAATTTGCCCGGCGTGAAGCCCCCGGCATTGTGACTGCATGGTGGCGCGGTGTGGGCGGCACACGCGGCCTGTTTGTGGTGGAAGGTTTTATTGACGAACTGGCCCACCGCGCAGGGGCTGATCCCGTTGCCTACCGGCGCGCCATGCTGGCCCGGAACCCCCGCGCCCTGGCCGTGCTGGACAAGGCCGCACAGGCGGCAGGCTGGAACACCCCGCTGCCGCCCGGCCGGGCACGCGGTGTGGCTGTACAGTTTGCTTTTGGCTCCTACATGGCCAGCATTGCAGAAGTGGAAATGCCCGAACCCGATAATGTGATCATCCACCGCGTAACCGCCGTGGTGGATTGCGGGCGAGTGCTTAACCCCGATCAGGTGATCTCCCAGATCGAAGGAGGGCTGATCTTTGGCTTTAGCGCAGCCCTTTATAACGAAATCACGCTCGAAGGGGGCCGTGTGCAGCAGAGCAACTTCAACACATGGCGCGTCATGCGCATGAACGAAGCGCCATGCAAAATTGATGTCCTGCTCATGCCCAGTACGGAAGACCCCGGCGGCATTGGCGAAGTTGGCACCGCAGCAGCCGCCCCCGTACTGGCCAACGCCATGGCAGCGGCACAGGGGCGGCGCTACCGCACGCTGCCCCTCCTTTCCCCCCGCAATGGGGCAGACCACAAGGAGCAGGGCTAATGCGTAACCCCATCTCCTTACTCCTTATCCGTTTGCAGGGCGCCGGGCTGGGGCGCCTGGTGCTCGGCAACGTCCTGTCTGGCGCAGTCCTTGGCGGGGTAGCCTTGCAGGCCGCCACAGCCTATGCCCATGCAGCAACCACCTCCGCCAGTGTGGAAAACGGCCGCTACCTGGCCCGTGCTGCGGACTGCGAAGTATGCCACACCGCCGAAGGCGGCACGCCCTATGCGGGCGGGCGGGCCTTTAACCTGCCGGGGGTGGGGGTTATGTACGCTCCCAACATTACGCCGGACAACACCGCAGGTATTGGCACATGGACCGACCAGCAGTTTGTGGATGCCGTGCGCAAAGGCCTATCCCCCCACTGGAAGCATCTCTACCCTGCCATGCCCTACCCCGCCTATGCCCGCATGAGCGAAGCACAGGTCAGGGACATACGCGCCTATCTGGCGACCCTGCCGCCATCTTCCCAGAAAACACCTGAAAATTCTATTAAATTTCCGTTCTCGATCCGTAGCTTCATGGTCTTCTGGAACATGCTCAACGGCCCTGCCACCAGCTATGCCGATGACCCGGACAAACCAGCAGAGTGGAACCGTGGCCGCTACCTTGTGGAAGGGCCGGGCCATTGTGCGGACTGCCACTCCCCGCGCACAATAACCTTTGGGCTTGATAAGCGCCGCGCACTGGGCGGCAATGTGGTCAATGGCTGGCGTGCGTATAACCTGACATCGGACAAACAGAGCGGGCTTGGCGCATGGAGTGATGAAGCCCTTGCCCAGTATCTTTCCACCGGCCATGCCGATGGCCATGGTACAGCGGCGGGAGATATGGCCGATGTTATTGGCCACAGCCTGCGCTACCTGAGCACACCCGACATCCGTGCCATGGTCGTGTATCTGCGCAGCATCGCCCCCCTGCGCACGGCAGAAGATACGGTGGTCCCCCGAACACCCGCAGCAGGTGACGCCACATTGCCCCAGACCACACGCGGTGCGCGCCTGTATGCGTCTGCCTGCGCAGGGTGCCACATGCCCGATGGCACAGGCCGCCAGTCCAGCTTTGGCACCATTGCAGGAGCGCGCTCACTTGGGGCGGATAACGGGCGTAACCTTGTGCAACTGCTGGTACAGGGCAGCGGCATGCAAACAACAACGGGCGTGCAGATCATGCCGCATTTTGCCGGTGGCGGCCTGAGCGAGCGGGACCTGGCCGACATTGCCAGTTTTGTCATGACCCATTTTACCACGGCCACACCCCATGACATGGAACAGGCAGTGCATGATGCCAGACAGGCCGAATAACCCGTTCCTTGCAAAAATATCCTGAAAAATAAGGATTATACAAAAAAGACACAAACAATTCTGCGGAGCGTTCAGACATTAAAGCCCGGACCTGCCCCGCAGAATTTTAAAAACCCTTTGGCCAGGTTACATCCACCAAGGATGCAATGGCTGTTTTGTACAGAACCTAGCCATCGCACATCGGCGGGGCCTGTGTTTTCTGGGTTGATCCGATAGCGGAGAGCGTCCCGACATAAGTTGCAAGCTGGCTCTGACTGTTGACATTAAGTTTACGGAATATCTCCTTGAGCTTGGTTCTTGCATATTGCTCCGATATTCCGGTTAATTCCGCCGCCGCCTTGGGCGGGGTTCCCGTGCCGACATATCCGGCAAAGCGTGCCTCCGACCTTGTAAGATTACAATGAAGCAGTGCCTGATAGACATCGAATCCCGCCTCTCCCGGCCTGCACGCCAGAAGGAGAACGGCAGACTTCCGGTTCAGTGCGGAAGATTTTGTATCCACTTTTGGAAGCTTTATTATTTTTACAATAATTTTTTTATTTGTTATGCAGTTGACAGAAACAGTTCTGTCTATCTGCATATTGCTGTCTCCAGACAGAACATAATCGATAAGTGAAGTCATCTGCTGTTTGTTTTCACGATTTGTCAAAGAAAGCTTTCCGTCTTTATATGCAAATGCCTCACCAATCAGGACTTTGCACTTGTCATTCATCATGAGAACAGTAGCATCGCTGCCAAGTAACGCCGCAGCGCAGGTCATATTATGGCATAACCCTGAAAAACCGTCCTGCATAAGATGGCATTTTCTATTTCCAACAGAAAATGCCAGTGATCGGCAGATATGTCTGGAAATAATCGTACGAATTTCGCGTTCCTGTGGCGTTTCGTTCCGACTTCCATAATATCGTTGTGTGGTTATTTTGACATTAACCAGAACAGGGTCTTTATGAATAAATGCGCTGGTGCGCCCCCAATCGTATTTTTTCAAGAACTCCTGATAATAGGCGTCATGCGCGATTTCGTTATCGCTCAGAAAATCTATATCGGAAAAATCACCAATCAGTTTCATCTGACCTTCATAGAATTTATTATATGGGCTTAACTTGAAATAAGGTGATTCTATATGAAAATAGTCATTGAATACTTCATCATGCTCAGATTTTTTAAGTGAACTGAATGATAATTCCTCTGCTTCAGGATCAAGGGGAACAATAGCGGTTGACGCAACATCCATGATCCTGGCGAATTCCTTTAAAACCTCCGGCCACATATGTTCGTCTGTGGCGCAGTAATAAATTCCTTCTATGAGAGCATTTATCTTGTATAACATGATTTAATTACTTTCCCTGCCAAATATAAAGCGACAGGTCCTTGTGGTAGTTGATGGCAGACTCACCTCACCAATACGGACGATTTATTATTACAGACAGTTCACTAGCATGAAGCCATGCGGCGGACAGCCTCCCATATGGGAGGGGCCATCTCATAAAATTGCTGTCAATATCGAATAGCTTGTCATTATAAATTTTTATTAATCCCCTCCCATATGGGGGCTTAGGTCTGACGGTCGTCCATGTAATGCAGCACTCCACGGAACTTCATCAGGATGAAGGAGTGGGAGAATAATGGGTCATTTGACTTCGGGCTTCTGGCGGGAAGCCAAATTGTTCTGGAGTCTCTTACCTTCCACCGGCAAAGAACCGGACCACCTCAAAGCGGATACAGCCGGAAACGGGGGCACTATGTGGCGGGTTCGATGTTGGTCGGGCTGATGATGGCTAACCGCTCTCACGCGGTGCACGCGGTAGATCCCGCATGGGATGGAAGAAAATACTTCCTTTCATAATTTATTGATTTCCAAAGCCTTGTAGAAAAACAGGTCATTCCCGAGCGGAACCAATTTTTCATGCAAGCGCGCGAATGCAGGGAAAAACGGAAATGGTTGATGTTTTGCGGAACCGGAAACACCCGGTTGCATCCTATTGTGGTGTGGCAAAGATTGGGTTTCTGGCAACTCTTTTATGCGGAGCAGCGGCTCAGGCTTTCTCTCCCGCCTATGCACAGAGCGCAGACCCGAACACTGTTACGTTTTCGCCTTCCGGCACGGCCAGTTCCTCAGCTATTATCGCAGATAATGCCTCCGGGCCTGTGTCCATTCTCATGAATGGCGCAGTCATGCAGAGCGTGTCGGGCGTCAATACCTACACAGGCGCCACGACCATCAGTAACGGCACCCTTGCCCTGATTGGCAGTGGTTCCATTGCCTCCTCCGCCGGGGTGCATGACAACGCGACACTGGATATTTCTGGGAGCACACAGAGTTCTGTATCCATTCAGTCTCTGGATGGAACCGGGAATATTGTAACTGGCAGCACTCCAAATATTTATAGTCCAGATGTTACCATTACAGATGGAAACAGCACATTCGGCAATACATTTTCTGGCACAATTTCTGGCAGTGGTGGTCTGCTGGTTTCAGGTGGTTCGGAAACACTCAGCGGGGGTAATACCTACACCGGATCAACGGGTGTTTCCTCAGGAGCCATGTTGACTGTTTCCGGTGGCGGTTCCCTGGATAACACAAACAACATCAAAAATGACGGAACAGTCGTTCTTGATCATGCTGACATCACCGTTCCAGACAACACGGGAGCAAACTGGACAGGTGTTATTGCGACTGGCTTTGACAGTGGTTCCACCGCAAACATGACCTTGCGGAATGGAAGCACCATTCATTCGGCAGGAGGGACTTTAACGGCAGGTTTTGGTCCCGGAAGTTCCGGCACCGTGACGGTCGACAACTCCAGTATCACAGAAAGTGTTGTTGTCGCCGGGGAGCATGGCACTGGTGTCATCTCGGTCCGGAACGGAAGTTCAGTGACTGCGAACCTTGTTGCTCTGGGCAATCAGGCCACAGGAAGTGGCCACCTTGATGTAACGGGCGCTGGCTCACAATTAAACATTGGCTCTTATGGCCTGTACGTAAACGCAGATGGGTCCGGGACTGTGTCTATCCAAGATGGCGGCACGATCAGTTCCGTTGGTCCTGTCTCTTTCGGAGATGGCAGCACAGTTGCCTCTGGCAGCACTGGTACCCTGAGCATTGCTCAGGGGGGCACGCTGGCTGTAGGTGGCACAAATGGTATTGTTGATAATGAGGGAAGCGCTGGCAATTACGAATTCGTTTTACAAGGCGGCACACTGAAGAATACAGGATCCGACCTGACGAGTGCGGTCAATATCACATTACTGAATGGCTCGAACTCAACAGTTGATACGAACGGCCTGAACACGACCCTGTCCGGCGTTCTTTCAGGTGAGAGCGCCAGTCTGACAAAGGCAGGTTCTGGCACACTGCTTCTGTCCGGTCAGAACACCTATACGGGTACGACGGATGTTAATGCCGGTACCTTGCAGGTCGATGGTTCCACTGGAACAGGTGATACGACTGTTGCATCCGGTGCCACACTCAGCGGAACAGGAACAATAGGCGGTAGCGCAACGATTGCTTCTGGCGCGACCCTCTCCGCTGGTGATGGCGTGACCGGTATTGGCACCCTCACAATCGCCAGAGACCTGACACTCGAAAACGGGTCGATCCAGAACTTCCAGATTGGCGCAGCCAGCACGTCTGGAGGTCATTATAACGACCTTGTTCATGTTGGCGGGAACCTGACACTGGGAGGCCTGCTGAATGTCGCTGCCGATTCAGCCGGGCCAGACGCGCAGAGCGGCAATCTGGCGGCGGGTGTTTACCGTCTCTATACATATGATGGCTCTCTGTCTGGGGCCATGAATGAAACACTCGGCACGATCGAGGCCACACAGGGTATGACACTTGGTGTGCAGACCTCCATCGCCCATCAGGTCAATCTGGTGGTCAATGATGGCAGCCTGACCTTCTGGGACGGTAGCGCTAACGGCGCTGGCGTAAGTTCTGGCGGATCACCGGATAACAATGTGGTCGATGGTGGCAATGGCGTCTGGACTGCCATGAACGGCATGGGTGACAATAACTGGACCAATGCGAGCGGCAACCATAATGCGCCATGGTATACAGGTGGCTATGCCATTTTTGAAGGCTCCGCCGGAACGGTAACGGTTCTGGACAGAAATGCGGGCGGCAGTGCGGCGCCTGTCATGATCAACAGCATGCAGTTTATCAATAATGATGGCCGAACCTATGTCATAACGGGAGATGACCTGTATGCGACCACCGCACGGACAACAGTCAATGTGGGAGATGGAACCTCTGCGGGTGCTGCCATTACGGCGCGTCTGGATACGGTTATCAATGACCAGAATGTGCAGGGTGGCACGTCTTTGGTAAAGACCAATGCTGGCACGCTTGTTGTGACAAAAGACCAGACCTACCGGGGGGCGACCGTTATCGAGGGCGGCACGCTGCAATTGGGCAATGGCGGTACGGCAGGTGGTGCCCAGGCATCGGCGGCGATTCATGACAACGGCAATCTGGCAGTCAACCGGAGCGATATGGTCACGCTCGGTCAGGTTATTGATGGCACTGGTCGGGTGACGCAGGCGGGTGCCGGGCAGACAACACTGGCGGGTGTGAACACCTATACCGGGGGCACGGTCATTACGGGGGGCAGTCTGGTTGGAACGACTTCCAGCTTTGGTTCGGGCAGGATCGTGGATGGAGCCGCACTGGAGGTCGCACAGGATACATCTGGCGTTCTGGAAAACCCCCTTTCAGGGAATGGTTCTTTTACAAAATCTGGAACGGGTGTGGTCGGAATAGAGGGGGATGACAGCGCCTTTACCGGAACGACCGATATTAGGGGGGGCACACTGGATGTCGGTGGTTCCCTGGCCAGTTCAGCTGTTAACGTCAGTAACGGCAGCACACTTGCCGGTACGGGTACGGTCGGAAACACGCAGATTGCCGCAGGAGGTATTCTTGCACCGGCGGGTAGTGGTCAGACCGGAAGCATGACTGTCAATGGCAATCTGGTCATGACCGCCGGATCGACCCTTGCCATTGACACCACCGGAACACCCACAGGTGCAAGCCTGTCCATGAATGGCCAGTCGTACCAGCAGATGGGTAGTGATCTGGTGAAGGTCATGGGAGCGGTCACTCTTTCTGGGGGAACAGTGCGCCTGAATGTGGCTGGCGCGCCGACACTGCAATATGATCAGGCCTACCAGATTGTTTCGTCAGCGAAGGGCGTATCCGGTCGCTATGACGGATTGACCACCAATCTGGGCAATACGTACACATTCCTGACACCCTCCCTGGTTTATGGAACAGAGAGTGTGGATATCATGCAGACCCGTAACACTGTCACCTTCGCCTCTGTCGGGAATAGCCGCAATGAAAAGGCTATAGGCTGGGCGCTGGACAGCCTGCCAGCGGATACCCCCGTGGTGGGTGCTGTTTCGCAGTTGGGCCTGCGGGGTGCGCGCGCGGCGTTCAACGCCCTGTCGGGCGAGGTTCATGCTTCAGCCCGCACGGCGCTGATTCAGGACAGTTTTTTTGTCAGGCAGGCCGCGCTGGACCGGCTTGATAATGCCGGGTGCGACAAGGCTTCGGCCGACGGCACAATCCGTACGGCAGACCTGCGCACCCAGCGTGATGACGGGTGCCATACGGACAGGGCCATGCTGTGGGGCGAAGCCTATGGCAGCCTTGGCCACAATACAGGCGATGGCAATGCCGCGACCATGCAGCATTCGACTGCGGGTTTTGTCATGGGGGCGGATGCGCCGGTTATGCAAACATGGCGCGTGGGTGGTCTGGTCAGCTATGGCCGCTCCATGTTTGATATCGGGGGCGGGCGTGCCTCATCGGGGCATAGTAACAATGTCTCGGTGGGTGGCTATGCGGGTACGCACTGGGGGCATCTCAACCTGCGGCTGGGGGCGACCTATACGTGGGACATGCTCAGCGCAAGCCGGACAACGGCAGTTCCGGGGCTGGGCCAGCGTCTGAGCAGCAACTATCTGGGCGGCACGGCGCAGGGTTTTGGCGAACTCAGCTACAGGCTGCATGCTGGCAAAAGCATTGTCGAGCCTTTTGGCAATGTCGCCTATGTAAATCTCCATACCAACAACTATCATGAACATGGCAGTGCCGGGGCAGTGAACGGAAAAACCACGGATACCGGGGTGACGTTCTCCACGTTCGGGCTGCGTGTTTCTTCAGCCGTGCGGGCTGGAAAGCTGTTGCTGGTTCCCCACGGAATGCTGGCCTACCGCCACGCCTTCGGGCTGACGGTACCAACCCAGCACCAGAACTTCGCCAGCATGGGCGGCGCTGGAATGGACATTGCCGGGGTTGGCCTGTCCACCAATGCCGCCGTACTGGATACGGGGCTGACCGCACGCCTGACAGACCGGATCGATGTGGGTCTTTCCTATATCGGCCAGTATGGCAACCACTCCGTGGATAGCGGCGCCAAAGCCCATATCCGCTTCCAGTTCTGATCGTATGCGACATACTTTGTAATCTGCCCGGAAAGGGCGGCAATGAGGCCATTGCCGCCCCGGTAGCCCTTAAAATTCCTCGTATGTCGCAGGGTCCTGCCCGAAGGAGCGCCCATCGGGGCGGGCCAGAGTTGCAATGTCCTTCATGTCCTGATCAGTCAGTTCAAAGTCGAACACGGACATGTTCTCGATCTGCCGCTCACGGTGTGACGCCTTGGGAATGGGCACGGAACCAACCTGCACATGCCAGCGCAGCACAACCTGAGCCGGTGTTCTGCCTAGCCGTCTGGCTATGCCTGCTATCAGCTCATCAGACAGGATTTTACCGCCCCGGCCAATCGGGCTCCAGCCTTCGGTAACAATACCATGCTTCTGGTGGTAGGCCCGCATGTCGTCCTGCGGGAAGTAGGGCGAAAGCTCGATCTGGTTGATGGTGGGCAGCACGCCGGTATCGGCTTTAAGTCTGTCCAGATGTTCGACCAGAAAGTTACACACGGCAATAGACCGCACATAACCGCGCTTTTGCGCCTCAATCAACGCCTGCCATGCCTCTACATACAGACCCCGCTTGGGGTTGGGCCAGTGGATGAAGTACAGATCGTAATAATCCAGCCCGGCGCGGTAGAGGGATTCCTCAATACAGGCGAGCGCTTCATCATATTTCTGGTGGCGACCGGGGAGTTTGGAAGCAATGCTCAACGTCTCGCGCCCACGTCCGCTTTTGCGCACGGCCTCGCCCACGGCCCCTTCGTTTTCGTAATTAAACGCGCTGTCCAGCGCCCGATAACCAACATCCAGCGCACCGAGCATGCTTTGCACGCCCGCCGCACCGTTTAGTTTGTATGTACCAAAAGCTATAAGTGGAAAGCTCCGGCCATCGTTCAGGGTTAGTTCAGGAATGCTCACGCCTGCGTTCTCCTTGAGTATGGATGGACCCCGCGCAGTCCTCCGCACGGGTTAACCTTAACACTTCCATGTGCATGAAGGTTCTACAAGTCAGGAGCAGGCAGGCCAGGTACGCATGGTAAGCTGACACACCGCACAAAACAGCTGTGAGCCAGCCCCCTCCTACGCGTTGGTGCGGGCAGCCTTGCGGTTATGGGCTATATAAGCCTGCACCGTGTCAAACCCGCTCTCCCACGCATTGAGCAGGCTTTCAAGATGTTCACGGTTGTTCACAAGCCCGCGTGCGATCAGCACCCCCTGCTGGTCGAGCAGGAAGGCTGCTGGCAGTTTATCTACTTCCAGCGCGCGGCCCAGCGCGGGGTCGTTTATAAACAGGGCGGGTGGTGTGGCGGTCTGCTGAGCAAAAAGAGCCTGTGCGACCGGGTTATCATCCCCCGCCAGTACCAGTTCCAACTGCTCCTTGGCACAAAAGCTGCGCGCAATCGGTATGACCTTGCGCGAGATCGGGCAGGTGGCCGACACAAACAGCAGCAGGCGGGGCATGGAACCACCGGCCAGCGCCATGGTCTGTCCATCCAGCGTTGCAAATGGGCCTGCGGGGCCCATATCCCCCGGTTGGGGGCCGCGGGCATTTGTCAGGGCACCCACGGGTGCGATTTCCTGAAAAAGCCTGCGCAGCCTGAGCACCATACGATACGCCACAAAAAACGCGGCACACAGCAGCAGGCTCAGCAGGGCGTTTGTAAGGACAAGAGTTTGCAGGCCACCCTGTGTCATGCCAGCCCCTTCCCGCCCGGTACGGGCGTATCAGTAAGACCAGATGGCATCGCAACTGAACCAGAACATGTTGTTGGTGCCGTTATTGGCAAAATTGATGTTTGGATCACTTGTGGGAGAAACACGGTTGAACGGATGTGTGCCATTGAGCGACTTGTCCAGCCGTACTTCGGGGCGGAGGGAAAAGCTGCCGCGCGGCAGTTTGAGGAACTCCGGCCGGTAGGTCACACCCACGGTCAGTTCCCCATACGTGGTGCCGGGCGCCTGATCATAGGGGTAAGACCGCCCACGCAGCTCGTTCACATAGGACATTGGGGACGTATTCGTACCCACAAGCTGGCCGTTATTGTCACGGAAGATTTCACCACGCGCGTTAAAGGTCAGGGAGGGGAAAAAATCATGCGCAAAATAGGTGGTCACACCATACACGTCATCCCGCGAATAGTCGTCGTGATAATAGGTGCCATTGAGCGTGATGGAGGTGGTGTCGTTCAGTTTGTACGTGGCCAGAAAATCGCCGATATATTCCATTTTCTGGTTAGCCAGATTGCCAATGGCATGCACGTTCTGCTGCGGACCAAGGTAGGCAATGGCCGCCACGTCAAGATTGCCACCGGCAAGGCCGGTTAGCTGCACGCCAAAATACCCCTTGGGCCGCTTGTTGTTTTTGGCGCCACCAAATGTGGTGGAGTTCCCCGCATTAACCCCCATAACCCAGGCAACCGTGTCGGTTATATGCCATGTGGCCAGCACGCCCACGGTTTCAAACGGCACGATGTAATCGGATGAATAGTTGTAGGAATAAAAAGGGCGGCCCAGCGCATCCGTGCCCTCAAAGCCCTGAATGCCGTATTGCTGGCCAATCTGCAGGTCTATGCCGCCCTTGCTCAGCCAGGGGAGATGCGCATCAATATGGGCCTGTGTGGGCGCCCACTGGTATATGCCCGTCAGATTGCCATCGCCCATGCCAATGGTCGGGTTAAAACGGGCGTCCGAACCGTACAGCACCTCGAACACAAACCCGATGCCATAGCCCCCGCCTATATCGGTCGTGGGGTGGGAGAGTGTGCCCGTAATCTGGTTCAGTGTGGCCGTGTTGGCGCGGTCCACGTAGGACTGTGCCCAGTTACGGCCTGTATGTGTCCACGGGTTGCCGTTTACACCAGCTTCGACCACAAGATGACCTTCCAGATCATCAAACCATGTATGGTTCTTGGAGGTTTTAAGATTAACCTCTTCCTTGTCCGCCTGTGCTTTTTCCGCAGGGGTTTCCTCCACCACCAGAGGGCGGGCGGAATCACCGGGAATTATTTTTTCCTGCGCCAGAGCGGGCAGCGCTGCCAGTTGCATGGTCAGCCACATCCCAACGGGCAAAGGGCGGCGAAGAAACATACTTTTTTTGCTCCACAGATCAGAACCAAATCATTCAGTAAAACCCGGCCCGGCGGGTCGGGGTAACAGTTTGCACCGGATGCAGGCTGAATAAGAAGTGAGCATAAGTCACTTTAAGTTTTGATGTCATCCGCCATGCCGCCACCCGCCCGGGTCTGCTCCCTGTCGCCACACCGCTACAGGGAGCTAGCGGTTCTTACCCCTTGGCGGGTGCGCGCGCGCAGGCTGCAAGCGAACGCTCAAGCACATGCGCCCGCAGGCTCATGAAGTCCGGCCCCGAGAGCGGATGCGCACGCCATGTGTGCACTTCCGCCGCCGTGTAGGGCCTGAAGCTGGGCGGTGTGCTGGCCCCACCCAGTGTAATCAGCACAAAGTTCATCACATCCGCCAGCGTCTGGTCATCGCGGATCAGGGACATGGACACACCTGGCACACGCACCAGATAAGACCGCCCCTCCTCCGTGCAGGCAAAACTGCCTACGGTATTGCGCAGCATGGGCACAAAGGTCGGGCCAGATATGCCCTCAATCCCATGGCATCCACCACAATGCGAAACATACACAGACTGCGTATGGCTCAGGGCCGTTGCACCCGGCACGGCGTCTGGCGCCGCATGGGCGCGCACGGCACCGGCCACAAGGGCCAGCACCGTAACGCAGGCAGGCAGAACACAACGCAACAACGCCATGCGCATGCTCAGGAAGCTTTCCCGACCACAGCGGCGGTGGAGCAGTTGTACATTTCCGATGTACCCGTGCCAAAGCACCAAATGATGTCGTTATTGGCCATGGGGCGGTAGGAGGGCTGGTCCCCGTCCGTGCCAAGGCAGGTGACTTCGTTACACGAATCCTGACCACAGCAGTCGCGGTAGGCAATCATGTAGGAATTGCCATCCTGCGGGTTGTAGCAGCTCCCGATCCACGATGTGGGGGACGGAGCCGTACCGGGCGGGCAGCTATGGACCCCACCGCCACAGGACGTGCACAGATTGCCGTCAATGGCGCAATAACGCCAGTAATCGCACGCATTGGCATCCTTGACCTGCGCCTTGGAACCAAAAGGGGTCGGAGCCTTGGAGGCAATCTTGCCCGCAACAGGCGTTGCCGCCGAAGCGCGGCTGACCGGCAGCAGCGGGAACAGTGGCACAGCAGCCGCAAGCCCGCCCAGACGGGCCACCACACCACGGCGGGACGTACGCCCCGCAAAGCGGCGCAGCATGGATTCGGTCATGCGGTCGAACAGGGAGACATCCTGTTCCGTTTTTTGAGTGTGTTCAGAAGGCAACATGCGCATTCGCTCCTGTATCGGCTGGCGCTGCGGAGTGTGTGGGGGCCACGCCATCCAACACCCCTTCAATCTGCCGCCGCGTATTGACTAGGTCTTTGGCCAGTATGGTGCCGCGTTCATCTAGCATTACCACCGCTGGCATACGGTTGATTTGAAGAACCAGAGCCAGTTCAACCCCGGTTATAAGTGGAACACCCTGCATTTCTGGCCGGGCCAGTTGCATGGCTTTAAGTTCAGGTTCGGGGCCGTCCCCTACAAACACAAGGTCCAGCCCCCGTTCGGCAGCAATCTGGCGCGCAATGGGAGAGACACGCTTGCACACAGGGCACTCCGCCGCCACAAACAGCAAAAGCTGCCTGCGGCCTGCGGGCAGCACATCCCCCACAGTAAAGGGCTTGCCGTCCAGCGTATGCAGGATCAGACGCGGAACCACCTGCCCCACGTCCAGACCGGGCTTGACCTCCTGATGACCCAGTGGGGCCAGCCGCTCGTGCAGCACACCAATCTGGCGGGCCAGTGCGACCAGCACAATGGCCAGTACAAGCACAAGCAATACCAGAACGGACTGCCAGATACACAACAGCACAATCATGCCCCGTGCTCCTGCACGCCCGAACCGGGCACCTGCACCGGAGGCAGGACCTGCATGGCCTGCCACAGCAGATACAGGCACACGCCCCCCACAACCCCCTGCCCCCACAGCACGGGAGCAACCCCATACCCGAAGGCAAGACCCGCGCATGGCACAAGAGCCAGCGCGGCACAGGCCAGAGTGCGCAGCACAACCGCCAGGGAGAGCTTCTGACCAGCCACCCCCGGAGTGCACCCGCACGACAGGTCCGTGCGGCCGCGCAGCACGTTCACACCCATGGCGCTGGCAAACACGACCAGCAGCGCCGCCGCAGCAATGCTGCCAACACCTGCCCCAATACCGGAAAACAGCAGGACAGACACTCCGATTTCAGCCACAGCCAGTGCCCGGGCCGCACTTTCGTACGACCATGCGGGCAACAGACGGTAGGCGGCAAGTGTGCCCAAAAACGTGTCATGCGCCCGCAGTTTGGCAATACCGGCTACCATAAACAGAGCGCCAATCCCCCCTGCACACAAAGCCGCCACAAGCTGCCCTGACTCAGCGCACCATGCGGGTGCTGGAAAAGGCGAAGCCTGCAGGTTCATCCTTCACCCGGCGCAACCGTGAAAATCAAAGACGTACCAAGCCCCTTCATGGTCCGCAGCAGTTTGCCGGTGCGGGCATCGGAAATAAAGAAGTCGCCATTTTCATCCGTAGTAAACATCAGCGGACTTGCATCCTGCGTGACACCGACCATGGTGCTGGCCACCTTGAGCGGCATACGACGGATGCGCTTGTGCGTATCCGTATTGTACACCCAGACTTCCGTCCCCGCATCCTTGTGGGTCCAGAACGTACCACGGTGCATGAGCACGTACAGTTCATGCGTGTTCTTGTGCAGGGCCGACATCTGCCACCCGCCAGGACGCCAGGTGACCTCAAACGGTGCGGTAGCATCGGATGCCGGTTTGAGACCGGCCCCTTCCTGCAAGGACCATGCTGGCTGCACAACGCTACTGGCGGACAGGGTGGTTGGGTAAACCTTGCCGCTATAGCTGATGAAATATGTAGAACCGTCTTTGGCTACGCTGGGGCTTTGTTCAAAAATCCCGTCTTTGTCAGGTGCAAAGAACGCGGCGCTATGGGTCACACTGGCCTTGCCATCTGCCTCGATGCTGACATTGCTCAGAGTACCATCGCCACACAGGGAGGAAAAACCGGCATTGCCCCATGCATACGCAAGGGCGCAACCGGGAATTTCCACCGTATGGGTAACCTTGTGTTCCTTTGTATCCACCACCTGCACCGCGTTGGCGGGGCTCATCTGGTAAACATAGACCCGCGCGCCATCGGCACTGATAGCCATGTCGTTACGCTTGGGTGTAACCAGCGCGCGGGAAGGCAGTTTTTCATCCGCAGTCAGCTTGAGCGTCTGGGAATCGTATTCGGCCAGAAGGTCATTGCGTGCCCCACGGTTGCCACGCTCCCATGTGGTTTCGCCCACATAAAAATGGCTGGCATCGGGGCTGAGCACCATGTTCGGGTTGTAGGCAGCCTGCACCATGCCCAGCAATACGCCACGATCGGCATCCACCACATCTACACGGCCATCCTTGTTATGGCTGTAAACCGCGTCTTCCACCAAAATGGTGTGGGGGCTGTAAGGTTTGAGGGTGACCACATCGCTCTGCTCGGTTTGCAGGACGGGTTCGGCGGCCTGAACGGTGGCTGCTGAAAAAAAGGCCGCACTGCCAAGAAGCAGGCCAAGCCATGATTTGCGGGGGCTAAGAAGGGACATGCAGACCTGTTTTTCTCTCGTTTTCCTTCAGGATTTTCGTATCATAGCCGTTACTGTTGCCTTTTCAACACAAAAATTGCACGCCTGATATCAAGAACCCGACACACCTGAAAACCGGCTCCACAAATCCAGAATCCGACGCTTAAACCCTGTCTTCAATTTTAAAAAAATCGTTGCAGCAGCCACCGGGCAGCGCCCCCTTGGCGTGCCAGACCACGGCAAGAGATGCCAGACGGTTGCCTGCATCAACCTGCTGCTCCAGCACAACAATATCGGGCGGGCAGGAGACGCCGCCAGAACATGGTCGGACACAAAGGCCTCAAACTGTTCGAGAGAAACGTTCCTCCATCTGTTTTTCCGATGGGTTCCATCTTTCCCTTCCCATCAGGCTCGATAGACTGCCGCCATGTCAACTCACTCTCCCAGCCAGCCCCCGGCCCTGAGCACGGCAGGGCTACCCGCACTCCCTATGGTTCCCATGCGTTCAGGCATGGACCGGCTGCGTCATGTTCTGCTGTTCGAGCTTATTGCACTGGCCCTTACCATTCCGGCTGGCATGACTCTGTTTGGCCTGCACGAATCTGCCATGGGCGTTATTGGCCTTGGCAGCGCCATAACCGCCATGGTGTGGAACTACCTGTACAACCTGATTTTTGACCGGGTTATGACCCATCTTTACCGCACCACGCGCAAAACCATGCGCGGGCGGCTGGTACATACCATACTGTTCGAGGCCGGGTTGCAGGTGGCCCTTGTGCCGGGAATTGCGCTGTACACCCAAGCTCCCCTGATGCAGACAGTCTCGCTCTCGCTTTCGCTTGCCCTGTTTTATCTGGTTTACGCCTTTATCTTCAACATGGCGTATGACCGGGTCTTCCCTCTCCCGCACTAACCCTTCTTCCGTGGCGGTACGGCAGGAGCATCCCCCCACCCTGCGGTCACTTTTCTGGGCAAATGCTCCCCTGCGCACGGAAAGTATTGCGATTGATTATCATTTATGGTTCAGTAGGATCAGACTCGTAACCATGAGGTGTGAAGTAATGGTTGTCTGCTCCTGCAACCTGCTGACTCATAAAGACGTCGAAGCCGCCGTGGCCGATGGTGCAAACCACCCGCGCGAGATTTATGCCGCACGCGGGTGCAAGGCCCAGTGTGGCAACTGTGTTAAAGGCGTTGTGTGCCTGCTTCGCGAAGCCAAGATAAGGCACATGCAGCAGGCGGAACTGACTGCCCACACCGCCCGCCAGCAGAGCGTGGCCATGGTGGCCTCTGCCTGAATACACGCCAGCCGGGCTTATCCCTGCTCTTCTGCCGTGCTTGCACACTCCTCCGGCTTCTGGCACCGATGCAGCTATGAGCGATCCTGTTTTTGTACTTGGCGGTGGTGCATGGGGCACTGCACTGGCCCTGCATGCCGCACGCACCGGAGCGCAGGTGTACCTATGGGCACGCAACGCACAAACCCTGCCCAATGGGGCCATGCCACGCCTGCCGGACTACCCGCTCCCCCCTGCCATCCACCCCTGCTCCACATTACCGCAGGTTACGCCACGCTGTACGCTGGTGGCCGTGCCCACACAGTATCTGGCCTCTGCCCTGCCTCTGTTACCCGCTGGTGTTGCAGCCATTTTGTGCTGCAAGGGCATAGAACGCCAGACACTGGCTTTTCCGCTGGATATTCTGGCGCGTGAGCGCGCAGATGTGCCCGGTGCCGTGCTGTGCGGCCCCAATTTTGCGCGCGAGATTGCAGCAGGCCTGCCTGCTGCGGCCGTACTGGCCGCCCCCGATGCCACACGCGCACAAACCCTGAGCGCCCTGCTCTCCACCCCCCTGTTCCGCCTTTACGCCAGCACGGACTGCGTGGGGGTCCAGCTTGGGGCAGCGGCCAAAAACGTGATTGCCGTAGCCTCGGGCGTGACCATTGGCGCAGGTCTGGGCGAGAACGCACGCGCAGCCCTTATTACCCGTGGACTGGCCGAAATAACCCGGCTGGCTACAGCCCTTGGCGGGCAGGCCGTAACACTGGCGGGCCTTGCAGGACTGGGGGATCTACTGCTGACCTGCACGGGTGCCTCCTCGCGCAATTATCAGATGGGGCTTGCTCTGGGTCAGGGCATGAGTACGCAAACCGCCCTGAACAGCCTGCCCGGCGTAGCCGAAGGGGTCACAACGGCTGCTGCCCTGCAAAGCCTTGCCCGCACCCATGGGGTGGAAACCCCCATAACCGATTGCATTACCGCCTTTATGGAAGGGCGGATCACCCTGCCACAGGCCACGCATAGCCTTCTTAGCCGCCCGCTTAAAAGCGAGGCATAACGCCCGCGCACAGGTTACGGCAGGCTGCGCGGCTGGCAAGACCTGCGCTCCGCTTTGTCACGTTCGTGTGAGGTCTGGAGTCTTTACCCGCACGGGGTTGTATCTCCTCATCCACTTTCCACGTTGAATGCAGTGGTAGGGGAACACCCCACACCGCAGACTGACATTTATTGGAAAGGCTGGATTCCCATGACCAAAACCAATGCTTCGGAACGCCACATCAAGGAATATCTTGGCACGCCCACAGACCTGAAGGCTGAAAAGGTCAAGGCTGTGGCTGCTGGTCTGGCCGAGGTTCTGGCCGATGTATTCGCCCTGTACATCAAAACCAAGAACTTTCACTGGCATATGAGTGGCCGCCATTTCCGCGATTACCACCTGCTGCTGGACGAACAGAGCCAGCAGATTTTTGCCATGACCGACCCACTGGCTGAGCGGGCACGCAAAATTGGCGGTACCACGCTGCACTCCATTGGCGAAATCAGCCGCAAAACTGCCATTCTGGACAACGACGCCCTGTACGTCACCCCCGAAGACATGCTGGCCGAACTGCGGGAAGACAACCTGACCCTGACCAAGCGCCTGCGCGCGGTGCATGAAATATGTGATGATGCACACGACGTAGCCACGGCCAGCCTGCTGGAAAACTGGATTGATGAAACAGAACGCCGCACATGGTTCCTGTTTGAAACCACCCGCCCGGTTTTTGGCAAAAACGACTGACGCCCGCAGGAACTGCTCCCCCGGATAACCAGCGCCACACAGGCAATGAAGAGGGGAGCACCATGCGGGCCGGAGCAGGGTTACACCCTGCCCCGGCTCTTGCCCCGCCCTAGCGCGCGGGGTGTGCCGCAGGCGCGGCCTTAACCCCTTTTTCCGCGCAGTAGCGGGCATAATATTCATCCGCCATACGCCGCAGAGCCGTGCCTATGGCTGCGTACTGGTACTCGTTCAGATTAGCGAGCGAAGCCCGGGCCGAAGGGCGCTTGACGGCAAACCCATCGCCGGGCAGCAGCACAACGCCTGTTTCCTCCGCAATGCGGAACAGAATGGTCTGGTAGTCCACCTTGGTCATCAACCAGCGGGCAAAGCGGCGGCCGTAAAGCTGCGTGACCACATTGGCCAGATCAATCAGCGTGTAATAATGGGTGCTGCCATCATCATCCGGCGCTTTGACGCCCAGATCGCGGTACAGGGCCAGTTCGCGCCGGTGTAGCAGGCGTTTGAGCGCGTTTTTATATGCATCCCGTCCATCCATCAGGGCAAACAGGGCAAACAGCACCATCTGCACCTGCTGGGGAGTAGACAGGCCCGCCGTGTGGTTAAGTGCTACGGTGCGGCTGTCGGCTACCAGACGATCAATAAACTTCAGCCCACGCACATCCGGGGTGAGCGAGGCGTAACGCTTGTCCAGTTCCTGCTTTTCGGCTTCGGGCAGGGCTGCCAGCGCGTGGTCCAGCACGTTGTTCTGGTGCATGGCCACAACACCAAGCCGCCAGCCGGTAGAACCAAAATACTTGGAGAAGGAATAGACCAGCACCGTATTATACGGGCAAATGGCGTAAATGGACCGGAAATCATCGGCAAAAGTGCCGTACACATCATCCGTGACAATAATCAGGTCGGGGCGCTTTTTTACAATTTCGGCGATGCGGGCAAGCCCCGCATCGCTCATGCGGACCGATGGCGGGTTGCTGGGATTGACCACCAGAAAAATCTTGACCGAAGGATCGAGCAGTTTGTCCAGTTCCTCGGGTGGGTACTGCCATCCGTCTTCGGGGGCAGCGTTAATGGCCACTTCCTGCAACTGGTAGTCCCGCAGTTCGGGAATTTCCACGTATGGGGTAAAGACCGGCATGCCAATGGCGGCCTTGTCCCCCGGCCGGATCAGCCCGTTCTCCCGCAGGGAGGCAAAAATATAGCTGATGGCCGCCGTCCCCCCTTCCAGCGCAAACAGGTCTGTCGTACTTTCGGGCATGGTGCCGCCTGCCATTTCGTGCAGCAGGTAGTGGCGCACCACCTGCTCGGCGTAACGCAGCATGCGGGGCGGGGTTGGGTAATCACACCCCAGAATACCCGCCGTGGCTTCGAGCAGGAAACCATCCGCTGGCAGGCCCATCTGGTCCCGCACGTAGGAGAGCGCACGACGCAGGAAAGCCACACCGGGCACATCCTTGTTGGTCGCCAGAAACGCCTCAAACCGCGCTTCTATCCCCGCACGGCGGGGCATACCCCCCACTCCTTCAGCCATATAGGAGAATGTGAGAGCAGAATCGGCTGCGGCAAACATACCAAGCTGAAAAAAGCCCTGCCGCGGCAGGGTTGCCAGAAAATTGGGGTTGCCGCGCCCTGCATCCAGCATGGCCCGCTGCGCCCGCCCCGAGGCCAGCCGGATCAGCTGGTCCTTGAGTTCAAATGGGCTGAGGTGCCGGTATTTCTGAAAATCGTCGGCTGGGCTGGACATCCCGTGCTTCCTTCAAGCGGATATTTTTGTTGTATGGAATGTGCATGCACACAAGCGGGAAAACCACCCAAAAAACGCAGATCGTGCCTGTTCTGTCCTGTTTTTTACCGGTTTATGCCAGAAATGCGCCCAGTCAGACCTGTTCTTCCTCCGGCAGCGGAGCGGTCAGGTGGTCGACCACCGCCAGCAGCACAGCAGTAATGGGCGAGGCAAAGGCAAAGCCCCACATCCCCAGAAAGGCGCCAAATATGGTCTGGGAGAGAATGGTCAGCGCAGGCGGCATGCTGACTGCCCTTTTCTGAATGAAGGGAGACATGACATACCCTTCAAACGCCTGAATAAAGGCATACAGCCCCGCCACCATAAGGGCTTCACGCGGGCTGATGGACAGGGCGATCAGCAAGGCAGGCACAGCCCCGATAAACGTACCCAGATAGGGAATGAAGTTGGCCGCGCCCGCAACCAGCCCGAGCGGGAAAGCCAGCGGCATACCCAGCAGGGACAGGCCAACCCATGTCAGCACGCCCACTACGGTCATATCCAGCAACTGCCCTGCAACCCAGGCAGACAGCACATGGGCGGTTGTGCGGATCAGCTCACGCGCGGTGCCACGGTAGCGCGTGGGCACCAGCCGCAGCAGACCATTGGCATACAGATGGGGGGAGAGTGCAAAATACACCCCCGCAATCACAATAACCACCAGCGTACCCGCCGACCCGAAGGTGGAGGTCAGAACGTTGGTCATGGACCCTGCAAAATCCATCCCGCCAGCACCCTCCGACCCAAGGGGGCCGGATGTCTGGTTGCCACCCAAAAAGCGGGGAATGTGGTTAAGCACCGAATGTCCGACCGGGTTCTGGTCCAGTGCGGCATGCAGGGCATCACGCTCATGGGTCAGGGCCGCGTACAGGTGGGAAAGCTGGGTTACCAGTTCGGGGCCGGACACATGCACGACAAACGATGCCCCCCCCACAAGGGCGGCAAGGAACAGCACCACCGCCACCCACTGCCGCACGGGCAGCACCCGGCAGATCAGCCGCGCCGCGCCATGTAAAACCACCGCCACAAGGGCTGCGGCAAACACCACCATGACCACAGCCCCACCAGCGTAAATGAACAGCCCCACGCACAGGGCCGCCACCACGGCTACGGCAAGCTGGTAAAAGCGCCGCAAAATACGCCCCAGCTTCTGTACGTTCAGGGCAAGGAGGGCTATCTGCTCCGCGCTGGCGGCTCCTGCCGTATGCGCAATGGTGGTGGGGGGCTGCCCCTGATACGCACGGGTCTGGCGAGGCTGGTCTGGTGCGGGTACACCTTCAAACATCTGCTGTTCCACTGGGGCTATTTCCTGACATGATCGTGCGCTCACATGGTACGTAAGCTTTGTGTGTGACGGAAAAAAGCAGCCGCAACACCCCCTTTTCTTGCAACACATTCTTGCGTCACGCGGAAAGGCCTCGAAATAAAAACACGACACGCGTATAAAACGGCCACATTACAGATGTGCATTCCTCCCCCTGTCCTACACCAGCTAACACAAAGCGGATAATCGTTGTCTGAGCCCCCTTCCCCCTGTTCACCCAAAGGTTACCTGAGCAAGGCCCTGACCTTTGCCACCCGTCCTCTGGACATGGCAAACCCTTGCCTGCAGGGGCGTAAACGGCGCTGTGGGCGACCCACAACCGATGTTACGGAAGAGCTTGACCAGTATCTGCTGGAAATCGCGGCAGGCCTGTTTGTACAACATGGCTATGCGGGCACCTCCATCGACCAGATCGCCCGCAAGGCCTGCGCGAGCAAACAGACAATCTACCGCCGCTATTCCTCCAAGGAAGCGCTGTTCATAGCGGTTGTGACCAACCTGACCGGCTCCGTACTGCGGGCTATGGAACAGACCCCCCTGACCAACCCGCTGGAGGAGCTGCGCCATATCAGCCGTCTGATGCTGGACTTGACCCTGCGCCCCGATGCGCTGGGCACTTACCGGATTCTCATAGCAGACGGGCACCGCCACCCTACCTTGCAACAGCAGGCGGTAGCAGCCATTGGCCAGCCTTTTCACAACAATTTTGTACGTCTGCTCAAGGCAGCGGAACAGAAAGGCCAGATCAACCCCGGCCATGCAACGGATACAACCGCCCGCCTGCTGACCGGCATGATCACCGGCTGGCCTATGGAAGACAGCCTGTTCGGCCTTGATCCGCTTAAAACCGAGGAAGAACGCGATGCTTTTTTTTACGAAGCGTGGTCTTTCTTCCTCAGCGCCGTAGGGGGCAGGCAGACTGCCCCGCAACCGGTGCCGGGCTAAACACCCGCCTGCATGCCACACCACACCGGAGCTGCGCGTCTATCCGGCGTTGTCTGTAGCACTGGGCCTGAAGTCCAGCGCAAGCCCGTTCATGCAGTACCGCAGGCCCGTAGGGGGTGGTCCATCGTTAAAGACATGGCCCAGATGGCCTTCGCACTGCGCACAGTGAACCTCCTGCCGCACCATGCCGTGGCCTGTATCGCGCCGGGTGGCCACACCCTGCGGCTCCGCAGCCCAGAAGGATGGCCACCCGCTCCCACTCTCATATTTGGTGGCGGACGAAAACAGCAGCGTGCCGCAAGCCGCACAATGGTAAGTACCGGGCCGCTTTTCCCCGTTCAGGGGGCTGGAGCCGGGGTATTCCGTACCATGGCCGAGCAGAATCTGCTCCTGTTCGGGGGTCAGGGGGGCACGCGGGCCACACCCGCCAGAGCTGCAACTACTGGTCATAACGGTTCCTTTGCCGCCACCTGCTGGCGTCACGCACCAGCCACCCCACACCGGGGCAATGTTTACGCCCAGACTACCGCCAGCAAGGCCACTGCGCCAAGCCCCCTGCCTGTCACACTCGGGCGAGGCCTTCCTCCACCCCGGCCCTGCCCCAACGGCATGAACAGGACCACACCATGAGCCTTCCCGATCTGCTGGTCATGCTGGCCTATCTGGCAGCCATGCCGGTTGTGGCCCTTATGCTGGCGGGTCGCCAGTCTTCCCCCTCCGCGTATCTGGAAGGGCACAGAGACCTGCCGTGGTGGGCCTTGTGCCTGTCCCTTGTCGCAACGGAA
Source organism: Acetobacter fabarum (assembly GCF_029069195.1). Taxonomy (GTDB): domain Bacteria; phylum Pseudomonadota; class Alphaproteobacteria; order Acetobacterales; family Acetobacteraceae; genus Acetobacter; species Acetobacter fabarum_A. Next base: position 70,498 of record NZ_JARDYK010000011.1, read on the forward strand.
ACATCCACCCTGACCGTTATCAGCGTGCCGGGCATTGCCTATGGGTCTGGTATGGTTTTTGTGGGGCTGGCTCTTGGCTACCTTGTAGGCCGGGCCATTGTTGCGTTGTGGTTCCTGCCCCTGTACCGGCAGGGGCACATGCTCAGCGCCTATGACTGGCTGGGCCAGCGCTTTGGCCCGACCATGCAGCGAATGGCCTCCGCCACATTCCTGGCCACCCGCCTGCTGGCAGAGGCCGTGCGCCTGTTTGCAGGCATGCTCCCGCTGGCCACCATGCTGGCCACCCTGCACATCCACCTGCCCCAGCCCGTACTCCTGGGGAGCATTATGCTGCTGACCGTGTTCTACACTGTTTGCGGTGGCCTGCGCGCGGTCGTCTGGTCAGACAGTATCCAGTTCTGTCTGTACCTGTTCGGGGCCACAGCCTGTACGCTGCTGCTCTGGCATGGCGCACCCGCGGGCACATGGCACAGCCTGCAACAGGCTGGGCGGCTGCACCTGTTCGCCCATGACGCCCCTGTGCTGAACAGCCCGTTTACCCCCCTTGCCGCCATTGCCGGGGGCGCCTTGCTCTCGGTTGCCTCCCACGGCACCGACCAGCTTATGGTCCAGCGTGTGCTTGCCGCACGCAGCCTGCGTGATGCGCGGATGGCCCTTATGGGCAGCGCGCTGGGGGTGGGTCTGCTGTTTGCCCTGCTCAGCCTGACCGGTGTGCTGCTCTGGGCGCGCAACGGCGGGCTGACACTTGCACAGGCGGGATTTGCCAGCCCGGATGCCATTTTTCCCGCATACATTGTGCACGACCTGCCAGCAGGTCTGCGCGGGCTTATGCTTGCAGGTATTCTGGCCGCCACCATGGGCTCGCTCTCTGCCACCCTGTCAGCCATGACAGCAGCCAGCGTGGGAGATTTTGCCCCCCTGTGCGCACGCGCCGCCCGCAGCCTGCGCTGCTCCGCACTGGGGTTTGCCCGGCTGGTCAGCGTGGTATGGGCCTGCGCACTGGTCATATGTGCGGGACTGTTTGCCCATGCCAGCCAGTCCGCCATCATGCTTGGCCTGTCCATTGCCGCGTGCGGGTATGGCCCCATGCTGGGCACGTTTGTTGCGGGCATGGCCATGCCCCGCATGCATACACGCACACTGGCCCCCGCCTTTGCACTCAGCGTACCGTGTATGGTCTGGGCCATGCTGGCCCTGCGCCCCAACGGGCACCCCCTTGCCTTTGCGTGGCTGATCGTACTGGGCGTGATGGCCCTATTCGGGCTGGCGGGCCTGCTCCATATCATGCACCTTAGTCCATACTCCCTGCCCACCCGTAACCGGAGGCCGAAATCATGACCACGCAGCACACATCACACCAGCCCCCCCGCACGGAAATGCAGGACCCGCGTTATGACGGACTGGACACATGGCCTACCGCCACCGTGCTGGAAAGCCTGCTGGAAAGCCAGCTTGCAGCCACAGCGGCCGTCCGCTCCGCTCTGGTGGACATAGAGGCCGCCATTGCGCAGGCCGTGCCCCGGCTGGAACGGGGGGGGCGGCTGTTTTACGTAGGGGCAGGTACATCGGGGCGGATTGGTTTGGGAGATGGTGTGGAACTGATCCCGACCTATGGCTGGCCGCCCGAGCGGCTGGTGCTGCTTCTGGCAGGCGGAGAGGCCGCCCTGTTCAGACCCGTGGAAGGTGCGGAAGATGACGAGGACGAAGCCCAGCGCGCCATAACCCGCCACACCCCCACCGCTGATGATGTGGTGATCGGCATTGCCGCAAGCGGGAACACACCCTACACCTGCGCAGCCCTTGCCAGCGCCCGCTTTTGCGGCAGCCTGACCATTGGCCTGTCCTGCACCCCCGACGCCCGCCTGCTGGCCGAAACAGACATAGGCATCCTGACCGAAACCGGACCGGAGGTTGTGGCAGGTTCCACCCGCATGAAGGCCGGAACCGCGCAGAAGATCTGCCTCAACCTGCTTTCCACCACGCTCATGATCCGCCTTGGCCATACATGGCGGGGGCATATGGTGGACATGCGCATTGTCAACACCAAACTGGTGCACCGCGCGCTGCGGATGATCACCCAGCTGACCAGCTGCTCGGACACGCAGGCACAGGCGGCGCTGCTCAAAGCGGATGGGTCCATCAAACTGGCCATCCTGCTGCGTCAGGGGCTGGAGCCCGCACAGGGGCGCATGCTGCTCCGCCTGTGCGACGGGCATCTGCGCCGGGCACTGGACCTGCTGGCCGTGCAGGCCGCACGGGGCGTAGGCCCTGCCGCCCATAACTCACCCGCGTCCGAACAGATCCTGTACTAATGCCCCCGACACAGACCCTTCTCGCACTGGATGGCGGAGGCACCCATACCCGCGTGGCCCTGATCACGCAGGATGCCTGCCTGCTGGCCCACACCACCGGCCCCGGCTGCAACCCCTATGACCGTCCAGACTGGGCCGGTCACCTACATGCCCTGCTGCGCGCACTCCCCCATAACGGCCTGTGCGCGGCTGTACTGGGCATGGCGGGGTATGACGGGGCGCGTCCTTCCTCCCGCCAGCAGATGGACGTAGCCCGCGCAGCCCTTGGGCCAGACATACCACTGGAACTGGAAAACGATGTGCAGACCGCCCACCGGGCCGCCTTTGCTGGAGGGGCGGGGGTTTTTGTCCTGGCCGGTACAGGCTCCGTAGCACAGGCCAGCACACAGGGCGGGCATACCACCCGTGCAGGCGGCTGGGGCTGGCTGTTCGGGGATGAAGGGGGAGGCTACTGGATTGGCTGTCAGGCCCTTAACCACGCCGCCCGATTTCTGGACGACCCCACAACGCCCTTTGCCCCCTTTGCACGCGCCACACTGCATGCGCTGGAGTTGCCCAGCCACGGCCCCCATGCCGCCGATGCCCTGCGCGAGTGGCTGCGCACCCGCCCCCACCCGCGCTCCGCCGTGGGGGATGTCGCCCCCATAGTCCATACACTGGCCCAGACGCACGACCCACACGCTCTGGCCATACTGCATGCAGCAGGCACGCATCTGGCCGATCTGGCGCGCACGGCCTGCCGCAGCCTTGCGCTGCCAGAACCTCCCCCTTCCGCCACACCTGCGGCTGACCTGCCCCTGATGGGCCTGCCCTGGAGTTACGGCGGGAGTGTCATGACCAGCGCGGTCGTCCATGCGCGCGTCAGCACGCTACTGGGCCAGCCTGCAACCCCTCCAGCCCTGCCCCCACTGGGTGGAGCCGCCCTGCGCGCAGCCCATCTGGCAGGCTGGACGGTAAATGCGGCATGGATACGCAAACTTGCAACCTCACTCCCGGCACAAAACACACAGCCATGATTGCTCAGTACTTCAGATCCATTCCAGCCAGAACGCTGCTCCTGTGTGGCCTTGCCCTGACAGGGGCCGCACCCTGTGTTGCCATGGCGCAAGATGCGCCGGGCACTGCCGCAGGCGCGCCCCTGCACGCTTTTGTGCGCAATGGCGTGCGCCCGCCACTGGTCATGCCTGCACCGGCTGTTCTACAGGCATCGGGGGCGGCTTTTGCCCTGCCCCAAAACCTGACCCTGCACTGGAGCAGCCCGCCAACCCCGCTGTTGCTCCGGGCTGCAGAGCGGCTGTGCACGCGGCTTTGCATACTTGCGGGCAGACCCATCGTGTTCACCCAGACCCCACCCCCACCAGGCGGGCTTGTGCTGACCATCAGCACCCCCAAAGACACCACATTCCCCAGTCCCGTCATGCATGAGGGCTATATGCTGGATGTTACCCCCACCGGCATTACCCTCAATGCCAAGGGGTATGCTGGCGTGCTGCATGGCCTGACCAGCCTGAGCCAGCTTGTACGGCAGGAGCGTGATGGCCCCGTACTGGCGCAGGCCCATATTGAGGACGCCCCACGCTTTGCCTGGCGCGGGCTTATGCTGGACACCAGCAGGCACTTCATGCCTCTGCCCGACCTGCTGCGCCAACTGGATGCGATGGAAATGGTCAAGCTGAACGTGCTGCACATTCACCTGTCCGATGGCGCTGCCTTCCGGGTGGAGAGCAGGGTTTTCCCGCGCCTGCACACGCTTGGCAGCCACGGGCAGTATTACACTCAGGAGCAGGTCCAGCAGCTTGTGCGCGAGGCCGCGGACAGGGGCATACGCGTGGTGCCCGAATTTGATACCCCCGGCCACAGCTACGCCATGCTGCTGGCATACCCGCGCTACGCCGCCAACACCCCGCTCAACACCACCGACCGCGCCGAGATCAACCGCGCAGCCCTGGACCCCACCAACCCGGCCACACTCGGCTTTGTCAACGCCGTGTACGCAGAAATGGCGGGACTGTTCCCCGACCCGGTCTTTCATATCGGAGGGGACGAGGTGGTGGCAAAACAATGGGCGCAATCCCCCCATATTGCCGCGTATATGAAGCAGCACCACATAGCCTCGGTTGCCGCCCTGCAGGCGGACTATACCCGCCACGTGGCCCACGCCCTGCGCCTGCGGGGCAAAACCGTTATGGGCTGGGACGAGGTGCAGGAAGCCGATATTCCCCCTGACACCATTATAGAAAGCTGGCGTGGCCCCGCTCACACCGCACAGGCCACGGCGGCTGGCCATGATACGGTTATTTCCGGCCCCTATTATCTGGACCGCCTGCTCCCCGCGAGTGCCTACTACACCACAGACCCGCTGGACATGCGCAAGGATGCGGCAGAAGAACAGGCTGCGGCGCAGACCACCGGCCCCAACCCGCCCGATACCCCGCCGGCCCCCGCCAGCAGCCCTGCGGCAAAGGCGGAAGAGGCACCTCCCCCACCCCTGACCGCTGCGCAGAAAGCCCATGTGCTGGGTGCTGAGGCCGCCTTGTGGACCGAGGTTGTCTCCCCCGACATGCTGGATGCGCGCATATGGCCACGGGCAGCAGCACTGGCCGAGCGGTTCTGGTCCGTGCAGGAACAGTGTGACGTCACGACCCTGTACCCCAGACTGGCCATGATGGCCGACCGGCTGGACCTGCTGGGGCTGGAGGCCCACGCCAGCACCCAGCGCCTGCTTGAGCGTCTGGCCCCCGGAGAGACGGAAGCCGCCGCCGTGCTGCTTCAGGCGGTCTCACCTGTACGGAATTACGCCCATAACCATGAGTTCCTGCAAATCCGGCACAAACAGACCGCCACCCTACAGCCGCTCGGCGCCCCGGCGGATATTGCCAGCCCCGACAGCTTTGAGGCCGAAGCCTTTAATGCCGAAGCCAGAGCCTTTGTTGCCGGTCACACCGAACTGCGCCACGTTCTGGAAAACACACTCACCCGCTGGGCCGGTAACAACAGCGCCTTCGCCCGCGCAGCCGCCCATAATACGGGGCTGACCCCGGCATTGGTGGCCTCGGCCCAACTGGCTGATCTGGCCCATGCAGGGCTGGCGGCCCTTGGCACGGGGCGTACGCCGAACTGGCGCGAAAACGCCCGCACCGCACTCCTTACCGCCAAAAAGGGCATAGCGGCTTCGGCCAGTATTCATGTCGTAACCAATACTCCCCAGCCCGAGGGGGATCTGATCCAGCGGATCGTACCCGGGGTGGAACTGCTGCTTGATCAGGCCACGCCCTAGCCAGCGGGGCGGCGTATGGCATGGCCGGCCGGGTCAGACTTCCTTTGGCAGACGCTGGGCGAGGGCGTGAATCACTTCCTCCTCGTAATCCAGCTCCTGCTGTAGCTTCCACTCCGTCTGGTCATTAATATCCTGATGGGCCACCAGTTCACGCATGGTCTGGCGCTCCGCACGCAGGATCTGCAGACGCAGGGCCAGCTCCATACGGGCATGTCTTATGGCATTGCGCCTGTCGGCCAGAGCAATGCGCGGGGTGGCGTCCTCCTGCTCCAGCCGGGTCTGGTAGAGCTTGGTCAGGCGGGCAATCACCTCCACCCGGGCGGCCTCTATGGCGGCCTTGTCCTCATCCGTTTCGGGCGGGGTTTCTATGGCGGGCGTGGTTTCAGCCTTGCGCAGCAGGTCCAGTGCGGCGCGCAGCAGCCGCTGGCGGGCCAGATTTTCCTCCTGAGCATTTTTATCCACCAGTTCGGCCGGAATGAACTTCAGGCATAAAGGAATAATCACGCTGGCAACCAGCAGGGAAAGAACTATAACCCCCGCGGCAATAACCACCACCGCCTCCCGCGTGGGAAAGGGCATTGTGCCATCCTCCCCCGTTGGCAGGGACAGCACCGCCGCAAGCGTAACAGCACCACGCACCCCGGCAAAACTCAGCAGCAGACTGGCGGCAAAGCCTGTGGCGGCAAACGGAATATGCTTAATCCGTGCAGCAGCCCAGCGGCAGGTGATGGACAGCCATATCCCTATAAACCGCATGCCCAGCATGATGCCATAAATCTGCACCACCAGCAGGCCAAACCGCCACATGCCCACATGCTGGGCCAGCACCAGCGTATGCGCGCTTTGCAGAAGGCTGGGGAGCTGCAGGCCTAGGAACAGAAAGATCAGCGCGTTAAACACGTAGCTGACCATGGTCCATACCGTAGCCGATTGCAGGCGGGTGCTGGTGGAGGCGTCCTCTACAATCCCGGAAAGCTTGACGACCATGCAGCCCGCAACAGCGGCCAGAATACCCGAGCACCCCATGGATTCCGCCAGAGCGTACATTAAAAACGGCAGCAGCAGCACCAGCACAATCTGGGACTGGGTTTCATCATACCCAGAGCGGGTGAGCATCTTGTTCAGGCGCGCGGCAACCCAGGCCACCAGGCCACCAATGGCCAGCCCCCCGAACGCCACCAGCAAAAACGTGCCAAACGCCTGCTGGTAGGAGAACTCACCCGTCAGCGCATCCGCCATGGCAAAACGAAAGCAGACAAGACCCGAGGCATCATTGAACAGTGCCTCGCCCGATAAAAGCTGCAGCAGCCTTGTGGGCACCCGCCTGCCTTTGATCAGACTGGACACGGCAACCGTATCCGTGGGGGACAGGGCGGCCGAGAGCGTAAAGCAGACCGGCAGGCTCATGACCGGCAAAATCCAGTGAATGGCATAGCCACACAGCAGGGTACTGAGCACCACCAGCCCAAAGGCCAGAAACAGGATTGGCCCGCGCAGCTCCCCAAACTCACGCAGGGGCATACGAAATGCATCCGCGAAGAGAAGAGGCGGCAGAAACACGAACATGAACAGTTCGGGGTGCAGTTGCACATGCATGCCTGCAAGCCCGGCGCAAACCCCCAGAACGATCAGAATAACAGGCTGCGGCACCTTCTGCCTGAACCGCAGGGTTATCAGGCTGCTCACAGCGGTCAGCAGTAAAAGCAGCAGAATGAATTCGATTGTCAGCATGATGCATGCCCTTTGCGGGGCTTCATGTTTTTGTGCAAGCCATTATCAGCCTGCAACCGCATAAAGGGCAGTATACGCCTGACGCGCGGGCAGGCTCCTAGCGCATGACGGCCTGATAGTCCGCCAGCCGGGCCTGCATATCCCGCGCGATTGTAACCAGATCAGGATTTTGGGAAGTGGCGATCTGGGTAGCGAGTACAGGCTTAATTCTGGCATGTGCGGCGGTAAAATAGCGGATGTAATGCCTGTCAAACGCAGCACCGTACCAGTGTTGCAAACGCTCGATCTGCTTTTGTTCGGGGCCTGGCAGGGGGGGCAGGGTCAGGGTATGGGCTGTGGCCACCTTGGCCAGCCGGGCCTGCAGCGCGCTCGTATCCTTGAAGAGCCCCTCCCCCAAAAGGGCAATATCACTCCGGGCGGCATGGGTTCTGGCTATGTTGGCCATGCCAATCTGGACAAGGTCCATGGTGTTGAGCTTTTGCACAAACACCGCGTCCGCCGCACTGAACGGGGCGGGTTTTGCCAGAGCAGGCAAGGGCGGAGCCGCAGGCCGGGCGGGCGTCACATAGGCGCACCCGCCCAATTGCAAAAGCATGAGGAGGGAGGGCACAGCCGCTTTATAGCGGAACAAAAACAACATAACCGGCAGTTCTCCCTTACTGGGGCCAGAAGCGGGGCGACAAGCACACCCAATATTAAAAACAATGTTCGTAATAAGCAAACGGGAAGGCATCACTTGTGGTTTTTATATCCACAACACAGACTGCACCCAGCCGTTACAAATCTTATGATGAAAGCATATAACATGGAAGGCAAGACTGAGACTGACGCATTTATTATCCACAAGCTCCATAGGGAAGGACTGTCCAACGCCCGATTTATAATAGCGATCATGGTATATTTTACTGGCCTGGTTTTATTTTACACTTGGTTTGCGCCTTGCATCGGGCACACAGAACACAGTAGGCTGGGGGGAAATATGCGCCATGCGAGGGCATGCGCCAGGTCTGGCTATTGGGATATGCCTTTATATGAACTGTCGTCTTTTAAACATCCTTACCCTGTCCTCCCTCTGTCTGGGGTTGAGCGGGTGCGGTTATTTTGACTCGCGTGCCGCGCATAAGGCGCAGGTCACCATGATCGGCATGACATCATACGACCTGCAGGCCTGCGCCGGACTCCCCTCCGCCACAAAGCAGGTGAACGACACAACACAGATTTTTATCTATAACGGCACACAGCCCCAGCCCAGCTATGGGGGATCCACACTTATTCCCGTGGGGGACATCATAACCACCATCAACCAGCTTGGCGGTGGGGGCGGCACCACCTGTTCCGCCGTGATCCGGCTGGACCATGACCGGGTGGCCGATGTGCATTACACCGGCAATAATGATGAACTGATCGGCACGGACGGAATCTGCTCCATTATTACCCGTGGCTGCTCCCGCCAGCCTGAAAGCACAATGAACAAAAACACCGGCAGCCTGCTGTTTGGCCCTGTTTCTGCCTTCCATGAGCCCAAAGGCCCCAACCAGTCCACCGGGTCCACCTATTCCTCCCAGGCGGGTACGGTTGAGCTTAATCCCGACCCCAAATCCAAAAACCCGGTTATTATCCCCCGCATGCCCTAACGCCTGCGCACCTGCCCGCTGCAATGGCGGGTCAGGCCAGATGCGGCGCCAAAAGCCATTCCAGCCACTTTGCAAACACCTGCAGACGCGAGGAAAGGTGACGCCTGTGGGGGTAAAGCAGGTTCACCGGCAGGGCGGGCGCGCACCAGTGCGGCAACACCACACGTAACTGCCCGCTCTGCACCAGAGCCTTCACATCATACTGTGGCACCTGAATAAGCCCCAGCCCGGCCAGACAGCAGGCAATCTGGGTTTCAGCACTATTCACGGTTACGGGGCCGGGCAGGTCCAGCGTGTGGAGGGTTCCTTTTTCCTCCCACTCCCATGCCTCTACCCGCCCGTTGGCGGGGGACATGTAGCGCACACCAACATGCCCATCGCGCGTCAGATCGGCTGGAGTGTGCGGAACACCATGGCGGGCAAGGTAGATGGAGCTGGCTACGTTGAGCAGGCTCATCCGCCCCATGCGCCGCGCGATCAACCCCGAATCATGCAGTGCGCCTACCCTTAACGCGCAGTCCAGCCCCTCCTCCATCAGATTTACCGGTCTGTCGGTTACCCCCAGCTCCAGTTGGATACCCCGATGAGCCGCGACAAACTCCGGCAGGGCGGGAGCAACAATCAGGCGACCAATACGCGCGGGCAGGTTAACCCGCAGTACCCCGCGCACATGCCCACGCTCGCGGCGGAACAGGTCCTCCGCTTCGTCCATATCCACCACAAGCCTTACGCAATGTTCGTAAAACGCAAGTCCATCGGGGGTTGGGGTGACAGAGCGGGTGGTACGCGCCAGCAACCGCGCGCCCACGCGCGCCTCCAGCGCCTGCACGGCCGTCGATACGGTGGAGCGTGGCTGACCCAGTGTTTCTGCCGCACGGGTAAAACTGCCCGTTTCCACCACCCGCGTAAACATGCGGCACTGATCTATGCGGTCCATTAGCCTGCCCTCTGCCTCATGCCTGATTGTTCGAAAAACCTGACAGGTCTTATCATATTCCACGGCTTTATTGGTATTTTCCAAATGATACTATGCCCGGACAGAACAAACGGGTCTGCGCCTGTTTGTACCAGATAAAGGAACACCGACATGACCACACACAGCGTGACCGGAAAAACCGTTCTGATCACAGGCGGCGCCAAAAACCTTGGCGGAATGGTCGCCCGTGATCTGGCAAGGCATGGTGCCCAGACAATTGTCATTCACTATCACAGCCCCGCAACCGAGGATGAGGCCAGAAATACGGCGCAAATCATACGCAACGTCGGGGCAAAAGCCTTTGTCATGCAGGCAGACCTGACCCAGCCCGGAGCCATGACGGACCTGTTTGACAAAACCCAGCAGGCAACAGGCGGTCTGGATATAGCGATCAACACCGTAGGCAAAGTACTCAAAAAGCCCATAGCCGACACAACCGATGCAGAATACGATGCCATGTTCGCCATCAATACCAAGGTGGCGTTCCAGTTTATCCGCGAAGCAGGCAAACACCTGAACAACAACGGCAAACTGCTCAGCATTGTCACCTCCCTGCTTGGAGCTTACACCCCGTTCTACAGCACCTATGCCGGGTCCAAGGCCGCAGTGGAGCACTTCACCCGCGCTGCTTCCAAGGAACTGGGCGCACGCGGCATTTCGGTCAACGCCATTGGGCCTGGCCCCATGGATACCCCATTCTTTTACGGACAGGAGGAACCGGAGGCCGTCACCTATCACAAGAACGCCGCGGCTCTTTCCCCCTTCAGCCAGACGGGGCTGACGGATGTGGAGGATATTGTGCCCCATGTGCGCTTTATGGTGTCTGATGGCTGGTGGATGACCGGACAGACCATTCTGGTCAACGGTGGCTACACAACAAAATAACCTGTTTTTACACGTTTTTTTGCAAACACCTCTCCGCCATGTTCCTGTGGGGGAGAGGTGTTTTTGTCTAGCAGGGTGCTGTGTGTGGCATCGTTGCGGATGTATCAGCCATGCGTTGCACAAATGTAACAGGGGTTTGGCCTGTTTGGCACCGGACGCATAATTTGATTGTTATGTTATAATATAACTAATAGCTATGCGGCCCTTGGCTCACTCCAATTCAGGGGCACGTAATTATGACCTACCGACCTTCTGGTCTTCTTCTCTGCTCTTCCTTTTTGAGCAGCCTGCTGGCAACAGGCCATGCAGCAGCCCAGATGGCCACGGCCACCACGCAGGTCACAGCCGCAACAGGCACAGGCACAGGCACAGGCACAGGCACAGCCAGAAAGCCAGTGCGCAAAGGGGCGGAAACCGTGCAGGTCATCTCCCGTTCCGCCACGCATGAAGCGGAACAGGTTATTGTAACCGCCCATCTGGACCGTACCCGCTCCGAATTGTCGCCCACCACGGGGGCCAGTGTGTACCACTTCAGCCGTCAGGCACTGGAGCGTATTCCCGGCGGGGATAATGCTCCTCTCAATCAGGTTCTTCTGCAAGCTCCGGGAGTTGCACAGGATAGCTACGGCCAGATTCATGTGCGTGGCGACCATAACGAAGTACAGTTCCGCCTGGATGGCGTGCAACTCCCCGAAGGGCTGAGTGTATTCGGGCAGGCATTGATGACCCGCTTTGCCGATAACATGTCCCTGACCACAGGCGCGCTGCCCAGCCAGTTTGGTTTTCTGCAGGCTGCGGTGGTGGATATCACCACCAAAAACGGCACCACCAATGCGGGGGGTAACCTGTCCATTTACGGTGGTGCGCGGGATTACTTTTTTCCTTCCCTGCAATATGGTTTCCATAAAGGAAAGTGGGATTTTTTTGCCACGGCGGATTTTGTGCATGACCGCGTGGGCATAGAAAATACCACAGGCTCCTTTAACGCCCCGCATGACCTGAGCAACCAGTACCACTTTTTGGGTCATGCCCGTTATACCGTGGATGAAGAGACGCGGATCAGCCTGATTGCAGGCATTTCCAACGCGGAATACCAGTTACCCAACAACCCGGGGCTAACCCCCGACAACTGGAGCAAAGCCTACACGCCCCCCGCAGGAGCCGCCACCAGCAGCGATAGCCTGAACGAACACCAAAAGCAGATTACGGATTTTGCCGTGCTGGCCCTGCAAAAGGAAATCGGGGCCTTTAGCCTACAGGATTCCGTTTTTACCCGGTACAGCTCCCTGCGCTATTCCCCCGACCCAACGGGGGATCTGCTCTACCTTGGCAATGCCCAGAGGGCAGCGCGCTCGGTCTTTTCTACCGGCACCCAGCATGACGTAACCTGGCGTGCAGCGCGCGACCATACCGTGCGCTTCGGGTTTCAGGCTTTTGTGGAACGCAATGTTTCCAGCACGACATCGACCGTTTTTCCTCAAACCAATGGTAACGACACCCCTCCCACATACGGCCCCAACCCCATGAGCGTGTATGACGGCAGCGGCAAAACCGGCATGGTTTATGGCGTGTACGCACAGGACGAATGGCGTCCCTTGCGCAACCTGACCATCAATTACGGCCTGCGCTTTGATGGCGTGAGCGAATACACAGCCGAACACCAGTTTAGCCCACGCGTAAACCTTGTGTGGAAACCGTGGAAAAATGGTACCCTGCACGCAGGGTACTCGCGCTACTTTACCCCTCCGCCGTTTGAGATTGTCAGCGGTGCGTCCCTGACCCATCTGTACGGCACAAGTGGTGCCCCCAACTCGCTGGTAAACAGCAAAGTCCGTGCCGAGCGCGACCATTATTTTGATGCAGGTTTTGACCAGACCATTCTGCCCGGCTGGCATATCGCCTTTGACGCCTATTACAAACTGGCCAAGAACCTGATTGATGAGGGCCAGTTTGGCGCTCCCATTATTCTGAGCGGCTTCAATTACAGGCATGGGCAGGTCAACGGGTACGAGGTCAGCACCTCCTACGACCGTGGGCCGCTCTCCCTTTACGGAAATTTTGCATGGTCCCGCGCCATTGGTAAAAAAATTACCAGTGCACAGTTCAATTTTGATCAGGATGATCTGGATTATATCAGCAACCGCTGGGTTCATCTGGACCATGACCAGCGCTGGACGGCATCAACTGGTGCGGCATACACATTTTTCCACAAAACCCGTGCGCCGCTGCGCCTCTCCGCCACACTGGTCTATGGCAGTGGCCTGCGCGCGGATGACGATGCAAACAACATCCCCAACGGGCTTGCGCTAACGCCTTATGCCACCGTTAATTTTTCTGCCGTGCAGACCATTCATAACACCTTTGGTTCGGCATGGCAGGGGGATACGCAGCTACGGCTGGATGTCATCAATCTGGGTGATCATACCTACATGCTGCGTAATGGTTCGGGCATTGGCGTAAGCGCCCCCCAGTATGGACTGCGCAGAACCATACTGTGCGGTATATCCCAAGGGTTTTAACAACCGGGGCTGAGCGGGCACACCCCGTTCAGCCCTGCTTTGCAGGCCCCAGCACAAACCGTCCTGCCCCCAGCACCAGCAAGGCCAGCAGGGCAATGCCCGCACTCCACGCCAGAACCGCGTAAGGGCCAGCGGACCCCAGCACCACCCCGCCACACAAAGCCCCTCCGCCGATACCCGCATTAAAACCGGTCACACTAAAGGAGCATGCGGCCTCACGCTCATCGGGCGCCAGTTCCATGGCGTAGCTCTGGGGCGCCATGTTCATGATCGCGCCCACAATCCCCCACACGATCATATCCACCCAGACCAGACCGGGCATCCAGCCTGCCGCCGCCATAATGCCATGGCTGGCCACAAGGGCTGCCGTTGCCATACCAATCAGCCGCCCGGCGGAGCAGGGGAGCAGCCCTCCCACCCAGTTGCCGCCAACACCTGCAACCCCATACACCAGCAGCAGAACAGGAATAAGCCGTTCAGGACTGTGTGGAATAGCCTGCAGGAGTGGAATAATATATGTATAGGCCGTAAAATGCGCGATAATAACCAGCATTGTCAGCACGGCAATATAAACAAACACAGGCTGGCGGAGCAGCCGCAGCAGGTCAAGCCGCCGCCGCTGGGCAGGCATGGGGGGCAGCAGCACCAGAGCCGCGACAAACACCGCCAGTGCTCCGGCCCCGCAGGTCAGGAAGGCTGCGCGCCAGCCCAGCCATTGCCCAATGGCGGACACAAGAGGAATACCCCCGGCAAACCCCACCGCAACGCCCGTAAAAGCCCAGCCTGTGGCCCGTGCCACAGGTATGTCCGGGGCCAGACGGACCGCAACCCCCGCAATAACAGACCAGAAAATACCATGCCCGAGTGCCAGCATGATGCGCAGCACGGCCATAAGCGCATAATTGGTCACAAAGGCGCAGGCTACGTCCACCCCACCTGCTAGCAACAGCAGACTGGCCACGAGTATCCGCCGGTCCACGCCCGAAGTCAGCAACGTCAGCGGGATGGCGGTCAACGCCACCAGCCAGGCATAGCCTGTGACCAGCAGGCCGACCCGGGCGGGGGATACATGCAGCCCCTGCGCAATATCGGTCAGCAACCCAATGGGCATGACCTCGGTCACAAGCCATATGAACGCCCCGACCGAGAGCATGACAAGACGTACCATGGCAGCATAACCCGACAGAATGGAAAAGAAGGCAGACGTGCCCCTACTATGCCAGCCCGGCCCGCACAACCGTACAAACACCCGCACAGGGTAGTAACGCACAGATCAGGCGGGCCAACCCGACACCCTGACCATAAAAAACAGGGGCTGGCGGGCCTATACCCACCAGCCCCTGCATGCACCGCATCAAGCGCGTAGTACGTTCAGGCAGACGGCTGGGCAGAAGCTGAAGTATCGCCCAGAGCCGCCTTGAGCCGGGCTTCCGCCTCGGGGGAGAGAGAGGTCTGCACGATACGGGCATGACCCTTGAACTGCTGCAGATCGGCCAGAACCTTATCCGGCTGGGACTTGCGCACCAGTACAAACAGGGCGGAAGTATTGGAGGGAATAGTGTCGCTCAGTTTGGTAATAAATCCGTCATCAATCCCGTAATCGGACATCTTGCCAGCCAGAGCGCCCGCACCGGCCCCAACGGCACTGCCAATCACAAAGCCTGCCAGTGGATTAAGGCACAAAAGCCCCACAACCGCACCCCAGAACCCGCCAGAGAACAACCCCCATGATGCACCTGCTTTTTCCAGATTAACGCTCTGGTGCAAACGCACTTTGCCTGTGGCATCCCGCGTGACCACAACAGCATCTTCCAGGTCCAGCAGGTATTCCTTCTGCAGAGTGCGACATTCGCTCAGCACCTTGGCAGCGTCATCAATATGGTCAAAGCCCAGCACGATCAGATCAGACATGGTATTTCCTTGCTTTTGCGGCTTTCCCCCAAACGGAGCCAACCACGTGAACCATGCGTAATGTAGGGAGCGGGAAAGGTCTTTGCCAGAGGACTGCGCTCCGGGCAGCCAGATGTTTTTTTATTTAACATTCCACCAGCAATGCCATCCTGCATATGAGGGACTTTATTACCGGCGCCACGGGCGACAGCTCGGGCCTGATGGTCCGCAAGATACTGCCGCAATACGTCAGGCTTCAAAAATAAGCAGGCAATCCGCCTGATCCGGGTATGGCAGGCACACAATGCCCCACATCAGGCCCTGATCAGAGGCCTGCCATCAGGGGAGTTCGCTCAGATTCCATCCGGTCTGTGCATCATGCACCGCACTGAGCGGAATGGCGTTGGGGAGGCGCACATTGGCTGGCAGGGCCATAACCGCGCGCAGCGCCCGGAACAGCGCCCCGTGGGCCACAACAAGGGGCAGACCATCTGTTAGCGTTGCGCGGTTGAGCGCGCGTGCGGCCCGGCTTTTGAGCTCGGCAAAAGGCTCAGCCCCCGGTGGGGTGTACTGCCCGGCTATCCAGTCATCATACCAGTCGGCAATGGGCTGGCCTTCCTGTTCGCCAAAGCAGACTTCCGCCAGATCTTCATCCACACTCAGGGGGAGCTCTGGCAGGCCATGGGCGACCAGTTCATCACGCACAATCAGGGCAGTACGGTGGGCACGTTCCAGCGGGGAGCACACAATGCGTGTAATGGCGCCCACCCCTTGCGCGCGTATGGCCTGCTCAAGCAGCCTGCCAGCCTCTACGGCCTGATCAATCCCGGTCTCGTTCAGCGGCACATCCGTACGCCCCTGAGAGAGACCAGCCCTGTTCCAGTCCGTCTGACCATGCCGCAGATACCAGTATGGACGGGGGAGAAGCACGGTCATGGCACTTTCAGTCAAACAGGGACGATACGGAGCTTTCGTCCGATACAGCACGCATGGCGCGCGCCAGCAGGCCGGAAATGGTAATCTGGCGGATATTGCTGGCTGCCATAACCGGCTCCGTAGCCTGAATGCTGTCTGTCAGGGTCAGCATTTCAATCGGGGACTCGGCAATACGGGGCACAGCCTGCCCGGTCAGCACGCCGTGGGTGACGTATGCGCCAACCGATGCCGCACCCTGCTGGGCAATGGCGCGGGCAGCGTTGCACAGAGAACCGCCACTATCCACAATATCATCCACCAGCAGGCAGTGACGACCCTTGACATCACCAATCACGTTCATGACCTCGGACACACCTGCGCGTTCGCGCCGCTTGTCAATAATGGCCAGATCGGTGTTCAGGCGCTGGGCAAGCTGGCGCGCACGCACCACCCCCCCCACATCGGGGGAGACAATCATCAGATCGCGGTCACCGTACTGGGCGCGAATGTCGCGCACAAACAGGGGGGCTGCGTACAGATTGTCCACCGGAATATCAAAAAAGCCCTGAATCTGCATGGCGTGCAGGTCCAGTGTCAGCACGCGGCTGGCCCCGGCTTCCACCAGCAGATTAGCGACCAGCTTGGCGCTGATCGGCGTGCGTGGCCCCGATTTACGGTCCTGACGGGCATATCCGAAATACGGAATAACCGCCGTAATACGCTTGGCCGACCCACGACGCAGGGCGTCGAGCATGATCAGCAGTTCCATCAGGTTGTCATTCGTGGGCGTGCAGGTGCTCTGGATGACGAACACATCCTCACCGCGCACGTTTTCATGAATTTCAACAAACACTTCCATGTCCGCAAAGCGACGCACGGTTACGTTACACAGGGGCAGGTTCAGCTCTGCTGCAACGGCCTGGGCCAGTGGCAGGTTGCTATTACAGGCGACAATTTTCATGACAAGGACGGTTCCCGGCCTCAACTGTTACACGAATTAGGAAGGAAGACTGCAGCGAGGGGGGGTTTAGCAACCACACGCCCCATTGTCATCCACCCTTCGGCCTGCCCGATGCATCCGAGGTGCAGGCGTGGCCTAAAAGCCGCGCATTCCCTGCCTGCTCATGATCCTGAACTTGCACAAATCCGCCCTTTTCTCTAAGGGGGAGCGTTGCGGTCAGGCCGGATACGGGTTTGTGGTCTGCAGAGCCAACCCGCATCAGGCTGCATCATCTGGCAGACTCTACCCCTCTCCTGTGGCGCAGAATACCCCGCAATGGCCGTTTATCGCCACTACGGCACGATTACCCCCCTTATATACCTGCGTTCACGCACCACCGTGGCAGCCGTCAGGCTCCCTGCCGGTACGACACACACTCCACACCGACCAATGCATACCTACCATACAAAAAATGCATATATACCCACTACAGCGCATCGGCCAGCAAATACCAGCCCGCGCACGCACATACCCCACATATGCGGCCCACAAGGCCCATACCGCCACGGCACAAATCAGCCGTGCCATACGGTTTAATCCATGAACAGGTTATTCGCAGCGCCGCCCGGACGTGACATACTACCTGCCGAATTATCAGCCCGAGCGTGCCCATACGCAAGGAGCAAGCCCCAACGGAGCCAGCATGACCCGGCCACCCCCGCCCGGCAGCCGCCATAAAGCCTGTTTTACAACAGGCAGCATCATGCGGCACGTGCTGGTCATGGCCGGAACCGGGGCTGTCGGGCTTATGGCCGTGTTTGCGGTTGATATGCTCAACATGGTGTATATCAGCCACCTCAACAGCACCGCCATGACCGCCGCCATCGGCTTTGCCAGTGCAGCTATTGGCTTGCAGATTGCCATTTCCATCGGGCTGACCATTGGCATAAGCGCCGCTACTGCGCGGGAGATCGGCGCCGGACGGCATGAGGAAGCCCGCTGCCTTGCCACCTCCTCCATGATTGTCATGACCGTGGTCACAGGGATTCTCGGCCTTGCCACGGCTCTGGAGGCTGCTCCGATCCTCCGCCTGTTTGGCGCACAGGGGCAGACCCTGACCGAAGCCACAGCCTACCTGCGTATTCTCAGCATTGCCCTGCCCCTGATCTGTATTGGCATGGGCTGCTCGGCCCTTATGCGCGTGGTGGGAGACGCCAAAGGCTCCATGCATATTACCCTTATGGGGGCGGTGGTGGCGGCGGTTCTGGACCCGCTGTTTATTTTTGGCCTGCATGAAGGGCTTATGGGTGCGGCGATCAGCACCACTGTTTCCCGCATTGTGGTGGCCTGGGCCGGGTTGCGCGGGGCATTGCGGCACAGCATGCTGGCGCGGCCCTGCCTGTACCGTATTGTGCCCGATACCCGCCGGGTTGCAGGGATATCGCTCCCCGCCATCCTGACCAATCTGGCAACGCCCGCAGGGGGGGTGTACGTCACACGCGCCATGTCCGGCTTCGGGCTGGAGGCCGTGGCTGGGCAGGCCTCGATCGAACGCATGGTGCCGGTGCTGTTCTCGCTTGTGTTTGCGCTGACCGGCTCGGTCGGCCCGATCATGGGCCAGAATGTGGGTGCAGGCCGCCCCGACCGCGTATGCCAGACCCTGACCGCCGCCCTTAAACTGGTTGTGCTCAGCGTAGGGCTGACCTGGGCTGCGCTCTATCTTGCACAGGACCTGATTATTGCCATGTACAATGCACATGGCGATGCAGCCGCACTTTTGCACCTGTTCTGCACATGGACCATTGGCAGCTACCTGTTTGTCGGCATGCTGTTTGTCGCCAATGCCGCATTCAACAACCTTGGCTTTCCTTTATACTCCACCGCGTTCAACTGGGGGCGGGCTACACTGGGCACCGTTCCGTTTGTTCTGCTGTGCGCACGTTACGGCCCGCAGGGGGTACAGGTGGGCCAGGCCATAGGTGCGGTGCTTTTTGGATCATTTGCGGTCTTGACTGCATTCCGTGTGACGCAAACACTCACATCTTCTCCCGCGTCGCACCCTCCGGCGCAGGATATGCGGAGCACACCAGTTTCTGACGTGCCTACCACCAGTGCAGAAGCCGCCATGGCGGAACTGGACGAAGTGGAAAGTGCCTCTGACCTTTAACCGAGGGAACAGGAATACGCACATGTCCAAGCTGACCACGCAAGAACGCAATGCCCTGCCTGATAGCGCTTTTGCCCTACCCGGCCGCCGTTACCCCATCCCAGACGCCACCCATGCAAGGGATGCCCTTGCCCGCGCGAGCGAAATGCTGCATCGGGGCAACCTGACACAGGCGGAATACGACCTGATCCACAGCAAGGCGGAAGCCGTACTGCGCCAAGAACGACTGTAAACGGACCTGAATGCTCGATAAACTCTACGCCCGCGTTCTGCGGCATGCCGCCAGCCCCTATGCATCTTTATGGCTGGCGGCACTGGCTTTTGCGGAAGCCAGCTTTTTCCCTCTGCCGCCAGAAACACTGCTTGTACCCATGATTCTGGCGCAAAAGGACAAGGCATGGCGGTACGCCGCCATCTGCACCGTGGCCAGTGTGGCTGGCGGTCTGCTGGGCTGGCTGATTGGCGCACTGCTGCTGGATACGCTGGCAGAACCCATTGTACATTTTTACCATGCCGAACACACACTGGCCACCTTGCAGGAAAAATTCCGCCAGTGGGGGGTATGGATCATTCTGTTCAAGGGGCTGACCCCCATCCCCTACAAGTTTGTAACCATTGCCAGCGGCATGGCCCATTTTGCCATTCTGCCCTTTATGTGCGCAAGCCTTGTCACCCGTGGAGCACGTTTTGCGCTGGTAGCGGGCCTGCTGCGCCGCTTTGGCCCGACCATTCAGGATTTTCTGGAAACCCGTCTGCCGCTGGTCACTGGCGTGTTTGCCCTTGCCCTGCTTGGCGGCTTTCTGGCGCTGCGCTATCTGTAACCCTTTATCGCAGCCAGCAGCCTTCCTTACACGCACAAGGCAGAAGCGCTCTGGCACGCCTTGCGCACCAGCCCCTGCTCACGCAGGTAGAAAAACCCAGTTTTCAACACCCATCCATACCACCAGAACCAACGCGGGAGGCACATCAGGCATGGCAACTCAGATTGCGGTCATTACAGGAGCAGGGTCGGGCATTGGCCGTGCAGCAGCCCGCGCACTGGGGCGCGCGGGGTTTGATGTCGCCCTGCTTGGGCGTGACAGGGAACGCCTGCAAGCCACTGCGCAGAACCTTGCCCAGCATTCCGTCCGCACTCTTGTGCTCAGCGTGGACGTAGCCGATGCACAGGCCGTGCAGGACGCGGCCAACCGGATCGAGAGCGAACTCGGCCCTGTTTCCGTCTGGGCCAACTGCGCGGGGGCCACTGTTGTCGGGCAGGTTGCCACCCTGCCTGCACAGGACATCGCACGGGCCACACAGGTGACCTACCTTGGCAGCGTTAACGGCACACTGGCAGCACTTAACGTGATGCGCCGCAGGGGCCATGGCGCCATTATCAACCTTGATCTGGCCCCCACCCTGCGTGACCTGCCCCTACAGGCGGCAGAAAACGGCTCCCGCGCGGCCCTGCGCGGCTTTTGCAACAGCCTGCGTACGGAATTGCGGCATGACGCGGACCATATCCGCATTGTTATGGTGGACCTGCCCGCCATAAACACCCCGCATTATGGCTGGACCCGCAACCTGACCGGCAAACGACTCAAGCCTTTTGGCCCCGTTTACGAGCCAGAAGTTGCGGCAGAGGCCATCTGCCGCGCGGCCTTTACCACCAGCCGCTCCATTTCCATTGGCTGGGCCAACAGCTTTGCCACCCTCTGGCGTCTGGCTGGCCGCAGTTGCCGCGAAGCCCGGCTGGCCAGCCACGGCTACAAAGCCCAGATGAGCCATGACTGGGTCGAGGGTATCCAGCCAGATGACCTGTACAACCCCGTGCCCGGCGCTTACGGTGCCGAAGGCCCGTTTGAGGCCAAGGCCCGCAGGCTGAACAGCCCGTTTACGATTTTTGTCTCATCCGGCCTGCGGGCCAGCCTGTTTGGCGCGCTGGTGGCCATGGGGCTGAGTGCGGCGCTCAACCACATACGCCAGTGCCGCAAACCCTGATCCCACCCTGTCAGGGGTTTAAAACCCCTGACAGGGTGCACCATAATACCACGCCAAAGGCGCAGGGTGGGGGGATGCATTTACAAAAAAACCTTCCATTATAACGGGTTTTTTATTCAGGCCCATAACCTGCTTTCCACTACACCGGCTGCGGGAGGCGCGACAACCGGCCCCGCCGCATGGACCTGAATGGTCAGCAGCCCGATCTGCCCTTCTTTGACACCCTTGAGCGGCAGTTCGGCATAACCCGTGGTCCAGCGGCCTGCTCCATGAGCCTCCAGAACATGCCAGCCGGACAAGGCTGCTCCCTCGGCCCGCAAATGGCAAAGCTGGGGCACGTGGCAGCCACCACTAAACAGGGTGATACTTCCTACTTTAACCCCAAGATTACACATGTCATCCGCACAAAAATCTGGGGGGACTGCGGCTTGTGTGGTGCATGAGGTCAGGAAAACCTTTTTCACGCCGACAGGCAGCATGTAAAAACATCTATCTTCTTCACGCCGCAGCAGCCTGATACGCTGGCCCTGATCCGTAACCAGAAACAGGTCGGGGTCCATGCTCAACTCCGGTGCTGTCACAAATGGCCTGCACCCCGGCACACTGGGGCCACGCGCGCGCAACTGGGCAGACATGGCAGCCAGCGCGGTCCGCTCGACCTGTGGAGATGGCAGAACCTCCTTTTCCCATACATGGGGCACTGCGCGGCCCACACGCACCACCCCATCAGCCCATGCCTCCGCCTGACCTGTTTCCTGCGCCAGATAAAATTCTACAGGCACACCATTCGCTACAAGAACAGCATGTGTCTCTGCTTGCATAAGAGTGTAGTTATAGCTGGCAATACTGTGGTCATAAAAAATACTGCCACCATTTACCAGCAGACGCACAGGCACAAAGCGCCCGTTATGCAGCACGGTATGCTGGGGGGTCAGCAGCAGATCCCGGTCCGGCAGGTTCTGCCCCAGCGCATGGCGTAAAATGCGAATGGGGTAGCCTGCCTCCGCCTCCGGGCGGTCGGGGCGGACCTGCGTATGCCCATGAGCAACCCACAGCAGGCGCTGGATCGTAACACCTCCTTTGCCCCACACCTCCACAAGACTGCCGACCTGCAATGCCTCTGCCCCTGCTGGTGCATTTGCGGTATGGATGTCCGTGCCTTCAATAAAACAGGCTCTGGTACGGGGCTGGCTTTTTTCGGCAGTAATCCGCAGCGGGCACTGTATGTCCGCCACATGGTATTCCCCCGCTTCCAGCACGGCTCCACGGGCCAGTTCTACTGTAAAACGCCCGACTTCCTCCCGCCCCCGACCGTACAGGACAACGCTCCGGCAATGGCGGTTCGCGCTGATATGGCAGGTCACGACTGGCTGGGCGATATGGCGGACCTCGATCATGGCCTGTTCGGGGTTGTAATCCATGATCGCGGTGCCAGACAGGTCAAACGGTGCATAATCCGCATTGACCACCACAGTGCCGCCCCCGGCTCCAAAACGCACCGTGGCCCCGCACAGCACATCGGCCAGCCCAACCCCGCAGGAAAACACACCACCATAGGCAATGCCCAGTTCCGCCCCATCCAGTGTGGCATTGGGTTCCATGGCGGCAAACATGGCGTAGCCACCCGCCACCTGCACCCGCAGCCCCGCTGGCGCACCAAGGGCGACACCCAGCAGGGTATTGCCACCAATATAAAATGCGCTACCCGATGGGGCATGCCCGGTGGCAGGGCCAATGCCAAAAGTGGCGTACACACCCGGCGGCACAATATAGGTGCCACCCGCGGGGGCGGGTACGGTACCGCGTTGCCCGCATGTGCCCAGAAGCACATTTCCGTTGGCCTGCCCGCCAAAAATGGCAGGATGAATGACGCCGGTATAAATCCGTGCGCCATCGGAGCCGGTCATGGCTACATGGTAGCCATCACGCACCCCCAGAAAGCCCTGATGGTCCGTAATTACGCAGGTTACGCCATTGGTATTGACATAGTGCACCATCGCCACCGCCCCTCCCTTGCAGAATACCCTGAACAAGAAGGCTTACTGGTCGAATTATAAAAAATAGTTAATAATTTTTTATGGGCTCTCCACGTTGGCGGTAAATTAACTTCGCAGACGGATTATACCAGCCCACCACCCCACACCCACCATGCGGAATGTGCATCTTCCAGCCTGTCTGCCGCCTGCCGTGCGGCCTGCGGTGTTGCAAACAGCCCGAAGCACGTTGCACCAGACCCGCTCATACGGGCCATAAGGCAGCCGCTCTGCCCACCAATATCTGCCAGAACATGGCCAACAGGGGGGCAGACGGCACAGGCGGCCTCTTCCAGACTATTCCCCTGCTGTTTGAGAAACGCCACAACATCAGCAATATCGGCCCAGCGGTCAGGCAGGGGAGCGCGCGGCAGAAAAGCCCCATCCCGGCGGCGGAACACCTCCGGGGTGGACACAGCCTGCCCGCAGTTCACCAGCACCATCCCACATTCGGGCAGATGGGCGGCGGGGGTCAGGTTTTCACCAATCCCCTCCATCCGCATTGTCTGGCTCAGCAGGCAGACGGGCACATCCGCCCCCAGTGTCTGGGCCAGTGCAAGCAGGTCCGCACGGCTGGCCTGCACATTCCATGCCCTGTCCAGCAGGCGCAGGGCCGCAGCCGCATCGGCCGAACCGCCACCAATACCAGACGCCACAGGCAGCTTTTTTTCCAGCACCAGCGTGCCCCCCGGCAACCGGGTCTGCCCGCCGCGCAACCCCTGCAGGGCATGGGCCGCACGAAGCACAAGATTGTCCGCACCTGTGGACGCAGCATCCAGCACACGGCCAAAGCGGCCGGTAATCTGCAGGTTCAGGGGTTCCGGGCCGGGCTGGTAATGCAGCACATCGCCCGCCCCGGCAAAGACCACCAGACTGTCCAGCAGATGGTACCCATCCGCCCGGCGGCCGGTAACGTGCAGGTACAGGTTAACCTTGGCGGGGGCTGCCTCTGTAAATGCAAAGGTGGAGACATCCAGTGCTGCAACGGTCACGGCGTGTGCTTTCCTTGTTCCTGAACGGATTGGACGGAGGCGGGTTGCAAAGCGGCATCCGGTTGTGGCGCGGGGCTACCCGACCCGGCTGAGACTGTGGGGGGAACACCCGCTTTTTGCAAAGCCGCACGAATAAGGCTTTCATCCGCTGGGCCGGGGTGCAGCCCCAGCGCCATGTTCCACTGGTCAACAGCCTCGGTCTTGCGCCCCACGCGCCAGTAGGCCTCGCCCAGATGATAGTTGACCTCCGGATCTTCCGGTGTCTGCTCGGCGGCTTTTTCCAGCAGGGGAATCCCCCCTGCCAGATCACCCTGCTCCACACGCACCCAGCCCAGACTGTCCGTTATGGCGGCGTCCTGATCATCCAGCGCGTGGGCCTTGCGCAAAAGCTGCTCTGCTTCTGCCATATCCTCATGCTGCTCAACCATGCCATAACCCAGAAAATTGAGCAGAAGCGGCTCATCCGGCGCGTAAGCCAGTGCGGCACAGGTATCATTTTTGGCAGCAGCCCAGTTCCCCGCCTCATGATAAGCCATGCCGCGCAGGAACAGGAGCGTCCAGTCCGGGCTTTTCTGCGCGTCTGCCAGATCAATCGCACGGGTATAGGCGGCTATGGCGGCCTTCCAGTCCTTGGTCTGGCTGAACGCATTGCCCAGAGAACGCTCTACGATAATCTGGCCCGGCACCTGCTGGGCCAGATGCTGGAGGAGCGGTATGGCTTCGGCCGGGTGGTCGTTGGTGGTTTCCAGCACTGCAAGACGCAGGGTGGCGATCATGGCCAGCGGGTCCTGTGGAGAGACGCGCACCAGTGTTTCCCGCGCGGCGGCAAAATGATGTTCGTCATCCTGAATTTCCGCCAGCATCAGGCGGGCGTCACCCAGCGTTGGGTCCATGGCGAGCGCAAAACCCAGCATCAGGCGCGCGGCCTCATTGAACTGGAAGAGGTTGAGCGCATTGCCCTCCCCCTCCATTCCCTGCTGGGCCTGCTCACGCGCCTGCTGGCGGAGCAGAAAAGCCGTCAGCACATATGCACGGGCAATTCCCTCCCGCGCGGACGTGACGGGGTAATGGGCAATGTCGGCCTGCAAGGCAGGACCGGCCAGCCCCAGAATGGAGTCTGTGGCCACCAGTTTCCGGATAACGGCCCGCGCCTTGTCCTGCTGGCCGTGGGTCCATAGCCACGCCGCATGGGAACGGGTCAGGAGCATATCGTAGCCGGGCATGGCCTTCTGCGCCTGCACAAAAAGTGTTTCCGCCCGGTCGGACTGGCCCGCCACCTGCGCAATAAAAGCCGCATGCAGGGTATAAAATGGCGTAAGAACAGAGCCTGGCACATGGAGCAGGCTCTCTATCGCCTCATCCGCATGCCCCTGCGCCTGCTGGCACCACGCCAGCAGCAGCGGCACGATCAGACGGGCCATGGGGTCGGCTCCGGCACGATGATAATACTGCACGGCCTCCGGCCATGCCCCACGTACTGCTGCGTCATCCCCCAGAACAAGGGCGGAGATCACGCTCCTGTCCTTTGGTGTTTTATCCACAATCCGGGCCAGTTCCACGGCCTGTGGCGCCCCCACCATCACGCTGCGCACAAAAGCCTGCCGCAGCAGGTCCGTATCTGTCGGGTCCGCCAGCAATGCCGTGCGGAAGGCCTGTGCGGCCTCCAGATCATCCCCCAGACGCACAGCCACGATCCCGCGCAAATAAGCCTCCGAATCGACATACCCGCGTCCGGCCTGCGCGGCAGGGCCGGTTTTATGGTGTAAAACATGCGCAGGCCCGGGCACCTCCGCCAATGCGGGCGATACCAGCATGGTGGCAGACAGCAGGAAAACCGTAGGCATAAGACGACAAAACAGCATAAGAACCCTATTCAGGCTGAGACGGCAGCACCGGGTTGCCGCGGCTGGCGGCCCACATCTACCAGCATAGCAAATGAGAAACGACATGAACGGCTGGCTTAGTCTCTACCGCGCTCATGCCAAACCGCCAAACCATCCACTCCATATTCTGTTCCACCCCATGACTGTGATAGGGGTAGGATAATGCACGATGCTCTCTCCCTCCTCCGCCTCTATACCGAATGGGGGGTGGATACCGCCGTAACCGACAACGCCACCGACCACCGCCAGAGCGGAGCCGGAACGCACCATCTGCCGCGCGTACCCAGCCCCGGAAAACCCCGCCCGAGTGCACCTTCCGTGCAGGCTCCGGCCATAGTAGCGCCCCACACTCCACGGCAAAACCCCACCCCAGCCGCGGGGAACGAAAAAGGCATGACCAGCCTGGGCGAGTCCATAGCTCTGGCCCAGCAGGTGGCCGCACAGGCCACCACCCCTGATGCCCTGCGCGCCGCCATGGAACAGTTTGATGCATGCTCCCTGCGCGGCACGGCCATGCATACACTCATACCCTCCGGCCCGACCAACGCCCCGCTCATGCTGATCGGGGAAGCTCCGGATGCGGATGAGGACCGGAGCGGCCATGTTTTTTCCGGCCTGTGTGGCGCCCTGCTGGACACACTGCTTGTCCCGCTGCCACTGGAACGTAGCCAGTTAAGCCTTGCCACCGCCCTGCCGTGGCGCCCCCCCGGCGGTCGCCCCCCATCGGATGCGGAGCAACGCATCTGCCTGCCCTTCCTGCACCGCGCGATCACCCTGTCTGCGCCCCGCCGCCTTGTGCTGTGTGGCCGCCTGCCCGCAACCATGCTGCTCGGCAAGGACACCCCCACTGCACGGCGCGAATGGAGCATGCTGGCCCTACCCGGTCTGGGGGACATTCCGGTTCTGGCCATGCGCCACCCCCTCCAGCTCCGCGCCTCCCCCACCGCCCGGCGGGAGATATGGCAAACGCTGATGCTGGTGATGAAAACACTGCGCGACGCGCCATGAAGCAACCATGAGGGCAGCAGTAATATCCCCACATTTGTCTCAAAGAACTATAGTATAAAATTACACCCAATGCCTTTGAAAAACAAAGAACTCCGCCAGGCAGAACCATTGTGTTACGCCAGAGCGCGCCGTGGTTTCTCCACCACGCCCACCAATGCTTACATAGAGTAAACTTGCTTTTTGCGCGCAAAAAGCCTAGACCCCGCCAGCCATGCGAGCGATAGGTCAAATTCCTCATCAGATCGCGGCAAAAGCCTTTTTGGCTGGAGCCGCTCTTTTGGCCAGCGCTTCCGTCAGCACGACGAGAGCCCATGCCAGTTCCCCGGACCACGGGGTGGAACCGCACAGTGAAGAACTGGCGATGGTTCTGCCGCGCCGGGCTTTTCCCGAAGGCGATGATCTTGTTCTACCCAGACCACTGCCACAGGATGTAGCAACCAACATCCGCGCCATTTTTCGCCTCCAGCGCATGGGGGCATTCGCCGAGGCGATCAACAGCACCACCCATCTGACTGATTCACTGCTGCTCGGCGAGGTGGAGGCAGACCGCTACCTCAACCCCAGCTACCACCCCAGTGCGACCGAACTGCGCAACTGGCTCAAGCAATACACAACCTATGCGGATGCTCCGGCGGTCTGGGCGCGGCTTGCCGCCCTGCCCGAACGGGGCGGACCCATGCCCGCAGCCCCTTCCACCGAACATCTGGCCCCCGAACACGCCGCCCTCGCGGCAGGGCCGTTGCAGGAGTTCACCCGCAACCCCATGCTGGACCGCACCTTGCGTGAACGCACGACATGGGGCCTCAGAGGTGTGCACAGCGCCCTGCACCTGATCAGCATCACGCCGGGCATGACCCCCGCCTACGCCGCACAGTTGCAGGCCGAAACGGCACAGGCCATGCTGGCTGCGGGTGAGACCGATCTGGCGCTGGACATCAGCCGCACAGCCAACACCGTCTCCCACGGGCGCAATGCGCTGGCAGGCTATGTGGCCGGGCTGGCCCTGTGGCAGAAGCAGGATTATGCACAGGCCGGACAGTTTTTTGAACGTGCCTCCCACGCACCGCGCGCCACGCCGGAAATGCGGGCCGCAAACGCCTTCTGGGCCGCACGTACGCACGAAAAAACCAATAATCCCCACAGCCAGCGCCTGTGGCTCCAGCATGCCGCCACTTTCTCCCGCACATTCTACGGGCTTCTGGCGAACACCATGCTACGCACGATGGGCACCCCCCATAAGCTGAGCGAGCGCCGCGGCCTTGCCAGCTTTGCCCAGCTGGAAAGCCCGGGCGGCGCCAGCCAGAGCACAGCCTCCGCCCCGGTGCTGACCGAAATTGACATAGAAGCCGTTGGCAATACCGAAGTCGGTCGCCGTGTGTTCGCCCTGCTTCAGGTAGGAGAGCCGGAAATAGCGGAAAACGCCATGCGCCGCGCATGGCCTGGCCTGCATGATGTCACACTCGCCCGGTCCTTCCAGTTGGTGGCCGGGGCGGCGGGGCTGCATGACCTTGCGCATGAAATGGAGGATTCCCTACAAAGTCAGGCCTCCTCCGCGCAAAGCATGGACGATACCCCTCTGCCGCAACTGCGGCCACGCAATGGCTTTACCATGGACCCGGCGCTTGTTTACGCACTGACCCGTGTCGAATCCAACTTTGACGCCCGCGCCGTATCGGGGGCCGGAGCCCACGGGCTTATGCAGATCCGCCCCATAACGGCCGATTTTGTAACCAGCGCCTCCACCACCAACCCAAACCACAGGTTTGAGCACTCAGCTTCCGCCCTGTATGACCCCAGCCTTAATCTGGAAATCGGGCAACGTTACGTGCAGTATCTGGCCAAGCTGACCCAGCAGGCCAACCATACCGAAGCACGGGGCGGGGACATCATTCGCCTGCTGGCCAGCTACAACGCAGGCCCCAATGCACTGGCCCACTGGGAAAATATGGCGGCCTCCTCGGACGATCCGCTGATGTTCATGGAACTGCTCCCCAATCAGGAAACCCGGAACTACGTCCACCGGACCCTGACCTATCTGTGGCGCTATGCTGCCAAAATGAAGCTGCCAGCCCCCTCCCTGAGTGCTCTGGCGCACGGCACATGGCCCGATTTTGCAGATGAAACCGCACTGGCCAGCACAGTGCACTAACGCCAGACCACCACAGATGGTAAGCCGGGCTCAACAAGCCAGAGCCCCGTATCCGCCTGCTGGCGCCCATTGCAGCAGCACAGAGGCAAGGAGAGCCCCCGGCTGGCTCTCCCCTCAGTTCTCCGCCAGCGCCTGACGGCTGGCCCGCACACGGGCCACACGGCGCCCTTCCACTTCCAGTACTTCAAACAGCCATCCATCATAGGCCACCTTGTCCCCTGCCGCAGGCACGCGCCGCAGCAGGGCCAGCAGCAGGCCACCCAGCGTGTGGTAACTTCCTTCCTCCGGCAAAGAGCGCAGGCCCAGCATATCCTTGATCTCATCCACCGATGCGGTCCCTTCAAGGCTGATCACCGCATCGGGGGCAGGCACGTTGGCCGCGTGATGGCTGGACTGGGGCTGCTCGTGCGAGGTTTCCCCCACGATGGCGTCAAACAGGTCCGCAGGGGTGACCACCCCTTCAAACGCCCCGTATTCGTCCAGCACAAAAGCCATGCCCAGACTGATGCTTCGCATGCGTTCCAGCATATCCAGTGCAGAAATGCTGTCCGGCACCACCACCATCGGCCGCATGCCTGCTTCTATGGAAACAGGCATGCCCTCAAGCACCCGGTCCAGCATGTCCTTGGCCAGAATAACGCCTACGGGATTATCCACTCCACCTTCGCACACCACAATGCGGGCATAGCTGGTCTGCTTGAGCACCTGCACCAGTGCTTCGCGCCCGGCGTGGCGGTCTATCCAGCACAGTTCGTTTCTGGGCGTCATGATAGCCCGCACAGGCCGGTCTGCCAGCCGCAGGAGCCGCTCTATCATGCTGCGCTCCTCGTGCTCCAGCACACCCAGACGCGCCCCTTCGGCTATGTAAGCCTTGAGTTCCTCTTCCGTCAGGTTCTGGTTGACCGCATCACTCGCCCCCATCAGGCGGAGCACCATGTTGGAGGAAGCCCGCAGGAGCATGACCACCGGGCCAGTAACCCTTGCCAGCAGTTCCAGCGGCATGGCCAGACGGGCCGCCATTTTTTCCGGCTCACGCAGGGCAAGCTGCTTGGGCACCAGTTCCCCCAGAACCAGCATGATGGCGGTAATGAAAACCACCACCACAACCATGGAAAGCTGCGGAGCAAAGGGTTTGAGAAAGGCAAAGCGTTCAAGAATTGGGGTCAGGTGCGCCTCGATCTGCACCCCGCCAAACGTGCCTTCCAAAATGGAGACAAGCGTCATGCCGACCTGCACCGTGGGCAGGAAAATCTGCGGGTCTTCGGCCAGGCGCATGGCCCGGTCAGCACCGCGCACGCCTTTTTCCTGCAACTGCGCCAGACGCGGCTTGCGCACGGAAATAAGGGCGAGTTCACCCATGGCGAACACGGCGTTGAGAAAAACCAGAAAGAAAATAACAAGAATGGAAAGTGCCATGGGTAAAACCAACACGCCTTTTGCTGTAGCGGGCTTTGCACGACAAAAGCCCCACGCGCACGATAAGGGATGATCCCGCGTGAGACCAGCGCCGAACATGCGCCTCTCCCCACCGGGTATGCCCATGCAGCAGATGTATGCCTGCCTGTCGGATAAAGCGGACCAAAACGGTATTCTTTTTACGGCAGGTACAAAAAAACGGCTCCCGAAGGAGCCGTTTTCTGTCTCACCTAACCGATTCGCGCAGGGAGAAATCAGTCTGCTGCGCTGCTTTCCGCAGGTTCGGCGGTCTTGGAGGCCTCATCATTCGCACCTTCTGTGCGCACGACCTTGACCCGTGGAGCCTTGGCGGGCTTGCGGGCCGCAAGGACTTCCATCTGCTCTTCCACCTGTTTGGAAAACACGTACTGGGCCGGACGCTGGTTGGCCAGAGAGATTTCCGGCACCATCGGCTTTTCGGTTTCGGGGCCAAACAGCGCGACCTTGGCAATGTGCCAGGGGCGGCGGACGGCATCCATGACAGCGGTGGATTCATAACCGGAATGCACCATGCAGTCGGCGCATTTTTCGTAATTGCCGGTGCCGTAATCATCCCACTTGGTGTCGTCCATCAGCTCACGGAAGGACTTGGCGTAGCCTTCACCCAGCAGATAGCACGGACGCTGCCAGCCAAACACGTTACGCAGGGGTTTGCCCCACGGCGTGCAGTGGTACTGCTCG
The DNA here is from genome assembly GCF_029069195.1 of Acetobacter fabarum. Classification (GTDB taxonomy): domain Bacteria; phylum Pseudomonadota; class Alphaproteobacteria; order Acetobacterales; family Acetobacteraceae; genus Acetobacter; species Acetobacter fabarum_A. The sequence goes on from NZ_JARDYK010000011.1 coordinate 101,925, forward strand.
TTGCCAGCAAGGAAGTTGAGGAAGAGCGGAGACTGCGTAAACCGCCACTTCCTGCCCTTGCCCAGACGGAACACATCACGGAAGAGCTGCTTGGTTTTCTGCCGGTTGAGGAAGTGTGCCTGATCCGGTGCACGCTCATAGGCATAGCCCGGCGCGGTCATGATCCCGTCCACGCCCATAGCCATCACTTCATCAAAGAAATTGGCCATGCGCTGCGGGTCCGCCCCGTCGAACACGGTGCAGTTGATGGACACGCGGAAGCCGCGCGCCTTGGCTTTTTTAATGGCCGCAACTGCGCGTTCGTACACCCCGTCCTGGCACACGGAGGCATCATGCATGGTCTTGTCACCATCCAGATGCACATCCCATGAGAAGAAGGGGGATGGTTCATAATCATCCATCTTCTTCTCAAGCAGCAGGGCGTTCGTGCACAGATAGACGTATTTCTTGCGCGCGATCAGCCCACGGATGATTTCGGGCATTTCCTTGTGCAGCAGCGGTTCCCCGCCAGCTACGGCAATCACTGGCGCGCCTGCTTCCGCATCCGCATCCAGACATTCCTGCACGGTCATGCGCTGGTTGAGAATAGCCGCTGGGTAATCGATTTTTCCGCAGCCTGCACAGGCCAGATTGCAGCGAAAAAGCGGCTCAAGCATGAGCACCAGCGGATAGCGCTTGCGCCCCGTAATATGCTGTTTGACAACGTAACTGCCGACCCTGACGGCCTGCATTATCGGTACGGCCATAAACCCCCGCTTTGGCGCATCCACTTAACGCCTGTATCGTGACTGGTAGTAAGACAAGTCAGTATTGAGTATGTCCATAAAGCACGCGGCCAGACCTGCTGCCTGCCTGGCCTGCTACTCCACCCGTGGACTGTCAGAAGGAGCAACAGGCGCGGAACATGTATAGCCACGCGTGTATGAGGTATTCGCCTGCATATAGGTGGCCTCGTTTGTCAAGCTCAAGTCTTTTTCGCACCCTGTTGCAAAAAAGACACAATCGATAGCGAGTTTTGTTTCCATGCTTGCGTTCTTTCACAAAACATTAAACCAAACCCCATTGGTTCGCGATGTCTGTCGGCATGTTAACGCGATGTAAGGCACGCCGGAAAGCGTCATAGTCTGCCTGTAAAAGGCAGTTATGCGCCGTTTTCCGCTAAAAAGAAGATGGAAACAATCGCATGGACAGTTCTAAAAACCAGAACGCCGCGTCACCGATTCCCACTTTTGGCCGTTTTCCTGCGCTGGACCGTGTCCGTGTTCCTGCGGACCTGCGCAACCTGTCTGTTGAGCAGCTCAGGCAGCTTG
>NZ_JARDYK010000012.1:0-100664 GCF_029069195.1 Acetobacter fabarum
ACGTCAACTCCAGAAAACAAAAAAATGAAACAAAATCATAACCTAAACAAAAAACCCCAGAAAACCGCCATTCCTAAAAATAATTGCCCTCAATCCAAAATGAAATATGGCTCTGATCCCCAGCCTCACCTCTCCACGTATTGCCATCTGTCCATGATCAGATAACGTCTTCGGTTGGCCCTTCGGACAAAACACCTTCCCATTTGGCTGACACGGCTGCCGCATAGCCATTGCCCAGCACATTGGTGGCCGTGCGCAGCATGTCGAGGAAATGATCAATCCCCAGAATGAGGGCAATACCCGCCTCGGGCAGACCGAACTGCGGCAAGACGGCGACCAGTGTGACAAGGGATGCCCGGGGCACACCCGCAATCCCTTTGCTGCTCAGCATCATGACAAGCACCATCAGCGCCTGCTGTGTCCATGGCATATGAATACCGTAGGCCTGTGCGATGAAGATGGCCCCAAAAGACTGGAACAGGATGGAGCCATCCAGATTGAAGCTATACCCCAGAGGCAGAACAAACCCTGCAATACGCGAAGGCACGCCAAAATTTTCCAGCCGCTCAAGGAGCAAAGGGTAAACCGACTCACTGCTGGCCGTTGCAAAACCAAGGATGACTGGCTGCACCAGCTCCTGAATCAACACCTTGATCCTGGGGCCGATGATACAGAACGTAATAAAGGTCAGCACAACCCATAAGGTCATGATTGTTCCATAGAACTGGAGCAGAAAGCGCCCGAAATGCATCATCATTTCCGGCCCGCTATGGGCAAGGCTGCCCATGATGGAGCCAAAAACGGCAATCGGGGCCAGCACCATGACCATATCGGTCATACGCAGCATGATATGGGCCAGTTCCTCCGACCATGACAGCATGGTTTTTCCAGCCTTGCCCGCCGCAGGCAAAGACACCCCAAACAGGACCGAGAAGACAACAATCTGGAGAATGTCATTCCGCGACATCGCATCCAGAATACTGGTGGGCACGATATGCAATATAAAATCAACTGGCTGGAAAGCATGCTTGAGGGAGCCGATATCTGCCGGGAGCGGGGCAGAGAACCCTGCCCCCGGCTGCAAGATATTGGCCGCCAGCAATCCGATGGTGAGCGAGATAAAGGACATGGCCAGAAACCAGAGGATAACCTTGCCGCCAACACGCAGGACCAGCGTATCGTCCCCCAGTTTGCCTATGCCGCTAACCAGCGTGGCAAACACGAGCGGCGCAATGACCATCCGAATCAGCCTGAGGAACAGCCCTGTAAGCAATGTTGACGCCTGCTCTGCCGCGCCGATGTAAGCAGGCGCCCAGACATGCACGGACAGCCCGCACACAATTCCCAAAACGAGAGCGACAAGGATGGCGTATGTCCGCCGTCTGGTATTTCCGAACTGCGTGGCAGCTGCCATCGGCGTAATTCCTCTCCCGTTTTGACTGAAAACTTCCTCGACAAAGAGGCTCCTAATAGGAAAGACTTGTCCGGTCGTCAAAAACCTTGATGCGAACGGCCTGCCCCGTTCTCAAGTTACCGTTAAAATACGGGTTTATTACAACGTTTCGGCATTGCCCTTTTGCTCTTTCCATGACATGTCATTTTCCTCACTTTCCAGACGTCTGGCAGTTCTGTTCATGTCCTTTTTTCGCTCCGGTGTTGTTTCCCTTATTGTGGCCTCAGCCCTAAGTGGCCAGGCCATGGCCAAGACCGCGTGCGATACCGCATCCGATGGGCAGATTGAAATTTCCATGAAGGAAGTTGGCGCAGCTATTGGCTATATGTGGGGGCACGGAACGCTTACGTATGGCGGGCAGCGTTACCCCATATCGGTCAAGGGAGGTGGCGCCCTTGCCCTTGGTAGCGCAACGGTTACCGGCACTGGCTGCGTGAGCAACCTTGCGCGTCTTGTAGATTTTGAAGGGACTTACTGGACGGTTGGCGGAGACGCCGCCGTAGGTTCTGGCCCTGCTGGAATTGTAATGGAAAATGCCAAGGGGGTTGATATGTCGTTCTCCGGCAGAACCCATGGCGCACATCTTTCCGGCCAGATTTCACGCCTTTATTTCAAAATTGATTCGTTCTGAAACGACCCGATTTTAGAAGAATAAAAATTATTTTATACACGCTTCCCGGCAAAAGAAGTCTGCGGAAATGTCCGCAGACTCTATTGCGTTGCCTATTCAGCTACGACCCTGCGGATAACCTCAGAACGCCCAAGTCGCATCACAACTGAACCAGAACATGTTGTTCATGCCGTTATTAACGGTCGGGTTAGTAGCAGTGCCTGCCTGATTAAAAGGGTGTGTGCCGTTAAGCGATTTATCCAGACGGACTTCAGGCCGAATAATCAAACCACCCAGAGCCATCTTTTTATTAATGAACTCCGGCTTATACGTCACTCCGACCGTGAGTTCACCATATGTTGTGGGCATGGCATTGTAGTAGGGATACGGCTTGTTGGCCAGATACTGCGTAAAGGAATTGAAGCTGGAATATTCAGCAATCACCATGCCCGCATTATCACGAAAAACTTCGCCTCGAGCGTTCAGGGTCAGCCATGGGTGAAAAGCGTAGGAAAAGTAGGTGCTGACACCATAAACATCGTCACGCAGGGCATCATCATGCAAGTAGGTGCCATTGAGGGAAAGCGTCATCTTATCATTCACATGGTAAGTGGCCATGAAGTCCCCGTTATACTGCATCAGGCTGTTGGCGGGCTTGCCCAGACCAGCGCTCAGCCAGCCTTTTGCGGAGCGTATCTGGCGACCATTATTACCCTGAGGTCCAAAATGACCGATGGCATGCATATCCAGCTTGCCATCCAGCAGCTTGTTCCAAGCAAAACCAAAATACCCCTTGGGTTTGTTGTTGTTCCCCGATGCCCCAAAGGTTGTAGAGTTCCCCGCATCGACCCCAAGTATCCAGTCCATATGCTGGGTCAGATGCATGGTGGCCAGAATACCCACCGTTTCAAACGGTACGATATAATCGGACGCGTAATTGAAGCTATAGAACGGACGAGCCTGTGCGGGTGTGCCCTCTGCCCCCATGATCCCGTACATCTGACCGATCTGGACATCGATCCCGCGTTTGAAAACCCACGGCAGATGGGCATCAATATGGGCCTGCGTAGGAGCCCACTGGTACAGGCCATGCAAGGAGCCCGAGCCCATACCAAGGGTCGGGTCAAAACGTGCATCCGAGCCATACATGGCTTCAAACACAAACCCCAGACCATAGCCTTTGCCAACGGACGTAACGGGATGGGAGATGGAGCCCATGATCTGGTTAAGGGTCGCTGTGTTGGCGCGGTCTGTATAGTACTGCGCAAAGTTGCGGCCCGAGCGTGTCCAGGGGTTGCCGGTAACACCTCCTTCTACCGACACATGCGCTTCCAGCCCCTGCCAGTACGTAGGCGTCTGCCCGGCTTTGGGATGAAAGAGATTGCCTACGGTGGGCTTCATCGCATCATCTTCGCTGCCCACACCAGAAGGGACTTCCTCACCATCAGAGGGAGTGCCCGCGGCTTTTTCCGCTTCAGGCGGCGCGCTGATGGGCGTGTTAACAACCTGAGCGGAGTTCTGGGACACAGGAGTAACCGCAGTTGCTGCTGCATGGGCATACGGTGCAAGCAACCAGCCGCCAGATACACATGCCGCAAGGAGGAAGTGAACTTCCTGAACAAAGTTTTTACGCATTCCCGATAATCCCAATCCAAGAAAGAAAACTATATTCGGTATCTACGGTTCATTATTTTTTGAATTTATTCATAAAAAATACTGTAAAAACCATCATTATAGCTGAATATATAACGAATATTTCGATATTGTAATAAACTACAACAGCGAACGCAATCAACGCCGCGACAAGGGCGAAGGCGGGCAGAACAGGGTAAAGCGGAGCCTTGTAGCTGCGTACCAGCGTCGGTTCGGTCCGGCGCAGACGGAACAGGCTGATCATGCTCAGCATATACATGGTCAGCGCGCCAAAAACGGACATGGTGACCAATGTTGCAGTGAGTGACTGCCCCTGAATACTGATCAGGTCATCGGAAAAAATGGCGGCAATCCCGATAGCCCCTCCTGCCAGCGTTGCCGCATATGGCGTTTTGAAGCGCGGATGCAGCCGCCCCAGAACTTCTGGCAGGAACCCTGCACGGGCCAGAGCATACATCTGGCGCGCATACCCCATGATAATACCGTGCAAGGAAGCCACAAGCCCAAACAGCCCCAGCCAGACCAGCATGTGCAACCAGCCACTATGCGCCCCCACAACCTGCTTCATGGCCTGCGGCAAGGGGTCGTTCAGGTTGGACAGGGTATGCCAGTCACCAACACCACCGGCAAAAATCATGACACCAAAAGCAAGTGTTACAAGGGTAAGGATGCCCGCAATATAGGCGATGGGAATGGAGCGCCGGGGATCACGTGCTTCCTCCGCCGCCATGGCGACACCTTCCACGGCCAGAAAAAACCAGATGGCAAAAGGCATAGCCGCAAAAATTCCGCCCAGTGCCTGCCAGCCAAAATGAGGAACCCCGCCCCAGCCATCGGCCAGAAAATGGTCCCACGTAAAGGCCGGAGCCACGACACCCATGAACACCAGCAGTTCAACAATGGCCGCAATGGTAATAAACAACTCAAAGGTTGCGGCAATATGCACACCAATGATGTTAAGCGTCATGAACACCAGATACGCGCCCAGAGCCGCCACTTTGGGAGAAAGCCCGGGGAACTGGACATTCAGGTAAGCGCCAATAGCCAGTGCAATGGCCGGTGGAGCAAAAATAAACTCGATCAGTGTGGCGAGGCCGGCAACAAGCCCTCCCCAGCGGCCCAGAGCCCGAAAGCTGTAAGCAAAAGGACCGCCTGCATGCGGGATAGAACACGTCAGTTCTGTAAAACTGAAGATAAAGGCCGTGTACATTAAAGCCACAAAAACGGTGGCGACCAAAAAACCGAGTGTTCCGGCGGTTCCCCACCCGTAACTCCAGCCAAAATACTCGCCAGAAATGACAAGTCCAACGGCGATCCCCCACAAATGGAAGGCACCGAGAGACTGGCTGAGCTTGGTCCCGCTGCTCTCACTCATGCGTCTAAGTCCTTATCATGTAAAGATAATGTCGTATTGCCCACCAACTGGTCCGGAGCAGCGTCTTTTAAGCCGACACCTGTCAGGCCAAGCCGTCTGGCCTCCTGCATCAGCCATGCCAGCTTGCTTGCGCCAGCAGGTATCGTCATGCCGTGTGCATGGATATTGGACAGGCAGTTCCGTGAGGAATCCGGGCACCCCACATACGGTGCGTATGTCAGGTAAATACCCAGACTATCCGCAACACTCAGGCCGGGCCGCTCGCCAATCATCATGACGACCATGTTGGCCCCCATGGCCTGTGCAATCTCATCTCCCAGAGCGACGCGGCTTTGTGTCGCGATCACCAAAGGCGCAATCCGCCATCCCTGCAAAAGAGGCTGCATGGCCTGAAAAACCGGAATGGCGTTTGTTTGTGTCGCAATGGAGGAAAGACCGTCCGCTGCGACAAAAACAACGTCCCACACCCCTTTGCCCAGCATATGCAAAGAATTTTCCGAAAGCCTGCGCCCCAGATCCGGACGACGCAGATAGGTCGCCCGGTCCATGGCACGGCTTTGCACATGCAGGCAGGGAGCACCGTGTAGCTGCTGTTCCATGGCCTGTCTGTCCAGCGGAGCATGTACGGCGTCCCGCGCCTGGGCATGAGCCGCCTGAAAAGCCAGTACATCCGTTGTGCGCTGTGCATTGCCACTGCGCCCCAGACCAATGCGTGCACGGGTCAGGCCACGCAAAGACTGCCATGCATCTGCCACTGTACCGGACTGAGCAGGAGGTTTGCCATGCTCCGTCATGCTGCACTTACCAGTCTGACCAGTTGCGTCTGCCCCAGCTCCAGAGGACGCATCTGGTTGGTCAGGCTGTCATAGAGACCCATATGGTCCAGCCATGTGGCAAACTCGGGGGCCGGGCGTATGCCGAGCATATTCCGCAGGGTCAGAATATCGTGGAAGGAGAGGCTCTGATAATTGAGCATGATGTCATCCGCGCCGGGCACCCCGATCAGAAAGGTAATGCCCGCCACACCCAGCAGGGTCATCAGGTTGTCCATATCATCCTGATCAACTTCGGCATGGTTTGTGTAGCAGGCATCACATCCCATGGGCACACCCATAAGTTTGGCGCAAAAATGGTCTTCCAGCCCCGCGCGTATGACCTGCTTGCCGTCATACAGATATTCAGGGCCAATAAAGCCGACTACCGTGTTCACCAGCAAAGGGTTGAATGCCCGCGCCACGGCATAAGCCCGGGCCTCTACCGTCTGCTGGTCAATGCCATGATGCGCCCCTGCGGACAGGGCTGCCCCCTGTCCGGTTTCAAAATACATGACATTCTGCCCGACCGTGCCACGCCCGAGCGCCAGAGCCGCTTCATACGCCTCCTGCAGAATGGCGAGATTGACCCCGAACCCTTCATTCGCCTTTTGTGTGCCCGCCACGGACTGGAAAACAAGGTCCACCGCACCGCCACGATTCATGATCTCCAACGTATTGGTCACATGGGTCAACACGCAGGTCTGGGTTGGAATTTCATAAAGCTGGCGGGCCTGATCCAGCATATCCAGCAGGGCCAGACCATTGGCCACACTATCGGTTGCCGGGTTAATACCAATTACGGCATCCCCCATACCGTAGAGCAGGCCATCCAGCGTAGAAGCCGCAATGCCTTTGAGATCATCCGTCGGATGGTTCGGCTGCAAGCGCGAGGACAGGCAACCGGGCAGGCCGATTGTATTGCGGAATTTGGTAATGACCCGGATTTTACGCGCAACACTTATCAGGTCCTGGTTTCGCATCAGTTTGCTTACCGCGGCGGCCATTTCTGGCGTAATGCCCGGTGCAATCCGCGCAAGGACTGCTGTATCCACCGCGTGCGAGAGCAGCCAGTCCCGGAACTCTCCCACTGTCATATGCGCTATGGGTGCAAAAGCCTTGTGATCATGGGTCTCCACGATCAGGCGTGTCACCTCGTCTTCTTCATACGGAACAAGTGCGGTCTGGATAAAACTGCGTAATGGAACATCGGCCAAAGCGTAACGGGCAGCCATTCTCTGGGCATCGGACTGCGCTGCCAAACCGGCCAACTGGTCCCCCGAACGTACCGATGAGGCAACAGCCAGAAGGGTCTTGAGGTCCGGAAAGTGGTAACTCTCTCCCCCCAGTCCATGACGATATCCCATAAGGCCAGCCTCCCGCCCTGCACATTCCTGCTGCAAGGCCCCAAGCGGAGGGTACCTTGCAGTTCAGTTCGATACCGTTACAATAGCAGCATCACCAGCTTCAGACTTGACCGGAGGAAACAATTCATTGATCATTCAAAACAAACTGCACTCTTACGTAGACGTATCCTGCCATGTCTGAGCCGATGCAAAGCCCGACATCCGGTGTGCTGGCCGCCGCCGCAACCGGTGTTGAAAACTTCATTACTTCCCGCGGTGGAGATATGGACCGGATTGCCGGGCGTTCAGGCCTGAGCCCCGGCCAGTTCGCCCTGCCCACGGACAGGCTGGACCTGACTGCGTACTGTCGGCTGTTTGAAGAAGCCGCGCATGAGACGCAGGATGGCAATCTGGGTCTCTGGTTCGGGCAGCAGTTCCAGCCGGAAATGCTGGGGCTTGTAGGGTATATTGCGCTTCTGTCCACCACAGCGGGGGATGCGGTACGCAACCTGGCCAGCCATTTTGGCTATCACCAATGCAACACCCACACGCAGCTGATCGAACAGGAAAACGGATTGTTCCGGCTGGAATACGCCATTCAGGACCGCAGCATTACCCAACGCAGGCATGATGCGGAACTGACTATGGGCATGTTCTGCAATGTGCTCCGCCACGCCATGGGGGAAGACTGGGTGCCTGAAGCCGTTCTGTTTGAACACCACCAACCCGAACAGGCCCATGAACACAGGGATGCTTTTCGGGCAGATGTTCACTTTAACCATGTTACGAACGCCCTGCTGTTCAGCAAAGCCGGGCTGGAGCGCCCTATGCCCAGGGCTAACGCCAGCATGCTCGAAATCATGCGGGCATCGCTGATTTCCCTCTCCCGCAATCACCAGAGCAACGGGCAGGGCGCATCGGCCCCATCTCTTAAAGAACAGATTGCCTCCATGATCCGCGCAGGACTGGCGGAACGTCGCTGTACACTCTCTGACGTTGCTAAACACATGAACATGCCCGCCTGGACACTGCAACGCAGGCTCGCCCAGTTCAACCTTTCCTTCGGCTCATTGCTCGAGGAAGTGCGCTACGCTGAAGCCTGCCGCCAGCTTGGCCCGTCCGGCCCGGATATGGGGGAAATTGCCCTGACCCTTGGTTATACCGAAACAAGTGCTTTCAGCCGAGCGTTCCGCAAGTGGAGTGGCCTCTCCCCCCGCGCGTGGCGCGAGCAGCAATTGGCAAAAGCAACCTTGCCCGGCACTGGCTAAGCCACCTTATCCCAGCCCGGCTCCGGCCTGCCGTATTCATATTTGCATCCCCCCGCAATAATATGAGACACGAACAGGACATGAAGCAGACCGCCCCTCCCCTCCGCCGTGGCTGGACCACAGGCAGTTGCGCAACGGCTGCGGCCAAGGCCGCATGGCTGGTACTGCGGGGGCATGAACCTCCTGCCTGCGTGAACATTAGCCTACCCTCCGGCCAGAATGTCGCCTTCAGCCTGTGCCAGTACAGCGGCACGCCCGAGGCCCCCTGCGCCGCAGTTATAAAAGACGCGGGGGATGATCCCGATATTACACATGGCGCCATGATCCGCTGCACGGTCCGTGCATTGGATGCGGGGGCAGGTCTTGTGTTCAGGGCCGGGCCGGGCGTTGGCACCATTACACGCCCCGGTCTACCGCTGCCACCGGGTGAACCGGCCATTAACCCAGTCCCCCGCGCCATGATCAGTGCAGCTCTGACACAGGCCAATAACGGCACCCCTCCGGACGCGGAAGTTACAATCAGCATTGATCACGGGCAGGAGTTGGCAAAGCGCACGCTCAATGCACGGCTGGGCATTGTAGGTGGGCTGTCCATTCTGGGCACAACGGGTATTGTCATGCCGTTTTCATGCTCGGCATGGATACAGAGCATTCACCGCGGAATTGATGTGGCACGGGCGCAAAACCTGCCCCATGTACTGGCCGCCACGGGCAATGTGTCAGAAAAAGCGGGGCAGACCCTGTACGGCCTACCGGATATGGCCCTGATTGAAATGGGGGATTTTGCGGGTGGACTACTCAAATATATCCGTCACCACCCCGTCCCCCGCCTGAGCCTTGCCGGGGGCATTGCCAAGATGGCCAAACTTGGTCAGGGTTGTCTGGACCTGCACTCCAGCCGCAGTCGGGCAGACATGCCTGCACTGGCCCAACTGGCCGCACGGCATGGCGCGCCAGATAACCTGCCAGAACTGATCCGCACCAGCCCCACAGTTGCGGAGGCTTTTCTGCTTGCCCACACCCACGACTTCCCTCTGGGTGAGGTCATCGCGCAGGCGGCATGGGAAGTGGCTTACAAAACCCTCGCCCCCGCCCCTGTGCTACTGGATGTGCTGGTCTTTGACCGCTCCGGCACACTGGTAGGCAAGGCTGACCGGCCTTTTTCCCTCTAGCTGCGGAACCGCCGTCGATAATCGGGGTCATATAAGGCACTCTCCCGCTCGGCAATACCAGCAAGAGCTGGGCCAACCAGCACAAGCGCGGTGCGCTCGATCGGGTTTTGTTCGAGTTCTTTCTCAATACTCTCCAACGTACCATGCAATACGATCTGGTCAGGCCATGATGCACGGGCAACAATGGCCACAGGGCATTGCGGGCCATAAAACGGCGTTAACCCGGCAACAATGCGCCCCAAGGCATGTACTGCAAGATGGATGGCCAGCGTGGCCCCTGTTGCGGCAAAAGACTCCAGTTTCTCGCGTTCGGGCATGGCGGAAGCACGGCCATTAACACGGGTCAGCACAAGGCTTTGCGCCACACCGGGTACCGTCAGTTCCCGCCCCAGAACAGATGCCGCAGCGGCAAAGGCTGGTACGCCCGGGGTCATGGTCCAGGGGATTGCGTTACGCTCCAGCCTGCGTACCTGCTCGGCGACCGCACTGTAAATGGACAGATCGCCCGAATGCAGACGCGCGACATCCTGCCCCGCCTGATGGGCCCGCACGTACTCGGCCTCGATCTTATCCAGAGACATAGGAGCCGTGTCCACCAGCCTGGCATTGTCTGGGCAATACTGAAGCATGTCGGGGGGCACAATGGACCCCGCGTAAAGGCAGACCGGGCAGGATGCCAGAATATCCCGCCCCCGAATGGTCAGCAGGTCCGCAGCCCCCGGACCCGCACCAATAAAATGAACTGTCACTTCCTGTCTCCTTCTGCCACCGCACAGGTTACACCACAGAATACCTGACGGGACAGGCACAACCGTGCGCCATCCCCCGCACCGGCAAGAGCACATGCCTCCGCAACAGATGCAACCCCCACATGCCGCATGACCGTGGAGGACGCTGTGGGGCAGGCAGCCTGCATCTGCTTGATCTGCGTGCGTGTCACCCACAGCACACCGGCCCCCCACCTGTGCGCAACATTCTGCGGCAGGGTATCCGCGTTTTTAAAATCAGGGACGGCAATATAATCAGGCGCACAAACCCCCACCATGCGCAGGCTTTGTACAACCAGCTCCAGCGCATGCTCCGCCAGCGCTGCACTCTGCCAGCCCATACCCACCACAATCATGTGTCGTGGGGCTTGCTGGCCACCCATTGGGTGACCGTCATGGCGGGCCGAAAAGCATGGAACCCCCCGACCCCATCCAACCGGGCGACGGAAAGGCGGGTGAGCCGCCCCCCCCACTCCTGCATGGCCTGCACAAGCCGGACTTCTGTTTCCACCACCACAGCGTTGACCACCATGCGCCCGCCTGGACGCAGGGCTTTCCAGGCCTGTTCCAGCACGCCCGGCCTGCTGGCACCCCCACCGACAAACACGGCATCGGGCGTTTCCAGCCCGTGCAGACCGTCCGGTGCACGCGCCTGCACCACGTGCAGTTCGGGCACCCCCAGCGCCTGTGCATTGCGCGCAATACGGGCCGAGCGCTCTGGCACGCTCTCAAGCGTTATAGCCCGGCACCCCTGGGCGGCCAGCATCCATTCGATGGAAACAGAACCCGCTCCCCCCCCAATATCCCACAGCAGTTCCCCTGCACGCGGAGCCAGAGCAGAAAGGGTTACAGCCCTTATTTCCTGCCTTGTCAGTTGCCCGTCATGCTCAAAACAGCTATCGGGCAGGCCGCTGCACCGGGGCAGGCATGCGTTTGTAACGTCTGCGGGCACATCCAGCGCCAGCAGGTTCAGGCTGGCAACGCCCTGCGGGGGACCATCCTGAGCCATAAAGCTGCGGCACCTCTCATCAGGCCCGCCAAGCGCTTCCATAACATGGCAGTGCACGGCCCCCAGTCCCAGCTCCACCAGCCATTGGGCAAGCACACACGGCGTTTGCGAATCAGCTGAAAGCACAATCAGGTGTGCCCGTGGTTGTAAAAACGGTCGCAACCGCACCATGGGCCGACCACAGACAGACACAACATGACAATGCTCCTGCGCCCAGCCAAGCCGCGCACACGCCAGCGCCACAGATGATGGAGCAGGCAGGCAAAGCATTTCCCCCGCCCCCAGACTGCGGGCCAGCACACTCCCCACCCCGTAAAAAAATGGATCGCCCGAGGCCAGCACAACAACAGAGCGCCCCCGTAAGGCCAGAACCTGCTGAACACCTGCACTAAAGGGCGTAGGCCATGCCACACACCGGCCTTGCGGCAGAGGAGCCACCAGCCCTATGTGGCGCGTCCCGCCAAAAACATACTCCGCTTGCGCAATAAGGGTTCGGGCTGTGTTGCTCAGCCCGTCCAGACCGTTTTCCCCCACTCCGATCACATTCAGCCAAGGCGTGGCCTCAGGGTTGTGCGGTTCAGGCATTGTATACCCTTTCTAACATAGCATGCCCCAGAGCGGCCCGCGCTTGCCCATGCCTGAAGCGTGCGCGTATAGGTTGGCGGGTATCATCCGGCACCAAGGTTCCTGCATGCTTCCAGCACCCACCCCACCCTGCACCCATGCGGAAAACGCCATGCCGCTCAGCCTGCGTGTACTGGTACTGGGGGGCACGACAGAGGCCAGCAACCTGTGCCGCATTCTGAGCACAACATGGCCCACCTGCCATGCCGTGCTCTCCCTTGCCGGAGCGACCAGCCAGCCACACCTGCCCGACATGACAACACGCATTGGAGGGTTTGGAGGTGTAGCGGGGCTGACCAACTGGCTGCATGACCATGCCATGGACGCCGTTGTGGATGCGACCCACCCATTTGCCACCCAGATGAGCCAGCATGCCGCCATTGCGTGCGCCACGGCGCACCTGCCTCTTCTGCGGCTGGAACGACCGGGCTGGACCGCCACCCCGCAGGACACATGGTTTATGGTGCCCAGTATTGCTGAGGCGGCCCGCACCCTTGCCCGGTCCGGCAGATGGAATAGCACGCCCCAGTCCGTGTTCCTGACAACCGGACGCAAGGAAACCCGCCCTTTTCTGACAGCACCCCAGCACCAGTATCTGTTCCGCTCCATCGAGCCACCCTGTCCGGCTGACCTGCCACCACACACCCATGTGATCTGTGCGCGCGGGCCGTTTGATCTGGCTGCCGAGCTCAAACTTATGCGTAAACACCGGATTACCGTGCTGGTTACCAAAAACTCCGGTGGCACTGCGACCTATGCCAAGCTCGAAGCCGCACGCATGCTGGACGTACCTGTTCTGATGGTCGCCCGCCCCACCACGCAGGGTACTCCACACGCCAAGGACGCGGCGGCGGCTCTGGCCTGGCTGCATCAATGTACTGCTTCAACCTTGCGTGCTGTGTAAAGCCAGGGCTCCTGCCCGTCCGGGCGGCTGACAAGCCTTGTAGCGGGGCAGCCAATCAACACCAGCGTACTCATATCTGCCCAGTCCGCATTGGCCTGCGCAATGGTGGACAAGCGAACCGCCTCATCAGCGCGTCCGATGGCACGGGCAAAAGCAACAGGCTCATCCCCCCCCATATTTTGCCGCAGATGCTCAAACGCGGCTCCAAGCTGCCATGGTCGTGCGTGCGAACGCGGGTTGTAAAGTGCAATGACAAACCCCGCCTGCGCCGCCAGACGCAGACGCTCCAGCACAACTGGCCATGGCTTGAGGTTATCGGAGAGGGAAATCACACAGAAATCCCCCCCCAGCGGTGCGCCAAGCCGGGCAGCCGCAGCAAGCACGGCACTCACACCGGGAATGACCTGAATAGGGAGTGTGCGCCAAAGAGCAGGGCCATTGTCCACTGCCTCGAACACGGCACTCGCCATACCGAACACCCCGGCATCCCCACCCGAGACGACAGCCACATGCCGCCCGCTCAGAGCCATTTCCAGCGCATGCCGGGCGCGGGAGATTTCCTCCCTGTTGTCCGAAATATGGCGTACAACTTCCGGCCCGGCATCCACCCGTTTAACGTAAGGAGCATAGCCGACCAGATCCGTTGCACGAGCCAGAGCATGGCGCGCCTGCGGGGTCAACTGCTCAGGGTTGCCGGGGCCAAGCCCGACAATGACCAGAGAACCACCGCTCATCGTACACGCTTCCTTCCGGGCAGGAGCACAAGGGAAAAATAAGGTGCTTTACCCCCCTGCTCCGCCATGGGGGTTATAACCTGCGCCCCCTGCGTACCACGCTCCACATACACGGCTTCGTCCATGCGTCCACTCCGGGCTATGGCCTGACGGACATGGGGCATATTCCGCCCGATCTTCATGATCACGGCTGCATCGGCACGCTCCAGCCAGTCTGCCAGTTCGGCTTCGGGCAAGGTTGCGGGCAATACGCACAGCACATCGTCCCCATGGGTCATGGGAGCATGGGCCTGACTCCAGCAGCCATTCATGGCCATAATGCCCGGTACCACCTGCGTCTGGCACCGCGTTCGCAGCCGGTCAAACACATACATGGCCGAGCCGTACAAAAACGGGTCGCCCTCGCACAGGAGCGTCACATCGTTGCCCGTTGCCAGCTCTTCAAGCAGCCGTTCAGCGCTCTGGTCGTAAAAGGCGGACATGTTCTGGTGGTAGGCCGGATCATTGACCGAGACCTCGGTGGTAAACGGATAAACAAGCGGCAGTTCCCGCGCCGCAGACCCAATATGGGCCTGTGCAATGGTCCGTGCCTGACTGGGGTGCCTGTCACGGCAGAAATACGCAACCACCGGAGCAGAGCCAATCAGGCGTGCAGCACGCAGGGTCATCAGTTCCGGGTCACCCGGACCTACGCCAACAATGCTGAGTGTGCCCGCCATTACTCAACCTCGGAGGCAAGAGCATTAAGGGCGGCAGCAGCCATGGCGCTCCCCCCGAGCCGACCCTGCACAACCAGCCACGGCACGTCGTGCCTTCTGGTCAATGCTTCCTTGGATTCAGCTGCTCCAACAAAACCTACCGGCACCCCCAGTACTGCGGCAGGCCGGGGGGCACCGGCATCGAGCATTTCCAGCAGATGGAACAGGGCTGTAGGCGCATTCCCTATGGCCACAACGGCTCCTGCAAGCCTGTCCCCCCAAAAATCCAGCGCTGCGGCAGAGCGCGTATTCCCAATAGCCAATGCCCGCGGCGGTGTGCGCGGGTCACGCAATGTACAGATAACCTCATTATCCGCTGGCAGACGGGTGCGGGTTACCCCCCTTGCCACCATTTCCGCATCACACAGCACGGTGCAGCCACCACGCAAAGCCTGTCGTGCACGGGGCACAAGGTCCGCACTCATGGCAACGGACTGTGCCACACCCACCATGCCGCAGGCGTGAATAATCCGCACAACCACTGTTGCCTGTTCCGGCGTAAAGGCGCTCAGGTCCGCCTCTGCCCGAATGGTCGCAAAAGAGCGCTGGTAGATGGCCGCCCCATCCCGAATATACTCATAGGCCGACATCCACCGCTCCTTCCTGTTTGAATGACTCAAATGCTGTATAAACAGCCTGTTCGCTTACGAACAGGCTTTCCACATCCCCCGAGGCCGAACCCTTGCGCACCAGCCCGTAACCCTGATCGCCTGCAACCAGAGTATAATCGGCAGAGCCCGGATGAGCACATCCTTTGCGACAGCCCGAAACATGCAGACTGGCCCCTGCAGGCAACAGCGGAGCCAGATTACGTGCCAGATTTTCAGTCTCTCCCGCGGCCTGCGTACAGGCTCTGGCACCACTACAGGCCCAAATGCGCAGGAGGGGGGAATGGGGGTCTGTCACCATACCTGCCACAACAGGAGCATGGTCCATGCCGCCCAGCACCAGAGTGTGCCACGGGGTCAGCCGCAAGATGCCGTCCCCCTGCGTTGCGGCAACGGTTGCGCACTCATGCAGCATGGCCGCACTCATACACCCCATGGGCGCTGACAAGGCAAACAGTCCATGGCCCAGCGACCCCACGCGACCACAGCAGGCATCCGACCGGCCGGGTTTGGGCGCAAGCACCTGCCCCTGCAGCCCCAGAATCTGGAACAGCACCTGCCCCACCGTCCTGTCCCGCTGGGGGCGCACGTTCTGGTGCGATGTGACAAAAGCACGCGCCAGAGCAACGGCCTGCCCAACTGCAACTGTGTAAGAGGTTGGCCCGGCGCACATGTTGCCGCACACAACGGACCATAGCCCGCCTTCCATAGCGCGCAGGGTAATATCCGCCTGCAACAGCCCCACGGGGTAAAGCCCGCCGCCATCCACTGCAAAACCGAATTTACCCGGTAGGGCCATCAGCTCTTCCGTACCGATCAGTGCAGAACGCAGGGACTCCGCACAGGCTACGGTCTGTGCCGCGCAGGCAGGGTCATCCCCTGCCAGAGGAGAAACAAGCATGGCCTGACGCTGCTCCATACCTGCATCGGACAGACCAAGACCCGCTGCCACCGCAATGTCAGGGAACCGGCGCGCGGCATCCGCCCCAAACCCACGCAGTTGCAGGCTGGCTCTGTTGGTGAGCCCTATGCGGCCATTTCCCTGCCGCCGGGCCACATCTGCCAGTAAGAATGCCTGCGCCGCTTCCAGCCGTCCCAACGTAGGCCGCACACGCACAAGCCAGCCATCCGCAGCTTCCATGGGGGCAAAAAGACCTGGGCACCACCCTTTGACTTCCGGCTGAGCAAAACCGCCATACACCCCGGTTACTCCCGTCTGATCGGCCACCTGAGCGCCTGAACCGGGGAGAACGCCCTCCCTCGCCAGCGCGCGGTGCCCTGTAAAAACGACAAGGACCATGGCACCACACCCGCCCCCATGGTGGAACAGAACCACTCAGCCAGAACGCTGGAAATTTAGCCCTGTTCGCCCCTTGCGCGCAATGTATCAGGAGCCAGCCCGTGTTCGTGTTAGGCCGCCCGATATGGACTTGTCAAAGCGCCTCATGGCACGGCAGGCATCCATTTTTATCCCGTTTGACGCAGCTTCTTCTTGCATCGCGGGCAAAACCCTGCTTGCAGCATGTCTCATGCAAGCTTCATTTGAGCGAACCAGCTGGTTTCCCATCATGCTCCATCTGGAAGGGGCACGTGTTCTTGTGGCGGGCGGCGGTAATGTCGCGGCCAACAAGGTGCAGCTTCTGGTCCCTACGGGCGCGCGGGTGGAAATTCTCTCCCCCACACTCTGCCCCGAACTTGAGCGCCTTGTGGCGGACGGCAAAGCGGAAGTCACACGCCAGGACGCTACGGTGGAAAACCTGACAACCCGACTACCCGGCTGCCGCATGGTTTATCTGGCCACCAGTAACCGCGCACTGAATGCCGAACTCAGCGCGCTGTGCCAGAGCATGAACATACCCGTATGTGCGGTGGATGCTCCCGAGGTTTCCAGCTTCATTACCCCGGCCATGACAACCCGCGGCGCTGTGCAGATTGCGGTTTCCACCGGTGGGGCCGCCCCTGTGCTGGCGCGCAGGCTCCGCGCGAAAATTGAAGAGATCATGCCAGCAGGCCTGCACAGACTGGCTGCGTTCATGCAGCAAAGCCGTCTGGCCCTGCGCACCCGCGTGCCGGATTCCGCCATACGCCGCCGGGTATGGGAACATTTTTTAGATGGAGCGGGCGGCGCACTGGCCATGGCAGGCAACACGCAGGCAGCCCAGACCGAACTCGACCGCATTCTGGACCAAGGTCACGCCAAAACCGGAGAAGTGTGGCTTGTCGGCGCAGGTCCGGGCAACCCCGACCTGCTCACGCTTGCAGCACTGCGGCTCATGCAGGATGCAGATAGTGTTCTGTACGACAATCTGGTTGGACCGGATATTCTGAACTACGTACGCCGGGATGCCGAACGGATTTTTGTTGGCAAGCAGACCAACAACCACACTCTCCCCCAGAATGGCATCAACGCCGAGCTCATCCGCCGCGCCAGAGCGGGAGAACGTGTGCTCAGGCTTAAAGGGGGAGACCCGTTCATTTTTGGCCGTGGCGGGGAGGAAATAGAAGCGCTGATGGAAGCAGGCGTGCCATTCCGCATCATTCCCGGCATTTCCGCCGCCAACGGGTGCGCGGCCTATGCTGGCATACCGCTCACACACCGTGACTGCGCACAGGCCTGCCTGTTTATTACCGGTCATGCACGGGCCGATGGCACCCTTAATCTGGCGTGGGAGACCATTGCCCTGCGCAGCCAGACCATTGTCATTTACATGGGGCTCACGCTGGTTGAGCAGCTCTGCACAAGGCTGGTGGAACATGGCCTGCCAGCAGACTGGCCTGCAGCTATTGTAGAAGGCGGCACACTGCCCCGGCAACGTGTACTGAGCGGCACACTCAGTACACTACCCCGGCAGGTTGCAAGGAACCACATAACCAGCCCTGCCCTGATTATTGTAGGTCAGGTTGTCCAGCACCGGGTTGTTTCACCCAGTCCTGCGTAATGCTCCGCGGCTGGACTAGGTGCAATGGGTCTGATGGGCGTATAGCACTCTGCTACCATTGCGCTCCAGAATCTGGTCCGCCCTTACGCACAGTGCATCCGTTGCCGGAGGCCGCCCGAACATACGCCGGTATTCCCGACTGAACTGGGAGGGACTCTCATACCCCACGGCAAAAGCGGCTTCTGCTGCATCCACATTCTCGCTGACCATGCGCCTGCGCGCTTCCTGCAGACGCAACTGGGTGCGGTATTGCAGGGGACTCATGTTGGTGGCCGCCCGAAAATGCCGATGAAAGGTGGAAAGCCCCATACCCGCCACACGGGCGGCCCGGCCGATATCAAACGGCTCCGCATAGTGCTGGGCAATCCAGTGGATGGCCCTGTTAATGTGGGAGAGATTGCTCCCCGCCGTTGCAATCTGCCTGAGTGCGCATCCCTGATTGCCCTGCAACAACCGGTAAAGGAGTTCACGCACGAT
This sequence comes from Acetobacter fabarum, assembly GCF_029069195.1. Taxonomy (GTDB): domain Bacteria; phylum Pseudomonadota; class Alphaproteobacteria; order Acetobacterales; family Acetobacteraceae; genus Acetobacter; species Acetobacter fabarum_A. The sequence goes on from NZ_JARDYK010000012.1 coordinate 18,510, forward strand.
CAGGGGTTTGAGAATGGGGATATCCTCTGGCTGGTCCAGCAGCTTCATCAGCCGCAAAAGTGGTTCGGTAATGGCCGAGTTAAGCGGGCTTAACCCCATACCCATAATGCACGCCTGATTAGGGTCCACCTGCTGGTCATTCACAACCAGCAGCAGTTCCGCAATCAAAGCCGGGTCCAGCGCCAGACAAAGAGCCAGATAGGGGCGTTCTGGCGTAGCCTGTGTAATGCATCCTGCTACGGGCAGATCTACGGCGGTAACAAGGTAATGACTGTCATCATAATCAAAAATACGGTCACGGAGCATGACCTGTTTTCTACCCTGCACAATCACGTACACGCGCGGTTCAAACACGAAGGGAATGGGCTCGCTCACCACCTCGGCCCGGTAGAGCGTAAGCTCGGGAATGGCGGTTGTGACCGTGGAATGGGTACAGTGCCTGAGCACCAGCTTCTGTAATTCTGCCAGATTACCGGGCATGCGTGCCTCTTTGTTGCGCTCTGCCACACTCCCGGCCCGGAAAGACAGACCAGTACACGACCATTCCAGATAGAGCAGAATAAGGCAATCAGTCACGCCCATGCCTTGCCTGAAACAGCACTCAAATAACCCGACAGAGAGAATCAGGCAAGAAGTGGGCAGAATTGCTCTATCACCTTCCCTCTCTTCCAGCTCATTGTGGCATCACTGATCACACAGCCAAGGAAGAACAGGCTTATGGCTTACGCCACTACAAACCCCTACACAGGCGAAGTCGTCAAAACTTTTGCCGACGCCACGGACCAGGAAGTACAAACCGCCCTGGACGCCGCCTATACCGCATTCCAGTCCTGGCGTGATACCTCCTTTGCCGAACGCGCCAAGGTTATGTCCGCCGCAGCACGGATCCTGCGCGACAACATGGACGATTACGCAGCCCTGCTGACGCTGGAGATGGGCAAGGTTTTTGGGGAAGCCAAGGCCGAAGTCACGCTCTCGGCCGAAATTTTTGAATACTACGCCGAGCATGCCGAGCGCCTGCTGGCAGCCGAAGTCCTGCCAGTCAAAAACCCCGAAGAGGGTCAGGCCATGCTGGTCCAGGAACCCCAGGGCATTGTGTTTGCCATTGAGCCGTGGAACTTCCCTTACTACCAGATCGCCCGCATTATTGCGCCCCAGCTTTCCGCCGGGAACACGGTCATCCTCAAGCATGCCTCCAATGTTCCCCAGTGTGCCGCAGCATTTGACGACCTGATGCGCAAGGCTGGCCTGCCTGATGGTGCATTCCGTAACCTGTACCTCGCACGCCATCACACCGAAACCGTGCTGAACGACCCGCGCGTATGCGGTGTGGCTCTGACCGGCTCCGAAGGGGCGGGGGCCATTGTGGCTTCCGTTGCAGGCAAGGCGCTCAAAAAAGCGACCATGGAACTTGGTGGCTCGGACGCATTTATTGTACTCGAAGATGCCGATCTTGAAAAAGCAGTCAAATGGGCTGTTTTTGGCCGTCACTGGAATGCCGGTCAGGTTTGCGTTTCTTCCAAGCGGCTGATCGTGGCTGACGCCATTTATGACCGCTTTGTGGAGCTCTACAAAAAAGGCGTTGCCGAACTGAAGGCGGGGGACCCGATGGACCCGGCCACCACGCTGGCTCCGCTCTCCTCCCAAAAAGCAGCGGACGACCTGCGAGCACAGGTTGACGAAGCCTGCAAGCTGGGTGCCAAAGCCGAAGTTATTGGTGCCCCCGTGCCTGAAAAAGGCGCTTTCTTCCGTCCGGTACTGCTCACCAATCTGGAAAACAACCCAGCCCGTCTGTGGGAGTTCTTCGGCCCGGTTACCCAGCTTTACCGCGCGAAAGACACCGAAGACGCCATTCGCATAGCCAATGACTCCCCCTACGGTCTGGGCGGCTCCGTCTTCACGCAGGACACCAAGCTGGGAGTGGAAGTAGCCCGCCGCATTTACACCGGCATGGTCTACATCAACCATCCGACAATGGTAAAAGCCGACCTGCCGTTTGGCGGCGTGGCCCGCTCTGGTTTTGGCCGCGAACTGATCGGTCTTGGCATCAAGGAATTTGTCAACCACAAGCTGATTGATGTGGTCGATATTGACGCACCGTTCTGATCAAACAGTGGAACAGGGCTGTAAGCCGCGTTAACCCGCAGTTTACAGTCAAACGCCCAAAAGGCCCGGCAGAACTGCCGGGCCTTTTGCATATCTCCTCCAGCTTATCGCTCTGTTTGCCCCACAGCCAGACTGAGCAGAATATGCTCGCGCAATTTTTGGGGAAGCAGGCGTTCGATTACACGCAGAACACGGAACGGCCACGGAAAAATATATTCCCGCCGCCCCTGTGCAATGGCGCGACCAATCAGGCGGGCTGCCTTTTTGGCAGGAACGAGAAAAGGACGCGGGCCTTCCAGCCGCTGGCTCATGGGCGTATCCACAAACCCGGGCACGATCAATGTCAGCTGAACGCCATATTGCCGCCAGGCCAGTCCTGCAGATTTGGCAAAAAATGCCAGTCCGGATTTGGAGCTGCTATAGGCGGCAGAAAACGGCATCTCGTAAAACCCGGCAACGGAACCTATGAGCGCAATATGCCCACTGCGCCGCTCGACCATGCTCCTCGCTGCTGCCGTAGCCAGTGTGACTGGCGTTGCATAATTGACCAGTCCAAGCTGGAGCACCTTCTGCGGGTCTTCCGTTTTGTCGTCAAGAGACTGAATATCAGACAGACCCGCACCAAGCACCACACAGTCTGGCTTATGGGTTACATCATCTTCTTCAAAAGCTTTCAGGGCTGCGGCTCCATCGCACAGATCAATCTGGCGTGTATGCACCACAGCCCCGCTGGCGCAACATTCCATGGCTAGCTGGCTCAGCCGCGTGGCATTTCTGCCCCACAAAATCAGGGTCCGGCCGGGTGCTGCATAATAGTGTGCCAGCTCTGCACCAATGCCGCCCGTAGCCCCTGTAATAAGCACGGAACGCAGAACGCCCTTCCCCGATGCATCAGAATTCACATTTTTTCCTTTCCCATTGCGAGAGAATAAGGCATCACCCGGAAAGTTTTTCATCTTCCGTTCCATGGAGGGGCAATGTCTTTCCCGACTCAGATTACCGTTTCCCCTGTTTCGGGCTCACGTCAGCTTTCTCTCTTTATAAAGCTTCCGCGCAAACTTTACGATGGTCTGCCCGGATATGTTGCTCCTTTGGACATGGAAGAGCGCAATATGCTCTCCCCAAAAAAAGCGCCTTTTTACGATCATGGCTTTGCGTGTTATTTTCTGGCATGGCGGGATGGCAAACCGATTGGCCGCATATCTGCCCAGATAGACTCCCTTGTGCTCAAGCAACCCGGTCTCAGAACCGGTTTTTTTGGTGCGCTGGACACAGCAGAACCCGCCTGCGTTCCCCTGCTCCTAGAAGCCGCGACCCAATGGCTTAAAATACGCGGCGTCGAACGCATCCGCGGCCCATGGACACTGAACAGTAACGGCCAGTCCGGCGTAATGATTGAAGGGCAGAATGAAATGCCCATGATCGGCACTCCATGGCACCCGACAACCCTTGGGTCAGCCATTGAAGAGACCGGCTTTAAAAAAGCGATGGACCTACTCTCCTACCGTATGGAAACAGGGCCGCAGGCCGAGCACGCCAACCAGATTCCCCCCAACCTGCGCCAGCGTCTTGGCAAGATTACCATGCGTGGCCTGCGCCTTAAACACATTACAGAAGACGCCACAATCCTGCGCGAAATCTATAATGATGCCTGGGCCAACACATGGGGCAATGTTCCCCTGACCCCCAACGAAGTCGAAACCCTGCTCAAGGCGCTCAAACCCATCCTGCGGCCCGAGCAGTATGTGCTGGCCGAAGTTGAGGGCGAACCCGCCGCCATAGCGCTGGTTATACCCAATATGTTTGACATCAGTGGCGATCTTGGCGGTGCGCCCTCCCCTCTGGGCTGGCTTAAACTGGGGTCACGCATTCTCAGGCATGATTTTCATTCCGCCCGGGTTGTGCTCCTTGGTGTTCGCCAGAAATATATGAGCACCGCCCTGCGCGCCATGCTGCCTGTTCTGATTATTGATGAACTGATGCGACGCGGACACATCCTGCCCTACCGGACCATTGAACTGGGTTGGGTGCTGGAAACACATACAGGACTGCGGAACCTTATTGAGCGTATAGTCCCTACTCCATACAAACGGCATCGTATGTATGAGAAGATTCTGGTCCAGCCAGACATCTGAATCCTCCCCTTTACAGGCAAGCGCCGCAACCGGGTGCAAACCCTCCTTGCGCACAAACCACCTACAAGTGACTCCAGCCTTTGGTCCTGAAGTGCATGGGCTGCCCTGCATCATCCACAACGGACACACCCGGCTCACCGGCTTCAAACTGGCCTATCCGTGTTACAGGCACAATCCCATACGGCGTAGGCAGGTTAGGGCAGGACAGAAGCTGCTGCTCCCGTTCAGTGGGTACGGCAAACAGGATTTCATAATCATCTCCGCCAGTCAGGCAGACTTCCCGCCATGCGGCCCCTAATGCGCGCGCAGCAGGCGAGAGAGGAACCTGATCAGCCAGAATACGCACATGCAGGGCATTCTCCCGCGCCAGATGGCCTGCATCCTGCACCAGTCCATCAGATACATCCATAGCAGCAGATGCCAGACCATGCAGGGGCAGTCCTATCCGTGGCTGCGGCAGACGGTAGCGCTGCGCCAGATAGCCTGTAAGGTCGGCCAGAGGAGGCTCTACCCCCTGCAACACGCGCAGGCCCAGCGCCCCGTCCCCTATGGTTCCGCTGACCCACAGACCATCCCCTGCCCGCGCGCCACACCGCTGGATAGCCTGACCGGACAGGACCGAGCCGACAATGGTCAGCGAAAGAACGAGCGGTCCGGAGGTAGAGGTCGTGTCCCCCCCCATAAGGCTCAGCCCGAAGTGGGCCTGATCCTGTGCCAGACCCGTGCAGAACTGCTCTACCCAGCCATCCGTGATATGAGGAGGGCGCGCAAACGCCAGCAGCCAGCCTTCCGGCTGGCTGCCCATGGCGGCGAGATCAGACAGGTTGCACCGCAACAGCTTCCGGCCAATTGTATCGGGGGGGTCGGTCGGTAGAAAATGAACATTTTCCACCATGGCATCAACCGCCATAACCATTTCGCGCCCCTGCGGAGGCGAGAACACCGCGGCGTCATCTTGCAAGTTCAGGGCAGCAGGCCCAGCAAGTGCTAAAAAATGCCGCCGTATAAACGCAAACTCCGGTGGCAGATCAGTCTGCAATCGGGGGGACGGCGGTGCTGTCATGATCTTCAACCGGTGTAGGGGTTTTGAAAAGCGTATCCAGCACACCATTCACCAGACGGGGCTCATCCCCAGAAAAGAAACCATGCGCCACGTCCATATACTCATTGATCAGGACCGCAGCGGGTACTTCTGCGTGGCGGAACTCCGCTATGGCAGCCACAAAAAGGGCACGCAGGACCGGGTCCAGCCGTTCAATCGGCCAGGTGGATGGCAGAGTTTGGGCAATATCGCCTTCAATAGCCGTGCGGTTGGAAACAGCCCCTTTTACAATGGCGGTAAACAGGGCCACATCCGCTTCGGGAATACGTCCATCCTCGTAGGATTCACCGCTCAGGGTCGTGCCAAACCGATGGACCAGAAACTGCTCAATAACGGAATCCGGACGATCCCCATTCTGTTCAATCTGGAACAGCGCCTGTACGGCGGCAACACGCGCGGCTGTGCGCGGGCGTTGTGCGGCTTTGAGCTTGGGTTGGTCCTGTAGTTCGGTCATCGTTCTCTCCTGCCCCACTTTTATGCGAAGCCGCGTTTTGTGGCGTTTTTACACATAAAGGTCTAGTCTTTTTGTTCGCTCTGCTGGGTTTTGCTTTCCATGAGCGTCAGAATCTCGGAAAAATCCCGGGCTTCCGTAAAATCCCGGTACACGCTGGCAAAACGCACATACCCCACGCCATCCACTTCCTTGAGCGCGTCCATGGCAAGTTCACCAATGCGAGCGGAAGCGACTTCCGTATCCCCCGAAGCTTCAAGCTGGCGTACCACCCCGGTTACAATCTGCTCCATCTGTTCATCCGATACCGGGCGCTTGCGCAAGGCAATACGGATAGAGCGAGAGATTTTATCCCTGTCAAACGGCGCACGCCGCCCATCCTGCTTGACCACGACCAGTTCGCGCAGCTGTACACGTTCTACTGTGGTAAATCGCTGCCCACAGGACAGGCACGCCCTGCGACGACGGATGGCCGACCCTTCTTCATTCGGGCGACTGTCCTTGACCTGACTATCCGGGTTCCCGCAAAAAGGGCAACGCATGATGGTACCAACCTTCCCTCAGGCGCGTATCCGACGGCATTGTGCTGTTCAAAGAGCGCTAGGTGACACTCAGATATTTGTTTTAAGCGGGTTCGTCCATACTGCTCATGCCCCAAGGCCCACGGAGACACCATGAAACCTCGTTACCAAGCAATACTGGCCAGCGCTCTGATCAGTCTGACAGCACCCGGCGCCTTACATGCACAGGAACACAATGACGGACAATCCGTTCCCGGACAGGCTAACGCCCAGCAGGATATCACCATTACCGATATTTTACTTCACCTCCCCCCCACACAGGGCGATGGGCGGACGGAACTGTATTTCAGCCTTACCAATAACAGCCACACGACCCATCTGCTGACCGGCGTTATCTCTCCTGCCTGTGGCGCGCTGATCGGCTACCATGCCGACCAGGAAAACACATCTGCCACACGCCGTCTGTTCCAGCATCTGGCTCTGCCGGAAACCACAACACTGGTATTTGCAGGCGCTGGCTACCATATGCTCTGTGTGAACCCTGTGGCACGGGTACTGACCCAACCCAATGTGCCGGTTACATTCCAGTTTCTTGGCGGATCAAGCAAAACCATGTCCGCACCGGTGACATCCACCGCCCAATAGTACAGGAACAGCCACCAAAAGAACCGGCACGCGCGCCGGTTTTTTTGGCACCGTTCCACCTAGCCACCGGTATAGGTGCTGAGCGTGCGCTTGACAGCCTGATGCCAGCCAGCGATCATGGTCCGACGCTGGGTATTGTCCATTTTAGGCTCGAACAGGGAGCCACGCGCCCATTCTGCCGCTACGTTTTCCTCATTTTCCCAGACACCAGTGGCCATACCGGCCAGAAAACCTGCACCCAGAGCTGTCGTTTCGACATTACGCGGACGTTCGACCCTGGCTTGCAGCATGTCTGCGAGGAACTGGCAGTACCAGTCATTGGCGGACATGCCACCATCCACACGAATGCTCTCCGTGGTGCCACCACCGTCCTGCACCATGGCGCTGACCAGATCCAGCGTCTGATACGCCACGGACTCCAGCGCTGCCCGGGCAATATGGGCCGCAGTGGCATCCAGCGTCAGACCACAGATCAGGCCACGTGCATCCGGGTCCCAATGGGGGGCACCAAGGCCGACAAACCCGGGCACCATGTACACACCGTGGCTGTGCGGCACGCGGGTTGCCATATCATCCGTCTGGGATGCATGGGTGATCAGGTGCAACCCGTCACGCAGCCATTTGATGGCCGCACCGGCCACAAAAATAGAGCCTTCCAGAGCATATGTTGGTTTGCCATTGAGCCGGTAGGCAACCGTGGTCAACATCCGGTTCCGTGATTCCACGGGCTTATCCCCCGTGTTCAACAACAGAAAACACCCCGTTCCGTAAGTGGCCTTGGCCATGCCCGGCGTAAAGCAGGCCTGTCCCACAACGGCTGCCTGCTGGTCGCCGGCAATCCCGGCAATGGGGATGGGCCGTCCAAACAGGGCCGGGTCCGTTTCCCCATACAGTGTGCTGCTATCCTTGACTTCGGGCAGCAGACTGGCAGGAATACGGAACAGGCTCAGAAGGTCCTGATCCCACTGCTGACGATGAATATCAAACAGCATGGTGCGTGAGGCATTGGTCGCATCGGTTGCGTGGACCTTGCCACCTGTCAACCGCCACAGGATAAACGAATCAATGGTGCCAAACGCCAGTTCGCCTTTTTCGGCACGGGCGCGGGCATTGGCCACGTTGTCGAGCAGCCATGCCAGTTTTGTAGCGGAAAAATAGGGGTCCAGCAGCAGCCCCGTGCGTTCGCGCACCAGAGCTTCGGCTCCCTCGTCACGCAGTTTCTGGCAGACACTGGCCGTCCGCCGGTCCTGCCAGACAATCGCGCGATGGATCGGCTTGCCCGTACTGCGCTCCCACACCACAATGGTTTCGCGCTGGTTGGTAATGCCAATACCTGCAACCCGGTCCGCAGCACCACTCTGCTCCAGCGCCGCGCGCGCTGTGGTTAGCACGTCGGTCCAGATATCTTCGGGGCAGTGCTCCACCCAACCGGCATTGGGGTAATGCTGCGGAAACTCCTGACGGGCAGCAGCCAGTTCGTTGGCGTGATGATCAAAAACGATGCTGCGGGTTGATGTTGTTCCCTGATCAATCGCCAGAACACAATCTTTTTTGGTCATGGGGAATATCCCTTCTTATTCTGAGCAGTCAGTCTGCCGCAGGAGTGGAATGACGGCCCAGTGCGGGCATGAACGGACGCAGCAGCGTCTGGTAAAGCGTGGCCCCGATAACCCCGCCCACAAGCGGGCCTACAACGGGCACCCACCAGTAATTCTGGGGAGAAGGAAGAGCCGTACGCCCCCAGCCCGCGACAAAACAGAACAGGCGAGGTCCAAAATCGCGTGCAGGGTTAATGGCCCACCCTTCCAGATACCCCGAAGATGCGCCGATAATGGCCACCAGCAAGCCAATGATCAACGCGCCAGAATTGGCCTGAGGCGCGGCCGTATTGTACTGGCAGGTCACTGCAAAAATACCGAGGACCAGAAAAGCCGTCAGGATTGTCTCGTTCAGCAGCGCGTGCAGGGGCGTTACAAAATCGCCCGGATGGGTAAAAAACACGCCTGCTGCAGCGCCATCATTGGCAAAATCCAGATGATGGGACAGCGCATAATGCACGATAACCGAACCATAAAGGGCATAAACCAGACACGCACCCAAAAAGCCGCCGACTACCTGCGCCCCCCAGTACGGCAGCACCTTGCGCCACGCAAACCCACGGTAGCAGGCAAGGGCCAGTGTAACCGCAGGATTGGCATGTGTGCCAGAAACAGCACCGGTCACGTAAATGGCAAGGGTCACGCCCAGCCCCCACGTAATGGCAACTCCCCAGTAGGAGAGCTGGTAAGGGCTTGGGTCATACAGCGAATACATGGCCGCAACGGAATCACCGATCAGAATAATGATCAGCACCGCCAGACACTCGGCTATCAGCTCGCCCCAGAGGCTATTTTTTACCTTATCCATATCTTTCCTCTTTTTGTTTTTTTGTTCGGAAAGCGGTATTTTACAGATCAGACAGCTTTCTTCTGAACATAGGTTTCAACACGGGCTTTTTCGGCATCATTCAGATGCAGGCCCAGCTTGCTGCGCCGCCACAGCACATCTTCTGCCGTGCGGGCCCATTCGCGCGCCATCAGGTAATCAACTTCCCGCGCGCTCAGATTCCCACCCAGCAGTTCTCCCATATCGTCCATGCTGCTGGCCTGTCCGATAATTTCGTATGTACGGCTGCCGTAATTGCGCATCAGACGCCAGGCCAGTTCCTCTGGCAACCAGGGGGCTGCGCGGCGCAAGCGGGCAAGGGCACCATCAAAGCCACCTTCACCAATATCACCACCGGGCAGCACTTCGCCCGCAGTCCAGCTCTGGCCACCCACTACGGGCAGCACCGGAGCCAGCTTTTCCAGCGCGTGTTCGGCCAGCTTGCGATAGGTCGTGATTTTGCCACCAAAAATGGAAAGCAGGGGCGCACCATCCCGCGTGTCCAGATCCAGAACATAATCGCGCGTAACCGCAGATGCGTTGGCAGAAGCATCATCATACAATGGGCGCAGTCCTGCGTAGCTCCACACGACATCGTGCTCATGGACCTGCACATTCAGGTAGCGGTTCACGCTCTCGCACAGATACGTTACTTCATCTGGTGCAATGCCAACCTTGCCCGGCTCATCCTTCCACGGAATATCTGTCGTGCCGATCAGGGTGAACTTCTGCTCATATGGAATGGCGAACACAATCCGCTTATCAGGATTCTGAAAAATGTAAGCCTGCGGCCCTTCGTAAACACGCGGGACAATAATGTGGCTTCCCTTGACCAGACGCACAGATTTGGAATTGGGGATTTTAAGCGTATCGGCCAGCAGACGCGCAACCCACGGACCAGCCGCGTTAACCATTGCCCTGGCGCGCACACTCCGGGTCTGGCCCGTCATACGGTCTTCCAGTGTTGCCACCCATTGCCCGTTCACGCGCTGCGCGGCAACCAGGCGGGTACGCACCCACACATCTGCCCCACGCTCTGCCGCGTCCATGGCATTCAGCACGACAAGGCGGCTGTCCTGCACCCAGCCATCGGAATAGATGAATCCCTTGGTATATTCAGGCTTGAGCGCACGGCCTGAAGAATGCTTACGAAAATCCACGCCAATGGATTTAGGCAGCGTCATATTGGATGCCAGATGATCGTACAGGAACAACCCGGCCCGGAGCATCCACGCCGGACGTACCAGTTTGGAATGAGGCAGCACAAAACGCAGTGGCCACATGATGTGCGGGGCCATGGTCAGCAGGCGTTCGCGCTCCATCAGCGCTTCACGCACAAGACGGAACTCATAATATTCGAGGTAGCGCAGACCACCATGGATCAGCTTGGTGCTGGAAGAGGAGGTATAGCTTGCCAGATCATCCTGTTCCACCAGCAGGACGGACGCACCACGCCCGCAGGCGTCACGCGCGATGCCGGTACCGTTAACGCCCCCCCCGATAACGAGAAGGTCATAAATACGTTCAGGTGTTTCTGCTGCTGACATGGTTTTTATCGGTTCCATCTACACGAAGGCTCCGTTCATTTTATTCGAATTCGAAAACAGAACGCAAGAACTATGGTCATCGTCCCCGATGGAAGATATTTTTTGAACCATGATGTTCTTTTACGAACACTCCTGCGCGCCAACAACATGGAGCTGCACATCATGCTCCCGCAAAATGGCACGAATACCCGCTGAGGGGGGCTGGTCCGTAAAAAATGCATTGATCTGGGAGATATGCCCTACCCGCGCCATGGGTCTGCGCAAAAACTTGGTATGGTCGGCCAGCAGAAACACCGTTCTGGCGTTGCGCATGATCGCCTGCGCCGCGTTAATTTCGTCCGCATCAAAATCCAGCAGCGTGCCATCCGCATCAATGCCGGAAATACCGATAACGCCAAAATCTGCCCGATACTGCTCGATCATGGCAGCAGCAGCCGGGCCCACAATCCCGCCATCGCGCAGCCGCACACTGCCTCCTGTAATAATCAGGCTACATTCAGGGGCTGGAGCCAGCAGGGTCGCAACATGGATATTGTTGGTAATAACCCGCAAGGTCCTGTGGGTGCGCAGCGACCGGGCAAAAGCCTCGGTTGTGGTTCCGATATTGATGAACAGGGAGGCTCCGTCCGGTATGGCCTTTGCGGCTTCCCGCCCTATGGCGTCCTTGGCTTGGAGGTTCAGTATCTGCCGGTCGGAATAGGCAATGTTCTCCGCGGGGGAAAGGCTGCTGGCCCCCCCATGATGGCGGGCCAGCAGCCCCTGCCCGGCCATCATGTTGACGTCCCGCCGTACGGTCTGCACAGTTACACCCAACTCGCGCGCCAGTTCCTCGCTGGCAACATAGCCGTGCTGGTTGACAAGGCGCAGAATATGCCTGCGCCGTTTTTCCAGAGCATTACTCATGCTGGTTCTGCCTCAATAACTGCCAGAACAGCCTCGCCATAACGTTCCAGCTTGGAGCGACCTACGCCCTTGATTTCTCCCAAGGTACCCAGATCATCGGGTTTTTCGAGCGCTATGTCTTTCAGAACCGAATCATGGAAAATGACATACGGAGGAATTTCCTGCTCTCTGGCTTCTTCCCGCCGCCATTGACGCAAGGCTTCAAACAGGGCCAGACGGTCTTCTGGCAGGTCCAGCCCCACAGATTGCCTCTGCCCGCGCGTGGACCCCACATTACCTGCGTGCTCCACAACCGGGTCAGCCCGCAAGGCAACATTTTCCTCCCCGCGCAGGATCGGACGGGCAATATCGGGGTTCAGTCGCAATCCGCCATACTGCCCTTCTATCCGCAGCGCTCCGCGCGCAATAAGCTGGCGCACCACACCGCGCCAGAACGCCTCGCTCCTGTCCTGACCAATCCCCCAGACCGAAAGCCTGTCGTGCCCGTTACGGCTTATGCCATCGGTCTTCTTGGCCCGCAAAACCGCAATAACGTGCAGTGCGCCAAAACTTTCCCCCGTGCGATACACGGCCGAGAGCAGCTTGCGGGCGGCTTCCGTTCCATCAAATGTCAGCACAGGGTGGCGGCAGTTATCACAATGTCCGCAGGGTTGTGCCAGTTCCTCGCCAAAACAGTGTAGCAACGCCTGTGTGCGACACCCTGTCGTTTCAGTAAACGCGATCATGGCTTCCAGACGGCTGCGCATGATGCGTTTTTCGTTATCCGGAGCGGCGGACTGGTCCAGCCAGTAGCGCGCGCGGGCTATATCCTCGCCCCCGTAAAGCAGCACGGTATCGGACGGCAGGCCATCACGCCCTGCCCGACCGATCTGCTGGTAATAGGCCTCGGGCGAGGAAGGCATGTCCAGATGCACAACGGCGCGCACATCCGGGCGGTCTATACCCATGCCAAAAGCTACCGTAGCCACAATGACCAGCGGCTCCCCCGAGCGAAAACGCAGCAACGCCGCACGTTTTTCCACCGGGGACAGCCCCGCATGATACGCCAGGGCAGGCCAGCCGCGCTCCCGCAGGGAGGCCGCTATACGCTCGGTTCTGGCGCGGCTTCCACAATAGACAATGGATGCATCTTCCCTGTAACGCTCAAGTGCTACAAGCAGTTGCTTCAACTCCGAGCCTTTGGGCTGAACGGCAATATTGAGGTTGGGCCTATGAAAGCTTGAAACCAGAACCTGCGCATGCGGCATATCCAGCGCCGCCAGAATATCATCACGCGTGCGTTCATCCGCCGTGGCGGTCAGAGCCAGCCGTGGCACGTTGGGAAAATGCCGTGGCAGTGCGGTCAGCGCCCTGTATTCGGGCCGGAACTCATGCCCCCAGGCTGAAATGCAGTGTGCTTCGTCTATGGCAATAATGGACAGCGGAATACGCGTAAGACGGTCCAGCGTACCTGAAGACAAGAGCCGTTCAGGCGAGATATACAGCAGGTCCACACGACCATTTGCCAGATCGGACCTGATCTGGGCAGACTCGTTTTCGTCCAGTTCGGAATGCAGCGCGGCAGCATTAACCCCAAGCTGCCTGAGCCCCGCCACCTGATCGTCCATAAGTGCAATAAGGGGGGAGATAACCAGCCCCATGCCCGGCCGACATAAAGCTGGAATCTGGTAACATACACTTTTGCCCCCGCCCGTAGGCATGAGCACAAGGGCATCCTGCCCCTGCATGGCGCACTCTACGGCCTGTGCCTGCAAACTTCTGAACCCGGGAAACCCAAAAACAGCCTGCAACACCTCCAGTACGGACCGGTTACAAAACCGGTCACGCGGGGGCACTGCAGGCGCCCTTTCCTCCGGCAGGCCTAAAGGCGGCTCATACGGAGGAATATCGGGGTATGCAGGCTCTCTTTCCTCCATGGCGTTCAGGGGCTTGTCAGTTCGATCTCTACACGGCGGGAGCCAACAACCATCCCTTCCATGTTGGAAGGAGCGCGAGGTGTTTCCACAATACGATCACCGCGCACGCCGTCTTCCTGCAGCTTTGCCGTCACTGCCTTGGCCCGCTGGATTGCAACGAGCGCATCGGCAGACAGATCCTTGCCAGCCCCGGCATAGCCTTCAACCCGAACAATGCGGGAAGGGCGCTTCTCCGCTTCCTGCGCGACCTGCGCAACCACTTCCTGCCCGGCCTGATCAAGCTCGGCCGACTGGTTGGAAAAAAAGACAACATATTTGCGAGGAGCCTGACTGGCGCAGGCAGCCAGAAGGCTGAGGCAGGCGACTGAAAACAAGCGGCGCATAATGGTCATTCCTGAATTATCAAAACAAAACCGTTTTATTTGGTGCCCCTCCCGACAGCTGGCGTCAACAACGATTCCAGCAGGCCTAGGCCGCAGCAGCTTTTGCCACACCATCGGACAGACGCCAGATGCGATCCAGCTTTTCCACCCCGGTCAGGCGATGGGCAATCAGTATGACCGTGCGGCCCTCGGTTACGGTATTCAAGGTCCGGAGGAAGTCCTGCTCTGTCTGCGCATCCAGCCCGGTGGCGGGTTCGTCCAGAATAAGAATGGGCGCAGGAGTCAGCAGTGTACGCGCCAGCGCAATACGACGCCCCTGCCCGCCGGAGAGACGAATCCCCCCTTCTCCCACCCAGGTATCCAGCCCTTCGGGCAGTGCCCGCACAACATCGGACACCGCAGCCTGATCGAGAGCCTTCCATAAGTCATCTTCGGAGGCATCAGGCCGACCGAGCAGCAGATTAGCGCGAATGGTGTCATCAAACAGATGCGTCGCCTGCGAAAGCCAGGCCATTCTGCTCCGCACCGCATCGGGGCGTATGGTGGCAATATCCTCCCCGCCCAGATAGATATGACCTTCCTGTGGGCTTGCCGCACGCAACAGCAAAGCCGCAAGACTGGACTTCCCCGTGCCCGAGGGCCCCAGAATGGCCACCCGTGCTCCTGCGGGAATATCCAGAGTAAGCCCTTTTAAAACCCACGGCCTGTCTTCCGCCCACCGGAATCGTACATTATTCAGGTGGATGCTGGTATCCGCCGGAGCATTCTCCTGCGTAACCTGCGCATTGGCAGCGGCGGGCTGCACTGCCATTTCCACCACCCTGCGGGCCGAAACCCCCATAACACCGGCCTGCAAACCTGCACGTGTCAGGGTTACAGCACTTTCAAACGCGGCAACGGTCAAAAAGAGTATGCTCACCCCTTCAAGCGCGCCTACCTTGGGTAGCAGAATACCTGCAATGGCCAGCAACACCATAAAAACGGCAAACTGCCCGAACAAAAAAGCCAGACCATTGGCGAATGCCGCACGTCGGGCCACAGCCATCTGCCCCTGCAACAGTGCCGCATCTGCGGCCTGTACGCGGGCCAGCATCCGCCCTTCTGCACCAAATGCCCGGATTTCGCGCAGCCCCCCTACCAGATCCAGCACGGAAATACGCAAATGCGCCAGCAGATGAGCCGCCTGGTCAGCCGCTTTCTGCCCCGACCGTGCAATCAGCCAGGGCACCAGAAAAGACGAACAGGCAAACAGCACGCCAACCGCCACCCCCAGCACAAGGCTCTGCTGCCCTACAATAACCAGCAGGGCCGGAAAGGTCAGACCCGCGCAGACCAGCGGCACAACAATCCGCAGGTAAAGCCCATCCAGCGCACCAATATCGGATACCAGACGGGACAGCATATCCCCCGCCCGGCGGAACCCCAGCCCTGCCGCCGCACCATGGGCAAGGGAATGAAAAAACCAGACCCGCAGATCTGCCAGCGCACGGAACATGGCGTCATGCGCAAACAGGCGCTCCGCATAACGCAGCGTCACGCGCCCCACACCAACCCAGCGCAGCAATGCGGTTGTCACCACCACTTCGCCCAGCACACCCCCTGCCAGCCGCAAGCCGGAAGTCTGCATAAGTGCTAGCCCGCAGGCCAGCGCGGCCAAAGCCAGTAGCGCGCCCCCCACCAGCCGCAATCCCTGCCTGCGCCACAAGCCGAATATAACGCACACAGCCTGCCAGTCCGTAAATCTGGCAGGGGGCTGTGCAGGCACATTATGCATCCGTGCGGGGGGGTGTCCGGCTGATGTCTGATCTTGCATTGCCATGTTATGCAGCCCCCTGCCGATTGATGACGCGCCCGTTTTGCAGGTCTATCCGCCGCCCCTTGAACATATGAGCCGCAGCCGAATGTGTGGCCAGAATAACCGTACGACCAACGGCCAGACGTTGCAGGCTTTCAAAAACGCTTTTTTCGGTGGCAGGGTCCAGATGCGCCGTGGGTTCATCCAGCAGTAGAACCGGAGCATTTTTGAGGTAGGCCCGCGCAATGGCAATGCGTTGCGCCTGCCCGCCGGACAGGCCAAACCCACCCTCACCGATCTGTGTATCCAATCCATCGGGCAGCGTTGGCAGGAACTCATCCACTGCGGCGGAACGCAGCGCATTTGCCAGTTCCTGCTCATCCGCATCGGGTCTGGCGAACAGAATATTATCGCGCAGGGAACCAGCAAACAGCACTGGCTTCTGCCCGATCCATGACACCACACGGGACAGGGCGTCGGGGACTATGCTCTGCAAAGGAGCACCATTAAACAGAACGCGCCCGTTCTGAGGCACAATAAACCCCAGCAACAGTTCCATGATAGTGGATTTGCCTGCACCCGACGGCCCTGCCAGCACCAGTGTCTCCCCCGCAGGTACGGTAAAGCTGACGTGCTCCAGAGCAGGCCCGCGCGCAGGGTCCCACGTAAAGCCGACATCATCAAACGCCACCATTACGCCATTGGCGCTAACGGTCCGGGCTCCACCCAGCACCGGACGTTCCATAACTTCGGGCAGGTCCAGTATGGCGGTCGCTGCTCCCTGGGCGTGAGCACGGTCCTGATACGCCAGCGCAAGACCGCGCAGGGGTGCAAAAAACTCCGGCACAGCCAGCAGGGCAAACAGGCTTGCAACCACAGTCTGCTGCAATGCGGGCGATGGGCCGGCAGCCTGCATGGCCAATGCCTGACGCCCGTCGAGCACGGCAAGCAGAATGAACGCAATAACCATGGCACAGTCAATTGAAGCAGAGGAAAGAAACGCCACCCGCAGCACCTTCATGGTACGCACGCGCAGTTCTTCGGCAGCATCCCCCAAACGGCGGGTTTCATCCTCTGTCCGACCGGCCAGAACAATGGTCGCAATGCCTTTGATACGATCCAGAAAACGCGCCTGAAGACGGGTCATGGCCAAAAACTGGTTGCGCGATGCCACAGCCGCGCCAATGCCAAAGACGGCCTGCCCAACAGGAACCGCCACACCACACAGGCCCAGAATAACAGCAGCACGCGGCTGCATGATGCCCACGGGAAGCAGAACAAGCAGGGGCGCCGCCATCCACAGCACGGAGGCAGGCACCCAACGGCCAAAAAAGCCGTCCAGTGCCTCTATCCGGTCCACGACAAGAGAGGCCAGCACACCGCTATGCGTGCGCCGCAGCAATGCAGGGCCACCGGCAAGAATGGAGGCCAGCACCTCCCCCCGCAAGCGCCTGCGTGCTACAATACCCGCTTGTGCAGCAGCCACATCCGCCTTGATCATGCACAGGGCACGCAACATGGCCAGAGCCGGGAACAGCATAAAGGGCCATGCCGGAAAAGCAGCCCCCTGCCCGCCCGTCTGCCACACCACCAGGGCATGCCCAAGAACAACAGCCACACACCAGGCCTGCCCAATACCGGCAAGACTGGAGAGCAGCCCGGACCCAACCACTGATCGCGCTGCCTGACGACCAAGACGCGACTGGAGGCGCGTCCAGTTACGTATTGCTGCTTTCTCGTTCCTCATGACAGACAGCGTTTATACTGCTCTGCCAAGGACGCAACAGTTTAGATCGCCACTCCCTGCTGCGCGTAAGGCATGCCAGCGTTCTGCGGGTGGTCATATTTTACGGGTTTTCCGCTTTTTCCAGATGCATAAGCAAAGTGAACTGCACGCCATCTTTGCCACTGTAGCTCAAAGATGCCTTTAGTTGTCTGGCAAAACCATGAATAAGCTTAAGCCCGATCCCCTGCGCGCCTGATGCGGGATCGAACGAACAGCCGGTCCCGTTATCACCAACATTCAGCGTGACCAGATTACCATTTTTTGTCAGCCGCACATGAATGGTTCCCATCCGGCCATCGGGAAAGGCGTATTTGATCGAGTTTGTCACGATCTCGGTCACGATCAGCGCCAGAGGTACCGCCTGATCCGGATCCATCCAGAAGCTGTCTGACTCCACCTGCAAACGAATACGCCCCGCATCCGTCTCCCCCGCGATATGAAAGGTCTGTTCGCACAGGTCTTTCAAAAATACGGCCATGTTCAGGCTGGTCAGTGAATCCTCGGCATAAAGTGTACGATGAAGCGTTGCCAGTGCGCGGATTCGGTCGCGCGCCAGAGCAAACTCCGCCTTGACCTCGGGGTGAGCAATCTGATTGGCCTGAAGATTGAGCAGGGACGCCACAATCTGGAGGTTGTTTTTGACCCGGTGATGAATTTCCTTCATCAGGAGTTCCTGATGCGCCATGGCCTTCTTCAGCCGAGCCTCATGCCGGGAAAGGCGCTGTGTTGCGCGCGTAAAGGCCTGCCCGAGCCTTTGCAGCTCAAGGGGCATGGTGCGCGTAATGCGCCCGTCAAACACCCCTTCCATCTGCCATTTGCGTACGGAATATGTCAGCCGTCGCAAAGGCCACACCAGCACGATATTAGCCGCCAGCGTAACCCCGATCAGCCCAGCGGCAAGCAGGAACAGCAGGGCCGCAATCTGGAAAACCATGGCTCGCAACGCATCCGCCTCTATGGGTGTACGCTGGGTCGAGACAAAAATATCGGCCCCACCGGCAATGCCACCAAGAGCATAGCCCCCCTGCATGGAGGGGAGCGACACAACCGAACTGTTACTTTTTTCCAGCTTTTCCTTTAACGAAAATACAAGTTCTGGTGGAGGCTGCTCCCAGTTGCAGTTGGTACAAACGGGAAAAAGCTCCCCGTCATGCATTAACAACCACGCCTGAACGGGGTTTGTATCATCTGAAAAAGCCTCCCACCCCGAAGCACCGCCCAGATAGGCCTGTGTGCGCGAAATTTGCAGGATACCGACCAGATAGCCATGCGATTCCGGATCCTCCAGAAAAACAGCAGGCACGGTTATCCGCAAAAATGCCCCGTTATCTTCCCCACCACCACTTTTTTGCACGGCTTCCATGACTGTGGCGTTAATCCGCGCAGGTGGAGTCAAGGTTCCGACCTCAGCGCAGGAACGGCCTGAGGGCGAAACAGATTCGAGTTTTTTGCCACTTTCATCCAGAACAGCTAAAAAACAGTACCGCTGGCCACTAATGGTTTCAGCCAGTTTAAGTGCATGCACGAGCTGGTCATGCGTCAGCTCCATATTGCCAATTGTTTCCAGCGCGCTGCGCAGGCGGTCCGTATCGTGCCGGAACTGCTGGTCCAGCCGCATAATGGTGGCAACGGCGCGCTGGGCACTCCCCACCCGGACTTCCTGATAGTTCCGAAGGGCCAGAACAGCGCCAATACAAAGAACAGGAACCCCTGACAGGCAGATAAGCGCACGCATACGCGCGCTGGTGGTGATAAACACCCGCCCCAACCCGGACATCAGCAGGGCACCAACACGCCGGGCAGCCTGCCCAAGCAGGGAAAAGGCAGACACAAGGCTCAGTCCTGCCTGCTCCGGTCTTCCTCAATCAGCTTCAGAAGCTCTTCAGGTACAGGTTCATTCACAACATCATCAAAAAGCTGGTGCAGGCCGCGCTTCAGCCAGACATCAAAAGCCTGATCCCGAGGCTGCCTGCCTTTGCGGGGGGGAGCGCCATCCATACTCTTTCCCATTCCGAACCCTGGATCCTGCCGTTGTTTGCCTGACGCCACTGTGTGCGGAGCAGGCAACTCATCCCCGACAGACCTGCAACTCATAAGCCCAGCATGCGCCATATTCAGACCAATGCTACGCTCATACGAGAGGAAACCCGCTGCGCGCCGCCACTTTTTTTTGCCATTCCAGCCCGCTCATGTTCGCCTTTTTTGCGATTACCTGAATCAGACACGGATTCTTCTCCAGTTAACCAGACCTCAAGCTGACGCCGGGCGCGGAAAACCCTGCTTTTTGCTGTGCCAACAGCACAGCCGGACACTTCAGCCAGTTCCTGATAGCTCATTCCTTCAAGAACCCCCAGCACCAAAGCTTCCCGCTGGTCATCTGGCAGCCGTGCAAGCGCTGCATCCAACTCCATCAGACTCAGCCGGTCATCATGCCGGGCAGCTACGGCCAGCATGGACTGGGGAGCATCATCAATATCCGTAGTTTCACGCTTTTTACGCAGGTCGGAAATAAAGCGGTTGCGCAGGATGCGGTGCATCCATGCCGCAAAATTGGTTCCGGGGATAAAACTCTGCTGAGCGGCCAGCGCGTTGCAAACAGCGTCCTGCACCAGATCTTCTGCGGCGGTGCGGTTACGGGTCAGCGCCAGCGCCTGCACGCGCAGCTTGGGCAGGATGGAAATAACCTGATCGTGGAATAACGAGGCTGTCATTGATTTGTACTCCGCTCTTCTTCCGTTTTATGGGAGCAATGAACAAGACCCCGCCGAGGTTACATCCGAATGCATTTTTTGTAATCACGAAACCGGGAGCCTGTGGTGCTCCCATGATCTGGCCACCCTATTCCGCCAGCGGTTGCGCCAGTTTGTGCAGCATGGCCCTGGCGCGGGAGACGCGGGCCTTGATGGTCCCGACATCCACCTCGCAAATCTCGGCTGCCTCGGCATAGGTCATGCCCTGCGCGCCAATAAGCACCAGCGCTTCACGCAACAGCGGCGTCAGCTGCCAGAGCAGGGCCTCAAGTTCGTGCACTTCCTGCCGCCCGTCTGCTGAAGATACGGCCCGTTGCTGCGGGTGTTGCCCGTAATCGGCCAGCACCTCACGCTCTTTTTTACCGCGCCGCCGCTGTTCCAGAAAAAGATTGCGCAAAATGGTAAAGCACCACGCCTTCAGGCTGGTGCCTGCCTCGTACTGCGCCATACGGTCCAGCGCGCGCAGAACGGTTTCCTGCACCAGATCATCCGCCAGAGCGGGGTCACGCGCCAAAAAGCGCGCAAAGCCGCGCAGGGATGGCAAAAGCGTCAGTAATTCCGCCTTAAAGGGGGAACGCGTCTCGCCCTGATCGGAATTTGGTGTGTTAATCAGGATTCATCCCCTTTCAGCAAACGCCGCTCCGTGGCATCATTGCCTTACCGTATATTTTATCATGACCCAATCATAAGGAGATTTGTCATGTCAGAGTCACTGCGTGACGGGCTGATCCGGGCTCTCCCTTATGGCAGACGTTATGCGCGCGCCCTGACCGGCAACCAGCCCGAGGGGGATCTGCTGGTCGCACAAAGCCTGAGGGGCCTGACCTCTCAACCCCCGGCGGCAGGGTTTACTCCACTGCTCCAGCTCTATCAGGCCATCTCACGCCTTTACGCTGCGGACGAGATACACAGAAGCACACAGGGGCCGGGTCTTTCCTCCACACAGCGGCAGTTGCTGCTGCTGACCACGCTGGAAGAAATCAATATGGAAACGGCAGCCAGAATTATCGGCCTGCCCCACGATCAGGCCGCCCATGAACTGGAGACTGCGCAAAAGCAGCTCCATAAAGGCGTGCAGACCTCCGTCCTGATTATTGAGGACGAACCCATTATTGCCATGGATATTGAACTTCTGGTCATGCAGTGTGGCCATAAGGTTGCGGGCATTGCCCATACACAGGCCGATGCCGTGCAACTGGCCGCACAGACCCGGCCCGGCCTTATTCTGGCAGACATCAACCTTGGTCCAGGTGGGGATGGCATGGCTGCGGTGGCTGAAATTACTGCAAACTTTAAAGTGCCTGTCATTTATGTCACGGCCTACCCCGAACGACTGCTGACGGGTGAAACACTGGAACCCAGTTTTGTCATTACCAAACCGTTTGACCCCTTAACCCTTGCCGTTGCCACCTATCAGGCCGTAAGCAGTATGGGTGTAGCTCAGACCTGATTTGTTGGGTAAAAAGCTGCCAGAAACCTTGATCGACCTTATTCTGGAACGGCTGGCAATCTGTTATGGCGCTACCCCCCCTACTTCATCTGCAGGATATTACCTTAACCCTTGGCGGCAAACCGCTCCTTGATGGCGCGGGGTTTGCTGTTGGCAAAGGCGAGCGTGTCTGCCTGGTCGGACGGAACGGTTCGGGCAAGTCCACTTTGCTCAAAATCGCGGCGGGTATTATTCAGCCTGATGGTGGCAGCGTCTTCCTTCAACCCGGCGCCTCATTACGCTACCTCCCCCAAGAACCGGACCTGAGCGCGTATGCAACAACGGCTGACTACGTTGCAGCCCAGATTGCAGACCCTGCCATGGAATGGCGCACCGGCCCCATGCTGGACGCCCTTGGCCTGACGGGGCTTGAAAACACGGCCCATCTTTCCGGCGGGGAGGTCCGCCGCTGCGCCATTGCAGGCGTGCTGGCTGCCGCCCCTGATGTGCTGTTGCTTGATGAACCAACCAATCATCTGGACATGCCAACCATTGAATGGCTGGAGCGCGAACTGCTCAGTCTTGGCTCGGCCATGATCATGATCAGCCATGACCGGCGACTGCTCTCCACCCTCTCCCGTTCCGTGGTCTGGCTGGACCGGGGCATCACCCGCAGACTGGATGAAGGGTTTGAGCGCTTTGAATCCTGGCGTGAAGACGTGCTGGAACAGGAAGAGCGCGATGCCCACAAACTGGACCGCCAGATCGCGCGTGAGGAAGACTGGATGCGCTACGGCGTAACCGCCCGC
Organism: Acetobacter fabarum; assembly: GCF_029069195.1. Lineage (GTDB taxonomy): Bacteria > Pseudomonadota > Alphaproteobacteria > Acetobacterales > Acetobacteraceae > Acetobacter > Acetobacter fabarum_A. The sequence continues at coordinate 41,212 of NZ_JARDYK010000012.1, forward strand.
CGCAAACGCAACGTGCGCCGTGTGCGCGAACTGGCGGCCCTGCGCACGGCCCGACGGGATGCAGTGCGCGCTCCGGGCACGGTCACACTCAATGCCCAGTCCGCCTCCACTTCCAGCCGTCTTGTGGCTGTAGCGGAGGACGTGAACAAGGCGTGGGGAGACAAATGCGTTATCCAGAACCTGAACCTGCGCGTCCTGCGCGGGGACAGACTAGGCGTTGTAGGGGCCAACGGTGCAGGTAAAACAACCCTGCTACGCCTCCTGACCGGAGGCGACCAGCCAGATAGCGGCACCATTAACCTTGGTCCATCCCTGAGCATGGTCACACTGGACCAGCAGCGCCGCTCCCTTAATCCCGACCGCACTCTGGCCGAAACCCTGACCGATGGCGGGGGAGACATGGTGCAGATCGGGGACGAAAAGCGTCATGTTATTGGCTATATGAAGGACTTCCTCTTCCGTCCCGAGCAGGCACGTACCCCCGTTCATGCCCTGTCTGGCGGGGAACGGGGCCGTCTTATGCTGGCCTGTGCACTGGCCAAGCCATCCAATCTGCTGATTCTGGACGAACCAACGAACGATCTGGACCTGGAAACGCTGGATATCCTGCAAGATATGCTCAGTACCTACCCCGGCACAGTCCTGCTGGTCAGCCATGACCGTGATTTTCTGGACCGTATCGCCACATCCGTGCTCGCTGCCGAAGGCGGAGGCTTATGGGTGGAATATGCCGGTGGCTATAGCGACATGCTGGTACAGCGGAACCTGCAACCACTGGAAACATCCCCAGTCATCCCCACGCCCGAACCCGCCAGACCCCGCGAGCAGGCAACCAGACAGGCCACCCGTAAACTGAGTTATAAAGACCAGTATGCGTTGGACAATCTACCGCAGGAAATGGAAAAACTGGAAGCCAAAGCCCAGACGCACCGCTCCAGCATGGCGAACCCAGACCTGTACGGCAAAGACCCCAAAGCGTTTGACCGACACTCCACTGAGCTACAGAAAATTGAAGCCAGACTGGCCGAATGTGAAGAACAGTGGCTTGAACTGGAAATGAAGCGTGAAGCGTTACTGACGGAGCAGGGATGACCCCACTCACTCCCCGCATAACGCCACAAGGTGACTTTTCCCCTTGAGGAACTGACCCATGCAGGCACAATGACAAAGCCATCCGACATGCCCAGACCTTCCGCTGGCCCATGGGCCAGCGCGTTGCGGTCATTGCTGCGCAACCGCGCAGCCCTTGCCTCGGTTGCGGTTCTTGCCTTTATTGTGGTGGCCAGCCTGTGTGCTCCGTTTTACGCGCACCACATTGCCCATACCGATCCGTTTGTCTCCAACGTTGCAGGCACCATTATGCTCAACGGGCAGGAAACGGACATCATGCAGCCCAACGACAACCCGTTGCACCTAGGCCTTAGCCCCATTGGCCCCACGGGACAGGCAGCCTACCTGCTGGGGGCAGACAGTCAGGGGCGTGATATTATGGCCCGGCTGCTGTATGGGGGGCGGAACTCCCTGCTTATTTCCTTCAGTGCTGCGGTATTATGCCTTGTTATGGCGGGAGCAGTCGGCATTGCCGCCGGTTTTTTTGGCGGTGTGACAGATATGGTTCTGTCCCGGTTGATGGATATTATGTGGGCGGTGCCTGTTTATCTGTTCGCCATATCACTCTCTATTGTTACGATTACCTCGGGCCTGCGGATCGGACCGTTTGTGATAGAATCCGATAATCTGCTTATTCCCATTGTGATTATTGCACTGGTTTATGTGCCCTATGCCGCACGCCCGGTGCGCGGGCGTGTTATTGCGCTGCGGCAGGCGGAATTTGTGACTGCGGCCAGATGCCTTGGCGTACCCCGCTGGCGTATTGTGGTGCGAGACATCCTGCCCAATGTCAGCACAACGCTTGTGGTTATGGGGCCATTGCTTATGGCCATGGCGCTACTGGCGGAAAGTGCGCTGTCTTTTCTCTCCATTGGTGTGCAGGCTCCTGCTGCTTCATGGGGGACCATCATACTGGATGGTGAAGGGTTGATTTACACCCGCCCCATGGTCGCCATTGCCCCCGGTCTGGCCATTGTGGCCGTAGTGCTTGCCCTGAACATTCTGGGTGATGGCCTGCGTGATGCACTGGATGTGCGCGATGCCTCCCGGCGGGAATAAGAGGAAGGACAGACCATGATCATGCCTCTCCTGCGCCGTCTGGGTCAGACGGTTTTTGTTCTGTTCGGTATTTCTGCACTGGTGTTCGCCGTTTTTTTTGCAACGCCCGGTGCAGACCCCACGGCCCGTATTGCAGGGCGCAATGCGGCCCCCCAGACCATGGAAAAAGTCCGCAAGGAATATGGGTTTGACCGCCCCTTGCCCGTACAATACGCCATTATGATGAAAAAACTGTTCATCACCCGTGATCTGGCAAGCTACGCCAACCGTGGTGAACTGGTTGTGCCCGAAATCATGCGTGCCGCTCCTGTGACCCTCTCGCTCGTAACCGGAGCGGCTGTTATTTGGGTGATGCTGTCCATTGGCATGGGGGTCGTTGCCGCAGCCTGCAAAGGCTCATGGATTGACCGCACCCTCATGATGACCGGTCTGGTTGGTATTTCCATTCCCGTTTTCTGGCTTGGGCAGGTTGTTAACCTGATCACCCAGAACCGCTACCATGATACATGGCTGTTTTCCTGGGTGCCTGGGTTGGGGTATGTGCCCTTCACCCAAAATCCACGTGACTGGTTTTTGGCACTGGTTATTCCGTGGTGTGTGCTGGCAGTTATGTTTGTTGGCATTTACAGCCGTATTTTACGGGCTGATCTGGTGGCAATTATGGAGGAAGACTTCATACGCACAGCCCGAGCCAAAGGGTTATCCCCTACCCGCATCCTGCTCCGCCATGGTCTGCGCACGGCGCTGATAACCTTTGTTTCACTCTTTGGCATGGATTTTGCACAGCTTGTCGGTGGGGGCGCATTACTGACAGAGGTTGTTTTTGGCCTGCCCGGCGTGGGCCGCCTGACCTATCAGGCACTCAACAGCCTTGACCTGCCACTGATTATGGCCACGGTCATGTATTCAGCAGTATTTGTGGTGCTGGCCAATGCTCTGGTGGATGCGGCCTATCTTTTCCTTGACCCAAGGGTGCGTGATGCCCACTAACACACCCTCCCCCCCATTGCTGGATGTGCATAACCTGTGTGTCAGCTTTACCTCACGCGGGCAGGTCATCCCTATTGTGGAAAACCTTTCCTTCAGTATTGGTGCGCAGGAAATTCTGGGACTGGTGGGAGAATCCGGATCAGGCAAATCCATCACAGCCATGGCCCTTATGGGGCTGATAGATGCGCCGGGTGTGCATATTAGCGGCTCCGCCCGCTTTAAAGGGCAGGACCTGCTGAACCTGCCGGGCAGACAAATGCGCATCTTGCGAGGTCGGGAAATCGCCATGATTTTTCAAGACCCGATGACCGCCTTTACCCCCGTTTACACCATTGGCTGGCAGATTGATGAGCAGTTACGGGCCCATCAGAGCCTCTCCCGCCGGCAGGCCCGCGCCCGCACGGTAGAACTGCTGGGAGAGATGGGAGTCCCAGACCCTGCCAATACCGCCAACAGATACCCGCATCAGCTTTCTGGCGGGCTACGCCAGCGCGCCATGATCGCCATGGCGCTCTCTTGCAACCCGTCCCTGCTGATCGCGGATGAACCCACCACGGCACTGGACGTAACCGTGCAGGCCCAGATTCTGGACCTCATGCGCAGGCTTCGCACAGGCTATGGCTCCTCTGTCCTGCTGATCACGCACGATATGGGGGTGGTGGCCGAAACATGCGATAACACACTGGTCCTGTATTCCGGCCGGGCAGCGGAAACAGGTACCACGCAGGAGCTGTTTGCTCACCCTCAGCACCCCTATACCGCAGCTCTTCTGGCTTCCATCCCCCCCATGAACGGCCCTCGCCCGGACCGGCTACCAGCCATTCCCGGCACCCCACCCCAACCTCTGGAACGCCCAGCAGGCTGCGCTTTTGCACCGCGCTGCCCCTATACCCATGCCTCCTGCCTGCCTGCTCCGCCTCCTGCGTTCTGCACGGTCAGCTCCACGCACAAGGTCGCCTGTGTGCTTCCCGGAGAAGGTCATCCCCTTCCCGCACCCATTTGCGCCAGCGTAACGCCCGTTCCGTGAGAAGGCCCATGCATTCCACTCCCTCCACCGCGCAGGCGGCTCGCTCTCTTTTGTCCCCGTATGCAGCACAGCCCCTGCTGGCCATCAGGGATGTTTACAAGACCTACAGCCTCAAACGCGGGCAAACACTCAGAGCAGTAGATGGCGTTTCCTTTACTGTTATGCCCGGTGAGGTGCTGGGCCTTGTGGGAGAGTCCGGTTGCGGCAAGTCCACACTGGGGCGCTGCCTGCTACGGCTTAACGATGTGTCCGCAGGTCAGATTATTTTTGATGGTCAGGATATAACCCACCTGCCCGAACGTATTTTACGTCCCCTGCGCCAGCAGATGCAGATGGTGTTCCAGGACTCCTATGCATCCCTTAACCCCCGCAGGCGGATCGGGGACCTGCTGGCTGAACCCTTACGGGTCCACCGCACACAGGATGAGCACAGACACACATCTGCCGCGATTGTACACAGGCTGGAAGAACTGATGGAACTGGTCAGTCTGCCTCGTGCTGCTCTGGAGCGCTACCCACATGAATTTTCGGGCGGGCAACGCCAGCGTATCAACATTGCCCGCGCTCTGGTGCTTTCCCCCCGCCTTGTGGTGGCGGACGAACCTGTTTCGGCCTTAGATGTTTCGGTTCAGGCCCAGATTGTCAATCTATTTGCAGATTTGCAAAAACAGCTTGTCCTGACATATGTTTTTATCGCCCATGACCTTGCCGTGGTCCGGCAGATATCCACCCGTGTTGCGGTTATGTACCTTGGCGTGATTGTGGAACTGGGGCAGACGGATGCCGTACTGCACAATCCAGCCCACCCCTATACCATAGCCTTAACACAAGCCGTGCCCCGCCCGGTTGTGGGGGCCCCACGGCATGTCCTTTTGCGTGGAGACATTCCAAGCCCTGTCAATAAACCAGCGGGCTGCCGCTTTCATACACGCTGCCCGGCAGTGCAGGCCCGCTGCCAGAGCGAAGCGCCCATCCTGACGCAGATCAACCCCGACCACGCGGTTGCCTGCCATTACCCGGTATTAAAATAGTGCAAGGACATACACGCCCCAGACCCTTGCGCAGGATGGATTAATGATGCGGCGGTCTGGCAGCTACAATCTCAATTTCCACCAGCCAGCCGGGCCTTGGACAGTTGCACCACCCCCCATACCAAGCCCCATATCTTTGAGAATATCCCATATCCGCTTCAGGCTCTCCCCCGTCTGTGTTGCCATGGAGCCATATGCTTCCACACTTTTGGCAGGGGCTGCGGGGTTTGTGGTGGAATATCCCACAGACACCTCATGTGGCGGAAGCAATGGAGTATATGGGCTCATTATGCCAGGCAACGCTGCTCCGGGCTTACGCGGGGACCGTGGCCTCCGTAGCAACAAGAACCGCAATGAAAAATAATTTTTCCTTCCCGGTATATTAAAACCGCAGAAAATGCCAAATACCATGCAATATACGTCTATACTGTAATGACCTGACCTTTGCGGGCAAAGGATGAACGTATTCCCATCAGCTGGCGATATTTGACAACAGTGCGCCTGGATACCCGGAATCCCTGCTGTTCCAGAACCTCGACCAAGGCGCTGTCGGAAAGGGGATTATCCGGTTTTTCTTCCCGCACAACCCTGCGCAGACAGGCTCTGGCCGCAGCAGCCGCACGTGGGGGAGCCTGCCCATGGCGACCAACTCCGGCAGTAAAAAAGAAACGTAGCGGCAGAACGCCATCTGGGGTGGAGATATATTTATTCGCCACAAGTCGGCTGACCGTACTTTCATGCACCTGCATATCCTGTGCGATCTGGAGCATGGTCAGCGGATGCAGGGCTTCCACGCCCCGGTGTAAAAAATCTGGCTGACGCGCAAGAATTTTCTGCCCTAGCAGCACAAGGCTCTGGCGCCGTCTGGCAACAACATTCACAAGCCAGCGTGCATCGGTCATCCACTCCTTGACCTGCCCACGTTCACGCGCACTCATGCGCGGAGAAAGCTGGCCGCGCAATTCCGTGTTCAGCTTCAGGCTCTGTGCCGGATCCGCATAGGCAAACACACGCCACACACCCTGCTCATCCTGTTCAACACGCAGTTCGGCCCGGCGTAACAGGGCTGGCTCCACAACCTGCCGGCAATAAGGATACGGTTCCAGACGTTGCAGGGTCTGGAGCATCTGCTCCAATTCCTGCGCACTCACACCGCACTGCAACGCCAGCCCGGACCGGTCTCCTTTGACCAGACGGCCAAGGTTTGCCAGCAATCTGGTAAATGCTTCGCTCAACAGCCCTTCATCATCAAGCTGCACTGCAAAGCATTCGGCAACAGAAAAAGCCCCAACCCCCACAGGGTCCAGCCTGAGCAGATAGTGTCGTGCTTCCTCCGCGCAGGTGCGTACAACACCCCGGCTCTGGCAGAATGTATCCAGCACGGTGGATGATAATCGGCCAAATTCATCCACCTCTTCCAGTAGCAGGGCTGCCAGTCGGCAAAGCCATGCGGGCCTGACGGAAAGGGCAATCTGGCGAAGAATCTGCTCCTCGACCGACACTTCGGCCGAGGCCAGCCGTTCGGTCGCATCATGGGTGGAGTGCCCACCCGACGGGTCAGGACGGCCCGAACCCTGATCAAACTCCCAGTCTGGCAGTTCCAGAAATGGGTTCTGCTCCACCTGCTGGGCTATATAGGCGTCCATATCTGGTTGCGGCAGGCGCAACAACCTGAGCGCTTCACGCATTCTGGGCGTTACGGCAACACCCTGCCTGTGGCGGATTTTATGCTCCAGAACCGTGCGCATGGCGCAGGCTCAGCCTCGGGTATGTGGTACGGGAGCCATGCCCTCCGCCCGCCGTACCGCTGCTTTGTCCCACATGACAGCACCCGCCCACAGCGCCAGAAATACCACCAGAATCATGCCCCCCAGCAGTGGAAAGTGCTCTGCAAGACCAGACGCCATCTGCACAAGGGCGGAGCCTGCTGCGCCATCTTCCCCCAGCCCGGACACATATTCCGTAGCCCCGACCCCAACGGCGGCAAAAGCGGATACACTGGTAATGGCCAGATTATAAATCTGGCGGCGGGTTCGCGTTTGTGCGCTCCACCCATAAGCGCGCATCATCAGCACCGCGTCAAACGTATCTATGGCGGACATACCTGCGGTAAACAGCAATGGGAACATAAGAATACCCACAAGCCCAAGCCCCTGCGCACTCTGGGCCGCCGCCAACCCCAGCAAACCGATCTCGGTTGCCGTATCAAACCCCAGACCGAACAGGAAACCCAGCGGATACATCTGCCACGACCGCCCGATCAGCCGAAAAACCGGGCCAAACAGGCGTGCCATAACGCCGCCGGGTGGCGCATCGGGCCTATCGGTTTTATGCCTCAACGCATGCCATTGCCTTATGGCGGCATACACATTGTATGCCGCCATAAGGAACAAAAAGGTGATGGAAACAGCCGAGCCAACCCCACCCCCTACAAGATGCCAGCGCTCCAGCCAGTCATGTGTCGGCAAAACAGCCAGAAAGAGTACGGCAAGACACACGACCGAGGAATGCCCCAGGGAAAAGAACAATCCCACCCCCAGAGGAGAGCGCCCGGCAACCATGAGCTTGCGGGTAACAAGGTCGATCGCCACAATATGGTCCGCATCCATGGCGTGACGCAGGCCAAACACCCATGCCAGCAAAGCAGACGCCAAGAGCGTGGCATTCCCCCCAAAACAGAACCATGCCGCCAGCCAGGCAAGCACATTAAAGAACAGCAAAGCCGCCAGAAGCCTGTAAGCCTGCATGTAACGGGCCGCCATGCCAAAGGAGCTTAAAACCGGAACGGACGGGTTTTGCGGCATGTTAGCAAATCCTCGGCAGTTGTTCGCCTGATGGCATTGTCAAAATCCGTGCGCCACCAAACTCATTAACAATATGAACAGCCCCATGCCCGCCAGAACTGGCCTGCAACGTGCCGATAATGGCGGCATTGCGCCCTAGCGGGTGGCTTTGCATGGCAGCAAGCGCCTGCGCCGCACGGCATGCAGGAACAACAGCCACCAGCTTGCCCTCATTGGCCAGAAACAGCGGGTCCAGGCCCAGAATTTCACATACGCCTTCCACTGCGGGGTGAACTGGCAATGCGGCCTCATGAACCCTAACCAGCACACCACTGGCGTCTGCCAGTTCGCTCAGCACTCCTGCAACACCGCCGCGCGTGGCGTCACGCATGCAATGCACATCGGGAACAGCGTGTAACAGAGCGTCCACCAGAGTGTTCAGGGGAGCGCAATCGCTTTGCAAATGCGCCTGAAGCGCCAGATCGCCACGCGCGCACAATATGGTGGCCCCATGGTCGCCCAATGTGCCATTGACCAGCACAACATCCCCCGGTTGTCCGGCGGCAATGCTTATGGTGTGTTCCGGTCGAATAACCCCGATCCCGCTTGTGGTAACAAACAGTCCGTCACAGGCATGGCGAGGCACGACCTTGGTATCTCCCGTAACAATACGCACACCAGCCAGAGCCGCACTGCGGGCCATGGCTTCCACCACCCGATGGAGCACGGCAAGCTCCAGTCCCTCGGCCAGCACAAATGCGGCCGACAAAGCCATAGGGGCGGCTCCACCCACTGCCAGATCATTAACCGTGCCGCACACGGCCAGTGTTCCAATATTCCCACCAGGAAATTCCAGTGGTTCCACCACAAAAGCATCTGTTGTAAATGCCAGCCTGTCTCCCGCCTGGGCCAGTGTACCCAGGTCCAGCCGGGCCTGATCTTCCTGCACAGCAGGTGGACCTTGTGTGAAGGCGGCCAGAAAGACCTCATCGATCAGAGAACGCATGGCGCTGCCACCACCACCATGTGCAAGCGTAATACGACCCTCTGCACCAATCCCAGTTAGAGTGCCAGGCATTATGCTGCCTCCCCTACGCCATGATATTCATAATAGGCAGCACAAGCCCCTTCAGAGGAAACCATAAGCGCGCCGGATGGATGATCTGGCGAACAGGTCTGCCCAAATGCCGGACATTGCGGGGGTTTTATCCGCCCGGTCAGCACATCTCCGCAGCAGCACTGCTCCTGATCAGCCAGATGATGGGGGAGTATGGCAAAGCGTTTTTCCGCATCAAAACGGCTCCACTCAGCCCGCAATTGCAGACCGGAACCCGCAATCTGGCCCAGCCCACGCCATTCGCATGCTTCCCTGACCTCATAAACCCGCCCGATAGCGGCCATGGCGGCCGGGTTGCCCTGTGGCGCCACTACACGCGCATACTGGTTTTCCACCCGTGCGTCCCCCGCCTCGATCTGGTTCAGCACCATCAGGAGCGACTGCAGAATATCCAGCGGTTCAAAGCCCGCCACGACCAGCGGACGTTTGAAGTCCTGCGCAATAAAGGCATAAGGCTGTGTGCCGATCACCATGGAAACATGACCAGGACCAATAAACCCATCCACGTTGAAGTCGGGTTGTTCCAGCAGGGCACGCAGGGTGGGGATAATGGTGATATGCTGGCACAGAATGGAAAAATTGCTGATATTTTCGGCACTGGCGCGCAAAACGGTCAGGGCGGTGGATGGGGCCGTTGTTTCAAACCCCAAAGCAAAAAACACGACCTGCCGCTCCGGGTTGGCCCGTGCAAGGGCCAGCGCATCCAGCGGGGAATACACCATACGCACATCGGCCCCTGCTGCACGGGCCTGTAAAAGGCTGCCACTACCGCCGGGCACACGCATGGCATCGCCAAATGTGGTCAGGATCACACCGGGCCTGTGCGCTATGGCTATGGCGTCTTCTATGCGCCCTTTAGGCAGAACACAGACCGGGCAGCCCGGACCATGCGCAAACTCGATATTGGCAGGTAGCCGCCGGTCCAACCCGTAACGAAATATCGTATGCGTATGCCCACCGCACACCTCCATAACCGTAACAGGGTGCTTGCGGGTACGACCGATGCGCCCGGCTACGTGGCTGATCTGTGCCAGAAGAGCTTCCGCCAGATGCGGATTACGGAATTCCTTTACAAACTGCATGGCTCAGACACGCGCACTGTTACGCATGGCGTCCAGTTCCCCTGCCAGTTCGTCCATGCTGGCGAGCAGTCGCAGTGTTTCCTGTGCTTCTGCCTCATCTATCCGGCTCATGGCAAACCCAACATGCACAAGCACCCATACGCCCACAAGCTCTGCCAGCGGTTTGCCCGGCTCTGCGACACACAGTACATCCACCTGCCTGCGCACACCAGATACATCCACTTCGGCCAGCATGGCCTGTTCATCCACAATTGCCGTTATCCGGCCGGGAATACCAAGACACATTTCAGGAATTTCCCTTCTGCAAACTCTGTTTTCCCGCATCGGGAACAATGCCGTAACGCTCAAGCTTGGCCCGCAGCCCCACGCGGGAGAGACCAAGCTCACGCGCGGTCAGGCTTTTGTTCCACCCACACCGGGCAATGGTTTCCATCAGCACATCGGCCTCCAGCGCATCCATGCGTTCCTGCAGGGTGCCACTCTCATGCACAGCAACCTCGGCCCCGGACGGTATCTGCGGCGTTGCAGCAACAGGCTCCACTCCCACGAGCATGGGAGACAGCAGGTCCAGCCCCAGACTGTCACTTTCAGCCAACACCAGCATGCGCAAAATTTCATTCTGCAGTTCACGCACGTTACCGGGCCAGGCGTAACGCACCAGCACGTCCATGACACCCGGCGCAAAACCGCGCACATGCCGCCCGTGCCGGGCACAGGCGGCATCCAGCAGGTGCTGCGCCAGAACATGGATATCCGCAGGTCTGCTCCGCAGCGGGGGGATACCCAGCACCATACCTGTGAGGCGGAAATACAGATCCTCCCGGAACCGTCCTGCCCGGACCTCTGCCCGCAGGTCCCTGTGCGTTGCGGCCAGCACACGCACATCCACACGCGTTGTCTCGTTAGTACCAAGAGGACGGAATTCGCCTTCTTGCAGAAAGCGAAGGATCTTGACCTGAAAAGCGGGAGAAATATCCCCGATCTCATCCAGAAAAAGCGTACCCCCATCAGCCTCTTCCACAAGGCCGCGGCGGTTTGCATGCGCGCCGGTAAAAGCGCCTTTACGGTGACCAAACAGTTCGGATTCCAGAAGGTCATCGGGTATGGCACCACAATTGACAGCAACAAACGCTCCGGCACCGCGCTGGCTGGCGTAATGCACCGCACGGGCCAGCAGTTCCTTGCCTGTTCCGGTCTCCCCTTCAATCAGCACAGGAATGTCAAATACTGCTGTTTTAGCGGCCTGCCGGCAGACATCACCCATCGGGCTGGCAGGGGCGCGGATAATGGAGTCAAAATGGTAGCTGCCCGCCACACGCTCCCGCTGCTGGCGCAAACGCCCTTCCACCACAGGAGGAGCCAGCCTGAGTTCGAGCGAAAGACGTTCGTACTCCCGCTGCATGGCAAAGAGCTGCGTGGCATTGCGTGCTGCCAGCAAAAGCTGGTCCGGATGCCACGGCTTGGTGATATACTGGTAGATACCTGCCTGATTAATGGCGTCTATCATGTCCTCCGGTTCGGTATAACCGGTCACGATCATCCGCACGATGTCGGGCCAGCGGGCGCGCACTTCCGCCAGAAATTCCACACCACTCATGCCCGGCATCCGCTGGTCGCAAAAAATGGCGTGAACCCAGCTGTTCTCCAGTAATGTGCGGGCCTGCTCCACGCTGGTTGCGCTCAGAACCTCAAATTCCTCACGCAGAATACGGGCAATAACCTCCACGGAGCGCGGTTCATCATCAACAACCAAAATGCAGGCAGGTGCTACCACGTTATGTTCACTCCGCTGCGCGCAGCATGTCCGCACGGGCCTGCGCCTGCGCCGCCAGAGCGTCCAGCAATGCGCGGCGCTCGCCTTTTAGCCAGTCCAGCCATTCCGCCATGCCCTGCCCGTTACGGGTGGAAACATGCAGGATACGCGCGGCAGGAGCTATACGCCTTACGTTGCTTTCCAGCGCTGCAACGTCCACGTCCAGATAAGGCAGAAGGTCGGTCTTGGTCAGCAGGACCATATCCGCTTTTTCAAAAATATCCGGGTATTTGAGAGGTTTATCCTCCCCCTCCGTTACGGAAAGCAGCGTAACCCTTCGTTTTTCTCCAAGGTCAAACGCCGCCGGACATACCAGATTACCAACATTTTCGATAAACAGGATACCGCCCATACTCAACCCAAGGTGTTCGGCGGCATGGCCAACCATATGGGCATCCAGATGGCAGCCCTTGCCGGTGTTGACCTGAATGGCGGGTGTGCCTGTGGCCCGGATACGCTCTGCGTCATGACTGGTCTGCTGGTCGCCCTCAATAACCGAGCACGCAATGGTGCCCGCCAGTGTTTTAAGCGTTTCGACCAGCAATGTGGTTTTACCAGCCCCCGGACCTGCCAGCAGGTTGAGCGCGAGATTGCCGTTCTGTGCAAAACGGGCACGGTTACTGGCGGCATAGGTATCGTTCTTGGAAAGGATATTCCGCTCGATTTCCACCATCCGCGCCTGAGACAGCCCCGGCGCATGCGACCGTGCGGGACCGCTGCCATAGTCCAGACTGCCGTTATCATGCGCCCCGTCATGCGGATGCGGATGATCGTGACCGTGCTCGTGTTCATGCTCGTGCGGGTGGGCATGGTGGTGGTGCGCACCATGGGAATGGGCGTGGCCTTCCCCTTCAAACGTTGCGCCATCGCCGCTACAGCCACATGTTGTACACATCAGATTACCTCCATGTCTTTCAGCCTTATTTCCATCCCGCCCGAAGGTTGCAGACGCACGCCCCCACATTTGGAGCATGGGTCCAGACGGTTTCCGAGCGTCACGGTCTGCCCGCAGTCAAAGCACCATGCGCTGCCGGGAACATCCACAAAGTCCAGCCCGGCTCCTTCGGCCACCGTGCCGCGCGCAACAACCTCAAAGCCGAAGCGCATGGCAGATAGTTCCACCCCGGCAAAACGCCCGACTTCCACCCTTACGCATGTGACCTTTGTAAAGCCCTCCCGCCGTGCGCTCTCCTCGATCACGTCCAGCAGGCTTTCGCATAAGGACATTTCATGCATGCTACGCCACCTCCACCGTAACAGGCACACACGGGTTAAGTGCTGCCAGAACACACTCGACCGACACCTTAGCGCAGCCCGGCTTAAGGCGGGAGACGGCCTGCCGGAAAAGGCCGCCGTCGGCCATATGCCAGAAGGTGGGCGAGAGAATCTGATACTTTACCACCAACCCGCCACGCATCTGCACCGCATGGACCAGCATGCCGCGCGCAGCACGCGCCACCCCAACCCCGGCCCCCATACTGGACAAAAAGGGGGGGACACGGGCGAACATGGTATCCACCCGCCCCTCCAGACAGGCCAGAAACTCCAGCAACCGCGCAATCAGCCGCGCAAAAGGTGTTACCTCCCCCGCTCCAGCCAGAGCCTGCATAACGGGATAATGTGCATAATCAGGCCAGATGCTGGCGTCATACGCCATGGTGGGAACATGTGGCTCCTGTCCATGTGCAAGCTGTGCCTGTATGGCCTGCGGGGTTAGTTCCGTCATGTCCACCGCAGCTCCCACTCCTTCCAGCGCACTTTGGCAGCGGTTGAACAGCCTTGGCAGAAAAGCGCCTGTTTCCGTCTTCCCGGTTGCAAGCCATGCTTCAAACGCCTGGGCGTTCATATGCGCCAGACCTGCGTCTGCCCCGGTCAACTCTCTGGCCATGGCTGGCCCTGCCTGCCGGTGCTGCAATACCCTGCTCAGGCTCTCGCGCTGGGGGGGCAGATTCAGATATGCGGGAAGTGTGACCAGCAGAGCCAATGCATGATCTTGTAAAATTTCATCCTGCATACGGGCGTGGTCAGGCCCTGTGTGCTCCGCCAACCCCATGGCCCGTACACTGGCGGCCATATGGGCCATCCGGCACAGGCCAAAAACACGGCCGACTAACGCCAGAGCCTGAGCAGGCTGCAAACCCGCGCATAACAGCCCGGCATCGACTACATTCCGTGTCTGCACCTGCCAGGGCTGCCCGGCCTGTCCCCCACGCAGGAGAAGTGTGCCAATCACGCCTGCGCCCCCACCCGTTTGGCTAACTGGCCAACCAGAAGGCTCCTGCGCCCCATATCCGACTTTTCTGCCGACGGCTCGGCCTGCGGAGCGGACACCCCGGCTTGGACCGTGCTGGCCTGTGGGTTGAGCGCGGGGTCCAGCAAACCACGCACGGCAGCCTGCGCCGTATCAACCGCCTGCAACATGGTGGTAAAATTAAACATGGGTGAAAACAGCGAACACGCCCAGTAACCCGGCAGCGCCTCTACCCCTCCATCACGCAGGGCCGCAGTAAACTCGTAGGAGCCGGAGGGGAAATCCAGCAGTTTTTTGCTCCCCGACACCACACCAGACCAGTCTTCTCCGGCACCGGGGAGTACGACCAGGTTCATGAACCATGGTGTCACCAGCGCCCCGACCATCTGCCCTTCAAACGAACAGAACCCTACGAACTTAACGTTCAGGGCTTCATTTACAAACGGCAGGCCACGCATCTTGCCAGCATAGATATCGGCAAACACATCTTCCAGCGCACGGGCAAAACCGCTGGCTGGGTCTGGCTTTTGTCCGGGTTCCTCCTGCGCAAGAGCAGGGGGGCTGGCTGGAACCTCATCAGCCGCTGCCGCGGTCACCACCGCTGCGGCTGATACCACCATAAACTGCTCTTTTGCGCCATCGCATGTGGGACAGCGCCAGTAATCCGGCAGGCTGGCAAATGGTGTATGCGGGGGTATCTGCCATACCTCGCACCCTTCTGCGGGGTCATACACACTCCAGCATATCTTGCATTCCATAACGGCATCGTCCGCCAGCCGTGCGGTATCCCCCAGATAGGACCCTTCAAACCGCGGAGGGAGCCTGCTCATGCCTGCGTGCCCCGCGGGCTGGCATTTTCTTCCCGCAGCACGGCACATATTTCGTGCAGGCGAGCAGCGGAATCCGCAATATCCTCCACCGCCGCACAGGCTACTTCGGGTACGAAGGAGACTTCTATCGTATCCAGAATAAGCGTATCCATGGAATTGAAATAACGCACACGCCAGACATGTGGCGTTGCCGTTGCCTCTATCCGGCAATTGCCATACCCGCGGGACAGAATGGCCAGCCGCCCCCGACCCAGACTGGCTTCCAGCAAGGCCATATCTTCTGGCGTGTGGGGCAGCAGGCTCAGATTGACAACATGGGGGCTGCTTCGGGGGTGCCAGTTTTCGCTCCGGTCAAACAGTTCGGTCAGGATAGCGGGAGCGTTCACAACCCCATCGGCCATGTCCGTTGCCATATCTGGGCGGGCACGTCTGGGCGGAAACGCACGGGCCAGAAGCGCTTTGGGAAAAGCCGAAACCTCTACCTGCTCACGCATATCCTGCCCTTGCGGACCACCATAAGCACGCAGGGCCCATATGCCCGCAAAGACCGTTTCCTGCACCTCTACCAGCCCTGCGGCATCTTCCAGTCTGGCTGAGACTTCACCCTCCCCCAGAGCATCATTCACCGCCGCACCTGCAGCCGGGGCGAGGTTGTGCCGGGGCAGCAGACGCGCATCCCCCACCCGCCATGCCTGCGCCTGTTCTTGCAGCTCATCCAGAAACACCAGCGTTGCCGCCATTGTGGCCGGGTCATCAATCTCCGGCACATGGGGTTCGTAAACATGAACGCCCGATGGCATGGCCAGATAGTTCAGTTCCTCATCGTCCTGCCCGATCTGCGAACCCGGACCAAACCCTGAGGGGGGAAACATAAAAGATGCGCTCATGCCACTGGCTCCCTGCCTGCTGCTGTGGAGGGTGCAAACAGTACTTCAAACCTGCTGACATAGGTCTCCCAGTCGCGCATGCGCGAAATACTGGCTTTGACCTGCCCATTTTCAAGCAGCACCAGTGCGGGAAGAGAAAGATCGCTCTCATTCCGCACAAGTTCGGCCTCCAGCGCAGCATCGGCCACGGCACCGCTGAGTGGTTGCGCACCCTGCAAATGGGTAGCCCCCAACCGCAGCAGGTCCGGCAAAATGGCCGCAAGGTCAGGTGTTTCCAGATGTATTCTGGCATGGCTGGGCAACAGCAGCAGCACATACCCCGCCTGTGCCTGCTCCAGCATGTGCAGAACGGGCATACCGTGCCGGGTTGTCAGCCCCTGCACCAGTGGAAGTTCTAGAACGGACATTTTTACTCAGGCCTCCGTAAGTCCTGCATCAAATGCAGCCTGAAGGTGGGGGGGAAGACGCGGTGGCGCGTCACACAGGTCTGCAAACCCGTGGGTTACAATTTTCCGGGCGGCACCTGCGTCCACTGGTGTTGCGGCCAATGTGGCAAGCGCCTGAAGGGCATCCTGCAGCTTACGGGCCTCCTCCGGCTCCATACGCGCACGCGCCATGCCCATAAAAACCAGCAGGTAGTCCCCTGCCTGCGCATCAGGCACCAGTATGGTATCAACCTGCTCCTGTCGGGTGGGCTGTTGCTGGCCGGGTAGGGGCTCCACCATGCAGAGCGCCATGCTCCCTTCGCACCGCAACACTTTCATGGGTATGCCAAGACACATGGTTTATACTCCGCTACGCGCAAGCACGCGCTCATCACCGTAACGGCAGGCCAGTTCTGCAGACGGGCGCCCCTGCTCATAAGCCGTGCGCGCTATGGCCTGTGTCATCACCCCTGCACCCGGTAATGGTGCATGTTGCAACGCCATGGGGCAGACACCGTAACGCTGCGCCAGAAGGTCCAGCACCATATGCACGGCATGAGGCACCTGCCGGGCGACTGCCTCGGTCAACCCACCGCCATAGTCCTGCATGGTCACGGGCTGCACACCCACCAGATGAATAGCGCGTGGCGCATGACCACGCAGGTCCAGCAATGCCAGCACTTCCTGAAAACCGGTCTGATGGAGGCTCATCTTCCGTGCGCCAATTGTGGCAGGCACGGCAGAACCTTCCACATGATGCAAGGTGGCAGGTGGAAGGCCAAAATCTATGGCATCCACTATAATCAGGGTTTCAAGGTCTTCCAGCACGGGGAGCAGATATAGCCCCTGCGTACCGCCATCCATGATCTGCACATCGGGGCCAAAACTGTAATACGCGGCAAGATGCTCAACAGCCCGAACACCAAACCCCTCATCTGCCCACAGGATATTCCCGATGCCCAGCACCAGAATTTTCCGCTCATTGCCATATAGAACCGCGTCCGCCGCCACGTCTGCCGCCTCCTGCTACCCTGCACGAAAAACAGCGGACCGGCTTGGCAGGCTCGCGTTTCTCCTGATTTTATTAATGAAGCAAGAAACATGCCAACTTCCAGAATGGCAGATACGCGACCGGGTAAATACAAGAATCCCACCAACACGTGAATGTGATGGTGGGATTTTATGGATACCAACTTTTCAGAATGACTGATTTTATGGTCAAGAGCCTCTCACTCAGGGCGATCATCTCTGTAAGAACGGTAGCCATTGACCATGGCGGATAGCAACGTCTGGCGGGACGTAATATCCTCCCGCGTGACGGTGTAGACGTGGATCATGACAAACAGGATAATAACCCACATCCCCCAGTGATGCAGGAAGTGAGTAGCAAGCCCCCCCCCAAGCCAGGGCATGACCCAGCCAAAAACCTTACCTTCCCAGCTATCAATACCGGTTCCATCAGAATACAGCGCAAACCCGCTGACAATCATGAACAGTCCGGTCAGGGTAAAGCAGAAGAACAGGGCCGTGCGGGCAAGCGGGTTATGCCCGATTGTTTTTTCACCCTGTTTTTTAATAAAGGCATAAACCAGTATTTCGTCCAGCAGGCCTTTCCAGTAATCCTTGCGCCAGACGGGGATATAAAAAAGCTCCCGCGTGTAAATATTACCCATAAAAGTCCAGAGGATACGCCCGGCAAACCCTACGGCAAAAATCCATGCCGCAGAAAAATGCAGATAACGGATCCAGCCCATAAGAAAATGGTTACTGGCCTCCCCCGACAATGAGGGAGGGGGAGAGCCAATAAAATACCCGGTAATAGCCAGCACAACGATGGAGGCCGCAGTCACCCAGTGCCAGAGCCTTACAGGAGCCTCATACACATAAATCGTGGTGAGCTTGCGCGCACGCAATGCGCGCGCGTTTTGCCCTTGCAGGTTTGTACCCTGCAGATCCTCATCGGTCAGGATGTTTGATTTGGATGAAACCATCGGGCTATCCCCCTTAGCGCACGGTTACGCGGGCAAGTTCATCCCCATCAGGTGCCATGACATGCGTGGCACAGGCCATGCAGGGGTCAAACGAGTGGAGCGTACGCAGGATTTCCACCGGCTGCTCGGGGTTGGCCATAGGCGTCCCCAAAAGCGCCGCTTCGAATGCGCCAATATTCCCCTTGGCATCCCGCGGGCCTGCATTCCATGTGCTGGGCACCACACACTGATAGTTTTCTATGCGGCCATCCTTGATTTTGATCCAGTGGCCAAGACCTCCGCGCGGAGCAGCCACAAGGCCAACACCCTTTGCCTCTTTGGGCCATGTCGCAGGGTCCCAGCGCGACATGTTGGCTGTTGCCAGATCACCATTACGAATGTTCGTGATCAGGGCATCGTAATCATCCAGCAACTGCTGGGCACAGTAATGCCCCTCCAGCGCACGGGTTAACGTACGCCCGATTGTGGTTGGCAGAGCCTGCTGCGGCGTAAAGCTGGTACCCGCCAGAGCATTGAAGCGCCCCAGCGCATCATCCACCTGCGCCTTGACGTAGGGCACGCCTTTTGCATAAGCCAGAACATAACGCGCCAGAGGTCCGACCTCGCACGCATTACCGCGCCAGCGTGGCGCTTTGACCCACGAATATTTGGCATTTTCATCCACTGCCTCAATATTGGTGCGTGTCCCTTTGGCTCCACTCCCCAAAACGTAGTGTGGGTCAGTTACCCCATCCCATGGATGCAGGCCAATATCCTCCCGGCCCTGCCCGTAGCTGTACCAGCTATGGGTTACAAACTCCTGCACCTGTTGCGGGTCACGGGCATCAATCGGATGAATTTCGTTCCAGTTGCCATTGAGGATCACACCGCCGGGCAGACGGTCTGTGGATTTGTCGCCCTGCACGGTCGGGTAATCGCCGTAATCCATAAGGTTATGGTTTGCCAGCCCCCCGCCGTAGAGCCAGTTTTTGTAATAGCTGGCAATTGCGATTACATCGGGCACATACACATTTTTCGAAAATTCGTAGGCCTCATCAAGCTTTTGCTTGATGAAATTCAGGCGCTCCATGTTGAGCGGAGCCCCTGCCGCCATATCCCCATCAATATTGATCGCGCAGGGAACACCACCAACCATGTAGTTGGGGTGTGGGTTCTTCCCCCCCAGAATGGTATGAATTTTTACAATTTCTTTTTGAAAATCAAGTGCTTCAAGGTAGTGTGTTACGGCCATGAGGTCGGCTTCGGGTGGGAGCAGATAGGCTTTGCTGTCCCAGTACCCGTTTTTGAAAATACCGAGCTGCCCGCTCTCTACAAATTTTTTCAGCCTGTTCTGCACATCGCGGAAATAGCCGGGAGAAGATTTGGCATGATTGGGAGAAACCGACTGTTGCAGCATAGATGTTGCACGCGGGTCCGCCCGCAGGGCATTGACGGGGTTAACCCAGTCCAGCGCATGCAAATGGTAAAAATGCACCACATGGTCATGCCATGCCAGAACCTTGGCCATGATCTGGCGGATAAGGAATGCGTTGGTGGGAATACGGATATCCAGCGCATCTTCCACCGCGCGAACGGAAGCCAGAGCATGGCAGCCGGTGCACACACCGCATATCCGCTCTACAAAGGCCCATGCATCACGCGGGTCGCGCCCACGCAGAATAACCTCCAGCCCGCGCCACATTGTGCCGGTGGAAACCGCATTGCGGATGATGTTCTGCTCATCCACATTAACCTCAACACGCATATGCCCTTCAATGCGGGTCAGCGGGTCCACCACAATACGCTTGCCACCGTTATCAAGCGCAAAACCGTTTGGTGTCTGAAGCGTGGTCATTGGGCGTCATCCCCTTTGTAACGTGCGCGGCTGAGCGCGCTTATGGCGGCATGTGCGGCAAGGCCCGCACCTACGGCACCGGCGGCGACCATACCAACCTTGTCCGCACTGGCTTCTATGCCAAAGCCCCCGACATTCTGGAGCCTTGCGTACCATGATCCCTTGTCCCAGAACCCATCTTCGGAACAGCCAATGCAGCCATGACCGGACTGGATGGGGAAGGACACGCCATCATTCCACCGCACGGTCGAGCAGGCATTGTAGGTGGTTGGGCCTTTACAGCCGACCTTGTACAGGCAGTACCCCTTGCGGGCTCCTTCATCATCAAAGCTTTCCACGTACTGACCCGCATCAAAATGGGGGCGGCGGTAGCATTTGTCGTGAATGCGCTGGGAATAGAACATTTTGGGTCGCCCCTGCCGGTCAAGTTCGGGGAGACGGTCAAATGTGAGCATATAGGTAATAACGCCGGTCATGACCTCGGCAATGGGCGGGCAGCCGGGCACCTTGATAATGGGCTTGTCCAGGATAACCTTGTGTACGGGGGTAGCCTGTGTAGGGTTGGGTCTGGCAGCCTGCACACAGCCATACGATGCGCAGGACCCCCACGAGATGATGGCCTTGGCCCCACTGGCCACTTTTTTAAGCTGCTCCACAAATGGCTTGCCGCCAATGATGCAGTACATGCCATCTTCATTAAGAGGCGGGTTACCCTCCACGGCCAGAATGTAGTTGCCGTGGTACTTCTCCATGACTTCGTCCAGAATGGCTTCGGCCTGATGCCCGGCAGAAGCCATGAGGGTATCGTCATAATCGAGCGAGATCATCGACAGAACCACATCCTTGACCAGCGGATGCGCCGAGCGAATAAAACTTTCCGAGCAGCAGGTACATTCCAGCCCATGCAGCCACAATACGGGCAGGCGGGGCTTGGTTTCCATCGCGCTTGCAATCTGGGGCACAAACTCTGGCCCCAGACCAAGAGCCGCAGCAGTCAGCGAGCAGTATTTGATAAACGAGCGGCGGGTAATGCCCTGCCGTCGCATCACGTCATAAAACGTTTCAAGACCAGCCATCAATGAAGACGTCCTCCTCAGGCGGCGAACCAGAACAGGTCCGCGATTACCTATGAGAAGAAAGCAAGAAGTGTGCCACACCCAAAAAAGGCAGGCAGTTCCGCCCAGAACACGCGAATGGACACAGCTTTGCCGACAGAATTGGCTGCCAGCTTTCCACTTTTATCCGGTGTGTTCAAAACTTTCAGGCCGGTCTATGCCGGTATGCTGCCACCGCGGCCTGCCCCACAGCCAGCCCCCCATCCCCTGCAGGCACATGTGCAGGCAGGAGCACGCGCAACCCGGCCGCCTGCAAAAGTGGCACCAGCATACCCACCAGCACGCCATTATGCATAACTCCGCCAGCCAGTGCCACCGTACCCAGCCCCGTACGCCGGGCAAGCTGACCTGTGGCTTTGGCCAGAACATGAGCCAGCCCGGCATGGAATGCCCATGCCAGTTCGGGAGCGGTAACCCCTTCTGCCAGCCGGAGCAGAGCTGCGCGCCACATGGGAGCGGGGTCTATTTCCAGCAGGTCTCCACACATGCGCAAACCAAACTCCAGAGGGGCACACGCCCCTTCCGCCCTTTCGGCCAGAGCCTCCAGTTGCATGGCGGCCTCTCCCTCGTAAGTCAGGCGGGGTGGAGCACTGTCCACAAGAGCTGCCATGGCATCAAACAGGCGTCCGGCGGAGCTGGTAAGAGGGGCGTTGACCCCCACACGGGCCATGGAGCGCAGGACATCCACCTGTCTGTCCTGTAATGCCCGGAGTTGCGCCTGCACCAGGCCGGTGCCCTCCACACCCAAGGCATTGTCCAGATGCGTCAAAAGCATGCGCCAGGGTTCACGCGCGGCTGTTTCTCCCCCCGGCATGGGTACTGTTGCCAAACGGCCCAGACGGGTCATCTGGGCATAATCGCACACCAGCATTTCGCACCCCCACAGGGTACCATCCGGCCCATAGCCCGTACCATCAAGTGCCAGCCCCAGAACCGGCCCCTGCCCCCACCCACTCTCGGCCATGGTGGCGGCAATATGCGCATGGTGGTGCCAGACTGTTTCAAGCAGCCAGCCCTGACTTTCGGCCAGTTTCTGCCCCACAGCCCGGCTGCGGTATCCGGGATGGGCATCCACCGCCACAATAGCGGGTGTTTGCCCGAACAGCATCCTGTAATCCGCCAGAGCTGCCAGCATGGCCTGCTCCGTAGCCAGTTGCGCCATATCTCCCAAATGATGGGACAACAAAGCCCGCCCGCCCTGCGTCAGACAGAACGCGGCCTTCAAATCCCCCCCCATGGCCAGAACTGGAGGAGATTTTGCCATAAGAACGGGCAGGGCCAGTGGTTCTGGTGCCAGCCCTCGCCCCCGGCGCAAAACGCGCGGCTGCCCTGCCAGCACACGCACCACACTATCATCCAGCCGTCGGGCAATAGGCCGGTCATGCATAAGCCATGCATCCGCAATGCCCTGCAATTCCTCAAGTGCTTCAGCATTATGCACAACCTGCGGCTGCCCCGAGCGGTTAGCGCTACTCATAACCAGCGGCTGACCGATTTTCCGCATCAGCACAGTATGCAGCGGCGTATAGGGCAGAAGCAGCCCGACCCGCTCCATACCCGGAGCAACATTGGCTGCAAAAGACTGCTCCCTGCGCTGGCGGACCAACACCACAGGAGCAGCAACATCCTCCAGCGCCTGACGTTCGCCGGCACAAAAACAGGCATAAGCCTCTGCCATGGGCATATCCCGCACCATGACCGCAAGCGGGCGGGCAGGCCTGTTCTTGCGGGTCCGCAGTGCCGCAACAGCAACCTCCGAACGGGCAAGGCAGGCCAGATGGAAGCCTCCAATACCCTTTATGGCCACCACCTGCCCTGCCAGCAGGCTGCTCACAGCATGAGCAAGCGCCATATCCCCCACAACAGGGCTGCGGCTCCCTTTGGAGCCGGAGACAAACATTAACTGGGGACCACATACAGGACAGGCAACCGGCTGGGCATGGAAACGCCTGTCCTGCGGATTGGCATATTCAGCCCCGCAGGCAGGGCACATGACAAATGCCGCCATAGTTGTGCGGTTACGGTCATACGGAATACCGGTTACAATGGAAAAACGCGGCCCACAATCCGTACAGTTTGTAAAAGCGTACTGGTATCGGCGGTTTTTTTTATCTGCAATTTCCGCAATACAGGCAGGGCATACTGCCATATCCGCCACAATGCCAGCCTGCACCGTGCCGGGCTGACTGGCCTGTATGGTAAAATCCTGCCAGCCTTCGTCCTGCGCCATGTTGCGCCTGATCGCCTCAATGCGGGCTCGTGGAGGCGGGCTGGCAAGTTCCTCCACCAAGGCAGCCAGCCGATCTGGCGGCCCGGCTACAACAATACGCACGCCATCGCCCCGGTTGCTCACATAGCCCCGCAGTTCCAGCTTTTGCGCAAGACGCCATACAAAAGGCCGAAAACCAACCCCCTGCACCAAACCCGTTACAAGAATTTCCTCTACACACTCGGGCATTAGTGCACGGTGCATGCCATGCATGGGTCAAACGAACGCACAATATGCTGCACGGACAGCGGGGTCCGCTCCCCCTCTTTTACGGGAGCGCCCCTTAGCGCGTATTCGAGCGGCCCTTCCACCCCGGTTCTGTCACGCGGTGAAAAATTCCATGTTGTCGGAGCTATGATCTGATAGCGCGAGATCAGCCCTTTTTCCACACACAGCCAGTGGCCGAGGGCTCCACGCGCAGCTTCTGTCATCCCTATGGCGCGCCCGTCGGGCACAGCTCCTGGCTGGGGGTGGCACCATGGCCCATCTGGCCGCAGGGCACGGACCCACTGCTCCATAAGCGGCACAAGCCGGGCAACTTCGATAAGTCGCGCCACCACGCGTGACAGAACATTCCCACCATGATCCGCCACAAGTGCGCGCACCAATGGCTGGCCTGCCATAAGCTGGCGAGCCAGAGCGCCTGTCTCGCACGGCAGCCCCGCCATGCGGGGAGCCTTGCACCACGTATAAGACGTCTCATCCCGCATATGAGGTTCGGTTGTGCCTTCAAACGGCGGCAGAGGTTGGGCGGTCTGTGCCATGTGGCTGAAGGTGTGATCTTCACGCACATCATGGATGTTCAAGGCCCGCGCGGCTCCGGATTCAAAAATGCCAGAACGCCAGTGGTGTTGCCGCGGATCGGATTCAAAACCCGGATACGCCCCAAAACTTAAAAAACGATCGTAACTGCGGCCACTTTGCTGCAAGGAGAGATCCTGGGCAATCTGTAAAAACAGACCAAAATCCGATCCATTCCGGTCATCCGTCCAGCGCCGGAGGTCCTGCGGGGCAGACAGGGCCGCCACGTCTTCCAGTCCTGTGCCAAACAGGGCATCTTCCAACGCGGCGCGCACTCCCCCCAGAATACCCAGCAAACGCATGCATTCCTGCTTTTCCACCCCACGGGACAAACCACCGGGCTGTATGGCCAGCGTATGCGGCCAGTGTCCTGCCAGAATACCCATGACATGCAGCGCAAGTGCCCGCGTTTGCAAAATATTGCGCACGGCACTCCCGCGTAGCGCGGCAAAACGGTCATACGCCCGGGCGTACCAGCGCCGTCCCTCATAATCCGGGCGGGCAAAGTCGGGCATGAAGAACAGATGAAAATGCGTCAGATGATCTGCCAGATTTTCAGTCGCCAGAATCAGATTGGTCGCAAGCTGACCATTATGGGTTGGCGCCATACCCATAACACCCCCCAACGCCAGCGCCGCCGCATGGGACTGGGAGACAGAACATATGCCACAGATGCGCGGCGCAATAACCAGTGCATCCATGGGGGTGCGGCCTTCCAGCACCCGCTCTATGCCCCGGAAGAGCGGCGCATTCACCCAGGCTCGGTCCACCTGATGCCCCACCACATCCAGCCGCACCTCCAGATCGCCTTCCACACGATTGAAAGGGCCTGCCACCAGCCGGGTTTTTGTCTGTTTTCCCATGCTCGCGTCTACCCCTTCGCCCTTGCGCTGCTGGGTGGGACAAGCAGGTGCTCACTCACCGCATTACGGGCAACGCGCTCTGGCGTTGCCGCCTTAGCCAGCGTGGAGAGTGCAACAAACCATGCCTTTGGCATATCGGTTGGCAACCCGACGGGAATACCGGCAATACGCGGGGTTTGCGCAAAAGGATGTCCTGGCTCCTCAAATTCGGGGGCTGTGCAGTTAATGCAGGCATAACCCCCACGTGTGCATGAGCCCTCTCCATTCCACAGGCGGTTATTACAGTCCGCATGGGCCTGTGTGCCAATACACCCCATATATTCCATCATGCAGCCCAGTTGGGCAGGCTGGCGCGCACTGGCTTTGTATTCGTAATATTCATTCCGTGTGCAGCCCTGATGCACAAGCTGGTCAGCATAGAGGCGGGGCCGACCGACTGCGTCCATGTCCTGCGCATGCAGGTTCTCCTGCGCCAGCAGGGCCAGTGTTTCAATCACCCAGCCCGGATGCGTCGGACAACCCGCGATATTGACAACCGGCAAACCGGATTGAGCCCGAAAATCCGCCCCCAGCGCCCCGCCAGGATGAACCCCTTCATACTGCAGCCCGCAGGCATCCAGAATATTGGGAGACGCCGCAGCCATGCCGCCATAGGCCGAGCAACTGCCAACAGCCACAACATACCGTGCAACCGCAGCCAACTGGTGGACCCACGCCATCATGGGCTGGTCCGTACCCCCCATAACATGATAACGCCCCGTACCTTCCGGCCCACGCAGTACGGCTCCTTCCAGGCACAGGGCATCCATACGCACACGACCTGCCAGAATGTCCGCCAGCAGCGCCGTGACCTCCGTCCCGCTTTGCTCGGACAGGCTGGGATGCCACAGAAACTCCACACCCGCACCACGCAGCTGGGCCAAAAGATCCGGGGTTTCGGCGCACAGAAGCGACATGCTGCACCCGCCGCATCCACCAGACTGAAGCCACAGAACAGTAAAAGCCATACTCTGCTTACCCTTTATTTTTCCGGCAGCACGGCACATTCGCCATCCGGGGCAAAGGCTGGCAGGTCAAATGCCACCATCGCACCTCCCTGCGCCCCGTTGCGCACAGTGAACTGCCCCCCATGGTCGGACACGGTACCATAGCAGATGGCAAGCCCCAGCCCGGTTCCCTTGCCGACAGGCTTGGTCGTAAAAAACGGATCAAAAATATGCTCTGCCACATTGGGGGAAATGCCACTCCCGTTATCGGCAATCTGAACATGCACGCGCACGCCATCCCGCTTTGCCGTAATGCACAGAACAGGATGCTGAACATTTTCCATGGCATCCAGCGCATTCTGCACCAGATTCATCACAACCTGCTGCATGCGCCCTGCATGGCCTTCAACCTCCAGCGGCCCTTCCACATCCATACGGGTTTCCACAATACGGTCCGCGCTGGCCAGCACCCATTCCAGCCCCGTTCGTACGACGGCAGCCATGTCAAACACCGCGCCCGCACTCCGCCTGTCTGATGAAAAACGACGCAGGTCGGCTACAATATCACGCACGCGCTCGGCACCTTCCACAATACCGTCCAGCGTCCCGCCCAGTTCGGAGACAACCATATCCACCCGCAAAGCCTGTCGCTCACGCGCGAACAGGGATGCGCCGGGCTGTGCATGAATATGCTCCAGATACGCGATCAGCCGGGGCAGGAAGCGTTGGAGCGTATAGGCATTGCCATACACAAACGAGATCGGGTTATTCAACTCGTGCGCTACCCCGGCGACCAGCCGCCCAAGGGACGCCATTTTTTCGGCCTGCACCAACTGCACATGAGCCGCCTTGAGGTTACGGTGCGCCTGATCCAGATCGGAATAGGCACGCCTGACCTCGCCCAAGGGGCGGCCAAGCAGCACAATCCCCGAAAGACGTTGCCGCCGGTCGTATAACAGCGTGCCATTGACGGCAAAAGGCAATGCTCCCGAAGAGGTGGAAAACTGGAACTCCCTGTCTTCCAGACCCTGCCGCCGGGTCATGCAGGTTGCAACATCCACCGCTTTCAGCCCGGACGAGGCGGCAATCAGATCCTCCAGCCGCACGCCGACAATGCTTTGCCCCTCTGGCGCGAACAGTTTTTCCGCGGCAGCATTCGTGCGCACGATACGCAGCGCCGTATCGCAAGCAACCAGCACATCGGACATGGATTCAAACACGCTGGCCATAAATGCATGCGCTTCTTCCAGCGCGGCATTTTTACGCTCCAGCTCCACCTGCTGGCCAATAAGCTGGCCCCAGGTTTCTTCCATTTTACCTATAACATTCAGCCATATCTGCTCACCTTCGGCAGAGGCATTGACAGGCGCGGACTGCGGGGCCTTTCCGGTCAACATTCAAGGCCCTCCCCTTCTTATGCATGAGCGTTACCGGATTATAACACAGGCGCAAGCGCCGCCTACCCACGGGAAACGAATCAAAAAACAGAAACAAAGCACTTATATTCATGTTATTTATTAATGCACTTGCCCCTGCTATTCACATCAAGGCACGTCTTACCGACCTTCCATTTGGAGCATTCCCCAGCATGAACCGCGCTTCTCTTCTATTTTCAGCGGCTTTTGCCGCTCTCACATTCGGCACACTCCCCACCGCGTTCGCACAGACCATTACCCAGGCATCTCAGCTCCAGTCAGGCAGCTATGCGGTCGAACCCGGCCATACCCAGATCGGATTTTCCGTTCTGCATTTTGGATTTACCAATTACTTTGGCGCGTTTTCCAACGCATCGGGCACACTGGAGCTGAATGCACATTCCCCGGCATCTTCCAGATTATCCGTGACCATTCCAGTTGCTTCCGTGCAGACAACAAGCACCCAGTTGACCAATGAACTCAAAGGCCCGCAATGGTTTGACGCCACAAAGTTCCCGAAGGCGACCTTTGTTTCGACAAGCATTAAAATGCTCGGCCAGAACGATGCAACAATTCATGGCAACCTGAGCCTGCACGGCGTTACAAAGCCGATCACCCTGAATGCACATTTTGTAGGGGCTGGCATTAACCCGATAGACAAAAAATATACAACCGGGTTTGACGCCACAAGCACCTTCAACCGCAGTGACTTTGGTATCAAAACCTATGTCCCTTATGTAAGCGACTCAGTAACCCTGCGCATTTCCGGTGCGTTTGAAAAGCAGGATCAACCCTAACCCCAACACACCACATGACCCCTTCTGTTGTAGAACAAAATGGCGGCCATATGATCCATATGACCGCCACGCCCACCCACAGAACGCAAAAATTCCGACCTGAAAACAGGTGAATAATTGCTATTCATCGCAACAAATACATTGCATATATCACCATCAACCCAACCCCGAATACAATATCATTTTCAGACAATTCATTGAAAATATAGAAAAATACGAATATTTATTATTCTTTTTCAGGCATATGCAGACTTCCTCATTCCCTTATATCCGGCTCTGGATACAGGCATGTGTCACATACATCAGCGGCACGTCAGGCGTGGATAATACTGAATGATTGATATATGTCATTGCCTGTGCTGTATTGAGAGCCGAATCACGGCTAGGTGACGCTCGGGCATTGTGGTCACGGCCTGAACAGGCTTTATTAACCCCATACGCCCGTTTTGGCTGAACTTTTACCTGAACGCCCCGATTATTGAGGCACCAGACCAGTCAGGCACCGCTGCACAGGATAACTCTCGTCTATGAACACCGCCTCCCTGCCTGGTCAGATTGATTTTTCTACCCTTCCTGACCTGACGACTCTGGGGCAAACACTTTTCGAGAAAGTTCCGATCGGGACGGTCGTTGTCCGCCTGTCCGACAGCCAGATTATCCTGCGCAACCCAGCCTTTCGCCATATTGCGGACGACAGAATTGCCACCATGTCCGCACTGATCGACACCAGTTGCGTTGACCCCAGACAGCAGGAGCAGTTCCACGCCCAGATCCGGCAGGCCAAGAGCCGGGCCGACTGCGAGGAAACCAGCGAACTGCCAGAACTGGTACTGGACCTGAAAGGGGCGGATGGCAGAGTACGCATTGTGCAGCACTATGCGCTCTTCTTCCATAAACTGGACATTGCCATTGGCATTTTTCGCGATATTTCTGACATCAAGCGTAAATATCGCGCACTCCAGAAAGATGCCTTTACTGATGAACTGACCGGTGTTGGCAACCGGCGCGGCCTGATGGAACGCTGGAATGAAGAAATAGAAGATGACCCGGCCCAGACCATAGGCTTTCTCATGATTGATCTGGACCAGTTCAAGCCAATCAATGACACATATGGCCATGCCACTGGGGATAACGTATTGCGGAGTCTGGCCCGCAGGCTGCGCAAAAGTGTGCGCAAAAGCGACTATGTCGTGCGTCTGGGAGGAGATGAATTTGGTATTTTACTCCCCGATATTGAGAACAGAACCATGCTGGAGACAGTCAGCAACAAACTACTGGCTGTTTTGCGCCGCCCTGTGATGATCGACACCCTCAAGCTCTCCCTTTCGGGCAGCATTGGCGGGGGACTCTATCCCGAAGATGGCAAGAATCTGGCCGCCATTATGGTCCATGCCGACCAATCCATGTACAGCACCAAAAAGAACATCCCCACCCAAAAACACTCCCCTTACGAATCTGCCGCAGGCAAGACACCATCTCCGTAAGGGGGATCCCGCCCCTGCATTTCACCGCTCAGATCGAGCATCTTTACGTCTGCCCCGCTCAGTCGCCCATTCAGGCCAAGACCACAATCTGTGTACGGGTTTATGCCGCATGTCCTGCAAAATGCGGCTACCCGGTATAGCGCGCCAAAAACGGCGCAGTCACGCTGCCTTGCGTATGCGCAACGTCATACGGCACACCCTCCGCCACAATGCGTCCACCCCGGCTGCCAGCTCCCGGCCCCAGATCAATAACCCAGTCGCTCCGGGCGACAAGCCGCATATCGTGCTCGGCAACCAGAACGGTATTACCGCTGCCCACCAGTTCATGCAGATGTGCCATCAACCTGTCTGCATCAAACGGGTGCAGGCCGGTTGTTGGTTCGTCCAGCACATAAAGCGTGTGGCCACGCCGCTGCTTCTGCAGCTCTGTTGCCAGCTTGATCCGCTGCGCCTCCCCGCCGGAAAGCTCGGTTGCGGGCTGTCCTAGAGTAAGGTGCCCCAGACCGCCACGTTGCAATGTTGCCAAAATCTGTGCCGGACCAGAATCTTCAGCCAGAAACAGGCTGGCTTCATCGACCGTCATGGCAAGAATATCCGCAATGGAACGGTCACGGTAAGTTACATCAAGCACCTGCGGCTTGTAACGCGTTCCATGGCATGTGGGGCATGGAGCATACACACTGGGCAAAAACAGAAGCTCCACCATGGTCGCCCCCGCCCCTTCACAGGTTGGGCAGCGGCCCTTGGGCAGATTGAACGAGAAGTACCCCGCATCGTACCCCCGCTTTTGTGCCAGTTCCGTTCTGGCATACAGTTTACGGATCATGTCAAACAGGCCCGTATAGGTCGCAAGGTTGGAACGAGGGGTGCGCCCTATGGGTTTCTGGTCAATAACCACCAGACGCTTGATATGCTCCAGCCCCGCAACAATGCGACCCTGTGGTTCCCCCACGCGAAGAGATGACACAACGGGGTCTTCACCCTCTTCCTCCACGGCCACCGGAGTCTGCCCCAGCGCGCGGGCGACAATGCTGGTCAGCACCTGACTGAGCAGAGAGGATTTACCCGAACCTGATACCCCTGTCACCGCGACCAGCACCCCAAGGGGGAAGGACGCCGAAAGATTGTCCAGGTTATTCCATGTCATGCCGTCCAGACGCAGCCATGCCTGTGGGGTTCTGGGCGTGTGAGCCACTCTGACCGGGTGCGCAAACACGTAATGCCGTGTACGGGATGCCCCAACTTTTTCCAGCCCGGCAAGGGGACCGGAATACAGCACCTCTCCCCCCTGTATGCCCGCCTGTGGCCCCACATCCACCACCCATTGCGCATGGCGGATAATATCCAGATTATGCTCGACCAGAAACAGCGAATTTCCTGCGCAGCGCAAGCGCTCCAGTGCGGCAAGCAGGGCCTGCGTGTCCGCCGGATGCAACCCGGCTGAGGGCTCGTCCAGAACATAGACCACACCGAACAGGTTGGAATGAATCTGCGTGCCAAGCCGCAGGCGCTGGTATTCCCCGGGCGAGAGGGTCTGCACGCCCCGGTCCATCTGCAGGTAACCAAGCCCCAGTTCTTCTAGCACACCGATCCGGGCGGCCATGTCCTCCACAATCCGCTCTGCGGCAATAGCCGTTGCGTCTGCCGCTGGCTCTGGGCCAATGGTCGCGCGTAATGTTGCGGCTATTGTTTCCAGCGGCAAGGCGGTCATGGCGGCAATTGTGTGCCCGCCAAAAGTTACGCGCAGGGCATCGGTATTAAGCCGCTGGCCGCGGCAGGACGGGCAGAGCGTTGTGGTTATGAATGCCTCCACCCGGCGGCGCATCATGGCACTTTGCGACTTGGCGAATGTTTGCAGAACATAGCGCCACGCACCCGTAAATGTGCCCTGATATGCCGGCTCCACACCGTGCGCCATGGCCTGCACCACCTGCGCATGTGTCAGGCCGGGGTAAACGGGATGGGTGGGTGTCTCGTCGGTAAAAAGTATCCACTCGCGTGTTTTTTTTGGCAGATCGCGCCAGGGAATATCAACATCAACACCTCTGGTGATCAGAATATCCCGCAGGTTCTGCCCCTGCCATGCACCCGGCCAGGATGCCACCGCCCGCTCACGGAGAGAACGTGATGGCTCCGGCACCATGCTCTCTTCCGTAACATCATGAATACGGCCCAATCCGTGGCAGCGCTTGCATGCGCCCATGGGCGTATTGGGGGAAAAGGATTCCGCCTCCAGCCGCGCCAGTCCCGGAGGATAATCCCCCGCACGCGAATACAGCATACGCAGCAGATTGGAGAGTGTTGTAATGCTCCCCACGGAGGAACGGCCTGAACTCCCCCCGCGCTGCTGCTGGAGCGCTATGGCTGGAGGAAGCCCGTCCACCCCATCCACATCGGGAACGGGCATCTGCTGGAACAGTCGCCGGGCATAGGGCGAGACGGATTCCAGGTACCGGCGCTGTGCCTCGGCATATAATGTGCCAAATGCCAGCGAGGACTTGCCCGACCCCGAAAGCCCCGTAAACACAACCAGGCTGTCACGCGGGATACTCAGGCTAACATTTTTGAGGTTATGTTCACGCGCGCCACGTATATGCACAAAGCCGCTCTCTGCTTCCCGGTCTGTATCTTCCATTGGGAGCCTGCAGGGCATTGGGGGTTACCTTCAATCTTCTGAAGTCTTCAGTTCCGGGTCCTTGAACCGGCGGTTGGCCAATAATGGCAGCACCTTACGGGTTGTGCGAATACGCTCCTTATCCACATTGGCAAAAAGCAGATCCGGTGCGCTGCCTGCCCGGACAACGGCAACTCCCATGGGGTCCACCAGCATGCTGCACCCTATGTTACGGGGACCACACTCGCCCACTGCAGCAACGTAGCAGGTGTTCTCCAGCGCGCGGGCCGTTACCATAACCTCCCAGTGCCACTCCTTACCGGGGCCACGCACCCATGCGGCCGGCACGCTCAGCAAGTCCGCGCCACGCAGCACAAGGGAACGCGCAACCTCGGGGAAACGCACATCGTAACAGGTCATCAGCCCCACACTTATCTCCCCCACCTGCACAATGGGGGGAAGTTCCTCACCGGGCACATAAGCGTCTGATTCCTTCATGCTAAAGGCATCATACAAATGCAGCTTGCGGTAGCAGGCCACCGGCCCCGAAGCATTGAGCACGATCTGGCAGTTATGGGTCAGAGTGGGTGTGGCGGGGGTAGCAATGCAGCAGACCACACTCAGCGCCTTACCGGCCAGTGCATTAACCAGCCCGCTGACAAATGGCCCATCCAGCATTTGCGCAGTCCGTACGGTAATGCCAGGATCGTGCATGTCTGCCGCAATAATACTCTCCGGCAGGATAAGCAGCCCGGCCCCCTCCGCTGCGGCTCTTTCAATCAACGACACGCATTGATCAAGGTTGACACGCCATTCCGGTGCAACGGCAAACTGTCCCAGAGCGATTTTCATCCGAAAAATCCTTACAGGCCAAACCAGCAGGCAGGCGCAGGTGTACGCACCAACGCATCAGCTTATGCCAAAGCATAGCCGATCAGGCGCAAAATCAAACCCCAGACACCTGCTACCCGGACCATCCCAACCCATCATTTATCATCAAAACATCACACTTCATCCTCCGCAGTCTGGTGTATGGAGGCCTCTTCTGTCTATGCCAACAATAAGGCCCGCCTCCATGCGCCTGCGTGTTTTTGCCCTCTACACCGCAACCATCTGCTCACTCATGCACGGGGTGGTGCAAACAGCATGGGCACAACCTGTCCTCCTCCCGGATGGGCGAATCGTGCTGCCCCCGCCGCCCGCCGCCAGTTCGCCCGCGCAGGAAGCAGACAAGCAGGCGTTTGAAAACACACGCAAACTTAAGGGCAGCCCGCGCTGGCAACTGGCTCTTGATGATGCGGACCTGAGCCCACAGCACATCGTGCGTGATTTTTCCTGCGCCGCAGGCTTTGCACTTATCCCCGACAGGTTGCCAGCCCTGCTCGCCCTGCTGAACACACTGTCTGACCCGCTGGAACAGCGCGTAACGGAAGAAAAAAACTTCTGGCACAGGCCACGGCCTTTTATTGGCAACACTCAGGATATCTGCACCCCTGATGCGCGCGTAAACATGGCAAACAGCTTTGCCTATCCTTCCGGCCATACAACATGGGGATGGATGGCCGCCTCCATTCTGGCCAGCGCCCTACCCGACCGTGCCAGCCAGATCATGCAGCGTGGCAGGGTTTTTGGTGAAAGTCGCATTGTTTGCGGCGTACACTGGAAAAGCGACGTACAGGCTGGTTACATGAACGGAAGCACCATGTTTGCTGCATTGCAGGAGCAACCCTGGTTTATAAAACAGATGGCAGCAGTCCGGAGCGAGCTTGAGAAGCTGCAAGCCCACCCCAGCACACCCGATGCCACAACATGCGCTGTAGAGCGTGAGGCCGCAACAAACACTTACTAACCCGCATGCACCACCCCGGCTAAGGCTGACACAGGAGAGGTTGCCGCAAGACTGGCTACCCCTGTGTCAGCCGTTCAATAATGGCCACGCAAAGTAAAGCTGAACGTACGGGGTGTACCGTAAATCATGCCATCATAAAACCCTGCCTGCCGGACATAGGTGCGGTCGGTAAGGTTTGTGATGTTCCCTGCAATATCCAGCCAGTTTTTAACCCTGTAGCGCGCCATGATATTGATGAGTGTATAACCTTTAACCCGAAGGTTGGAGGCATCATACTTGCCACCCCCAAGAGGACGCCCAGGATTAGTGGACCATTCCGTGCTGGACTGGCTGGATACACCTCCACCTATGGTAAGATGATGCAACCTGCCGGGGAATGTATAGCTCGTTGTCAAACGCACAAGGTGATGTGGGTCCTGACGATAGCTCAAGCCTTTTTCGTAAAGATAACTATACCCAAAAAAGACATTCCAGCCGGGCAGCAACTCACCCGAGGCATCAAAGTCGATCCCTTCCGTTTTCACACCATTGACTGAATCGTAAATGGCCTCCCCCGTACTCACATTTGTAGCACCCGTTGCCTGAGCAACGTTGCTCTGACGGTTGAGATAAAAAGCCAGAGATGTATTCAGGCGTTGTTTGAAGAATGCCCCTTTCAATCCCGTTTCATAACTCTTGCCCATGACTGGATTAAGAGGTTTGTTGCTGGCATCTCTCAGGTTTGACTGAGGCGTATAGACGTTTGTGTAACTTCCATAAATCGACATGGTTCTGGTAAAATCGTAAACCATACCGGCATACGGCGTCAGCACCGCATTCTGCTGGCCAGTGCTCGAAGAGCCCGAATATTGGTTCGTCTTGCTATAAGTGCCCGTGTAAGCCTGATAACTGCTCATACGTCCGCCCAGAATAAGCGATAAACCTTTGGCCAGCACAAAGCGCCCGGATGTATAAGCACCATAATTACGCGTTACATCGACCTCACGCGCACGGGTGCGATGCGTTACAAAGCTGGGATAAGACCCGTCCCATGTCTGCCAGTTAGCAATAGGCAGCCCGGTCGCACGATACTGACACCCTGAATACGGGTTGACCCCGGCGATGGAGCAGTTTCCCAAAGCATTGCTGAACGTGTATTGCGTCAATTCATCATTATAACCGTTAAAACCGAACACAAGCTGATGCTCATGGCCCAGAAACCGCACAGGGCCAGACACATGAACATCGGCATTGTCTCGTGCATCTTCATACTCGGCATGGAGAGCATTCAGATAGGCCCCCGTACCATCCTGATTCCAGAACCCGGCATAGGTTTTCCGTGTTGCATTGTTGATTTTTGCAACACCAAGATTGTTATAGGAACTGCCCTGAGTGCGCATATAGCCAGCCTTCAGATGCCAGCCAGCCGAGAAGTCGTGATCATAATTAATGAACGCAGTATACTGGTCACGGGTAGCCTGGCTCCAGTTCGCTGCGGGGTTCGTACTGCGAGGGAGATTTGTGTTTGTCCCATCAGCGTACCAGATCGGAACGTTCGTCCCCCAGGATGCACCGTCATTTCGGGTTCTTTCATACTGGAAGCCAAAATCAAGAGTATCGTGCGGAGATATATCAGCTGTAAAATTGGCAAGCGCACCAACGCGATTAGCGTGCTCACGCACCCGAAAAGTATCCGTATCATCCCACGAAAAGACATACCGGCTACGGATTGTGCCCGAATGGTTCAGGGGCGCATTTAAATCCGCCATAACACGGTGCTCATTCCAGTTTCCCAGCCTTAACAGGCCGTTAGCTGAAAATTCACGCTGCGGCGCCTTACGCTGCATATAAATTGTTGCGGATGGATCCCCCGTCCCGCCCAGCAGACCATTAGCACCCCGAACAATCTGCACATTGTCGTACAGATCCATGTTCATGGATGAACCAACACCACCAAAACTGGTTGAGGCATCAATCTGCATGCCATCAATCTTGTAGTTGGTAATATCAAAGCCACGTGCGCGATACGTTGTACGGCCTGCATTATCGTTAGCGTAAGACGTAACACCTGGCGTGGTGTTCAGAACATCATCAAGAGTATTGATCTGCTGGTCATCCATAACCTGACGGGTCATGACCGTAACGGTCTGCGGTGTTTCCCGCAGGCTTAAGGGTAAACCGGTTGAAGCACTTGTTTCCGGAGCCGTGTAACTTCCACGGTCCCACCTGCGGGCTTTAACCAGAATACTTTCGTTTGTCGTGGATGCAACATTGACGATGGTTTTCTGGTTCTTCTCTGTCTTCGGCATTGCCGCTTTACGGTCATCCGTTCTTTTTTCCACCACTTCATCAGAAGTTGCACTGTTATTATATACCGTGTCTGCCGCCTGTGCAGACAATGCTCCCCCCAGAGAGAGAAATGTCGTGGCCAAAAGACCAGTCACACGAAAAGATGCTACGGGATGGAGTGTCACATCACTATCCTACCAGAGAGGTTAATGCGATTAATTCTCATATGCAATGCATCTAGCAGACGTCAGCCAACCCCCAAAGCGCCTAAATATTACAATTTTTTCATATTATTTTATGTTGGATGAGGAAAATCGAAATAATTCCAGGCTCCTCTACCCTTCTCAGAGATGAGGTTTTCCATCTCCCTATTGGCCTCAGGTGCACAATAACCACGTTGTTCGTGAAGAACCTGACCGACATGTTGCCAAAACGGAATTCGACCGCCGGTTCAGAGCATGACATACTCAGATACCGGAAAACCGGTCTTCCGATCCCGCGTCACGCATGTTTTTGCTGGTCAAAAATGACACCCACAAGCAGACACGTATTTGTGAATATCTGCCTCTGGTTGTGTCCATATTCGTTTTTATATACTCAAATGTTCGGAGTGATTGTGGGCTTTAATTACGGGCATCTACCGATGCCATGAAACTCTGGCTTCAGGTCGAAAGGGTGTTTTGCGTCATTATGATATCACACCGATAACGCTTCACTGAGGTATCCAAACATGGATTACACACCGCTTAATAAGATTCAGAGCGTCTTCGACATTCAGAGCAAAGCCCGTCGAGGGCAAAAAATCATTGATATCAAGGCAAGGAAAAGCGCACTTAATGCTTTACATGCAGCTATCGAAAAACATACCCAAGAAATCTGCACAGCGCTCAGTGAGGATCTAGGAAAATCTGAACTGTTGGTGAACACGACGGAAATAGGCGTCGTTTTGGAAGAAATAAACCAGTATATTGAAAATATTGATGAGTGGTCAAAGCCACAAGCTGTTCCTAATTTTCCATCTCCTTTGGATTACAAAGGGCGTCCACCTGTACAGAGCTTCATACAGCATGAAGCTTTTGGAATAGTTTATATAATAGGCCCATTTAACTACCCATTTAATCTTGCTCTTTCACCGTTGGTCGGTGCCATCGCTGCCGGTAATCGGGCTATCATCAAACCATCAGAAGCAGTACCTCATACGGCAAAAATCATTGAAAAAGTTGTCAGTGAAGCTTTTGATCCCCAATACGTCGCGGTTGTTCAAGGGGGGCGTGAAGAAAACGAAGCACTTCTGAAACTTCCCTTCAACATGATTTTCTTCACCGGGAGCCCTGCGGTCGGAAAGATCGTCATGAAAGCGGCGTCAGAGCATTTGACACCCGTAGTGCTTGAGTTGGGCGGAAAATCACCTTTTATTGTTTTCAATGACGCCGATCTCGAGCGGGCCGCAGATCGGGTCGTTCAGGGACGTTTCACCAACAGCGGCCAGACATGTATTGCTCCAGATTATGTGCTCGTCGATTCAAGTGTGAAAGATGCGTTTCTCAAGAAAGTCATCGAAAAAGTCCAGCACGACTATCCTGATATCGGATCAACCGGAAAAGTAGTCACAACGGCTCAGGTCAAGCGCCTTCTTTCCCTGATCGAGCGCACAAAAGGCACTGTAGTTTATGGTGGCGGTGCCGATCCAGAAGCGCGGACCTTGCAGGCAACCGTTGTCGATGGAGTGGACTGGTCTGACTCATTGATGGAGCAGGAACTCTTCGGTCCCGTGCTGCCTGTTCTTACTTTCACGAATTTGGAAGATGTGCCGACACTGGTCAATGCACATCACCCCAATCCGCTTGCGGCATACTACTTCACCAATAATATTGAAAATGGCAAACGGATAGCAGAGTTAATCCCCTCGGGCGATGCTGTCATCAATGGTATTATGCTTCAGGTCGTATCGCCGTATCTTGCCTTCGGTGGCATCGGGGCATCTGGTATGGGTGAATATCATGGCCGTAGTGGCTACGATGTCTTTACACATAAAAAATCCGTTGTTGTCGCCGGTTGAAGCTAAGACAATCAGGATTATGCAGGGAGAAATTTACCTCCCTGCTGTAAAATACCTTCGGGATTACGTTGCACGCGGCTGACCCGAACCTAATGGGTTACAACTCGATCAACCAGCCACTCACGCAAAGTATGCACCACCTCTTCTGCCACAGGTCCGGTAGATAAAAGCCTATACCACCGGGCGGCATCATGATCGTCCCGGCCCAGTTTTTCCAGCCAGCGCACAAACGGCCCATTTTCCAGATGGAACTGCCCCGCTACTGGCTTGCCACGTGTAGCGACCCACATATAAGCCAGCGCTCCAAGATCATAATAAATTTCGTTTTCTTTTTCTTCCGGAATAAGTTTCGAGTTAACCCGATACCACTCCAGAAAATCATCAGGCGGCATCGGGCGGGCTATGCCAAATCCCTGTCCATAGTGACACCCAAGATAGCGCATGGCCTCAATGACTTCAGCATTTTCCAGGCCTTCGACCACAACCAGGCTACTCAGATCACGCCCCATCTCCCGCAACGAACGAATGACACTGAAGATTTGCAAAGGCACATCTCGAATATGGTGTAATAAACCACGATCTACCTTAATGCTATCAAACGCCATTGCAGAAAGCCGCATGAGATTGCTATGGCCTGCCCCCAGATCGTCTATAGCCATCTGCACACCCATTGCCCGGAAATCCCGGAGAGCAGCTTCCTGCTTGCCAGAGTCAATATCCTGAGTTTCCAGCACTTCCAGTGTCAGACGGGCGGGCGGCATATTGTAACGCTTCAGCATATTGCCAACAATATTCAGAATATTGGCATTGGATAAGCAGGACGGTGGCAAATTGAGGGAAAGTTCTGTGGACAGACCATTCTCATCCCATGACTTCAACCATGCCAACCCCTGCTCCAGCCCGATTTCAAACAGTCGGTCCAGATCATCATGTCCCAGCAGCGGCAGGAAAATTGCGGGGGAAACAATCGTCCCGTCAGTATCCTTCAGGCGGGCAAGGGCTTCGACTTTCCGCAAATGTCCGGTACGCAGATCCACAACAGGCTGCATGAACATACACAGCCCGCCCGAAAACAGGCGCTCCAGCAGAAGAGAGGAGCGTTCATCGGACATGCCTTGTCTGTCACGCCATAGTTTTTCCCATTTTTCCTGCAAACCGCTAGAAAATTGGTGCATCCTGCTCGTCTCAAACTGGTTGGGACAAGCACCAAACAAGGTCAGAACCAACGCCGTCGTTCCATCCTGACGCCGGATAGGAACACTCATGGCCGAATAGATCCGCAAATCAGTCAACAGTGTATGCCATGGCGCCATATCAGCATCCAGAGCAATGGACGGGCAGGTTTGCAAAGTGCCCGTACGCCAAGCCTGAGCCCCTATAAAGTTGCCATACTGCGACTTGGTGACAACCGGCCGTGCATCACCGCGTAGAAGAGCCTCATCCAGCACCGTGGCACACGGGCCAGCCATGGCCTGCGCGACCAGTTCCCCTTCCGCATTGGAACGAATTAAAAAAGCTGCCTGAATGCCGGGTAATTTTGCCAGTGCAAGCAGCGCTTCAACACTGGCCTTCCCCCATGTCCCCTCGGCCACCTGAGAGGACAGAAAAGTCATATAGGCTTTATGAACCCCCAATCTTACCAGACGCCGCATCCTGCGATCATCCCGGTAGCGGGCTTCCACAATCTGTTGCACAAGATAGCGGTCATCACCCTTGATGCCCTCGTTTTCCATCTCTGCCAGCAGCAGACGCAGATAACCGGTCTGCTCGGCAACAAGCACGACCGGGTCCACACCAAACAGCGTATACATTGTACCCAGTGTGTGCGCTGCGGCCAGAACGTCTTTTCTGACAGTCGTGGCAGAAGCCAGAAATTCCAGATGCTGTAATTCCCGCTCAATCAGGCGAACATGCTGGTCCTGCGTCAGATGCTCCAGAAACGGTGTTCCACCATTTTTTTTCCAGATAGCAGGTATGACAGCGTTACGTACGCTCTCGCGAATTTTTGTGACAGCCTTGACGGCCCGCCCCAGAAGCTCTGCCGATTTGGTTCCATAAGGAGCTACCGGATACAAATCCGTTGCGGCATCATCTTCCAGATCCAGCGCATCCTCAAGGGCGGCGGCAAAGTGCCAGCTGGCATCACTTTTGTCCGGATTTTGCTTGGCTTTGTACATGGCGCGGTCAGCCTGCCGCAACAACGCGTCTGGCTTGTCACCATCCTGCGGGCACAGCACCACCCCCATGGTAAGCCCGACTTTGGCGGTCTTACCATCTGCTATAACAAACGGTTCCGCTACAACCGAGGACAAATTGTCCAATGCAGTGGCGACCTGCTCGTTTGCCATGCCCGTGTCCAGGTTTTCCAGAACAACGACAAACTCATCTCCCCCCAGCCGAGCGACATAACCGCTCTCGCGCAGGGTCTCCCACAGCCGCTGGCTCAGTTCAGTCAGAACCTTATCCCCTGCGGCATGGCCATAAGTATCATTAACAGCTTTAAAGCCGTCCAGATCCATCAACCCGATTGCCAGAGATGTGCCGCGCTCACTCGCGCGTTCCTGCGCTTTGGGCAGGTATTCCTCCAACGCCAGTCGATTAGGCAACGCGGTCAACGCATCGCGGCGCGCCCGCAACTCCTCCTCGTGTCGCAATTTTTGTAAATTACGTCCACAATCCAGCCGATCCAGACTTTGCCCCAGCAATTCGGCCACCCGCCGACACAAGATGATGCTTTGTTCATCAAAACCATCAGCACGCTGCGTGGTAAAAGTCAGAACCGACCAGACCTGCCCTCCCCGTAGCACGGGAAGAGACAGAAGGCCCTTCCACCGGTAATCCACGATTTTCTGGTAACCGTTGATTCCAAACAACTTGGTCTCAGGGTCATTGGTATAGACAAGCCTTTTTTTCAACCATGCCTGTACTGTTATCGGGAGAGTGCCGGACTCTTCATCAATTGACCATTTTAACCGGGCAATAGCGCTCCCACCCAAGCCTGCATATGCCCGCAAATGCATGTGGCCGGACAGATCCGGTTGTGCCAGCCAGACCGTGCTGAACAAAGTATTGTCAACCAGAGCACTGCAAACGGCATGGCATTTTTCAGCTTCATCCTCGACCGTCAGCATGGCCGAAGCAGCATTGATCAACGCGCGATACAGGCGTTGCGCTTCATCGCGCTCCGTCACATTCTCCATAGTCCAGACAGAATCCAGACCGGACTGGTCTCCCAGCATGACAGCAGACAGATCGACAACAATATCCTGCCGATCCGACGAAGACAGACGCACGCCAGACAGTTTGGCCTGTCCAGTTTTGTGCAGTTGTTGCTGAGCCTGCTCCATTTGCCGGTCAGGGTTTTTTCCCGCCAGAATGGAAGACACGGAAGCATTATGCATATCGCTTGACGAACACCCGACAAGCGCCGCTGCGCTGGCATTCGCACGTTGGATCCGGTCGTCGCGCAACAACATGATGCCAACCTGTGAACGGTCAAGCTGGGCAGCACGCGACCAGAGCTCGTCATAGATTTTCAATCCGCGCGACAAAACCGTAGCTGTGTCATTCAAGATAGTCTTTATGACGGGATCGAACGCATCATCCTGCCCATCGTAAACGCCAAACACAGCCCAGACCTTGCCCGCCCGCCATATCGGCATCACCGCACACGAGCTTACATCTTCTTTCTGCAGACACTTCCACCAGGTCTGCAATACGGCCTCCCGCAGAACATCGCCGCAAAAAGCCGGTTGACCACTATGCCAAACCTGCCCAAGATAGCCATAATACTCAGACCTGTCGGGACGTACCGAAAAAGCGGGCTGATGCATCTGTTCCACAGGGCCGCTGCTCACCAGCAGATGGAATTCCCCTGCATCATCCGGCTGAGCAACAAATGCAGCCCGAAGGCGTGCAGTCCGGGTTGCGGCTTCACATACATTCTGCAACCAGACAGTTTCATCCAACGCAGGATCAAAAACCACGCCAACACGAGCCAGAAAGGCGTTAAAACCATTCTGGCGCTCCAACGTCTTACGCTGCCCACTGTCCAACGCCGCTTCTGCCAAGGTGGTTAGGCGGCGCGAATCAGATCGCAAGGCACGCAGAAAACGCATATGCTCAATCCAGTCTTAAAACACAAAATATAGTTATTGCATGCCCGACAGGAAACAACGCTTATGCCAGTCTGATATGCCTTGTAATACTCTCTGCCCCAACAAATCCACGGAAGGCAGAGTTGGTGCATTTCTTTACACAATTTTATATTTTATACAACAATTCTTAACAGTCTGGCGCAGGTGTGGGGAACAACGTAGCGCTCGGCGCTGTCAGCTACATTTATGAATGTTAACGATCAAATTCAGGCGTACGGCATACGCTCAGTTACGAAGGATGATACTTGAGGCAAACTGAACGTCCGCGTGAACGTTGATCCAGCTTATCATAGCAGGTCGCAACGCCACGGACCGTTTGATTTTATTGAATGTTTTTTTGATAAGGTTAAGTTGTCTGCCAAAGAGCATGGCATCTAAAAAAAAGCCACTGCGTATTTTGCTCTAAATGCAAGGTGAGATACGCCTTCATTATCAA
The DNA here is from genome assembly GCF_029069195.1 of Acetobacter fabarum. Lineage (GTDB taxonomy): Bacteria > Pseudomonadota > Alphaproteobacteria > Acetobacterales > Acetobacteraceae > Acetobacter > Acetobacter fabarum_A. The sequence continues at coordinate 84,555 of NZ_JARDYK010000012.1, forward strand.
GCATCGCGGTCATTCTGGCATTCGGGCGATACGCCGCTGCCTGACCATGCAACCCGATAACCATCATATCTGGCGGAAGGACCGTTGAGCCAACAGGCCTTGAAGAGATTGGTTCAGGAGTGATTTTCGCATTCTGTCATAAAACGTTCACAAACAAAGAATGATAAAATGCTAAACGTCCTGCGCATTCAGGGTGGGGCGTCTTCATGCTTGGCGATCAACATTACAGTTACTGGTTGGCAAGACATATTCTGCCGAATGAGCACCTTGTCAGAACATGGCTTGGTCGCTTTTCTCATATTGAGGTAGATGACATCATTCAGGAAGCTTACGTCATTATGGCGGAAGCTGAGATTGATAATATTTCCAATCCTACCGCCTATTTTTATACAGTTTGCCGGAACATTGTTTTGAAACATTATAAAAAGGCTCGTGTTGTAGAAATAGTCGCTCTGGCTGATGTCCAGAACGATCTGCTGCCAGATCATACGCCTTCTCTTGAAGCTGTTGCAGATGCCAGAGCTGAATTGAGGTTTCTGAATTCAGTAATCCAGCGTCTGCCTGAACGCTGTCGTAATGTGTTTATTGATCGTAAAATTAACGGATTCACGCAAAGAGATTGTGCGAAAAATCTTGGGATTTCAGAAAATAGTGTTGAAAAACAACTGGCTCGCGCGCTGTTTTCCATTTCAAAACTCTATGCCCAACGCGATAAAAGCCAGACAATACCCATAAGAGGAGGTGTGGATAATGACAAAAAAAGCCACTCCTGATCAGGTCGCCGCAGAATGGATCGCACGCCTTGACAGGCGGAAGTTGACAGAAGACGAAAACCGTCTGTTACAGAACTGGATTGGTGCGGATGTCAGGCATGAAGGCGCCTTTCTGCGATGTCAGGCTATATGGCACGCCACAGACAGGGCACGGGCGTTACGATCCCCGACCGCTGTCTGGAATCAGAGACGACGGCTTCCTTCCAGACGAATGTTTTTATCAACAGCGGTTGCAGCGTCCCTTTGCGCGTTTTTTGTGCCAGCCGGAACAACAGAAGCAAAAATGCGCTATGAAACCCACAGAAACATTCTGCACACTCCAGAGCAATGGCGTAGAAAACTGGCGCTAGACTGCCATACCAGAGTTGAAGACAGTTCTTGTGACACCCGTGTGCTTTCTGGTCGCTGTTATGTTTCCGCATACGATGGGCTGGTGAAAACAGCCAATCTGAGATTTGTAGTGAACGGCAGCCTGCTGGTTTTTCAAGGACAGAATCATGAAAGCGGTGTCGTGGTTAACGGCAGCGCACATGTGTGGGGGCGTGACCTATCCGACCCTAAATATCTTGCCACAGGCACTCGTATTACGGTGACATCACGCGGAACATTACAGTTCAGCCATCTGGATAAGGATGAACTGACCCGCCTCATCGCATGGACAACAGGCCAAGTGGCACTGGAAACAGAAACCATTTCCGAAGCCGCGGATATTTTCAATCGCTACAATAAAAAACAGATCATTCCGTCCTTTCGGTTGGGCGATCAGAGGCTCTCTGGCTTATTCGACCTTAATCGACCTGATATGTTTGTGCAGGCGGCACAGAGCATTGCAGGTGCACGGGTAAAAGAGGACCCACTCCATTTTTATCTGGAATAGACTCTTTGTATCGGCTGCCTGTCTTATAACTGTCACAAAAAAAAACGGCGGAAAAGGAAATGCCGACGACTCATTAAAGACAGATGCTTCTGTTACACAAGGATGCTGTCATGTCTTTTTCTGTACTGAAGCACGCAACACCGCAACATCATAGCTGCAGCATAAATAATATATTTTTTGATACAGGGTATTTTCTCACCGTGAGAGTGCTCGGCTATATGCACCATTTCCAGCAGCCTCATATTTTTCATGAGATGAACAAGAGGGTATGACAGTGACAACACGTAGAGATTTTTTAAAATACGCCCTCTTGTCCGGTGCCGCAGCCGGATCTGCTTCAGTGCTGCCTTCTTCCATACAACGGGCCTTTGCCATTGCGCCAGATATTGGCTCAACATGGAAAGATGCAGAACACGTTGTTATTCTTATGCAGGAAAACCGCTCATTCGATCATGTCTTCGGCACTCTTCAGGGGGTCCGGGGATTTAACGACCCCCGTGCAATACGGCAACAGAACGGACTTCCAGCTTTTGCGCAAAGCAGCAAATCGGGCGAAACTTACTTACCGTGGCGGTTGAACATCAAGGATACACGTGTAACGTGGATGGGCTCAATCCCTCATTCCCGCGACAGTCAGGTTGATGCATGGAATAACGGGGGCCATGATCAGTGGATTGATGCCAAAAAATCGCATCACAAAGGATATGGCAAATATCCCTTGACGATGGGATATTATACTCGTGAAGATCTTCCATTTTACTACGCTCTGGCTGATGCTTTTACTGTTTGTGACCAGAACTACTGTGGCGCAATGACCAGTACCAGCCCTAACCGCCTTTTGTTCATGACCGGAACAATAAGAAATCAACAGGATGTTTCGTCAAAGGTCTATATACGCAATGACGAAATCCTTGAAGGGGGAATGACATGGGCTACCTTTCCCGAGCGGTTGGAAAAAGCCGGTATTTCTTGGAAATATTATCAAAATGAATTGTCACAAACCGGTGGCATGAGTGAAGCTGAGGATGCGTGGCTCAGTAATTTCAGCACAAACATTCTGGAATATTTTGATCAGTATTGTGTTTCTGCCAATCCGGGTTTTGGGGACTGGCTGGAGGCACGAATCAGCGAGTGTCAAAGTGATATCGCAGAGTTGCATAGCCGAGAGATGCTTGCGTCTGAAGCTCACAACGAACAGTTGGTCGAAGCACGCGCTTTGCTTGAAGTCCTTTTGCGAAGACGTTCTGTTTCTGGCTTGACGAAAGAAAAACTGACAGAATCAGAGCGCAATCTTTTCGAAAAAGCATTTGTGACTAATAGTGGAGATAATAATTATCGAAAACTTGAAGAACTGGTTTTTCATGACGGAGCAAACACTCTGCATATGCAGGCACCGAAGGGCGATATTCTGCACCAGTTTCGTCAGGATGTAAAAACCGGAGCACTGCCAACAATTTCCTGGCTTTCCGCGCCGGAACATTTTTCCGATCATCCAAGCTCTCCGTGGTACGGCGCATGGTATGTGTCAGAAGTGATGGACATTCTGACGGAAAACCCAGAAATATGGAAAAAAACCATTTTCATTATAACCTATGATGAAAATGACGGATATTTTGACCATTGCTGTTCATATGCTGCACCAGACCCCAGCCGCCCGGAAACAGGACGGTCTTCAGCCAGTATTGGTCCGGATGGGCTTGAGTATACCACAGCCAAGGACGAAATAGATATGGGAGTGCCAGCTCATCTGGCGCGTACCGGTCCGATCGGTCTTGGTTTTCGTGTACCAATGATTGTCGCCTCACCATGGAGCCGGGGCGGGTGGGTAAATTCACAGCTTTTCGAACATACTTCGACCTTGCGTTTTCTGGAATCATTCGTTCAGGAAAAATTTGGCAAGACCGTTAAAGAGACCAATATTTCGCCATGGCGACGGGCAATTAGCGGTAACCTTACGTCGTGTTTCCGCCCGTATGATGGCTCGATCCCGACCTTACCGTACCTGAACCGCGATGCTCATTTACACATGATTGAAGACGCGCGCGACCAGCCCATGCCCGGTGGCTTTCATTCCCTTACAGCTACCGAAGTTTCGGCGCTGCGCGCCGTCCCCACAGACGTTCGCAAAACTATCCAGCAGGAACCTGGTACCCGCCCTTCCAGTGCTTTGCCGTATGAGCCCTATTGTGATGGCAGTATCGAGAAAAACGGAAGTGCAATTACTCTGCGTCTCCATGCCGGAACCAGCATTCATGGAAACCACGCAGCTGGTTTACCTTTCAATGTCTACTATCACGATGTTAAGACCTCTTCGGGCATGCAAGTGGCCACTTATGCTGTAGCAGCGGGAGATACGTTAAATATCCCCTTCAGCACGTCATCTTTTAAAAACCAAATGTACGATGTTTCAGTCCACGCACCGAATGGTTTTTACCGGGGGTACAAAGGGCAATTGGACGGCCCTCAGCTTCATATCGAAACTCGTTACCTCCACGCCAAAAAGAAAGACCTCATCCTGCGCCTGACCAATCATGGAATGAAACCGGCAAACATTATCAGTGTAATGAAAAGTCAGGGAGGGCAAAAAATGCTCACCCTGCCACCAGGACAGAGCACTGAACTTGCATTTGATCTGACGAAATACTCAATGTGGTATGATATTATTTTAACCAGTCCTGATGATTCTGATTTTCTGTGGCATTTTGCTGGCCGGATTGAAACCGGGCGTCCCGGACAAACGGATCCGGCAATGGGTACTGTTTAAGCCGGTTCCTGAGAGAAACGACGGGGTCTGGACGTATCACGGTTTAGTTCTGGGCCTTGGGTTGTCTGTTAAGCGATGTATTGTGTCATGACTGGTCCTCTCGTCCATGGCCCGAAGATGCAACCATCGCGGCATCGCACAGAAAATCCCGAAGAACGAGCGCATGATTATAGAGAGGGTCATGCGCTGCATAAAGAAGCGTGATCCTGCTTTTATGCGCCAGTTCCACAAGGCGGGCGATCTCGGCATTTCCGTTTGAAAGCTCATGACGGTATTGCAGCCTGAATTCACTCCAATGCGCCGGATCATGGCCGAACCATTGACGCAGGTGCGGACTTGGGGCCACGTCTTTCAGCCAGAGATCCATCTTCACATCGGCTTTGCGCAGCCCTCGCGGCCAGAGTCGGTCCACCAGCACGCGCAGACCATCGTCGGGTGCGAAGGCATCATACACGCGCTTGAGCCTCACATCCGGAACATCGTGCTTTACCGTCATGGCGTGTTCTCAGTGGGACGGCTTGCGGAACCTGCCCCCGAACCGGGAATGAGCCGCCGCATCCAGCCAGGATAGACCGGCGTAAGCTTGACAAGAAAATCCCACGCCATAATCAGCGCACCAGCCGCAAAGACAACGTCGCCCGGCAAGCGCATCCATTGCCAGAAGAGGGTCTTGTCGTAGAAAACAGCACTACGGGCATAAGCATAACCATGCTCGTACACCGCCAGCAGTTGAGGCCAGCCGATTGGGAAGAAATTGAGCAGCGTCCACAGAACCAGTCCCGCATTGTAGAGCCAGAACGCCCACAGACCAGGCCGTTCGGAGAAACCGGGTTTTTCGGCATGAATATAACGCAGGCAGAAATAGATCAGGCCAATCGCAAGTTCGCCAAACGCGCCGAACAGAGATGAGTGCGCATGATTGAGCGTCAGGAACGTACCGTGTTCGTAGTAATTCACTAGCGGCGCATTCAGTAGACCGCCGCCATAAACACCAGCGCCGACGAAGTTCCAGAAGGCCGCTCCGATGACGTAAATGGTCCCCAGCCGGTAACGGAAATCCTCCTGCTTCTTGATCATCCGATAGTGGCTGATTCCCTCCATGATAAGCAATACAAGCGGCAGCACCTCAATGAAGGAGAACATCGTGCCGAACGGAATCCACAGGCTCGGCGCGCCCGCCCAGTAAAGATGATGGCCGGTACCAATCACACCGCCCAGAAAGATCAGGATGACTTCGAAATACATGCCCCGCTCAGCAAGCTGGCGCGAGATCAGACCCGTAGCCATCAACGTCCAGGCAGTCATCGCCGCTGCGAAGAACTCAAAGGACTGTTCCACCCACAGATGGACGACCCACCAGCGCCAGAAGTCCGAGAGCGTGAAGGATTTCTCGATGCCGGTCAGCGGGATCATGCCGCAGGCATACAGCAATGCGACATTAACGGTAGACGCCCAGATGAGGTGTTCCAACCGGATATGACCGGACCAGAAACTGTGCGCCGCACGGGTCCACAGTGAAACCGATGGCCACAGAGCACGCATAACGAGGGCGCTCCACAAAAGCAGTCCCCCGAAGAATCCAATCTGCCAGAAGCGACCGAGCTGGATATAGGACAAACCCTGATTTCCGAACCAGAACCAGCTGCCATCGATCACTCCCATGACGCCGAGATAGTTCCCAGCCAAGCCACAGACCACCACGAAGGCCGTTACCCAGAACAGCGCGTCCACAAGCCAGCCCTGCCCTTTGGCTTCCTTTCCACCAGCGATGATGGGTGCGAGAAACAGAGCGGCACCGATCCACGACAGGCCGATCCAGACAATAGGTGCCTGAATATGAAGATCACGCATGACGTTGAACGGAATATATCGATTGATGTCGATGCCGTAAAAACTCGTCCGGTCGCAATACATATGAGCCATGATTGAGCCGACGAGAATTTGCACCAGCAGCAGTAACGCCACCAGAAGAAAATATTTCCAGATCTTCTTCTGACTCGGGGTCAGAGGATGAAAGACGAGAAGCTCGGCGTCCCGAACCGCCGTGTCTGCATCGTTGAGCCAATATTCGTAGATAAACAGCACGGCGCCAAAAGCCAGAAAAACAAAGCCGAAGCTCGCCCATGTCCAGATAAATGTTTCTCCTGTCGGCGCATTACCCACCAATGGTTCGTAAGGCCAGTTCTGCGTCCATGAATAGTCCGCACCTGGACGCCAGGCGACCGTTGTGAGGGCCGAATAGATCAGGAAATCGGCCGTCTTGTCCGCAAGTACGGGGGAAAGACTCTGCGCCCCGGCCCAGCCGGCTTTGCGGTCCGGATGAAGAAGCCCCTCCACCGTTGCCGCGCGAACGGATACGATCGCTGCCGCCAGTTCCGTTGGCAGCGTCACTGTTGACGCAGTCAGGTCGAGATGATGAAGATCACCGCGCATTCTCGCCGTAATGGCGTCCTGCCTCTCCTCCGAGAGGCTTGCGAACGCTGTATGATCGTCTGCGCTCGCGATATTATCGCGCGTGGCAAGCGCCAGCCGCTTCATGATCGAAGCAGTGTAATCCTCGCCGTAATAGGAGCCCATGCCATACAGGCTACCATAGTCCATCAGGTCGGCTTTCTGGAAACCACCCTTGCCCGCAACAATATCCCTCCCGGTTATGAGAACGTCACCATTGACCGAGACAAATTTCTCCGGCTGGGGAGGCGCCCCCTTGTAGGTCGCTTGCGTCGTCCAGATGAGAAGCACCGCAGTCAGAAGACCGGTCGCGAGGAGAATCCATTTCAGGACAGTACTGACCGGATCAGCGACCGGCCTGACAATGGAAGATGAGTCCGGCATTGCACTAGCTCCTGATATGGCCGCACGAAGAGCCACGCCCCCGCGCGATGAGCGCCCGAAAAATGTCAGGCTACGGAGAGAAACAGATCGCGGTCATGCTTTTCGGCAATTCTCTCGACCATGCCGCTGAGCGCGCCGAGGTCGTTGATATGCTCGACATAGCACAGCGCAGCCAGCGCCTTGGGCTGCCCGCGTCCAGCTATAGGAGGGGTTGAACAGGTCACGCATGGCCGGGGTGGAGAGCAGACGCTTGTAGATTGACGGAGATAATCGCACGCGTCTTGTCGTCGAGAGAGACGGGCACGAGTTCCTCCTTTAAGGTGCACATTCCGCACCTCTTTTTAGCCGCATTGGAAAACATGTCAAGTTTATACACCTTTACATGATCATGAAATTTACTTTGCAAACCGACCATGCCTTGCGCACCCTGATCGCTCTGGATGGCCGGACTGAGCGACCAGCAGTAACCCTGAATGACCGCGGGTTTTATGGAGACAGGCAGACCCGAGAGGTAAGAAGAATTCATGAGCCATAAACCGAAGCGTTTTCCGCCGGAATTTCGTGACTGTGCAGCCCGCATGGTTCTGGAAGAAGAGAAGAACCATCCGTTCCGATAAGGGTAGTCAATATGTGTCCCTTCGCTACACGCAAAGACTGGCTGAAACAGGCCTCGCTGCCTCTGTCGGAAGCGTTGGGGATTCCTATGATAATGCTTTGGCCGAGACCATTAACGGACTTTACAAAACCGAACTCATCTATCGACAAGGACCATGGAAAACAGGGAAGCTGTTGAGCTGGCAACGCTTAAATGGATTGACTGATTCAACACCCGGGGCAGTTCAATTTTATATTTAAAAATTGGAACTCTGGATGTCCTTTTTTAATATCGATGCTACAGCAGCACGCAGCCACATGGCAGCAGGATCACGGTCGCTACGGGCAGACCAGACCATCGAAATAGCAGGAATACGCAGGTCCAGCGGTACAGGACGCAGCACCAGACCAAAATGAGACGCATGCTGGTGCGCGATGCGGCTGGGTAACGTCGCCAGAACAGGTGCGGCTGCCGCAGTCGCAAGGGCAGTCAGGAAGTCTGATACGGCCAGAACGACGTTAAGTTTCTGACCGATCTGCCCCAAAGCTTCAGACAGACATCCTTGAATATCATCCTTCAACGTCATGAGCACATGCGGCAACGCAAGATAGCGCTCAACCGTGATCTGAACGTCCGGATCGATCAGATCAGGGTTAAAACAGCAGACTAGTGACTGCTCATATAGCGGCATACCGCAATGGCGTTCCAGACCGAAGTCAAAACATCCGACTGCGATATCCAGCTTGCCGGTATCCAGCAACGTATGCACTTCATTTCGTGGTAAACCGCGAGCTAGCAGCCTGATCCCCGGGGCATGGTGTTGTAGATAAGCCGTCAATCCCGGCATTAAAAAAACTTCAAGTTCGGATGAAAATCCAAAACGGAAAATCCGCTTCTCTGTCTCCGGGTCAAATCGATCCTCGGCTGTCAGAATACCTTGAACCTGCCTCAACATCTCAGCGACACGTGGAGCCATGGCAACTGCTTTGGCGGTAGGCAGCATGACGGCACCTGTTCTGACCAGCACCTCATCTGCCAGAAGTATCCTGAGCGTTGCCAGAGCATGGCTCATTGCCGGTTGTCGAATGCGCAAACGATGAGCTGCTTTTGTGACACTACGTTCTGACACAAGGGCGTCAAAAGCAATTAGCAGATTAAGGTCAAAGGACCTAAGATTGAAATGGTCAATGGGCTTCATGTGTCAAATCGATTTGTATGATGGTTGGAGGCACCCTAACTTGAGAGACGACGGAAAACAATTGCATTGGGGCTAAAATGACAGCGGCTTTTCAGGTAGGAGATGCCCGCATTACGCGTATTCAGGAACTGCACTGGGACAACGCTGACCCCGGAAGACTGTATCCGGATATCGATCCTGAGGCGTTGGCGACCTTTGGTCCGTCCCTGACGCCCGGCTCCTTTAACAGCGCCACCGGCAGGCTCGCGCAAGGAACCCACGCCTGGCTCGTCCAATTACCGGGCACCGCTATCCTGGTCGATACAGCCACCGGGAATGACAAACCCTTGCCAGCCGCTCCAGCACTTGATCACCTGCATACGCCGTTTCTTGCGCGTCTCGCAGCAGCAGGCGTGCAGCCCGAGCAGATTGATGCTGTGCTGCACACGCATATCCACGCCGATCATGTCGGGTGGAACACCCATTTGCGCGACGGAAAATGGGTGCCGACTTTTCCGAACGCACGTCATTATTTTTCGGAAATTGAAGCACGTTATGGTGCCAGCAATGACGGCATTGATCCAGCACCGGATCTGCCTCCTGAGGTTTTGGGGCCTCCAGACCATCGCCCGCTGCGCCGTGTCTATCAGGACAGTATACTCTCTGTGATCGAAGCCGGGCTTGGGCGGCCTATCATGATCGACGGTCAGGAAATTCTTGCAGGTCTCTCCTTCCATTCGACCCCGGGACACAGCATTGATCATGCCTCAATCCGCCTGCGGTCGCAGGGGCAGGAAGCCTGGTTTACGGGAGATGTCATGCATCATCCACTTCAGGTCTATCGCCCGGATCTCCGGTCTGTTTACTGCGAATTCATTGATGCCGCAGAACGCTCACGCCGGTGGCTGCTCGAACTGGCAGCCGAAAGTGGAAACCTGTGTTTTACTCCTCACTTTGCGGAAACGAGTGCGGGTTATGTCAGACGCCGTGAGGGTGGGTTCTCATGGGAATTTGCCCAGCCAAATGCAGGAGAGATCAAATGATAAACATTCATACGGAAAATCTGCATATCCCGAGTGATACTGCTGGCATTTCACTTCACCTGCGCCGAAAGCGCCGCACAGACATCCAGTCATTTGGTCCAGAGCGCACCATTTTGTTGATGCACGGTGCGACGCTGCCTGCGGAAAGTCTGTTTGACGTTCCAGTAGGCGATGGAGCGTTTATGGACAGCCTTGCTCAAGACGGGTTTGACGTCTACGCGCTCAACGTACGTGGCTTTGGTGGCTCAACACGTCCACCCGGCATGGAAGGCGCACCCGAAGACGCTCCTCCTCAGGTCAGAACTGAAACCGCAGTGCGTGATCTGGGAGTCGCCGTCGATTACATCCTGACCCAGCACGCTCTTCCTCGCCTGTGCCTGATTGGCATGTCATGGGGGGGCACCGTTACGGGAACTTATACCGCGGCCAATAATGAGAAAGTTGAAAAACTGGCATTAATTGCACCGCAATGGATTAATAATGGCGTGGCTTTGCTCGATCCCGGTGGGCCTATTCACGCCTATCGACGGTTCGATGTCACGGCATTCCACCAGCACTGGCTGGACGGCGTGCCGAAAGACAAGCGTGGCGAAATTCTTCCTGCGGGATGGTTCGAGCAATGGGTTGCGGTCATGCTCGCCAGTGACCCTGCAGAACAGGATGGCATCATCCGTGCGCCAGCAGGCGTAATTCAGGATATCCGCGAATACTGGTCAGCCGGAAAATCGTTCTACGCGCCAGAAAACATTACTGTCCCGGTTCTTTTGCTCCATGCCGAGTGGGACAGGAGTATAACCACCGCGCAAATGGCGAACCTCTTCCCGCTGTTTCGGAATGCACCTTACCGGCGCTGGGTGGAAATTGGTGAGGGAACGCACATGGTGGTTATGGAGAAGAACCGGTGGCAGGTTCTGGAAAGTATCAAGGTTTTTCTTGCACATACCTGCGGTATCCGTGATTTACCCCTTCATCACCGAGACAGAACTGGTCGCGTCTGACCCTGCCCTCGACATGCCCTCAGATTTAAGTAAGGGTCTGTGCGTTCGCGGTCCAATCGTTCGCCTGACAACAACGTATCCGCCACCAGCGTCAGACATTCGCGCGTGTAGTCGTCCACCACCGTCAGCACCCGGAACCGCCGTCCGTTGTTCAGTGAATTGCCCCGGGTTTTGTGGAGACAGAAAGACCCATGAGGTAAGAAGAATTTATAAGCAACAAATCGAAGCGCTTTCCGCCTGAATTTCGTGACCGTGCAGCTCGCATGGTTCTGGAGGAAGAGAAGAACCATCCTTCGCGGTGGTCTGCGGTGATGATGATAGCGCCAAAGCTGGATATTCATCCTGACACGCTGTCAAAATGGACACGTCTGCATGAGCGGGCCAATACGCCTGTGGTAAATGAGCTGCCTGATCGGGAGAAGGTCAGGCAACTGGAACGCGAGAACCGTGAACTGCGGTAGGCTAATGAGATCCTGCGTAAGGCGTCAGCATATTTTGCCCAGGCGGAACTCGACCGCCGGTTCAGGCCATGATCCGCTTCATTGAGGAACACCGGCAGACATATGGTGTCGGCTCAATCTGCAAGGTTCTGCCGATTGCATCATCTGTCTACTATGCTTATCGGGCCAGACAGAAAAATCCCTGTGTGCGCAGCCAGAAAGACAAAGAACTATGCGATGGCATCCGTAGAGTGTGGAATGATAATTTCTGCGTCTATGGGGCGCGCAAGGTCTGGTATCAACTCAAACGCGAAGGCCTGGATGTCGGCCGCTGCACGGTAGAGCGACTGATGCGCCAGATGGGATTTAAAGGTGTCATTCGTGACCAAGGGGTCAGAACCACCCGGCCAGACCCGCAACGTCCGTGCCCACAGGATATGGTGCAGCGTCAGTTCCATGCACCAACCCCTGACAGGCTCTGGGTTTCGGATTTTACTTACGTTTCCACGTGGCAAGGCTTTGTGTATGTTGCCTTCATCATTGATGTATTTGCTCGCATGATTGTGGAGTGGCGTGTCTCATCAACGGCCCATACCGACTTCGTGCTGGATGCCCTTGAGCAGGCTCTGTGCCAAAGGCGGCCTGAGGGCAAAGTGACCCACCATTCGGACCGTGGCTGTCAGTATGTGTCCATTCGCTACACGCAAAGACTGGCTGAAGCGGGCCTCGTTGCTTCTGTCGGCAGTGTTGGGGATTCCTATGATAATGCTCTCGCGGAGACCATTAACGGACTTTACAAAACCGAACTCATCTATCGGCAGGGACCATGGAAAAACAGAGAAGCTGTTGAGCTGGCAACGTTTAAATGGGTCGACTGGTTCAATAATAGACGGATCCTGTCATCCATTGGAAACATCCCGCCAGCAGAAGCTGAGGAGCGCTTTTATGCAAAACAGAAATCACATGCATTAGCCGCTTAGTTCAGATAAAAAACGTCTCCACAAAACCCGGGGCAATTCAAGGCGGCAATCCACTCTTGCTCGAATCCCTGTCGCATCCGTGCCTTGACGTCCTGCAACGCCTTGAGCGTCAGCACCAGAAGATACTTGACTGACACCGTGCGATTCTCCTTTTTCAGAAACATGGTTGTCCATAGTTTCGGAATTCTCAGGGAAGTACAACTGTAGTGCTAAATCGCGCTGTCAGGCCAACATAAAGATTACGACGTTGATCGGGAGAGAGCAAGTTGGCACCGACCAACCTCAATTCTGCTCCTCTTCAATCAACGCTAATGCCACCCGCAAGGCGTTGATCGTCGCGACTTTCTGCAACGCTGACTTGAGCCGTTTGTTGGTGGTCGGGTCAGGATCTTTGAGCAGATCGCCGACGTCTGTAATGCCGCTGGCTTCGAGTGCTCGTTGGAGTTCTGCGATTTCTTTCGCGGAAGCTTTTTCGTCGGCGTAGTCAGCAACGCCTTTGATCATCAGGTATCCGGTGTTTTCGCCATTTCTTCTCTGACTTGTCTGTCTGGCTGTCAGCGCCGAGCCTTCCATTTCGATTCCGACGATGTTTTCAGGATCGGTCGAAAGGGCTGCCTGAGCGAGATCTGGGGTCAAGTCGTCAAATTTGGCTGCAACGCATATGGAGTGCTTATGGGTGACGAGCGTTATGTCGGCGATACCGCTACGATGTCGATCGATCGACTGAAGACGATTGTGCATCACCGGATCGACGTCACGGCCGTGAGGCTCGGCTACGACCATCCCGTCCCTGGTGCCAATGCGGGTCCCGTTGATAATATTACGCGGCGCCTGCACGTCAAGGAGTTGGCTTTTGTCTGGAATCCCGGCCATCATGCCCACCATCAGGACCGACGCTGGTCTTACTTTACTCTGCAGAAAATCCAATAGGGACGCCATGTCTTCCACACCTTGCGCAGGTGCCTGAATCAAACCGAACTCTAGGTGCCTATCAGATTGAAGCAACACGCGTTCCGCCCGCCAAGTGCTCGACAAATTCATGGTCGCGCGGCTGGCTTTGATCGAATCCAGATACGAACGCACCGCTTCCATTTCTTGGCGAGCAGCGATTACGATAAAGGTGTCCAACGACCTCTCCATATGGCTTGATAGGGCCTCTTTGACACGTTGCCGAATGCTCTGAGCGCTCAAAAACACCGTGATCTCACGCAGCACAGCAGCACTTCGTGCTTCCAGATCGAGTTTCTGCTCTTCCAGCAGTGATATCTTATCTGCTTTCTGTTCACTGAATCGCCTATGGACTTCTATTACATCCGAGATGTCACCGACAGGACCGCGTATTGCTGCGAGATCGATGACGCGCTGCACGCCTGATTTTAAATCGTGCCAAAATGGTCTATCACATAGAATCTCGCGGGCACCTTTGAAAGCATCGAAAGCTGCGCGTCTATGCTGTTCGTTAGGCTCTTGTATCAGGTCTATGAGCGATTTCTCCAACGCGACCACCCGATCGCTAGAATCTGAGCCGTTCAAAGCATTGTCTCGAAGAGTGGTAATAACGCTAACAAAGACTTCTTCTTTTTTTTGGGGTGTTTGAAGTTTCGCAAGTTCCGCTTTAACTGAAACCAGATCCTGCGCTATATTTAATGATTTTACCGTGAGCGTTTTTAAATCTTTGGATTCTACCATATCGACAATAATCTTAAGTATTTGATAGATATTGTCGTCTGGACGAACCTTGTAATGGAAAGGTTTTCTTCCATCGAGAAATGTCAGATGAATACATGGAATATCACTCTCACACAAAGAGAGATAATCGCGGATCTCTCGAATTTGGGAGGTCTGGGAGCGCTCAATATCAAGGTGCCTTGGCCGTTCAGGTTGACGGTACGCGAAACCACAGTCTTCCTGCGTATTTTTCTTTCTCGTAAGTGGATGATGTCCTTCCGTGTGGCTCCTCAGATATTCCAAGGTGTAGTGGCTCGTGACAGAATAGTTGGACGTTGACCGCGACTTTTTGTTATTTATCTTTTTGGAGAGAAATAAGGCTATGTCTGGTGAAAATATCAGTCTTTCCTGGTTATGACCACTGCCCGATTTCCGACATATGCTTTCTGATTTCAGTCTTTGATGTACCGAGTTCCCGGCGAACAGAAAAAGTATTCGAGGCCCAGTAAGATCATCGAGTGAATGCCATGCCTCGAGTATCTCGTCATAGACTTGTGGGGCATCTGCCTTTCTAGCGATAAAGCTAAGGATGACATTATAGCCAGCCTCGCACGCTAGACCGAGACATGACTGGTAAAACTCGACTAATGAAACCTCTTCAGTCACCCACATCGGTTACTCTCCACGACGTTGTTTTAAGCTTATTTTCAAGCAAAGGCAGCAGGAGCGCAAGGCACTAAAGTATATTTGCGCTTATTAGGCGCCCAGACAATTGCTCTAGGTCCGCTTTCCGAAAATGAGAAGCTAGCCTGCAAGGTCTGAAAAGAGGCGACTGCTGCCCGTCTGCTTTTGTCTCGTAGAGCAGATAGGCAGTTCAGGGGGGGGCAAGCGGAAAGTCTGCTTCTGAAACGCCAACACATGAAAGCCGACATCTATATACTCAGTGTTGCGCACGCCTTGTCCCTACACCTCGGGGGCAATCTCTCTTCCCGCCTGTACCTCGGGGTCATTTTCAAAAGCGTGCAGAACAGAGGACCAGAACGCCCTCAGGCTTGGAAAACTGCCCCAATTAGACGGTTCTTCAACATCCGCAGTGGGATTAATACCGAGTACGGCCCAACTGACGCGATCGATGTCCGCATCGCCATAGGCCAGTAACGTCGTTAATTCGTCGATCGTTTGCGTTTTGAATGGCAGATTATATGTGCGAGGTCCCCATTGGATAGCTTCCGCTAGCGTGTTTCCAAACATATCGGCATCTTCACCCAAACAGTTGCCCCCCAGACTAGTCAGGCGCGGAAACTTGTCAAGAATGTCATATTTAGTACAGGCGGACAGTATAGACATAATAATTCATCCCATTGTGTTCTTTTTTGATAATTGTAACAAGGAGGCGGTGTGCGGCTTTGCGTTGTCGATTAGCACTCTCGATCACGATATCTCCCTTTCCCGCGAGATATCCTTCGACGTCGACTGAACTTCCATTTGCGGCGCTCTTGAGCCAGGCATCAATCTTATGGGAGTTAGCTTTGAGAACCCGGTGAATAGCACGTTCAGCCTCTTCCTTCGAAGTGAAGAATGAAACGACAGGGCGTTTTTCCTTCGTAAACCGGCGTTCGATATATTCGTCGCTTGGATCGACGTGCTTTAGCAGGACATGACCCCCTGCCTTGCGATTATGTGGCGGCCCGCAAGGCGGAACTGACAGAGTTTCTCGCGACAGCCGAGGCGCCCCCGTCCCTGCTCCATCCCCAGATGGCGGAATTCTACCACCGGCAGCTCGCGCGCCTGCACAACATGCTGCATTCCGAGCTGGACAGAAACGCCAGGAAGCGGCCGAAGTGACGTGCCCCCCGAAAATGTAACCATTTAAAAGTAGAGTCCGATCAAGAAGGATACGGACGGATGAAACGCAGCCGCTTTACGGAAGAGCAGATCATAGGGATCCTGAAGGAACAGG
>NZ_JARDYK010000013.1:0-49132 GCF_029069195.1 Acetobacter fabarum
ATATAATCAACGCAAAATCATTACTCTCACCATCGCGGGGTGGAGCAGCCCGGTAGCTCGTCAGGCTCATAACCTGAAGGCCGTAGGTTCAAATCCTACCCCCGCAACCATCTGAATAAGTGATTGATATCACACAAAAAAACCCGCCCTCATAAGGCGGGTTTTTTTGTTGTCTGAAATGTAAATCAGTCTGGTTTATTCAAGAAGATTGGCTTGGGTGGCGATGCTGGGTATAATCTGAGCATCTGGTTCTTTAATGACGAAGTGAGCTCGTGGCACGTATTCTTCTGACTGGCGGCGCCGGATTTATTGGCTCCCATACTGCGGTGGCGCTTCAGGGCCGTGGGCACGATGTTGTGCTGCTGGATAATTTTTCCAACGCATCCCCTTCGGTTCTTACCCGGCTCAAAGAGATTACGGGGGTAGACTACCCCGTGCATGACGTGGACATCCGCGATATGGATGCCTTGCAACGGGTATTTGCCGCAGAGACCTATGATGCAGTCATTCATTTGGCTGCCCTCAAGGCCGTGGGGGAAAGTGAAGAAAACCCTCTGCACTATTTTGATGTGAATGTTGCAGGAACATTAAAGCTGCTCACCGCTATGCGGCATGCAGGTGTAGGCCGTATTGTTTTTTCGTCTTCTGCAACGGTTTATGGTGCACCAGAACACTGCCCCATAGCAGAAAGTGCTCCCCTGCGCGCCACCAATGTTTATGGGCGAACAAAGCTGATCATGGAGACTATGATCAGCGACCTCGTGCGCACCGGCATGCTGTCCTCCGCGTTTTTGCTGCGCTATTTCAACCCGGTTGGCGCGCATCCTTCGGGTCTGATCGGGGAGGACCCACGTGGCGCTCCCGCTAACCTGATGCCTTACCTGTGCCAGGTTGCCGCCAGACAGCGCGACCACCTGACCATTTTTGGCGATGATTACCCAACGCCGGATGGTACAGGCGTGCGCGATTACCTGCATGTGATGGATCTGGCGGAAGCCCATTGCGCCGCTGTGGAAAAAGTTCTTGGCGCTCAGGGCACCCGTGCTGTTAACCTTGGCACCGGCACAGGGTATTCCGTGCTTGAACTGGTCCGTGCGTTTGAAAACGCAACCGGGATCAACATTCCCTACCAGATTGGCCCCCGTCGCCCTGGCGATGTTCCTTCCTATTACGCCAATGCAGACTTGGCCAAGACCCTGTTCGGCTGGTCCGCCAAGCGTACCCTGCTCGATATGTGCCGGGATTCGTGGCACTGGCAATCCATGAGCGCAAAGATAAAATGAGGTAGAGCGCGTGTCTTTCCTTCATGCGCTGCCTGGGCCCTGAACTGCTGGGGCGGGTATTGAATGTTCAAACGGTCTGATCATTCCGTGGGCGTCTGATCCAGACAGGCGTGATTGGTGGTCTGTTCCCGTCCGCTCACTGAATTATATCGTCAGACGATGGCTTCGAAGGGCTGAATGCGCGGAGCTGCCGTTCAGGCTGGCTCTTCCGTATGGCCCGTTTAATCAGGTATGTGGAAAGGGAATAGGCGGCATGAGTGGTATTGGGATAACCTCCACAAACTTCAACAAAATATAGAATGATTTACAAAGGCCCTGTTTTCCAGATTTGTTGATCATGGCAGATAAAACCGGCTTGCCAGTCAGTCAACTTTTACATTTGCAAGTGCCGAAAGTGGACTGGGGGCATGCCCATCAGTTTTGCAAAAGCTTTTGCAAATGCACTAAGCGATGCATAACCGGCACAAGCGGCTACATCTGTCACGCGCTGCCCCTCTGCGAGCAGGTTTGCAGCGTGGAAGAGACGGGCCTGTGCAATCCAGTCCTGCCATGTCATTCCGGTTTCTTCCTGAAAATGGCGACGGAAGCTGCGTTCTGACATTCCGGCATGATGCAGCGCCAGAGGCAGGTTTGCCTGACCGGGGCTGGCAAGGGCTGCTTCCATGGCGCGCACTATAGACGGATGGGTTGCACGTGGGAGCGTGAAAAGCCTGTCTGGTTTCGCGTGCATCTGTTCCATGCAGAGCATGCCAAGGGTCTGGAAAAAACTCCGGGCAATGGGGGTATGCTCTACGGATCCGGGTTGCCAGCGCAGGGTGTGGAGCAACATCTCCTGCAACATTGCCGTTAGGGGGAATGTCTGGATATGGCCCGTGTGGTCCTGCGGAAAATATGCAGGATCAAAATAGATGGAAACTCCGTCCAGATTGCGGATCATGGTCCGATGGCGTGTTTTTGCCGGAATCCATATGGCATGAGCGGTCGGCAACAGATGATGGCCGTCCGGGCCTTCGATCTGTGTTGTGCCGCGTCTTGCGTATGTGATCTGATGGCATGGATGGGCGTGCCAGTTGTAGAAGATGGCGGAAGACGGATTGCGGAATGCAAAACCGGGTTTTCCCTGACCATCCAGTCTGTTCTCGACAAGGATACTTTGAGTTTCTCTGGCGGTCAGGTTTTTCATTGGCCGATGTCCGTTCATTTTTGGCCGGATAGCGTTAGACGGCCAACCCCCTTTTCCTTATCCTGAAATACCAAGGAAAGGAATACAGATGTCTGTTTCTCGCACACCTCATGATGCCCGGATTGTTGCGCAGTTTACACGCTGGGCGAAGCCATTTGCTGAGCTGGCTATTCACGCGGAAGCGGAAAGCATGGCGCAGACACTTGCCGCCTGCGCAGTGACCAGAGACATGAAGGTGCTCGATGTTGCCTGCGGTCCGGGAATTATCGCGTGTGAACTGGCGCGTACGGGTGCGCAGGTTACGGGTATCGATCTGACGCCCGCCATGATCGAGCAGGCACGGCTGCGTGCGGAGAGCATGAATGTGAGTGTGGCGTACCACATTGGCAATGCGCTGCATTTACCGTTTCAGGCGGGTAGCTTCGACCGGGTCGTGACACGATACAGCTTTCACCACATGCAGGAGCCCGGTCAAGTTCTGGCGGAAATGATACGTGTCTGTCGCCCCGGTGGCCGGATTATTGTGATTGATGCCACCCCGGCGCCGGAATGTCAGGAAGGATATGACAGGGCGGAAACACTCCGTGATCCCTCGCATACAAGTGCTCTGACATTGCCGCAGTTATTGTCATTAGGGGCCGAAGCGGGGCTGTCTCCTGTGGTGGTGCATCAATATCGTCTTGCCTCCCACCTGCAGGATCAGGTCGCTCCGGAGGACTGGAGTGCCTTGCAAGCTCTGTTTGCCGAGGACATCGCAGGCGGTCAGGACCGTTTGGGCATGGGAGCCTGGGAAGATGCAGACGGGATCCACTTCTATTTCCCTATCTCAATTGTGGCATGGAGTAAAAACATGGACGAAACCCCACACGCCTGCTCTTGAGAGGGGGGCTATCCGTCAACATGCCTGTCTGTTGGATAAAACCGGCAGACAGGCAGTTTTGCTACAGAACTGGCCAACCCGTTATCAGTCTTCTCGCGCGCCGACCTGATAATCCGGTAGACTGATCGCGGAATGAGCGGCGGAACGACTGTCATTGAAGAGTATTTCTGGACCGTTGCGCGCGATTTCGGCCAGGAGATGGTTACGCATGTCGATATCAGCCTGCGTGCATGGCAGGAAAAATGCTCCTCGCCCATCGGTCGCCAGTGCTTGATTTGCTTCGGCAAATGGCCGCACTTTGCGCTCATACGCCTCCAGCCCTGCCGACGTATTTTTGTGAAAAGCAAGTTCTCCAGCAAGAACATAGGCGCCGACAAGAGCCAGACTGGTTCCCTGCCCGGACCGGAAAGAAGGAGCAAAAGCCGCATCTCCCAGCACGACCACCGATCCTTTTGACCAATGAGGCATCCGGATTTGGCTGACACTATCGAAATAAAGGTCGTCAGCCGTTTCCATCGCCGCCAGCAGACGCGGAACCTCCCAGCGCATACCCGCGTAAGCCGAGTGTATTAAATTCCGTTGCGCACTGACATCACGCGGTGCTCCCTGATCTGTCATGAAGGTCAGAAACCCGAACATCCTCTGGCTATTCTGAACAGCAAACACCCCTGCCACACGCCCCGGTTCTGCATGGAAAATACCGCCATGTGAGAGACCGCGATCGTTTTGTAATGAAAAAATTGCAAAGTCGGACCCGAGATCACAACGGAACTGATCCTCCACCCCGAAGACAAGACGGCGCGTGCGTGAATGTAGTCCATCTGCTGCAACAACAATATCGTAACGTTCGCGGATGCCACTGGTGAAACGAATATTCACACCTGTGCCGTCGTCGTCGAGTGTCTCGATTGAATCATTGAACCGATATTGGACGCCCTCTTTCCGAGAGGCATCATACAGCAGTGTCGCCAGGGTTCCGCGTGGCAGTTCGATGTCGCGTTCATTGCTGCCAACCGCGTCATAAACAGGAACTGCGCCGATCTCGTGCCCGTCCCCATCCACAAATGTCATCAGGCGTGTGTTGATATGTGCCGCACGGATCTGCGGCAATAATCCCATCCGTTCGACAACATCGAGCGCTGTGCCGCGAACATCAATCGGGTAGCCTCCGGTGCGAATGGTAGCCGCACGCTCCACGACCGTGACGTTAAATCCATAGCGACCGAGCCAGAATGCCAGTGCTGGCCCGGCAATACTGGCCCCCGAAATCAGGACACGCCGGCTTTGGGTTGGAAACCTTCTTTCGCTCATGCTATCCCCCACGCATTAGATTCGTCACGCATCTTATATGTCGTCAACGCAAAGGCAATAAGATTCTTAATGTATCTTAAGGGGGTGTCATGCGTATCCGAGGGCGGGTCAGGCGGCGTGGAGCCGCGTTAGAGGACGCAATACTGGAAGCGGCCTGGGCTGAACTGTCAGAAAGTGGCTATGCCGGTCTTACGATGGAAAACGTGGCGCGCCGGGCGGGGACGAGCCGCCCGGTGCTCCACAGACGCTGGCCCAGCCGCACGGCATTGGCGACAGCCGTGCTGGCGCAACGGTTTGCCAACGATGCCCCCGTCATTCCCGATCTGGGAAATCTCCATGATGAACTCTGTCTTCTTCTTCGCCATATGTCCGATCGGGCTAACAGCGGAGACCTTCAGCTGTTTTTTGATATGCAAAAGGATCTGGTAACAGAGCGTTCGAGTTTTACGGAATTACGGAACCGCATTGTTGAGGGTAATCAGTATCGGGCTGTGCTGGCACGGGCGATCGAACGAGGAGAAATCGACGAAAGCAGGCTCACGCCCCGGATTGCCTCGCTCCCGCTGGACCTTGTGCGTCATGACCTGATGATGACGTTTAAACCCCTTACGGAGAACGCGATCCGCGAGATAGTCGAGGATATTTTTCTTCCACTGGTCGGTTCCCGATTGCGAAGTCCGTGATGACAATGCGATGGAAAGAACATATCGCGACAGAAAAATCATTTTGTCTGTTCCCGGCGGCTATGTCCGGGCGATGTTCCTGTGATCCGTTTATATGCGCGACTGAACGCCGCCTGTGATGCGTAGCCAAGGCGTTCGGCTACTCTTTCAATAGACATTCTGTCAT
This sequence comes from Acetobacter fabarum, assembly GCF_029069195.1. Classification (GTDB taxonomy): domain Bacteria; phylum Pseudomonadota; class Alphaproteobacteria; order Acetobacterales; family Acetobacteraceae; genus Acetobacter; species Acetobacter fabarum_A. The sequence goes on from NZ_JARDYK010000013.1 coordinate 5,507, forward strand.
AGGCCAGCCAGGTCCGGGCGATACGCATCCGTAGTTCCCCTGCGTAATGAAGCGGGGTGAGGCCAATTGTTTCCTGAAACCGCTTTGCAAACACCGATCGCGAGAGACCACTTTCCGCTGCCAGTTCTGCTACGGTCCAGTCATGTCCGGGTTGGCGGTGCAGAGCCAGAATGGCCCGCGATAGTCTTGGCTCTCGCAAAGCTGTCACGAATGCGGAACTGTTGCCACAACCACATTCGACCCAGCCCCGAACAATGACTGCCATGACGACATCCGCGAGACGGGCTAGAATACCGGCATCTCCCACGCGCCCGGCACAGGCTTCCTTCTCCATGGCTGTCAGGACCGGCATGAGTTCAACATAACGCTGGCTTGTTGCGTCAATCATCATGAGTTCTGGCATTAAAGGAACAAGCCCCTGAAGACCTCCAAGGTCGAATGCCATACACCCGCTAAAGAAAATCGTATGCGATGTATTGCTCAAACCAGCCTTCACCGCACTGACGGTTTCGCTAAGAGGCATGACATCGCAGTGATCGATATCCAGAACCACAGCTTTCGGGTCTGAAAAAATTGTATGGCCACTCCCCTGTGGAAGAAACACGGCGTTTCCCGCCGAGAGCGTCTGAACCGCACCGTCTTCAGTCAGGAGATGTGCTGTACCGACCGCCAGAAAATGAAAATAAGCACAGCCGGGTTTTGGCTTGAACGCAAACCCGAAAGAGGCCCCCGCATGGATACGACGGTATTGCATACCGCGCAGATGCATCCCGAGCAGCAGTTCATTCATGAGATCAGAAGATGGAACGATCTGGTCCAACGATTAGAAAAATCCGGAGTTATGATCAAAAAATACGGATTAACAATCATAGATCGTCCCAATTGTGCCGTCTAGTCTATTGAGCCACAGCACATCTGAGGACTTGTTCATGAATGATATATTGCGAGAGCCAGTGACCCCTGACACCAGCGGCATGGACAATAATGAACCCACATCCCCCGCATGGACGGCAGTTTTTTCCCTAACCATGGGAGTTTTCGGGCTGCTGACGGCCGAATATCTCCCCGCAAGTCTCCTGACCCCCATGGCAGCCGGGCTTGGCGTTTCAGAAGCTCTGGCTGGGCAGGCCGTTACTGTCACCGCCGTGGTCGCCATGTTCTCTGGCCTGCTGACCGCAAGCCTGACACGGCGGGTTGACCGCCGGATCGTGCTGCTTGCGTTCAGTCTGTTAATGATCGCCTCCAACCTGCTGGCGGCTTTATCCTCCAGTCTGGTCGTGCTTCTTGCCATGCGGGTTTTACTGGGCATCGCACTGGGGGGATTCTGGAGCATGGCGGCGGCAGTGGCGATGCGCCTTGTTCCTGCGGCCCTTCTTCCCCGCGCTCTGTCCATTATTTTTAGTGGTATTTCGGTCGCTACGGTCGTTGCGGTGCCGCTTGGCAGTTATCTGGGGGGGCTGTATGGCTGGCGCGCTGCGTTTTTCGCAGCGGCGGCACTTGGGGGGCTGACGCTGGTCTTCCAGTTTCTTACCCTTCCGCCGCTGGAACCCCGCAGTCCGGCCCGGCTCGGCACCATTCTGGATATCCTGCGCCGACCCGGTATTGGCGTAGGCATGTTATGCTGCACTCTGGTCCATACCGGTCAGTATGCCTTGTTTACTTACATCCGCCCGGTGCTGGAAAGCGTGATGGTCATTCATGTCAGTGCTCTGGCACTGGTGTTGTTAGCTTTTGGCGCAGCAAACTTTATTGGCACCCTTGTCGCCGGGTGGCTGCTTGAGCATAGCCTGCGTGTAACACTTGTCGTCATGCCTGTTCTGATCGGCATTGCCAGTTTGGGTCTGATCCTTCTGCCTATGGGGCTGACTGGGCAGGTATTGCTTGTCATTCTGTGGGGAATGGCCTTTGGAGGCGTGCCTGTGGCGTGGTCGAACTGGGTTGCGCATGCCGTGCCGGATCAGGCGGAAAGTGCTGGCGGCATGGTTGTGGTGTCCGTGCAGTCTGCCATTGCGGCGGGTGCTGCCGTGGGTGGTCTGATGTTCAGCCTTGACGGCGTGGTGGGCGTCTTCGGTGCCGCCAGCGCAATCCTTCTGCTCTCAGCTCTGCTGATCGCACTCCGAGTTCAGACAACCCCCGCCCTTCCAACTGACATCACATAAAAAACGGGCTTAAATGCACCAGAATCAGCCTCTCATTGAAATGAGAGGCATCTTTTATGTGTAATCGGGGAATATGAAATCTTTGACGATTTTTGTCTCGCGCTTTGCCGCTTCCCGTCTGAAGCATTTTTGGAGAAAATCACTGGCAAGAATTTTCTGGACCCCGTGTGTCAGCATAATCGCGGTTCGGCTCCGGGCATGGAGAAGACGAATAAAAACGGGGTTCATCCGGTTTTGCGATGACAGCACATAGGGGCGGACGAGACTTTCATAAGCGTCGAAAGCTGCGGCATACTGTGTGTTTCTCTTGATTTCACCAGCAAGCACATAAGCCCCCACCAGAGCCAAAGCCGTTCCTTCGCCCGTGAAGGCGGTCGGGCAGTAGGCGGCATCGCCCAACAGCACAAAGCGTCCTTTTGACCAGCGGGACATTTTGACCTGACTCATTGGTCCAAAATAGAAATCATGAACCGTCTCCAGTTCCGTGCTGATGCGGTCTGCAATTGTCCCTCTTCCCTTCAGGGCAGCACGCAGGATTTTTTTTGCATCTTCCTGATTTTCCCATTTAATATCAGGTTTTTTTTGTAGAAACGTCACAAGAACAGTCGTCTCTCTTTCGTTCCCCGGCCGCAGGGTTATGAAGGTTCCATCGGCACCGTTAAGCGTATGCGCCCATCCATCATCTTCCGGGCGTTTGCTGATTTTGAAAAACGACATATAGGCACCGAGATAACGAAAGCCGGTTTCGCCCGGCAGGATCATGTTTCTGGTCGCTGAACTGATCCCCTCCGCACAGATGACAAACTCAAAGTCCTCGACGCTGTCATCGTTGAATGTCACTGATATGCCATCGTTTTTTTCTTCAAGGTTTTTGATGAATGTTTCAAAACGATAGTCACATGTTCGGGCCGTGGCTTCGAATAGAATCTGCGCGAAATCACCACGCAGAATTTCAAAATCGTTTGTTAAAGTTGCAAATGCCCCTTTGGGGAACACCGCAACCGGTTTTCCTGCGGCATCGATGTATTTCTGCCCCTTTTCCATGGTGTTTTTGGCTTCTATGCGCGCGGCAAGCCCCATCATCCTGATGACCTGTTGCCCCGCTCCCTTGATATCCACATTCTGGCCGCCATCACGCAGGGTGCGCGCCTTCTCGGCAATAACGACCTCGTAGCCATATTGGTGCAGCCAGTAAGCACATACGGGGCCAGCAATACCTGCGCCACATATAAGGATTTTCTTTTGAGCCTTCACGGTGTCTCCCTCCATCATCATGCTGCCATGGGGCACAGGAACCGCACATAAGGCTCGGGCCTTCTCCTGATGGCGGTCTGTGATCGCTCTTAAAATTATCAGGCTGTTTCGTCTGGCGTCATTACGAACTTCTGCCAGTTTATTATTCAATCTTGCCACGCGCATGATTCATCGCAACAATAGCGCCATGCCGATATTGACCGACCAATCGAAACAGGAAGACTGGGTCGAACCTGACGAAATTCCGCGCCGGATCGTGGCTTACGGATATGCGTTCGAGCATCTGGCCAGGATGGATATTGCATTTCACAGCCACGTTAAAAGCCAGATCATAATGGTTCAAAGCGGCGCACTCAGCTGCGAAGTGGAGGGCGGTCTTTGGATTATCCCGCCACGCAGCGCCATCTGGATACCGGGTGGGGCACGTCACACCATTTATGCGAGTGGAGCACTCAAAGGATATTGCGCCTTTATTGATCCGGCTGCCGGACCCGCCTTTTTGCATACATGCAGGGCAATCGCCATAACACCATTGCTACGCGAACTCCTCATACGGGCTGCTGCCCTGCCACTGTTTTACAAAACGACTGATGCGGTCGTCCGTATGCAGGACGTCATGCTTGACGAGCTTGCCGTAGCGACTGTCGAGAATCTTCACCTTCCCATGCCCGGTGATATCCGGCTTCGGAAAATTGTTGACCGGATGATGGAAGCCCCCTCCGAACAGGCTGCGATGCATGTCTGGGCCAGTCGGGCCGGGTTGAGCACGCGCACTCTGTCCCGCCTGATCCTCAGGGAGACGGGCATGAGTTTCAGCCGCTGGCGTCAGCAACTCTGCGTCATGCTTGCAGTGAAATGGCTTGCGGCTGGCATGACGATCCAACAGGTCGCCGACGATCTGGGTTACGAAAGCGTCCCGAGTTTTGTCACCATGTTTCGCAACGTGCTCGGTGCACCACCCGGGCAATATATGGCCCAAAGATATTCTAAAACTGACTGAGCCAAACGACACTGACGAAAAAACAGGATGATGGGCGTTTTTCCTGAACGCACGACAGGCCAACGCCCCACGCACTTTTACGCATGCACACGCGCACGATAGTGTTCAAGAACAGGCGCCACTCCCATAGATGAGAAAACACTCTTTACGCCCTGTGCAGCCCCTTCAGCCGCCACCGCGGCGCGCTCGCACAGGGTGCGCTCATACCGGCGAACTCCGGACCAGTCATCAGCCGAAATCAGGGCCTCTGCCAGTTCTACGGCGTCAGCGAGCGCAAGATTGACCCCTTCGCCCGAGAACGGAGACATAAGATGGGCGGCATCACCCAGCAAGGTCAAACCCTCCCGGCTTTTCCATGCATGCCCCACGGGCAAGGCGTAAAGCGGCCTTACACCCATAAATTCTCCCGTTTCAATCACGTCCTGCAAATCTGGCGCCCATCGGGCAAAAACATCTCGTAATGTTTGCCGCATCTTTTCGCCGGACCAGTTTCCCCACTCTGTGGCCAAATTTTCCGCCACCCTGACGCCAGCATACCCCCGGATATGGCCATATCCGTTTTTTTGCGTAATCAGCGCACGGTTATCGCCAACCGCAAGCATTTTGCCATGACCGGTCAGTTTACTGATGCGGGGATGACGGTTCACATCAAAACCCAGTTCAACCAGCGTCACACCTTCATAAAACGGCACCGCCTCACTCAGCAGAGGTCTCACACAGGACCACGCACCATCGGCACCTACGACAACATCAAACTGTTCGGACCATCCCTCACCATACACCGCGAAGCCGCTCTTTTCAGGAGCAATTCGGGTTATTCGCTGCCCCCAGCGCACAGTGCCGGGCATGAGGGAGTTCAGCAGGATCTGACGCAGCGCGGATCGATCGATTTCAGGCCGGTCGTCCGTAGGGTCATGACGATCAAACAGGAGCACGCCCCCGGCATTGTAAAGGCGATCTCCCTGATCTTCCGGTCGGGCGGCTGTAAGAAATGCCTCTCGCAAACCGGCCCGCTCCATCGCGTACTGACCGGTCGCACCATGCAGATCAAGAGAGCCCCCCTGAGGGCGCTCCTCTGCATGCTGGTCCCGCTCCAGCACGACAGGATATTTGCCGTGGCGTTGCAGCAGGCGGGCAAGCATCAAACCGCCCGGTCCACCCCCTATAATTGCAATCCGCTGTGTTGCCATATCCGTGCGCTCCATTTACATAGGAACCTATATATATAAACATAGGAGCCTATGCAATGGATAATTCTGACGACTGGAACCCACTTCGTCACCCTGGCCATTATTTCAACCGGATTGCGCGCGGACTGACCCGGATAGGCGACATACGGCTACGGCACCTGGGATTTGCGACAGCGCAACTTCCGGTTCTGACAGCCCTTAAGGACGGAGCAGAATTATCGCAAAAGGAACTGGCAAAATGGGCCAGGGTGGAACAGCCCACCATGGCTCAGATGCTGTCACGCATGGAGCGCGACGGGCTGGTGCAACGTGTGCCAGACCCCGAGGACAAACGCTCAAGTCTGATCTCACTGACGGACGCGACACTGGCAAAACTTCCGGCAGGACGCGCAATCCTGCGTCAGGGTAATTCTGAAATGACGAAGGGCCTGACTGGGGATGAAATAGAGACGCTCGTCTCCCTCCTCAGGCGTGTGCTTGAAAATGTTGAGTCCATGGAATCGTGAGAAAAAACTACCCCATCAGCAATCGCGCACCCAGCGCAGTAAACAGCGCCACAGGCATGGCCACAGCGCCCACCTTGAAAAATTGCATAAACCCGACATCCTCGCCCCCTCGACGGATCACCTGAAGCCACAGGATTGTGGCCAGCGACCCAGTGACGGACAGGTTGGGACCGAGGTCCACACCGATCAGGAGGTTATCGATAACAAGGCGTGGCGCATGGGCCTGCGTTGCGGCTTCGCTTGCGATCAGTCCGGCGGGGAGGTTGTTCATGATGTTTGAAACAAAGGCCAGAAGGGTGCCCGAACCGAAAGCCGCCATGATAGGGTTAGACCGGGCTGCACTGTGCAGCATCCGGGCGATCTCCCCGATCAGTCCGGTGCTGTCGATGGCTTGTACCAGCACGAACAACCCCGCCACAAGTGGTAGAACCCCCCATGCAATCTCCCGCATCAACAGGAGTGGTGAGCGTCGCGCCAGCGCGGATACACCAAGAGCCGTTACAAGACCGGCCAGTGCTGTAGGCAGCCCGAGAGGACGATCGAAAGCGGAAATCGTCACCAGCAGGATTGCCGTCAGCACAATTCCCGCAAAGGCTGCCTTGCCGCCCGGCGTCAGGCGGATCGGCTCCACCTGCGGCGAGCAGTTTTGTCTGAGATGTTTACGCTCAACAAGACGGAGGACCAGATAGGTCATCACGATCGCCATAAGCGATGGAAGTGCGAATGAGGCCATCCACGACCCCAGGGCCGGAAGAGCCCCGTTGTAAAGAACCAGATTGGCCGGATTGGAAACCGGCAGAACAAAACTGGCGGCGTTGGCGATGAGCGCGCATGCGAACAGCAGGGGAAGAGGGTCTGCTTTTGCTTTGGTTGCCACAGCAAGTACTGCCGGTGTCAGCACAACGGCCGTTGCATCGTTGGACATGAATGTTGTCACCACGACACCCGCCAGATAAACCAGCGTGAACAGTCTGGTCGTTGAGCCTGCGGCATGATTGACCGCCCATGTCGCAATCCAGTCGAACAGACCGTTCGCCTGCGCTGTCTCGCTGAGCAGCATCATGCCGGTCAGGAAGAGATAGACATCTCCTCCTTTGAGAATGCCTGCTCCGGCCATGGAAAACGGGATCAGCCCCGTTACGACAAGAAGGGCTGCCCCTGTTACGGCCCACACCCACTCGGCCACCCGGAAAGGCCGGATAATGACCCCGGCAGTTGTCAGCGTTGCGATTGCCCAGATCGTTTCATCATGAAGCATCATGCCGGGACACACTCCGCAGAACGCATGACCGATGCCGAGCAGACCCACACCCCCACAGACAGGATGGCAAAACAGCCCAGAGTGTAAAATGCTGTGGAATACCCCAGATCCTGGGCAAGCCAGCCTCCCAGCGCGGGCGAAAGGCTTGCCCCGATCCCTTGCGCTGTCATGACAACGCCCTGCCCCACATTGATCCGCCCCGTGCCGTCAAGAAGCCGCGCTACCAGACCGGGAACCGCAACACTCTGAAGTCCAGCTCCTATGCCGTCCAGCACCTGCACGGGCCACACGCCCCAATGCTGGATGAACGTCCCCGCGATCAGGCCACGCAGCGGCAGGGCGGCAAATGAGATCAGCAACACAACCCAGTATCCACGGCTTGCCACAAAACGCATGGCCAGAAGACTGACGCCGATCATCACGGCCTGCGCCACCACAACGGTCATTGCCGTAAACATCGCGGGATTCCCTTTTCCGGCACTGACCACCGCCATGCCGTAAAGTGGGAGCATCGCAGCATTGCCGAGATGAAAAAAACAGAGACATGCCGCGAGAATCAGAAGAGGCTTGTGCCTAAGAAATGACCTGAACCCTTCAGCCTTTCGGGTGTCGTGACTGTCTGCCTCTTCCAGCCCGCGAGCTGCCTGATGATCAATGGACTTCTCGGGTATCATAAGCACGGCCGCAACGGCGAGTAGCCCGAACGCGATCTCAAGGAAGAAAATCGCTGACAGGCCAAACCGCCACCCGAGCCAGCCGGATAACCCGGCTCCAACCATATTACCGGCGTGATTCCATGCCTGATTACGGCCAATCTGCGCGTTAAAACCTTTCTGGCGCACGATCCCCAGTGTCATTCCGGCCATCAGGGGGCCGATCCCGGCCCCGGCCAGCGCCGTGGCAAGCTGACTGATGGTGACGACAAAAGTCGATTGGGAACTCAGTAAAAGAAGCGAGGCGGAAATGGTGCATAATGCCGCGATAATAACAAACAGGCGTTTTTTTGTTGTCTGGTCAATAAAAGCACCGGCTGGAATGGTGGCGATCATTCCGGCAATGCCCCCTGCCGTCATAACAGAGCCGATCGGCCCTGTCTGCCAGCCATGACGCTGAAGAAACACGCCCAGAAAGGGGCCAATACCGGCCTGTACGTCAGCCATAAAAAAGTTCAGGGCGCATAATGAATATAATGCACGCTCTGACAGAATACCGTGCGGCCTTCCTGTTTTCAGACCAGCTACAGAAACGTGCATCATTGGGCACCCCATTCACGCCGCAGGATCGCATACTGCATCGTATTTTCGTAAACCGGTTGGCCCTGCCCGTCATTCATGAAAGAGACAAACTCCATGAATGTTCCTTCCCGGCGCATTCCCAGTTTCTGGCAAAGACGCTGCGATGGCAGGTTGTGGTCTTCGACATAGGCATAAAGGCGGCGTGCATGCTGTGCGTCAAACAGAGAGGCAAACAGGGCGTGCGCGCTTTCGTATGCATATCCCTGACCGGTAAAGCGGGGGTTGAAGTGCCATCCGACTGCAATGGCGTCGTCTTCAGGCACAGCAAACAGGTCGCCAATCAATGCATCATTACCTTTGAGGCAGACAGCAATATGTTGGTCGTCCGTGCTGCGTTTTTTTGCCTCAGCCAAAGCGGCGGTTTTGTCAGAAAGTCTGAGTGAAAAGAAGCAGCTGGATCGTGGATCATGCAGATAGGCATATAAGGCCGGGCCATCTGCTTCGCGGAAATTGCGAAGAATAAGTCGCTTTGTTTCTATATTCAGCATCTCATTTGCTTCTTTCCGACTGCATGCATGTCAATAGTTCATTCCGATGATGGGTTCAATCCGGGGAGCTTTCAGTGTGTCTGATTTGCGCCCCTTTCCCCGCTTTTATGTCCGATAACCGGCCTCTTTCATTCGTGGAACAGGGTCCGCCCCTTAAATGGCATTGACAATCATTCTTAATTGCAGGAAGGGTTACAAAATTTTCCCATAGTGAGTTCTCATACCATGAGTTTCCGTGCTGTTTGTCTGAACACATTATGCGTGTCCGCGTTACTGTCGGGAGCAGGGCCTTCATGGCTTCTTGCTCCTGCCCATGCCGAGAATGGCTCCCCGCAGCATGAAGCTGCATCGCACGATACTGGTCAACGGAGCCAGAAGAAGAAGCTCAATACCCAGTCGCATCTTCCAGATATGGCGGGGACGCCAGTCAATACAGGGAAAGAGGAAGACCTGGTTGTTAAAGCGTCACGTAACAACCGGATGTACGTGTCAAGCGGAGGCGACCTTGGAGCGCTTGGTCGCAAGAAAGGGCTTGATGTGCCCTTTAACATCCGTAGCTATAATGCCAGCCTCATTTTGAATCAGCAGTCACAGACTTTAGGTGACGTTCTGCTCAATGATCCAACTGTCAGAACAACGACAGGGTATGGGAATTACGCCCAGCTTTTCCAGATACGCGGTTTTACCTTGTATGGTGATGATATCGCTATTGATGGCCTGTATGGCGTAACGCCCAGGCAGCTTGTTTCGCCTCAACTTTATGACTCAGTGCAGGTGCTCAATGGCGCAAGTGCTTTTCTGAATGGAGCCGCGCCAGGTGGCTCTGCCATTGGCGGGAATGTCAACCTTGTCTCCAAGCGGGCAACGATAACAGACATAACCCGTGTTACGGGCGATTATACAAGCAGATCCCAAGGGGGTGGGGCAGTTGATGTCAGCCGCAGGTTTGGCACGGACCGGGCCTACGGTTTTCGTTTTAACGCTGCCGGTATGGATGGTGAGACGCCTATCCATGGTGAACGTCGGGCGGATATTGCTCTGGGAGGCGCGTTTGATTGGCATAATGACGATACCCGTATCAACATGAACATGAATTACCAGAAACAGCAGGTTTTTGGTGGGCGTAGCGCAATTATTGTTTCCAGTCTTGCCGCGGGTATGCCCGCACCTTTGTCGCCCTCCCCGTCAAAAAACTGGGGGCAGCACTGGGCCTATACGGACCTGTCTTACCTTTTCGGCACAATGGGTATCGAGCATGCTTTTGGAAAGCATGTGATGGTATATGGAAAGTTCGGTGCGCAGGGTGGTAACGAAATGGGTAATTACGCCACCACTACCCTGACAAATTCTCATACAGGGGATGGTCGTGTAGGCGCTATGGCCACAGCCTATAATGTCATGAACGAAGCGACTCAGGCTGGTGTGCGTGCCCATGTGAACACGGGTTTTATCAAGCATGAAATCAATGCCGGTGGGTCTGCAATCTGGGAGGAGTCCGATGCGGCGTATGCCATGAGTCTGGTTGGAGTGCCGGGGAATATTTATCACCCAACACAGTTTACCCCAAACGAAACGTATGCTCGCGGTAACATGAGTGATCCGGGGCGTGTTGCATGGAATAAGCTGTATAGTTTGTTTCTGTCAGATACAATGACCTTCTGGCATGACCGCATCGCTCTAACGGGTGGATTCCGTTATCAGGATATTCTCTCCAATTCTTATGCTTATGGCAGCGGTAAGATGCAGGCACACTATGATTCCTCTGCATTTTCTCCTGTTATCGGTCTTGTGGTTCATCCGATCAAACATTTTGCCCTGTATTTTAATCGCATTCAGGGACTATCGGCGGGTTCCGTGGTGGGTTCCAATTACGTCAATGTCGGTCAGGTTTTTGCCCCTTATCAAAGCACACAGTATGAGGTGGGAGCCAAATACGATGTTGGTCGTTTTACGGCGGGCATTGCATTTTACCAGACTTCCATGCCGTACGGGATAGTTGAAGCTTATGGTAATACCGGTCAATTACTCTACACCCAGAACGGACGGCAGAAAAACCGTGGTATGGAACTGACTTTTAATGGCGAAATTCTACGTGGATTGCGGTTTAATGGTGGCTTGACCCTTATTGACGCCGAGCAGGTGCGGGCCAGTAGCGCAGCGAATAATGGTAAAACAGTGATCGGTGTTCCCAATTATACCATTAATGGCAACCTCGAATACGATGTACCTTTTGTTAAAGGGCTGACGCTGGTCGGGCGTGTTATCAGTACGGGCAAGCAACAGTTTAATAATGCCAATAGTGCACATCTGTCTGCCTGGTCGCGTTTTGATCTTGGGGCGCGGTATACATTTCTGGTTCGTGGCAAAGCGCTTACCACGCGTTTTGAGGTCGATAACGTCGGGAACCAACGGTACTGGGCTTCTGTCTATCAGAGCAATCTGATCATGGGTGATCCTGAAACCTTTAAATTTTCAGTCACGGCTGATTTGTAAGGCAGGGCGCTTACTACGGGTCTTCACAGTATTCCGATACGGCTCCGATATGACCATGCCGCAATATCAGTGGGGTGAATGGGCAAGCCCGCTCAATTGGGGAGGGTGTTTTTCAAGACCCGGAAACCCCGGGGGCTTCATGCCATTCCTCAATGAACACGGATCACATGGAGGTGACAAGCCGTGCGGCCGTAGTGTCGATCGGGATACTGGTGATGACCCGTGAGCCGGATGCGGCAGGTTCCAGATTGTCCCATATGTAGGGAACAGCAGAAGATTTTGACCGCTTATGGGGAGGTGCGGCGTTGATTCCACTTCAGTTTATACACATTATCCACAGAGTTATTCACGGGGGCTGTGTTCTGGGTGTGAGTCAGGTTGAAAAGCGCTGCGTGCAGTGGCCGCAGGTCAGTAACGCAGCGCCAGGCGCGGAGGAGGGCAGTTATCTCCCGTGATGATTATTCAGCGCCCTGATGTTTTTCAATGTCGTGGAATGCACTTTCCACGGCAGTATAGAACTTGGATTCCGGATTTTCGGTACAGGACTGTTTTATTTTCTCAGATCCGTACGTCATGTTACTGACAAAGTCGTTAGGATTGGACGTGGGATTGCTTTGTGAGAGGTCATTGCTCAGCCCGCTAATATAGCCCTGTGCCCATGCCATGAATTTTTCTTCTGAATGTGGATTGATCTCCAGAAGCTTCAGATATTTTTCACAAGAAACATTACCTAGACCGATAATACTGGTTTCGGCTTTTGCCTGATGAGAGACAAATAGCGCTAGGCTTAAAAGAAAAACGGTTTTTACGGTGTTGCTCCGTAGCATCATGGCTCTTTCCTTCCGGTGCTAATATGCCTGTTGAGCTTTGCTGTGTGCCCTATGACACATTTATGTTGAAAAATCTCCATGTTCATAATGCAGATCCGGGTCTGGCAAGGGTTTTTTTATTTTGGAAAGACAACGCATACACTTTATATGCCGCGTGCCTTACCTTGTAAAAAACGGGAAACTCTTTTTATAAGTGTGTCATAAAATACTTAATTTAGATATGCATTAACGGAATAGTCGCATGCTCGCGCCCACGCAACCGGTTCCTTCCCCCTCGCAAAAACCTGCCCTTACCAACCAGAACGCCTATATTGTTGCGTGGTTTTTGTGTCTGGTGTTTTACTGGTTGCAGTATTCCACCCGCTCCGCTCCCAGCGTTATGGTGGGGGAACTGGTTTCGGCCTTTGGGCTGACAACGGTTGGTCTGGGCTCCCTGCTCGGGCTTTATTACTACACCTATTCCCTCTGTTCCATTGTCTCGGGTGCGGCGGTGGACAGGTGGGGGGCCAAATACACCATTTCCTTTGGTGCGCTGGTGCTGGCAACGGGTACATGCCTGTTTGGCTGGGGTAACGAGTGGATGGCGGGTCTGGGCCGACTGATGCAGGGTGCGGGTTCGGCCTTTGCATTTGTCGGGGCTGTGTATCTTGCCGCGCGTGGTTTTTCCAAGCAGCATCTGGCAACCGCCGTGGGTGTTACCCAATGCGCGGGCATGATGGGGGGAGCCATGGGCCAGTCCACCGTGGCCTGGCTGATCCACGGCGTACTCAACTGGCATTTTTTCTGGATTGATACAGGTGGGTTGATAGCCCTTGTTGGCGTGTTCATTTTTTTTCTGACTCCTGGCGAGCACAAAAACGCCATCGCTGCTCACCGTCCTGCAGGGTCCATGTTCGCGCCTTACAGGAGCGTGCTCTCCAACCCGCAATCCTATTTGTGCGGGTTGTGTTCTGGCCTGCTGTTTTTGCCAACAACCGTTGGCAGCATGACATGGGGCATAACCTTTCTAACCCAGAGCTGGCACATCGGGTATCATGATGCGGTCATGCGTGCAGCCATGGTGCCGGTTGGCTGGATGGTGGGCTGTCCGGCCCTTGGTTACCTGAGTGACCGCATAGGCCGCCGTAAACCCGTACTCCTTGGTGGTATTATTGTTATGGCGTTTACCGTTGCCGCCATTATTTATCTGCCGGGCAACACATTTCCACCTTATGTTCTGGCCTTTGTGCTGGGGGTGTCCTCCGGTGCGGCCATGATCCCCTACTCCATTATCAAGGAGGTCAATGCGGATGAGGTCAAGGGTAGCGCTACCGGGGCCATCAATTTTCTGGTGTTTGTCATGAGCGCCATTGCCTCCCCCCTGTTTGCCGCTTTTTTGCAGCATCTGGGTCACGGGCAGGCTTTGACTGGCGTGCAGTTTTCCCAGGCTTTCAGTTTTGGGCTGGCAGGCATTGTGCTGGCAGGGGGGCTTACCCTTTTCCTGCATGAAACAGGGCCAGGCCGTTGTTCCAGCCGCTAAGGCTGCTACACAGGGGCTGGTTGATGGGCGTGGTGTCGGGTCATTTACTGACAGGAATAGTCACCACGCTTCCGGGGTTCAGGGTTGTTTTGGAAAGTTCGAGAAGCATCTGGGTGGTTGAAAAAGCCAGCTTGCTTTCAAAATCTCTGCGATCAATCCAGTAATAATAGTGGTCGTACAGAACGGATACAAACGCATCATCGGGTTGCTTATGCCCTGAATGTACATCGATCAGGGATTTTTCCTCACGACTGCTTTCCATATCAACAGATTTTCGGGTATTCCCAGAGGAAACCTCGTCATCCGGGACTTGAATCTGGTAGGCAATCTGGCCCAGAATACTCAGCATGCTTCTGGTCAGCATCTTGATCTGACCTGGGTCGGGGGCACCAACACCGTACACCACTTCCATCCGCTCGTATCTGGCAGAAAAGTTGAGCTGTTTTTTGGTTTTTTCCGCGAGAACGGAAAGAGTAGGGTCAGTTGTTGATGAAATGCTTATGAAAACATGGCTGTTTTCAGTTTCCTTGTCTCGTGTGCCCGGTGTCTGCTGGAACTGAATGTTCAGCAGACCCGCCGCCTGTAGAAGACGCAGGTCACGGAGCAGGCTGAAAAAATCCACACTCTGGGCATCAACATCGGCGTCCAGATCTCCAACATTCCGTGAAAATGGACGATTATTGCTCATAAGATTAATGGACTGCACGGAAAGTCGCAGCAGCACATCTATGGGCAGCCCGCCCATGGCCAAGGGTAACAGGCTGGCGGGGGGCAGAGGGCGTAAAAAATTATGGGCGAAGGCATCACCCGTTACGGGCTGGAAGGTAAAAGTCGGGCTTTCCTGCAACTGTGTGGCGATCCCCCCATTTGGGCGGATGGGAAAAGTGTCTGATGCAACACCAAGAAACCCACTGTGCTGTAACTGGTAGCCTGAAATAAGCTGTGTGGTATCCAAAAATCCGGGTGTATCGGCATAGCGCAGGCGTACAAGGTTGGAGAGTGTCTGCCGTTTGCTGGCTTCGATCATGGAACTTGCATACTGGTCCTGATCTTTTCCGAGTTTATAACTTCCAATACTATAGCAGCCACTTGTTAATAAAATAAGAGAACAGCACAATATTCTTTCAGCTACACGTGGCATGTGTCACCTTTCAGAATGTTGGATGGTCTCGAACATTCTATAGTCAAGATATAATAGACTATTTTAGAGCATTATTTCTGGTGGGGAGCAAGGCGGAATGGAAGGATAAGTTTTTTATGATGGTATTTTTAAATATATTGGTCTTATTATTTTACATTTAAATGTACTTTGGAATGCCTTGATCAAGAGCGTAACACGCAAGGCAGTACAGACGGGCGGGAGATAAATGCCGGGGGAAAAGTGTGTGCTGGTGTCCGCGGCGGGATTCGAACCCACGGCCCCAGGATTCATCCCACTACAGCTTTCACTGCCGCTGCGCTGCCGCAGCGTTTGTGGGCTGGACTGTCCCTTTACCATAGACCTGTGGTGACAGGTCTTTAGGCACCGCCCGTCCAGTCTCTACACCTTCCGTTCATGTTGAACGGCTTGGCTCGGGATTGGCAAGGCCCTTGCAGGCCGTAGCGTTCCCCGACTTTGAGCGGATTCACCATAATGTTTCCAGTTATGGTGCCCAATTAAATAGGAATCCTGTGCTCTATCCTACTGAGCTACGCGGACACACCGCTTTTGTATACTGAATGCCCCCTGAGCGGACAAGGGGAAAAGCAGAGGCTAACGGCGGCTGTACAGAGCTGCCCGGGCAGCCAGTGTGGCAATATGGCGGCGGCAGAGCAGCAGATCGGGGGCTCCGCTCTGCTTGCAGGCCAGTTCCAGCGCCTGGAGTTCTGCCAGCGCGTTGCTTAACGCTGGCAAGGACCAGAACTCCAGCGCGCGGCCAAAGCTGGCCGTGCGTTTGAAAAACACGGGAGGGCGCAGGGTTTTGAGCGCGTCACTCCGGCTCTGCCCAGCGGCCATGGCGGCCCGCACCCTGCGTAGGCGGTGCATATGGCCCATAAAGGCACGGATAATGGCTATGGGGGCAGTGCCTTCGGCCAGTGCACGCTCAAGTGCTGTGTCGGTTTCTGTCCGGTTGCCCTCGGTGGCGGCAAAGGCGGCATCTTCGACCGATACGCTCCCGGCATCTCCAATACAGGCGCGCACGTCCTCCAGCGCCAGAGTGCCTGTGTCCCCTGCGTAAAGGGCCAGTTTTTCCACTTCGCTGCGGGCTGCCGCGCGGTCCGCACCAAGGCGGCCTGCCAGCCAGTGCAGGGCATCGGTATCAATCCGTACATGGTGAGCGCCCAGCATCTGGGTAATGGACGCCTCCAGAGTGCGCCCTTCCTCGGGGTAGCAGCCAATGCTGGCGCATGCGGGCAGTTTTTCCATGAGCTGCCGCAGCCTGGAGCGGGAGGCAAGACCCGGAGCTTCCAGTATGACCAGTGTGTCCGTGTTCTGGGCCAGAATATGCTCAAGGGGCTTGAGCAGTGTGTCCGACGCATCCCGCACACGCACAACCCGGCGCCCCCCCATAAGCGAGAGAGCTGTGGCTTCTTCTTCCAGTCTGTTGTGGGTTTCGCGGTCCAGCAGGGCAATGCGGAACGCATCGTCCAGCGTGCCAGTCAGCCGGTGTGTGGCCTGTAAGGCGCGTTCGCGGATCAGCCCCGTATCTTCCCCATGAAGCAGGATAACGCGCCACGCTCCGGGGTCGCTGAGAACACGGGCAATGCCACGGGCGTCTATTTTCATGACCAGCCCGCCCGGTGCCTAGAAGTTGGTGTTGATGGGCGCACGTCCTGTGGCCATGTTCGGAATGGCGTCCGGGCCTTCCTGTTCCATGGGTGTGCCTTGATCGGAATCGGGAATGAGATTGGGGGACGGATAGAGCGTTTTGGGCTGGTTATCCTGAACGTCTGCCGGAGTGGCGTGGGTTTTGAACCAGGTGGCCACCTGCTGGGTAATCTGCTCGCCCAATGTCTGCGCGATGCGGCCTATCGTGTTTTCCATGTTCAGGGTCTGGGCAAAATACTGTTCGTAGGTGTTGGTGTAACCATCCAGCGCCTGGGCGTAACCCTGCGTGATCAGCCGGGGGTTCTGCTCGATGGTCAGCAACTGCCACTGCGCAGTGGCCTGCATACGGGTCCGCCCGCTTGTGTTGTCCCCATGAATGTCAATGGCTTCACCGCTAATACTGGGCTGGACTACAAGCTTGTATTTATGCGGGTCTTCCGGTCCGTCACCAGCCATCTGGGCTTGCAGCGCCAGACGGACCTGCTGGCCAAAGCGTTGCGGAATATTGGCGACATAAACATCTTTAAGTTCGGCTGGCACATCAACCGCGCCTTTTTCCTCTCCGTATAAAGGCTTGAAGCCGCAACCACTCACGAGCAGGGGGGCTGCCATAAGGGCTGTGGTGGCCAGCGCGGCCTTGCAGAGAGAAAAAAGGGAGCGGGTCCGGGTCATCAGCCTGCCGTTACAAAGTTAACAATGCGGTTGGGCACATGCACACGTTTGACAATACGCTTGCCTTCCAGCAACCGCGCCACGTTGGGTTCGGCTTCTGCCCGCGCCAGCACGGCGGCTGGGTCTTCATCGGGCAGGGCTTCTATTGTGCCGCGCAGCTTGCCCAGAATCTGCACCGCTATGGTGACCTGTGTTGCCGCCAGCAGGTCGGGCTGGGGGGTAGGCCATGCCTGTGTTGCGGCAAGCCCTGCCGTGGGTTCAAGGCTTGCAAACATTTCTTCGGCCAGATGCGGCATCATGGGGGCGCAGAGCAGGCACAGAATACGGGCGGCCTCGCGCCGGGCAAAGTCCATGCCTGTAACGCTGGCGGCTTTTTCCGCATCCGCCAGAGCGGAGGTCAGTTCATGAATACGCGCAACCGCCACGTTAATGGCAAAGCTTTCCAGCGCTTCGGTGACTGCGGCAAGCGTGCGGTGCGTGGTGCGGCGCAGCGTATCGGCATTGCGGTCCATATCCGCCGGGCAGGTAGGGGCGGCGGGCACGCTGGCGGCAACGCCACAGACCGTACGGAACAGGCGTTGGGCAAAGCGCGCAGCTCCGGCCACACCGGCCTCGGTCCATTCCATATCCCGCTCGGGGGGGCTGTCGGACAGGACAAACCAGCGCGCGGTATCAGCCCCAAAGCGTTCGATAATGGCTACGGGGGCAACCGTGTTGCGCTTGGATTTGGACATTTTTTCCACCCGGCCCACGGTTACGGGGTCGGTGGTGCCACGTTTGACCACACCTTCGGGCGTGCGCTCCACTTCCTCGGGGTAGAGCCACTGGCCTGTGCTGTCCTTGTAGCTTTCATGGCTGACCATGCCCTGGGTAAACAGGCCCGCAAACGGCTCGTCCACATTCAGGTGGCCGGTACGGTGCATGGCGCGGGTAAAGAAGCGCGCGTAGAGCAGGTGCAGGATGGCGTGTTCGATCCCGCCGATATACTGGTCCACGGCCAGCCAGCCATCTGCGGCTTCGCGCACGGTGGGGGCAGCGGCGTGGGGGGCGGTAAAGCGGGCAAAATACCACGAGCTGTCCACGAATGTGTCAAACGTATCGGTCTCACGCGTGGCGGGCTTGCCGCAGCATGGGCAGGTGGTGTGCTTCCATGTGGGGTGGTGGTCTAGCGGGTTGCCGGGCCTGTCGAAGGTTACGTCCTCGGGCAGCTTTACGGGGAGCTGGTCATCGGGCACCGGCACCGCGCCGCAGGTGGTGCAATGAATGACCGGTATGGGGCAGCCCCAGTACCGCTGGCGCGAAATGCCCCAGTCACGCAGCCGCCAGTTGACAACACCCTGACCCACCCCGAGGTCCTGCAGGCGTGCGATGGCGGATTGGCAGGCCCGCACGGTGCTTTGCCCGTCCAGAAAACCGGAGTTGATCATGGTGCCATCGCCGGTAAAGGCCTGCCCGGTTATGGCGAAGTCTGCCTGATCCTTGCCTTCTGGCAGCACCACAGGGGTTACGGGCAGGTTGTATTTGTGGGCAAAATCCAGATCGCGCTGGTCCCCCGATGGGCAGCCGAACAGCGCGCCCGTGCCGTAGTCCATCAGCACAAAATTGGCGATCCAGACAGGAAAGCTCTTGTCCATGAACGGGTGGTTTACACGCAGGCCCGTGTCAAACCCGCGTTTTTCGGCAGTTTCCACCGCTTCGACCGATGTGCCAAGGCGGCGGCATTCGGCCACGAACTCCGCAGCCTGCGGGTTATGCCCGGCCACCCACTGGGCCAGCGGGTGGTCTGGTGCAATGGCCAGGAAGGACATGCCGAACAACGTGTCGGGGCGGGTGGTAAACACTTCCACCGCGTTCAGGTTGGTATCCAGCCCCGTAGGGGGTTCATGCAGCGAGAAGGTGAGCCTGGCCCCTTCGGAGCGGCCAATCCAGCGTTCCTGCATGGTGCGTACGCGCTCTGGCCAGCGGTCGAGCGCTTTCAGCCCGTCCAGCAGGTCCTGTGCAAAGTCGGTAATGCGCAGGAACCACTGGGAGAGTTTTTTCTTTTCAATTGGTGCGCCAGAGCGCCAGCCCTTGCCGTCGACCACCTGTTCGTTGGCCAGAACGGTCTGGTCCACCGGGTCCCAGTTGACCCAGCTTTCGCGCCGTTCAACCAGCCCGGCCTGCATGAAGTCGAGGAACAGCTTCTGCTGCTTGCCGTAATAATCGGGCAGGCAGGTTGCAATTTCACGGTCCCAGTTGAGGGAGAAACCAAGCCGCTGCAAGGTGGTGCGCATGACGGCAATGTTGTTGAGCGTCCATTCCTGTGGGTGCACGCCGCGTTCGCGCGCTGCGTTTTCGGCTGGCAGGCCAAATGCGTCCCACCCCATGGGGTGCAGCACGGCAAAGCCACGGGCGCGCTTGTAGCGGGCAATGACATCGCCCAGTGCATAGTTGCGCACATGCCCCATATGGAGCTGCCCCGATGGGTAGGGAAACATTTCCAGCACATAGTATTTGGGCTTATCCGCCGGAGGGACATCCGGAACGGTAAAGATATCGGCTTTTTCCCACGCCTTCTGCCATTTTGGCTCGACTGCGTTGAAGTCATAGGAGGGGGATGGGCTGGAAGGCTGGGACATGGAATGAGAATCTACGCTTGCAGGCTAGAAGGAAGAAAAAAAGGACGAATACGCGGAGCGGGCCGGGTCGGTCAGTCCTGATTGCCGTTATCGGCGCGGAGTTTGCGCGCGCGGGAGAGAATGCGCGTGGCAATGTCGGATGCGGTATTGGGGGCGGGGGGCGTATCCACCCATGTTCCATCCTGCTTGAGCTGGCGGAACACGCTCAGGCGCAGCGCATCGGAGCGCAGGCGGCGGTCCAGCACAAAGGCGGTGATCTTGAACCGTTCATTATGTGTGGCGGGGGGCGTGTACCAGTCTGTCAGGATAATCCCGCCTTCCGCATCGGCCGTGGCCACTGGCATGAAGGAGAGGGTATCCAGTGCTGCGCGCCACAGATAGGCGTTTACGCCACCTTTCAGGCTGGTTTCCCCGCCAGAAGCACCGCGGTCTTCGTCCAGCAGGTGGTTGCGCGGGGCGGCAAGGCCGGTCCGGGTCCGGTCGGAGCTGGAGCAGCCGCTTAACAGGCATATCCCCGCAACAGCCGTGGCGGCGCTCATCCATTTAAGGAGCAGCATGGGGTGGGGGCGGCTGGCAGCGGCATGGCTGGGCATGAGACGGCGAAGCATGGCGTTGATGTGGCTCCTTGGCACGTGGGTATCCGTCTTTCCCGGTCCGCCGGATAAAAAAGAAGTCAGGTCTGGCTGGCGGCACAGGTGGTCCTGTCCATCTTCATATCCTTTCAACTCTTTTCCGCCAAGCGTCTGCGTGGCCTGTCTGCTCTGGCGGAGGTGGGGGGTGTGTGCTCAGGGCAAGGCAGGTGCAGTGCATGGCAGAGTTTTTGGCGCAGGTGCCGGGGCAGATAAGCATAGTGCCCCTCCATGGCCGGAGCGTTGAGCGGAGTTTGCAAACGGTGCAGCCGCTGGCGGTAATCCTGCGCTAAAGACTGGTGGCCCAGCATGTTGGCCGCTGCAAGGGCAGGCACCAGTATGGCTGAGCGGTCGGGGGAGGTGGCCAGAATGCCACGGGCGTGGAGCAGTGTTTCCTCGTACTGTTCGGTCAGAAAGCACGACAGAATAAATTCCTGATCAGGGGCGCTAAAAAGCGGCACGCTGGGGGCTATGCCAAAAAACGCCGTATAAATGCGGGCAGCGGTCATGGCGTCCCCCCGGCACAGGGCATCCAGCCCGTCGGGCAGGGCCAGCATGCTTGTGGGGGAATCGGCGGGCAGGGCTGCGTGCATCTGGGCAAGCAGAAAGCGCGCCTCATCGGGCTGGTTGGCGTAAAACAGGCCCGTGCACAGCAGGGAGCGGGTGGCGATGTTGCCGGGGAACAGGGTGAAGTTCTGTTTGAGCATGGTGACCATGGGCTCGATGTAGTCCGCCACGGGCATATGCCATTCGTCATACATGCGGAGGAGCATGGAGTGCGCCTGCACAAAAAACAGGAACTGGTTTTCAGGCGTGCGTCTTTGCGCTTCCGCCATCAGGTGTTCTATCGTGCCATACAGGCCCGGATCGGCGCGCATGCTCAGGGTCAGGGCGCGCAGGCCCATCCCGAAGGGGGAGAGTGCGGCCGCGGGTACGCTGGCCAGCCTGCGCGCTTCCGTTTTGAACAGGCTGAGAATAAGTGCTGAAGCAAACCGGCTGGACAGGGCGCGCAGGGTTGTGGGGGTCAGGCTCAGTCTGTGGCCCCATATGATCGTGTCGTTCAGCCGGGTATCAAACGCTTGTAAAAGACAGGTGCTTTTGCCCTCGCTGTCTGGGGTTATGGTAATGCCGACCAGAAAATCCCACTGCCTGCGGCTGGGGAGCGACTGGAAAGGAGGGGCGGTCAGGCATTCGGTCTGCACGCTGATGTCCAGCATGCCGTGCATGGCTATATCCAGCCCCAGTTCATCGCGGAACTGTTCGGCCAGCGCCACATTTTCCGTCTTGCAGCCTGCCGTGGGGCAGGCCAGAAACACCGTGGCCCTGAGCATGCGCAGGGGGTCGTCCGCCATGGGTGAGCGGATGGTGGAAGAGGCATGCAGCAGCGGAGGCAGTATGCTTTGTGCAACCTGTGTGTTCTGCTGGTGTGTGGCGCGTACCTTGGCAATCAGGCACATGGTCTCCTGCCCTGGAGTGGCGGCAATGGTGTGCCTGAAGGTGCGCAGGCAGGCTTCGGCTCCCAGCAGGGCAGTGCCTTCCTCCTTGCTGTGCATGGCGGCCTGAATGTACGCGCGCCATGCGCCCTCGTTCAGTGGGTTCAGGCGGAGCAGCCTGCGTGTTGCAGTCATGACCGTGGCAGGCTCGACCGCGTTGGCCAGCAGGGCTTCCAGCTGTGCGGTCTTGTGGTCAAGCAGGCGGTTGCGCTCTTCTTCCAGCCATGCGGCAAAGCCCGGATCAACGGTGCTCAGGTCTTCCAGCAGCGGGGGCAGGGGGTCGGGCAGGCTCATGACCGTCTGCTGTGTGGTGCGGAACACATGCTCGATGTCAATGTCGGTCAGGCCGGGACGTATGGCCAGAGTGTGGCGCTGTACGTCCAGTACCTCGGGTCCAAGCGGGTGAAGGACATCCATCAGCCGGTGGATTTCCTGCCGGAGGGAGGCGCGTGCCTGTTCGGGGGCGCGTGTGCTCCATAAAAGCTCGGCCAGCCGTGTACGGGCAACGGGGCGTCGGTTGGAGAGCGCCAGAATAGCCAGCAGCGCCTTGGTCTTGGTGCCTGTAGGTAAAAGCGAAAGCCCCGTACTGGACAGAACACGCATATGCCCGAGCAGAAAAATACGGAGCAAAGGGTTGTGGGGGGAGGCACCTGTATTGTCGGGGGGTGTGAGCATGGGCAGGAAGTCCGTTAATTACCAGCAAGGGACCGGTCACGAACATTCAGGGTATTCCTGCCGGTCAGAAAAAAATGTTTTTGTATCCCCCTGTAAAAAGAAGGTTTGGCAAACGGTAAACGTGACGGTCGCGAACTATATCTAGGGCGTTATGGCAATACATGAAAGCCCCTGCTGGCGCAGGGCGGAGCATATGGTGTCTGTCTGCCCGGAGGGGAGCCCCGCCAGCCGGGTGCGCCACACGGGTGTTCGGCCCACGGGTGTGATTTTTTCCACCCGGTTCAGGGCGTGGTTCAGTGCCGGGGAGGATTGCCGTGCCAGCGCAATGGCATGCATGGCCCGCGCCGGGGTGGAAAAAGCCCCGATCTGGATAATGGCATTGCCCCCGGCTCCGGCAGACCGCCAGACAATGCCCGGCCCGGCAAGGGGGGGGGAACGCACGCTCCGGTAAGCCGCGGGCTGGTAGGCTGCGGGTTGTGGGGTGGAGTCGTTTGCAGGCTGCATGGTGGTGGTGTCATCAGTCGTGGCGGGGCTGTCTGCTCCGGCGGAAGGCGGGGGGAGCGTGTCGCTCTCCAGCGGAGGCGCGCTGGCGGGACCATAGGGCTGCGGAGTGTTCTGGGCCACCTGCATGGGGGGCATCTGCTCTGGCGTCAGGCCGGGCTGCATCTGGGCGGGCAGGGTGCCGGGGGGTACGGGGTCGTTCAGGTGGGGGGTAATGGCGGCCATGTAGGTGCGGGCGTAGCCGGGCAGGGGTGCCCCGCGAGAGCGGTGGTTTTCCATGCACTGTGGCCCACAGTTATACGCGCCCAGAAAGTCAGGCGAGCCAAAACGGTCGTATAACTCGCGGATA
Organism: Acetobacter fabarum; assembly: GCF_029069195.1. Classification (GTDB taxonomy): domain Bacteria; phylum Pseudomonadota; class Alphaproteobacteria; order Acetobacterales; family Acetobacteraceae; genus Acetobacter; species Acetobacter fabarum_A. The sequence continues at coordinate 29,248 of NZ_JARDYK010000013.1, forward strand.
TAGCCGGTCCCGGCCATAATGTTGTCGTGCGGGTTATAGGGGTCGGACCCAAGGCGGTAGCGTTGCGCAAGCTGGGCGTATGTGTCTGGCTTGATCTGCATAAGCCCGACTGCGCCATGCACGGAGCGGGTGAGATGTCCGTTCATATACTGGTGACCGCCCGATTCCTGCTGCATCACAGCACGGATCCAGGACTGGGGCACGGAAAACCGGTCCGAGGCTTCGTGAATATAAGGCCCCCACGGATTAAGGGCCGACCCCGGTGCATTGTACGATGTTTTGCCCGGTCCCGCGCAGGCGGACAGCACGGCCAGTCCGCCTAAAGCGATAAGGGAGAATATCCTGCGCCAGATGCGCCGGTCCGCATAGGTAAAAACACATGGCAGCATGGTCCACATGGTGCCCGTTCGGGCGGGCAGATGCAAATTGTCATGCTGCCCGGGGTGCCGCGCCCGGAGCTATTTGCCGTGCTGGCGCATGCTTGCGGTTATGTCGTTCATAAGGGCCGGGTTTGTGCGGCGGATCTGGCCTGCGCGCAGCACGCTGGCTGCGGTGTAGCTCGGTCGGGTTGTCCAGTTTTCCAGAAACTGGAGGTCGGACAGGGTTTCTGGCCCATGCTGCCGCAGTGTCTTCAGGGCGGCTGGGGTAGTAATCCCTGGCGTGGTGCCGGGTTTACGCAACATAATCATTAATCCTGTTAGTGAGGCTGCTTTGCTCTTGACTGTTGCACAACTGCGCCACTGCGCATTGAGTGCGGTGCCTTAGAACACCCATAATGTGTCAATTTCAAGCGCTAAGCAGTTTTGTCATAAAACCATGACAATAAAAGAAATAACTCTTTAATTTTGTTATGTTTTTTTTACCGGGGTTTGTAAAATTTCCGTGCCCAGCCGCTCCAGCGCCATGCGCAGCGACTCATCGGCCATGTCAGGCAGGGTGCAGGTGTGGGTTGCTCCCTTGCGGGGCGGGTGCCTGCGGCGGGTGCCTGCCGTGGGGTCCTGCACAAAGCGCAGCCGGGCGACCAGCGGCTCTCCGCACCATGTGTTGATCCGCGCCACAAGCATGTCCCCCTGATGTTGCAGTTCCATGGCGGCAGGGCCGGTACAGGCCACGGTCAGTGTGGCCGCGCTCAGCTTGCGCGGGGTGGTGACAGCCGCATGGGCCGGGCCAACAATATCTGCCCAGCGGGCAAACAGCATCGCTCCGGTGGGGGAGCGGCGGCGGAAGGCGGGAGCCGTTACATTGGGGAGCAGAGCCCCCAGTGTGCGGGCCTTCATGGTACGGCGCGGAGGCTGGGGTGGGGGGGCTTCTTTTTTTGCGCGCGGGCGCGTGGCGGGCTTGGAGGGAAGGCTGGCCTGCCGTGCGGGGGTATCCGCCTTGCCCGAATGAAGTTCCTTCGTCATAACAGCCTCCGTGATTACGCCACCCGCCCACGCCCTGCTGCACTGGTATGACCGACACCGCCGCACCCTGCCATGGCGGTGCACGGAGGGGGAAGTACCAGACCCATATCGCATCTGGTTGAGCGAGATCATGCTTCAGCAGACAACGGTCAAGGCTGTGGGGCCGTATTATCTCAGATTTGTGGAGAGATTTCCAACAGTTCAGGTGCTGGCAGATGCCCCAAGGGATGACGTGCTGGCAGCATGGGCCGGGCTTGGCTATTATTCCCGCGCGCGCAACCTGCATGCGTGCGCACAGGCCGTGGCGGCGCTTGGGGGCTTCCCCCGCACGGTAGATGGGTTACGTGCCCTGCCCGGTATTGGGGCCTACACAGCCGCTGCCGTGGCGGCCATAGCCTTTGGCGTGCCGGTTGTGCCGGTGGATGGCAATGTAGAGCGTGTGACCGCCCGGCTGTACAACGTGCAGGACCCGCTGCCCGCTGCCCGCAAAACACTGGCGCAACTGGCCTGTGGGCTGAATACGGATGCTCCCGCCCAGGCCCGGCCGTCCGACTTTGCACAGGCTCTGTTTGATCTTGGGTCTTCTTTGTGTTCTCCCCGCCAGCCTGCATGCGGGTTGTGCCCTTGGCAGGATGTTTGCGAGGGGCATGCGCAGGGCACGGCGGCCACCTTGCCGCACAAGACCCCCAGAGCTGAACGCCCTGTGCGGTACGGAGTGCATTTTATGGTCATGGACCGTGCCGGGAACGTCCTGCTCCGCAAACGCCCCGAGACAGGCCTGCTGGCTGCCATGACCGAGCTGCCTGGTACCGGGTGGCGTGCAACGCCATGGACCGAAGCCGAAGCTCTGGCCCACGCCCCCGTTGCCGCCCAGTGGAACAATGCGGGTGCTGTCAGGCATGTGTTCACGCATTTTACGCTGAATGTGGTTGTGTATGCCGCGCGCGTGGAGCGCTTTTCCAATCAGGATGTCGGGGAAGGCTTTTTGTTGCCTGCTGCGCAGACCAAAACTGCATCGCTGCCATCAATTATGCAAAAATGTATGTCAACAGGGCATAATTTCCTGCATCGTGCATGAAAAGACGGAGTGTTCTGGCGCACAGCTCCCGGTCAGGTGGCTTGTGCGGGTCGGGCTATAAAAAAGAAAAAGAGGTTGCATGGTTTTCCACCATATTCCGCCACAGGCCCATCTGCCCGCTCAGGGCCAGCCCCGTTGTGGCAGGCCGGGTGTGCTGCTGCTTAACCTTGGCACGCCCGAGGGTACGGGGTACCGCGCCGTGCGCCGCTACCTGTCCGAGTTCCTGTCCGACCGTCGGGTGATCGAGGGGTCTCCCCTGTTCTGGCAGCCTCTGCTTCAGGGCGTTATTCTGACCACCCGCCCCGCGCGCAGTGGCCGCGCCTATGCCCGTGTGTGGGATGCCGAGCGGAACGAAAGCCCATTGCGCACCTATACCCGGCATCAGGGTGAAAAACTGGCCAGGCAGTTTGAGGCCGACGGCGTGCCGGTGGCATGGGGCATGCGCTATGGTCGCCCCAGTGTGGCGCAGGCGCTCCGCTCGCTTATGGAGCAGGGATGTGACCGTATTGTTTGCCTGCCGCTGTATCCGCAATACAGTGCGACCACTACGGCCACCGCCAATGACCAGCTCTTCCGGGTGCTGATGACGCTGCGCAACCAGCCTGCCATCCGCACCGTGCCGTCCTTCCCCGATGATCCGGATTTTATTACCGCCGTGGCGTCTTCCATCCGCGAGGAGCAGATACACGCGGAGCAGCCGTTCCAGATGGTGGTGGCCTCCTTCCACGGGTTGCCACGCCAGTATGTGGACAAGGGCGATTCGTATCTGGCGGAATGTACCCGTACCGTAACCGCCCTGCGCGCCGAACTGGGGATGGATGAGGCCACCTTGCCCATAACCTTCCAGTCCCGGTTTGGACCAACCAGATGGCTGGAACCCTATACCGCCCCCTTTATTGCGGGTCTGCCTGCAAAGGGTATCAGGCGTATTGCGGTGGTGACCCCCTGCTTTATGGCGGACTGTCTGGAAACGCTGGACGAAATCGGCCACGAAGTGCGCGAGGAGTTCATGAAGGCGGGCGGCGAGTCCTTTACCCTTGTCCCCTGCCTGAACGACAGCCCCGCCAGCATCAGTCTGCTGGAAAAACTCGTCCGGCGCGAATTGCAGGGCTGGCTGTAGCGCGCGGGGCTTTGGGCCGTGGCAGGGGGGTCTTGTCAGGGAACAGGCAGCTCTGCTGTGCCGCGCATCGCCAGCACTCGGGTTTGCGCGCCTTGCACACGTAACGCCCTTGCAGAATAAGCCAGTGGTGGGAGTCGCGCACCATGGGGAGCGGGATGCGCGCCTCCAGCTTTTTTTCCACCGCCTCTACCGTGCGGCCACGGCCCAGACCCGAGCGGTTGGCCAGGCGGAACACATGCGTATCCACGGGCACCGTGGGTTGGTTAAAGGCAACATTCAACACCACATTGGCGGTTTTGCGGCCAACACCTGCCAGTTTTTCCAGCGCCTCACGCGTGTGGGGGATCTGCCCGCCGTGCTCGGCCAGCAACTGGCGGGAGAGTTCCACAACGTTTTTGGCCTTGTTGCGCCATAGCCCGATGGTGCGGATCAACTGGCCCACCTGCTCGTCTCCCAGTGCGGTCATGGCCTGCGGGGTGGGGGCTGCGGCAAACAGGGCAGGGGTTACGCGGTTGACCGAGGCATCAGTCGCCTGAGCGGACAGCACAACAGCCACCAGCAACGTAAAGGGCGTTGTGTAGTGCAGTTCCGTCCGGGCATCAGGCCATGCGCGGGACAGGTCATTGAGAAACTGCTGGACTTCCGCCTTTGTCATGTCTCGCAAGGCGGTCTGGGGAGCAGTCCGGGCTTTGGGGCTGGCGGTTGGTTTTGCCGTGCGCCCGCCGCTGGCCTGTGGCTCCGGCGTAGCCTGTGCGGGCGTATCCGGCGTTGGGGCTGGCTGCGTGCTGGTCTTGAGGCGGGTGGTCTTGCGGGGGGCTCTGGGGGGCATGGGGCTGCTTGTTGCAAATGGGCCGGGACGGCCATTTTTCCAGCCGGAGCGGGTTTGCGCAATATCGCACCGTCACGATACAGGCTAAACATCTGCGTTGTGAGTGTGGGTGCACACGCTTTTTTCGGGTTTTTGGGTCATGGTGACTTCTGCTTCCAGCACAGCCTCTGCTGCGCGGAAAACGTCTTTGTTTGTTGATGTGCTGGGCTTTGTCATGCGTCTGTGGCTGGCTTTTCCCCGGCCTCTGGCGGTGACCGTAGGCACGGTTCTGCTGGCTACGCTGGCAGATGTGCTTATGCCCCTTGCCGCAGGTCGGCTTGTGGCCGATGTAGCCGAACCTGCCAGCCAGTCCACCCGGCTGGAAGATGCGCTGTGGATGCTTGCAGCCCTTGCGGCCTGCGGGTTTGGCAGTGTGCTGGCCAAACGCTATGCCTATCTGGGCATTACGCGGCTGACCACGCAGGTCATGCAGAAAATCGGCACGGAATCGTTTGCACATGTGCAGCGCCTGAGCACCGACTGGCATGCCAACACCTTTGCAGGCTCCACGGTAAGGCGGCTCACACGCGGGATGTGGGCTGTGGATATGCTGGACGACACGCTCCTGCTCATGCTGCTGCCCGAGTTTTGCCTGCTGGTGCTGACAACCCTTGTGCTGGGCTGGCACTGGCCTGCCATGGGGGTGCTGCTGGGGGTTTTGTCGGTGCTGTTTGTTGGGCTGTCCTGCGCCTTAACGCTGTATTATGTGGCTCCCTCCGCGCAGGCCGCCAATGCAGGAGACAGCAAGGTAGGTGCTGCACTTGCCGATGCGATGACCTGCAACGCCGTGGTCAAGGCATTCGGGGCCGAAGCGCGGGAGGAAGCCCATCTGGCCCGGACACTGGACCAGTGGCGCAGCGCAACTGCACGGATGTGGGTACGTGGCACGGATAGCGCCAACGTGCAGGCCGCTGCCGTGGTGGTCATGCGCCTGTCTCTGGCGGCGGCGGCGATCTGGCTGTGGTGCAGGGGCCGTGCAGGACCGGGGGATGTGGCTTATGTGCTGACCATGACCTTTCTGGTTCAGGGCTACCTGCGCGAGATCGGGCAGCAGGTTTCGGTCGTGCAGCGCTCGGTTAACGAGATGGAGGAACTGCTTCTGCTCTGGCGTACTCCCGCAGGTGTTGCAGACCCCGCGCAGCCGGTCGAACTGCATGTGACGTACGGCGACATTGCGTTCGAACACGTTACATTCCAGTATCCGGGGCAGCAGACGCCCCTTTTTACCGACCTGTCGGTGCATATTGCACCGGGTAGCCGGGTGGGGCTGGTCGGGCCTTCGGGGTCGGGAAAGTCCACGTTTACCAAGCTGCTTTTGCGGTTATACGCGCAAACAAGCGGTCGTGTTCTGGTCGATGGTGTGGATACGCAGGTTGTGCGCCAGTCTGACCTGCGCCGCCAGATTGCGCTTGTGCCCCAGGAGCCGGTTCTGTTCCATCGCTCGCTGGCCGAGAATATTGCCTATGGCAGGCCAGATGCCACGCCCGAACAGATTGCGCAGGCGGCCCGTCTGGCCAATGCGGCGGATTTTATAGAACGCCTGCCCGAAGGCTACGCAACACTGGTGGGCGAGCGGGGTATCAAGCTCTCGGGCGGGGAGCGCCAGCGTGTGGCCATAGCCCGCGCCTTTTTGGCGGACGCCCGTATTCTGGTGCTGGATGAAGCCACCGCCAGTCTGGATTCCGCATCCGAAGCACTGGTGCAGGAAGCCATGGAACGGCTGATGGAAGGCCGTACGGTGCTGATTGTGGCGCACCGCCTTTCCACCGTTGTCGGGTTGGACCGCATACTGGTGTTTGAGCATGGTCAGATTGTGGAGGACGGCCCCCATGCTCAACTTATCCAGCAGGAAGGGGGCCTGTACCGGAGGCTGTATAATCTGCAAAGCCTGTAAGGTGAAAAGAAGCGGGTATATGCAGCCTGTTCGTTATGCAGGCAAAAGCATGGGCCGGACGTTCAGGTCAGTTTATGAGCCAGAGGAATGGCGATGCAGGCCACAAGCGCTCCACCGAGGATATCCATCAGGTAATGCCCGCCTATGGGAATGGTGGATATAGCCATAATGCAGTTGACCGCAGCAAAAGGGTAAAAGCTGCGTAAGTTGTGGTTGTAATAAGTAAAAATAATAGCAAGAACAACATGGTAGGATGGAAAACTGTACACGCCTTCCATATGGTCGAGTGAGAGCGCATGAGGCGCGACGCCGTCTCTCAGCGCTAGAATGGTATAAACATAATGACTTCCCGGTACACCGCTGCTGTAATACCCAAATGAATAAAAAGGTCCAAGAGACGGAAATATTAAAACAATAAAACTTGTAATGAATATGGCTATAATGGAAGATAATAACATTCCTTTATTTCTTTTTTTGTCTCCTGAAAAAGAAAATATAAGAATATTGATAATAATCTGAATAAGGAGAGTACTGTAAAACAGGGCCAGCAAATTATACAAAATGGAGTGAGACCGCACAAAACCAAAAAATGCCTGCCAGTCAAACCCGGCAAGGCGGTCCAGGGTTATCAGGGTGTTATCGATTGCTGGCCATCCGAGCGTGCAGACAAGATAGGACTGGATGGCCCCAAATACGGAGAAAAGAACCCACGCCTGAACGTAAAGAATGGATTCCACAATTATTTTACTGGGCCGCAGGAAGGTATAAAAAAGCGCGATGGGGGAGAGAGCAAGGCAAGTAAGAAAAGGTTTTGTAAAGCCGGTAAAATGGAGTCCGGCCAGTTGGCAGCCTGCTATGTCTGTCAGCGCCATGACCAGAATAAGGAATGGGATAATAAACATTCAGACTCTAAACTTACTATGATGGCATTGCATGACCGCCTGTAAGAAAGCAAACACAACAAAGCCCTGAACATCAAGGTTTACGGTAGCACATGAGAATTTAAGGGAATTTGCTTTGGCGGAGGGGATGGGATTCGAACCCACGATACGACTTGACATCGTATAACGGTTTAGCAAACCGCCGCCTTCAGCCTCTCGGCCACCCCTCCGCCGAAGAGTGCAGACACGACGTTTGCATCGCTGCTTTTAGGGGGTTTGGCGCGTTCCGTCAAACCCCCAGATGCGTAATTTGGTGTTATTTTTTATCTGGTCGTTTTTACGCGTCCAGATGGGTCTTCAGGGCTTCGTTCACCATGGCCGGGTTGGCCTTGCCCTTGGTTTCCTTCATCACCTGTCCCACAAAAAAGCCGAACAGTTTGTCTTTGCCAGAGCGGTACTCGGCCAGCTTGTCGGGGTGTTTTTCCAGAACGGCGGTAATGGCTGCGTCAATTGCACCCGTATCGGTAACCTGCCGCAGGCCCTTCTTTTCCACGATAGCATCGGGGCTTTCGCCCGTTTCCACCATGTCTTCAAAGACTTCCTTGGCAATTTTACCGTTAATGGTCTTGTCCGCAATCAGGTCCAGCATCTTGCCCAGAGCCGCTGCACTGACCGGGCTGGTTTCGATTGTATTGCCGGTACGGTTGAGGGCGGCAAACAGGTCGCCCATAACCCATGTGGCCGCCAGCTTGCCGTCCCGTCCATGGGCGGCAGCCTCGTAATAGTCGGCGACGGCCTGCTCGGCTATCAGCACCCCGGCATCGTAGAAGGCAATGCCGTATTCAGCCTGAAAGCGCGCGCGTTTTGCATCGGGCAGTTCGGGCAGCCTGGTGGCCAGCTCGTCCACCCACGCCTGTTCCAGCACCAGTGGCAGCAGGTCAGGGTCGGGGAAGTAACGGTAGTCATGCGCATCTTCTTTGGAGCGCATGGTCCGGGTTTCGCCCCGACTGGGGTCGAACAGGCGGGTTTCCTGATCCACCTGTCCTCCGTTTTCCCAGATTTCCACCTGACGGGCGGCTTCCACCTCAATGGCCTGCATGACAAAGCGGATGGAGTTGACGTTCTTGATCTCGCAGCGTGTGCGGAAGGGTTCCCCCGCCTTGCGGACCGATACGTTTACGTCCGCGCGCATGGAGCCTTCTTCCATGTTGCCATCGCAGGTGCCGAGATAACGCAGGATCTGGCGCAGCTTGCGCAGGTAGGCCCCGGCTTCCTCGGGTTCACGGATGTCAGGCTCGCTCACGATTTCCATCAGGGCCACGCCGGAGCGGTTGAGGTCCACAAAGGATTTTGTGGGGTCCTGATCATGCAGCAGCTTACCCGCATCCTGCTCAAGGTGCAGGCGGGTAATGCCGATTTCGCGCACATCCCCATTCTGCAGTTCGATGCTGATGGTGCCCTTGCCTACAATGGGGTACTCGAACTGGCTGATCTGGTAGCCCTGAGGCAGATCGGCGTAAAAATAGTTCTTGCGGTCAAACCGGCTGAACAGGTTGATCTGTGCGTTAAGCCCCAGCCCTGTGCGGATGGCCTGCGCCACACATTCGTGGTTGATCACGGGCAGCATGCCGGGGAATGCGGCATCCACCAGACTGACCTGTGTGTTGGGCTCTCCTCCGAAGGTGGTGGATGCACCCGAGAACAGCTTGGAATGGCTGATAACCTGTGCGTGGACTTCCAGACCGACCACAATTTCCCACGTGCCGGTGCGGCCTTCAATCGTGTAGCTCATGCGCCTGCTCCCGCATGGATGGATGGCGTGTGCGTAAAGCCTGCCGCCGCTTCCAGTGCGCCGCCAATGGACAGCACGGTTTCTTCATCAAAATGTCTGCCGATAACCTGTAGCCCCAGCGGCAGTCCGGCATCGTTCAGCCCTACGGGAACGGAAAGTGCGGGCACACCGGCCATGCTGGCAGGCACGGTAAAGATGTCGTTGAGGTACATCTGCACCGGGTCGTCCATGTTTTCGCCCTGCGCAAAAGCAGCGGACGGGGCGGTGGGGGTCAGCAGCACGTCCACGTTTTCAAAAGCGTTTTCAAAGTCACGTTTGATCAGGGTGCGGACCTTCTGCGCCTTCAGGTAATACGCATCGTAATACCCGGCGGACAGAACATAGGTGCCCATGAGAATACGGTTGCGCACTTCCTGCCCGAAGCCTGCTGCGCGCGTGGCTTCGTACACACCATCGAGCGAGGGTGCATCCTTGCGCAGGCCAAAGCGGACGCCGTCATACCGTGCAAGGTTGGAGGAACATTCGGCCGGGGCAATAATGTAGTAGGTGGTCAGCCCGTAACGCGTGTGGGGGAGGGAGACATCCACCACCTCACACCCTGCGGCCTTCAGCCATGCGATGCCCTGTTCCCACATGGCCACAATCTCGGCTGGCAGGCCGGGCGCGCGGTATTCAGCGGGAATGCCAACGCGCAGGCCCTTGACACTTTTGCCCACGGCCTTGTGGAATTCGGGCACGGGGCGGTTGGAACTAGTGCTGTCCCTTGCGTCAAAACCCGCCATGGCTTCCAGCATCAGCCCGGCATCGGCCACGCTACGGGTCATGGGGCCTGCCTGATCGAGCGAACTGGCAAAGGCAATGGTGCCCCAGCGGCTGCACCGGCCATAGGTGGGTTTAAGGCCGACAATCCCGCAATAGGCGGCGGGCTGGCGGATGGAGCCACCCGTATCTGTCCCTGTTGCGGCCAGCGCCATGCCAGCGGCAACTGCTGCGGAGGAGCCGCCGGAGGAGCCGCCGGGCACAAGGGCGGTTGCCTCGTCCCCCGTGCGCTTCCACGGGTTTGTCGTCGGGCCAAAGGCCGAGTTGATGTTGGCCGAGCCCATGGCGAACTCGTCCAGATTGGTCTTGCCAAGGAACACGGCTCCTGCGTTCAGCAGGTTGGCGGTGACCGTACTCTCATACGAGGGCACAAAGTCGGCCAGCATCTTGCTGGCGGCCGTGGTGCGTACGCCCTTGGTGCAGAACAGGTCTTTTACGCCAATGGGCAGGCCGTCCATAATGCCGGCCGTGCCTGCTGCGTAGCGGGCATCTGCGGCATCCGCACTGGCCAGTACGTCGGCTTCGGGCAGGACGGTAATGTAGGCGTTAAGGGTGGTGTTCAGGCGGCCAATGGCGTCCAGGTGAGCCTGCGCCAGTTCCCGTGCGGAAAACTTGCGGGCGGCAAGCCCTGCGCGGGCTTCGGTTAGGGTAAGACCGGTCAGCATTATTCCACCACCTTGGGTACGGTATAAAAGGGGCCAGATGTTTCGGGCGCGCAGGCCAGCAGGGCATCACGGCAGTTGCCATCGGTCACCCTGTCTTCACGCTGGCGCAGGGTTTCGGTTTCTGTTCCCACCATGGGCGGCACACCCGTAACATCCACTTCGGCAAGCTGGTCAATCCAGCCCAGAATGCCGTTAAGCTTCTGGCGCGTGGCCTCCAGCTCGTTTTCCTCAAGCCCTATACGGGCCAGTTTTGCGATGCGTCGGGTGGTCGCAAGGTCTAGCGACATGAGAGTGGGCCCCTCTTTCTTCAGTCTGAATAGAGAATTGCACCTAGCATAATCGCGCGGAAGGCAACATACCATGGGCATGACTCTTCTCACTCTTCCCCAATTAGCTGCCACCCTGCCCAGACATGCCCGCCTTCTGGGCATAGACCCCGGGCGCAAACAGGTAGGGCTGGCGCTGTCTGATGTGTCCCGTATGGTGGCCTCCCCCTTCCAGACCGTAAAGCGCGGAAAACTGGGGCAGATGGCTATTTTTATCCGCGCTGTTGCGCAGGAGCATGGAGTGGCGGGGCTGGTTGTGGGGGTTCCCCTCTCGCTTGACGGGTCGTTTGGTCCGGCGGCGCAGGCCAGCCGGGACTGGGCCATGGACCTGTCGGCCCAAACCGGCCTGCCCACCTGCCTGTGGGATGAGCGCCTGTCCTCTTCCGCGGTTAACCGGATGCTCATACAGGAGGCCGATCTGTCACGCGCAAAGCGGGCGGAAGCGGTGGATAAACTGGCCGCAGCCTATATTTTGCAGGCGGCACTGGACAGCATGCCCAGCGGGATCACGTCTTTCTGATTCCAGATTGGGGGCTTTTTTTTGCCACAAAGGGGCTTCAGACCCGAAGAACGCAAGAGACGTGACAGGATATTTGAGAAGGAATGATCCAATGACCAAGCAGTCGTTTGCTACTGCTTTAATGACCATGGTGGGTGCCGCCGTATTTGCTGTAAGCCTGCCCGCAGCCCCTGTGCATGCGGAAGAGGGCGCTCTGACAAAGGCATGGAATTCCACCCGTCAGGGAACGGAAAAAGCATGGGACAAAACCAAAACTGGCACCGACAGGGCTTGGGACAAGACCAAAGTCGATACGGACAAGGTCTGGGATAAAACCAGAACTGGTACGGAAAAGGTCTGGGACAAGACAAAGTCCGGGACGGAAAAAGCATGGGACAAAACCAAAACCGGCACCACGGATGCAGCGCATGATGTGGGCAGGTGGGGCGAGCGCACTGGCCAGAAAATTGGCAACACCAGCACCGCCGTCGGGCACGATATTCGTAACGGTTTTACGGATGATGACAAAAAATAAGTCCGGATAAGCCCGACCCATAAAAAACCCCGCCCTCCGGTATGGAAAGGGCGGGGTTTTTTTTATGGACTCCGCAAGGCAGGCCGATTTTTTTTCGCCCATGATTCAGGCGAAGGTGTCCAGCCCGCTGGTGTCGTTCTGTGCGGAGTTTGAGGCTGAACCCGAAGAACCACCCGTTGTGGTTTTGGAAAGGATATTCCCGTTGGCATCCTTGACGATGGTTGTAATGGACCCATCGGCATTAAATGTCTGGCTGGTGCTTGTGCCGGATGAGGCAGAAGAGCCACCACTCCCCGAAGCGGAGGAAGAGCCCGGGGCCGGGGCCGTACCGCTGGAAGAGGACGTGCCAAACAGATTGCTGGCAGCACTGCTGCCGCCCAGATTTGAAATGGAAGAAGACATAGGGAATGCCCCGCCTCTCTGCTGGTTTGAAAAACTCGCGGTATTGTCGAACCGGGACGAAAGGGATGTCAATCTTTATCCACCGAGCCCGAGAGGAAGGTCGATTTTCAGTTTATCGTAGCGGGTTGCGATGGCGCGAAACTGCTTGGGTTTATTGAAGAATCGCTCGATTGGATTACGCACCCTATAGAGAGTGAAGTTAGTTACCCGTAGGGCCGTTCTGTTGCTTTGGGGCGGGATAACCGGAGTAATCCCGCGCTCTGTCAGCCGATCAATCAGTTTGTCGGCATCATAGCCTTGTCAGCCAGGAATGCATCAGATCCTGACTGACAAGGCAGCCCCCACCTGATTTTTGGTGGCGTGGTGGCCCTTTATGTCATGAGGAGAATAATCACCATGCCCCAGATGGTCAGTAGCGTGTTCCCTACGGCGTAGGTTACGGTATAGCCAAGAGTGGGCACCTGACTGTGAGCGATCTCGTTAATCATGCCCAGTGCCGCAGTGGTTGTGCGCGCGCCAGCGCAGGCGCCAAGCAGAATGGCGGGGTGGAAGCGGAACAGATATTTACCGATGAAGATGGAGAGAACAAGCGGGAGTGTTGTTGCGAACATACCCCACAGGAATATTCCCGCGCCCAGATTTTCAAGCCCGGCTACAAAGGTTGGGCCAGATGCAATGCCCACACCCGCGATAAAGACGTTCAGTCCCACCGAGTTCATGAACCAGACGGTTGAGGTGGGAATGTAGCCAAAGGTCGGGTGGATGGAGCGGAGCCAGCCTGTAATCAGCCCTGCGATCAGTGCGCCGCCAGCCGTTGAGAGTGTAAGGGGGATGGACCCGATGTGAATGGTGACCGCACCAACAAGGCAGCCGATGGTAATGGCGAGCGCCAGGGTCATGACATCCGTAACACTGCCGGGTCGATCTACCCGCCCCCATGCCTTGGCGGCAATGGTTGTGTCCGCAGTGCGCCCGCTGACGGAGAGAACATCCCCACGTTGTACAACGGTTTTGGGCAGTAGAGGAATTTCCTCACCAGTCAGTCCGCGTGTAATCCGGCATAGGAAAACACCGTGGGCTTCTGGCATTTTGGAAATTTCAGCAATCGTTTTTCCACTGATCGTGCGGCTGGTGATAAAAATATCGATGCCTTCCATGGGGATGGAAAGCAGCTCCCGGTCGTCCACTTCCTTGGCGTGAGCACCAATAATGTCGATCAGAATATGGCGGGAGCCGGTGATGGCTAAAACATCTCCGGTTTTGACCACCATATCCCCTTTGGCCGCCATAACCTGCGAGCCCCGGCGCAGGCGCTCGATAAAAACTCCGCCGTGGGGAAAGAGATGTTCGATCTCCGAGACAGTCTGACCGCTGACCGCAGTGGACTCTCCAACCTGAAAAGCGCGGATTTCGTATGGATGCCAGGCCAGATTGCCGCTGCCATTATGGTCCATGCCCCCCATGCTGGCCTCATATTGCGCACATTCCTTAGCAAGGTCCACGCGCAGCAGTTTTGGCCCAAGGAGTGCAAGAATAATGGCGGAACCAACCGTACCAAACAGATAGGTGACCGCATAGGCGACCGGCATTTCGTTGAGCAGGTGGTGTTTTTCTTCCACGCTGATGGCAAGCTGGTTGATGCTGTCTGTCGCCAGCCCCATGGAGGCGGACAGGGTCTGGGACCCGGCAAAAAGGCCAGCAGCGGTGCCCGCGTTATACCCGGCAAGGCGGGCCGCCAGCCAAGCTGAGCCAAGGCATAACAGACAGACCACAACGGCAAAGAGAGCCTGCTTCAGACCGTCTTTTGCCAGACCGCGCACAAATTGCGGTCCCACGCCATAACCGACTGCAAACAGAAAGAGCAGAAAGAAAAAGGAACCCACCATGGGCGAGATCGGGATGTTGAACTGCCCGATCGCAACGGCTGCAATCAGCGTGGATGTGACAGCGCCAAGCCCAAGGCCGCGATAGTTGAACTTGCCGAACCAGTAGCCAAAGGCCAGGGCTATGAAGACTGCAATCGGGGGGTAGGTTTTCAGTACAGTTTCAATCCATGCCATGGCAGGGGAATGCTCCGGGAAAAGGTTTAGGATGAAATGCAAAAAACTGCCACGTTCTAACAAAGAGCGTGGCAGTTTTATCAGATACTAAACGCGATAAGGGCCGGTGTTACGGAGTCTTGGCGGGGAGTGCATTTTTTAAAAACGCATGGTGTGGCGTTTTATGCCCTTCCGTCCCAAGGGGGGCCGCGGGTTTGTGGGCTTCCAGATAGTCAATGGAGCGTTTGACATCTTCAAGGAACAGGTCGGCCATGTCACGGGTAAAGCCGTGGCGGACCAGAACGCGCATGACCACAACATCGGTAATGTTGGGCAGCATTGTATAGGCCGCAGCCTGCCAGCCCCGTGTGCGCAGACGGTCGGAGAGGTCAAAAAGCGACCAGCCCGGATTACCCTTGAGTGTCCACGACACGCCGGGAATGCCCTTTTTGCTGTCCCCGTCAAAAAACAGGTGGAACGGCCCGATTTTGACGATCTCTTGTGCAATATGTCCGGCGGTGTCGTACATGTTGTCAAGAAGACGGCGGTATCCTTCACGGCCAAGGCGCAGGAACAGATAATACTGCGCAATGATCTGACCACCCGGGCGGGAGAAGTTCAGCGCGAATGTGGGCATGTTGCCGCCAAGGTAGTTGACCCAGAAAATCAGGTCATCGGGCAGGTCGGACTTGTCTTTCCATACAACCCAGCCCACGCCCAGCGGAGCAAGACCATACTTATGGCCAGACGCGTTAATGGAGCAGACGCGGGGCAGGCGGAAGTCCCATTCCATGTCCGGCTCTTTGAACGGAGCCGTAAAGCCGCCTGATGCCGCATCAACATGGATTGGAATGTCCAGCCCGGTTTCGGCCTGCAGTTTGTCAAGCGCTGCTGCAATTTCGGCAACTGGCTCATACTGGCAGGTAAAGGTCACGCCAAAGGTGGGCATGACGCCAATTGTGTTTTCATCGACGCGCTTGAGCACTTCCTCGGCATTCATGCTGATCCGGTCCCGCTCAAGCGGAATTTCACGGATTTCAACATCAAAATACCGGGCGAACTTGTGCCAGCAGACCTGCACGGGGCCGGTTACAATGTTGGGGCGGTCGGTGGGGCGTCCGGCAGCCTTGGCTTTTTCACGCCAGCGCCACTTCAGGGCAAGGCCACCCAGCATGGCGGCTTCGCTGGAGCCAATGGTGGCACAGCCGATGGAGCGGTTGAGGTCGGGTGCGTTCCACAGATCGGCCAAGATGCTGACACAACGTCGTTCGATCTCCGCTGTTGCGGGGTATTCGTCCTTGTCGATCATGTTCTTGTCGATGGCCAGATCCATCAGGCGATGGATTTCCGGCTCCATCCACGTCTGCCCGAAGGTCGCCAGGTTCTGGCGTGCGTTCCCATCCATGAACAGTTCATCGCGGATGAGGGCTTCAGCCACGTCGGGGCGCATCTCGCCTTTGGGAAAGCGGAATTTGGGAACCGTGATTCCCGCAGATCTGGTCGCATAGAGGTCGGCGTTGACATCATGCGAGGCTGGCTTTTCCTGAATCGGCATCTGGATGACCTTTCAAGCTCGTGCTGTTAACCTAAGAGGGGAGCGATAACATGGCCTGCAAATATGGAAATTGATAGAAATCAATTAAACAATGCAGAGGCGGAAAACAATACAAATATTTGTTCCGATCATGTAATATAACGTAAGTTTTCATCAAATAACGATATGGTTATGTTTTCGTTAACAAATAAAGACATTTTTCATAATTTTGTCAATTTAAGTATTTATAGTTTATCGTAATGTGAAATTTGCGTGTGCTATGCGTATTTTAATAAAATTATAGAACAATTAGTTTTAAAGTCCCGGCCCGAATGTTGCAGTGCTCATGCCGTATTTTGCCTGCATGTATGCAGGGATCATTCAGGTATTCTATAGGAAGCAGTATTTACACCGTACATCCGTTCCGGTTCAGATACTTGCAGCAGGCAGAAATAGCCGGGTCAAAAACCATCTTTTGCAATCAGGTGCGCGCGGCACAAACAGCATGTCGCGGGCTGAAAGCGGGCGGGTGCTGCATGGAAAAAAGGGGGGGAGTGTGCAGGCCAGACGGTATTTTCAGGCTTAACTGACGATACGCCGTAGTGGTTTGCGTTATGGACCCGCCAGAACGGGTGGTGCGCGGAGCGTGGCCAGCCATGCTTTTAGGGCTAGCCAGTAGGCTGCAAACGCGGTCATGCATGTGCCCTCCATCAGTTTAAATTCTTTTTTATCCTGATGGAGAATCATGGCCTGACTATGACCTTGCCAAAGAAGAAGGCGACCCCCACGCCCCCGTGGGGGATGGAGAGTCGCCTTTTAGCAGGTTCAGGCCCGGAAAGGGGGATTGATCAGGCTTTGGCTTCTTCGATCAGGATCTGTTCAATAATGTCCAGCCCTTCATCAAGCAGTGCATCGGATGCGGTCAGGGGGGTCAGGATACGGATGGTTGCCCCCTGCACACCGCAGGCCAGCAGGATCAGCCCTTTTTCGCATGCCTTGGCGCAGAGCTTGGAGGCAAAGCCTGCCCGCTGTTCCACGCCTGCGTGGCGTTCAAGGATGTCAAAGGCGATCATGGCGCCCAGACCGCGTGGCGTGCTGATGGGCAGCATGTCCGTGCGCTTGTGCCATGCGGTCATGCGGGCTTTGAGGCGCTCGCCCATGGCGTTGGCGCGGTCGAGTAGTTTTTCCTCGTCAATCACGTCCAGCACGGCAAGGGCTGCGGCGCAGGCCAGAGGTGCGCCTGCGTAGGTGCCGCCCAGACCGCCGGGGGGGACGCTGTCCATCAGGTCCGCACGGCCAATAACGCCAGAGAGTGGCAGGCCACCGGCAAGGGATTTGGCAACGGAGATCAGGTCCGGCTCCACGCCGGAGTGTTCAATGCCAAACAGCTTGCCGGTCCGGCCAAAGCCGCTCTGCACTTCATCGGCAATCAGTTTAATGCCGTGCTGGTCGCACAGGGCGCGCAGGTGCCGGAGCAGGGCCGGGGGAGCAACGCGGAACCCGCCTTCACCCTGCACGGGTTCAATAATAATGGCGGCGACATTGCTGGGGGCAATATCAGCTGCAAACAGGAAGTGCAGCATTTTCAGGCTGTCTTCCACCGTAATGTCATGGTCGGGGAAAGGCACATGGTACACTTCGCCCGGCAGCGTGCCAAACGGAGCCTTGTAGGGGAGCACCTTGCCGGTCATGGCCGAAGCCAGCAGTGTGCGGCCATGGAACCCGCCGCAGAAGGCGATTACGCCATTGCGGCCGGTGGCAGTACGGGCGATCTTGACCGCGTTTTCGGTTGCTTCCCCCCCGGTGGTAAAGAAAATGGTCTTGGCCGGGCCGGAAAAGGGCGCGCGCGCATTCAGCTTTTCGGCCAGTTCAATATAGGATTCGTAAGCCGAAACCTGAAACGCCGTGTGCGTAAAGCGTTCGAGCTGCTTTGCCACCGCAGCCATCACCTTGGGGTGGCGGTGACCCACGTTCAGCACGGCAATACCGCCTGCAAAGTCAACGTAGCGGCGGCCTTCCACATCCCACAGCTCCGCGTTTTCGGCCCGGTCGGCAAAAACGGGGGTGGAAGTGGAAACCCCGCGCGGCACGGCGTTGTTACGGCGGGCCAGCAGGTCTTTGTTGGTGGTGCTCATTTCAGGTTTGGCTCCGGTTGGCGGTCATATGGTCCGGCCTGTGCTTGGGGCGGGACAAACAGTTTGTTCCGTAAGTGGTTTTATTGCACGCGGGGAGGCGTTTTTTTGGTGCATGAGTGGTGATGAAAAATCAACACCCAGCCGTTCGGTGCAAAACCGCTCCTTCTGGTGGCTTACCCCGGAGGGGGCAGGGGCGTGTCTGTCTCCTGTGCAACCTGTTCCATCAGCCAGAGGCGGAAGGTGCGCAGGGAAGGTTTTTCCCATGCCTGTTCAGAGGCGCGCAGCACGTAGGCGCCCAGCGGGGTAGCCTTGAGCGGGGTCTGTGTAGGTTGCACGCGCACCAGCCGTCCGCTCAGCAGGTCATCCCCAAGCAGGAACGGGTTGCCAAGGGCTATGCCTTCCCCCGCACGGGCGGCCGCCAGCGTAATATGGGCCTGCCATAGCCTGCCTGCGGTGGGAATGATGGTGGCATGGACCCCCTGCGCTGCAAACCAGCGCCGCCATTCCGTATCGTCCCCTTCATGCAGCAGGGGGGCGTCCAGCAGGTCCTCGGTTGTGTGGGGCTGGCCACCAATGGCCTGAATGCACTGGGGGGAAGCCACGGGAAAAACCGGTGGCCGGGCAATGGCCATGTGTCTGATGGTGCGCGGTTCCGGCGTTGTGCTGCCATCGCGTACATAGCCGATCTGGGCATGGTTGGTGGATTCCACGCCGCTCAGGTGGAAGGCCGCACTGGCATCCACCGAGCGGAGCTGGACTTCCATATGAGGGTGCGATTTGCGAAAGGCGTAAAGCCGGGGCAGCAGCCAGTGGTAGGCAAACCCATGTGCGCAGGTCACGGTCAGGGGGGCTACACGGTTGCGCATATCCGCCGTGGCGGTGGCCAGCCCTTCCAGCAGGGGAGCTATGCGGTCGTAATAGGTCTGGCCTGCCTGGGACAGCCCACCCGTGGTCTTGTCACGCAGGGTGATCCCGAGCGAGACTTCCAGATCGCGGATATGGCGGCTGATGGCTGCGTGGTCCACGCGCAGCTCCATGGCCGCCCGCCGGATGCCACCCGTGCGGGCAAAGGTGACAAAGGCGTTCAGGGCGGACAGGGGGGGGATGCGGTAGCGTGGGTCCATGGTCTGGTGTGCTGGGTCATGTCCGGGGGAGGCTGGTCCGCCATTGGAGGGTAAATGGCCCAAAAAGCAAGCACCTGCCTTCTGTTTGCTTTTGGCGGTGCGGGAGCAACAGGGGAAGACGGTGGGGTTTTGCATTGCAAATCGGGTAAAATATGGGCTATGGCGCAATCGATTATAGTCAACGGTCCCGCGCAAGCGGAATAAAAGGGAATGCCGTATTCTCCCTGCGCGGGAGATCAGTCGGCGACTGCCCCCGCAACTGTAGGCGGAGAGTATCTGGCTTGAGCGGCGCTCTGCATCGCTGCCACTGGTTGCCCTGCAACCGGGAAGGTTGAGCCAGATGCGTTGATCCGCAAGTCAGGAGACCTGCCGTTGCCGCTCATGCCCTGATCGCCGGACGGGGGTGCCGGAGGTGGATGTTCGACCATGCGACTTTATCCCTGACCGTCTTTTTTCCCACAGGCATATTTCATTCAACAGCACGCCTCACTCCGGGGTGGGGAAAACAGGCTTGATGTCATGATTTTTTTACAGAAAACAGTCCGCATGCGGTGGCGTCTGGCGCTTTTATGCCAGTCTGTAAGCGTTGCGGGTGTTCTGCTGCCTGCGGCCTCATTTGCGCAGAATGCGGAGACGCAGCTGGAGCAGGACCGCAGGCGTATGGGCAATTCCGGCCCTCTGGTGTCCGAGGTTGACCCTGCCACGGTGCGCGACAGCATGCGCGCAGCAGAAGCCGCTGCCGCCGCCAGATCCCCCGATGCAGACCACCCG
>NZ_JARDYK010000014.1:0-40600 GCF_029069195.1 Acetobacter fabarum
TGGCGACGTGTTGCGACCAGATATGACCGTTGCGCTCACACCTTCATGTCCGCAATCCATATCGCAGCAAGCTTCATCTTCTATCTTAAAGAATGAGTCCTGAGCCTAGTTACGGTATGGGGCCAGATGGCAGGCGGAGGTTTGCCCGGCTGCGTGTGATCTGCCATTATGCTGCTGGCTTTTTTTTGCGGGCGTGCCAGCGCTGGGCGTAAAATGCAGCGGGCCTCTTGCGCACTCGGGCGGAAGATGGTGAGTGGCTGATGCTTGTGTGGGCATAACCGGGTTATCAACGCACCCGTTCATTTTGGCTGAGAGATGCATATGTCAGAGACACCAATCAACACCCAGCTTCTGATCGCAGGACAATGGCAGGATGCGGCTGATGGTCGTACACTCCCCATTCTGGACCCTGCCAGTGGCGAGCTTATTGGCAGGGTTGCCCATGCCTCTGTTGCTGATCTGGATAAAACGGTGGCCGGTGCCGCTGTGGGTTATGACGCATGGCGGAACCTGAGTGCATGGGACCGTTACGTAATCATGCGCAAGGCGGCCGACCTGCTGCGTGAGCGTGCGGACACCATTGGCCGGATCATGAGCCGCGAACAGGGTAAACCTCTGGCGCAGGCCGTGATCGAAATTAACGCAGCCGCTGGTGTTATTGAATATTTTGGTGAAGAAGGCCGCCGCCTGAACGACGAACTGGTGCCCGCGCGCGTGCCAGATGTTGAACAGCGTGTACTGCACCGCCCCATTGGTGTGGTGGCTGCTTTTACGCCGTGGAATTTCCCCATTAACCAGATTGCCCGCAAGCTGGGGGCCGCACTTGGTGCCGGGTGTGGCGTTATTGTCAAAGCCCCTGAAGATACCCCGGCTTCTCCGGCCGAGCTTATCCGCTGTTTTTGTGATGCGGGTATTCCCGCCGGGGCCGTGTCTCTGGTTTATGGCACACCAGCGGAAATTTCGGAGTATCTGATCGCCCATCCCGTGGTGCGTAAGATTTCCTTTACCGGTTCCACCCCTGTGGGCAAGCATCTGGCAGCACTGGCCGGTGGACAGATGAAGCCGGTGACCATGGAACTGGGTGGTCATGGCCCGGTTATTGTCTGCCGTGACGCGGATCTGGATCAGGCGGCCGAGCGTGTGGCTGCTGCCAAGTTCCGTAATGCGGGGCAGGTGTGCATAGCCCCCACCCGCTTTTTGCTGCACAGGGACATTGCCGCCGCGTTTATTGAAAAGTTCAAGGCCCAGATGAGCGCGCTTAAAATTGGCCGTGGGCTGGACGCGGGGGTAACCATGGGGCCTCTTATTAACGAACGCCGTGTCAAGGCGTTGACGGAACTGGTGGATGATGCCCGTGCCAGAGGGGCGGAACTGTGGCAGCCTGATACCGCGTTACCCAACAAGGGCTTTTTCTTCCCCCCGACACTGGTGCTCAAGCCCACGCTGGATATGCGGGTGATGCAGGAAGAACCGTTTGGCCCGATTGCCATTATGGATGAGTTTTCCGAACTGGCAGATGCGATCAAGGAAGCCAACCGCCTGCCTTACGGTCTGGCAGCGTATGTGTATACGCGTTGCGAACGAACAGGGCGTCTGCTGGGCGAAAAGCTGGAAGCCGGTATGGTGGCCATTAACCACCATGGTATTGGCGTGCCGGAAGTGCCGTTTGGTGGGGTCAAGGATTCGGGTTACGGCACGGAGGGTGGCCCTGCTGCTTTGCGGGCACATACGATCATCAAGCTGGTATCCAGCCTGCACAGCCCGTCGGCATACTAAAAGCGTCTGATGTTATAATCAGGTTTGAACAATACCGTGCGCTGATGGAGCGCACGGTATTTTTGTATGTGGACGACTGCCAAAAAATTAGAATGTGGCGGCAAGGCTGACGTTAAAAGACCGCCCCATACCCGGCATGGGCATGCGACCGTTTTTTATGTCGGATGTCAGAATACCCCCAAGGGGCATGTAGTAAGCTTGGTTGAGCACGTTATCGATCCCTGCTGTCAGGGTCATCATCTTCCAGTTATAGCTGCCGTTCAGGTTCAGCAGCGCATAGCCGGGGGTGCGGGGTTCGTTGCGTAGTGAATCTACGGTGCTTTTTGCTTTGATAAAGTTCATCTCGACCCGACCTGTCCATGATCCCACGCTCTCGTTCAGGCCGATTGTGCCATTCAGGGGCATTTGCTGGTACAGACCTGTGTGGGAGACCTTGTCCTGCCCGCGCACCCAGTTAAGCACGCCGGTCAACTCGCCTTTGCCATAACGGCTGGTGTTCCACACTGTATAATGGGCAGAGGAGTTGATGCCGTACATCTGGGCGTTGTGGTTTGCGAACGTATACTGGTTCTGGTTGATGTTCATGCCCTTGGGTTTTGGATTAAGGTTTACGTTAATATAGTTATGCGCGTAGGTGTAATAAGGCTGTACTTTTATCCCCCATTTTTGAGCGAGGGAGGGGTCATGCCAGTCAAATGTCACGCTGGCGGTGTTCCCGACTTCGGATTTCAGGTTCGGGTTGCCCACGTAGCCGTTGCCATCACCGAACCAGCCGATCATCATGGAAGCCATGACACCGTGCCCCCATGCGTAGCGTTCGTACAGGTTGGGTGCGCGGGACTTGCGGGCGTAGCCTGCCTCTATGGTCAGGCTGTCTGTTGCCCTCCAGCGGGTCAGGGCGGTTACGTCAAAGTTTACATCCGAACGTCCATGGCTGGTATGGTTGAAGGTGTTGGCGGCTTTTATATCCGCAGCACTCATCATGCCTGTCCATGAATAGGGCGAAACATTACCCGTGTTCATCATCACCAGATCATTCCGCAGGCCAAGCAGGGTGGAGACGCGGGGTGTCCACTGGGCTTCCCACTCTGCAAAGTGACCCAGTCGGTCCCGGTGCCCGTTATTGATGTTGTTAAAGGTATCAGGCCCCATCATCATGCTGCCAGCAAGGGGAGGCCACCAGTCCCGCAGGCCTTCATGGTCGAATGAACTGCCAAGGCGCAACGTGTGCTGGCGGCCCAGCGGAATTGTGGCCTTTATGGAATAGCCAGCCGAGCGCTGGTCATCATTCATGGGCATGCCTTTTGTCAGGCTGTGTCCGCCCTTGTCATCCAGCATGTTCATGGTATGGGCGACACGTTGCCAGTGGCCGCGCGCTTCCAGTGTGCCCCAGTTGAAGTCTCCCACATATTTGCCATTTACGTAGGTGGAGCGGTTGTTGGTCATGTCCATATACTGGTTGGCAAACCCCTCACGCGGGGCATCCTGCTGGCCAAAGGTCAGCACCAGCAGGTGATTTTTCTTATGTATGCCAAGGGTTACGTCATGCGTGTAGCGCACGTATTCGGTCGAACCGACCCTGCCTATTCCGCCCCCGCCACTGTAGTCTTCCGACTGGTCGTAGGACGCATTGTAGCGCAGGCTGAACGTATCGTTTGCTACGGTCATGCTGCCGGCGGCGGAATATCCGCCACCATTGCTGCGGTAGGTGCCGCGCGCCCGTCCGGTAAACAGGATTTTGCCGTGGCGGGCAAATTGCGGGTTCGCACGTTCCACATCAATGGTGCCACCCAGACTGTCCCCCCCGTTGCTGACCGATGTTAGCCCCGCAATGGCGGTTGCGGTCTCCACACTGTCGGGGTCTATGTAAGAGAGGGCAGGGTTCATGTGGTTGGGGCAGGCGGGGTTGATGCGCACGCCATCCACCACGGTTGCCACCCGGTCATCCGCCATGCCGTTGAGCACGGGCAGGTTGGCCAGCCGCCCTCCGCCATAACTGCTGAAGCCGGGCTGATTACGAAAGAGCGATGCCGCATCCGGGCTGGAAAGGCGGGACATGCGGGCCGAGCTCTGGTCGACCTGTGAAGCACTTAAAAGGCTATCGGCCATATCTGCATCTTCCTGCGCGGTGGAAATATCCACCCGTGGGAGGGTCACAACAGTTGCGGCCAAGCCGGGGCTTGCAGCGCAGGGGAGCGCGCACACAGCCATAAGCCACAGCCAGTTGCGTTGGCTGCGGGCGAAAAATGGATAGGACATAAACAGAAAAAACCCTGTTCAAAGCATACTGAGAGGATCCCCGGCCTGCCGCATGCAGGCAAGAGCGCATGGTGCAGCAAAGCAGGGAGCGAGGTTTCAGAAAGCCTGGAGCAGGGTAAGAGGTGGTCCGCGTGAGGGGGGTAGACCCAGAATGTAAATGGGTGGCGCCCGTGGGGTGGAGGCCGCACTGCCCCGGCGGATCCAGCGCAGGGCAGGGGCAGGCAAAAGCAGGAAAACAGCCGGGAGTGCTGCAAAAAACGCCAGCAATGGGCAAAGCGGGCAGCTTGCTTCATTATGATGGTGGGCGGGGGAATGTTGGTTGTTATGTGCACTGGCCATGCAGCGCATGTGGCCCATGCTGCCCCCGCGCATGGGGGCGCAATGGGTCTGTGTGTTGGGCTGTTGTAGCGCGTGCGGGGCAATATCTATGCCTGTCAACCGGATAAGCGTCGCGCGCGGAAGCTCTTCGGGCAGGGAAAGTGACTGGAGCGCCATAAGCCCGACAAGACCCGCCAGCGTAACCATGACCAGCGGCCATAACAGCAGCGCGCGAATAATGGGGTTGCGACGGAACATGGTGCGGATCAGAGGCTTTTCAACAGTCAGAGGCACACAGGCGCTTTGCCATGGTTGCCCCATGTTTGCGCTTTTATGAACCGCCCTGTCAAATCAAACAGGGCTATGTCATAATTCCAGGCGGAGGCAGCACCGTGAGCAGATGGCATACAGACAGACAGGAACGGGTCGAGCCTGACCACACGGTAGCGTCATGCGGGCCTGTGCGGTGTCCTGTCGGGGCGGTCAGGCAATACGGGCTGGCTATAGGGGTGTCTGGCGAACACAGGCTTGTCTGGCTGGCGGCTTTTGCCGTGGCAGTTGTGGCGCATGTGGCCATGACCGCGTGGTTGATCATGACCGTCTCCCCCCAGACCGGTACGCAGCAGCCTGCTGCGGTTTCCATGCTGTTTGAAGCCCCCAAAGCGGCATTGCCTGAGACCGTACAGGCGGAACAGACGGTTCCCAAAATTCAGCCCCAGCCTGCCCCGATCATGAAAGATATGCCGGATATGGACCCGCAATCCCTGGCACAGAGCGAGGCGGAGGTTTTGCCTCCTTCCGTAAAGGTCGAGGCTGAGCATCTTCCTCCCGCATCGGCTGTGCCAAAAAAACTGGCTCAGTCCTTCCCTGCCATGCAGCACGATAAAAGTGTTCATACCACTGCAAAAATGCTGCCGGAGGCAGCGCATGTGGGTGAGGGCAATACAACAGCCCATACACATGCAAAAACAGATATGGCGGCAAGTGGGGGGCATGCTGCCACACCAGCCAGTGTTGCCGCCGCCGGGCAGAAAGGGGGTTTCCAGTTATCCTGCTCTGCCCCCGAATCACACTACCCCATATCTGCACGGCATCTGCGTGAAGAAGGCGAGGCCGTGGCTGAAGTCAGTATTAACGGCAAGGGGCAGGTGATTGCCGCAAGGCTGGTGCAAAGCACGGGTTATGATGATCTGGACGATCAGGCGCTGCAAACCGTTAAAAACCTCCATTGCACACCTCCTGAATCGGCTGTGGTCACGGGCCGCATACCCGTTGGTTTTCATATTCAGTAATTAAGCTTGTGTTGAGGAACATTTTACAGTAGGAGACTGGTCATTGCCTCTTGTCCCGTTCGTCTAGAGGCCTAGGACACTGCCCTTTCACGGCGGCAACACGGGTTCGAATCCCGTACGGGATACCATACGTTTATAAGGCATTGATTTTTCAATAAAAATCATATCTGCCTTCCCTCACAGTGCAACCTGTCTGTGTTACATAGGGGAGGCCAGTTCTGGCTACTCCATACATGGTTCGACGTTGCCATATCTGGCATTCCAGAATGCGTGTTCCCGCTGGCCTGACACCTTTCGCCGGTCAGCCTGATGTGCGTTCCCTCAAAACCAATGATGGCACGCGCACAGGAGCGCAGGCTTCCGGACTCGCTTCAGCGTTCAATGCTATCCGGAAGGAACTCATGTAAATATTTCAAGTATTTTTCAGCGAACAGCATCCATACCAGTGCAGGAATGAGAGACCAGAAGGGCAGTAATAATCATTGGTAGAGTGCCCTTCCAACTAAAAAACACAGTGGTATTAGCAAAGCCAACAGTCAAAAATGGTAATGTAGAAGGACTGATCCAGAGAGGAAGACCGGAAATCTTAATAGATTGCAGTCATTCCCTTTATATGCACCACTTTGTTTTTTATGAAACCGGTGTTTGTAAAAACTGATATTCAGACGACAGTTGTATCAAATGCAATATCTCGTACCCGGTTGATGAGGCTTTCTCCCCCGTCAAGATAGATGACCTGCCCAACCATGGAGGATGCCGACAGGATTAAAGTCAGGCATGCAGAAATTTCTTCCGGGGTTGAACTGCGGCCGAGTGGAGTGGCCCGCCAGGCGCGCTCAAAGCCTTCGTCTGTTTGTTTGCCACTTCTTAAGGTCAGCCCGGGTGCAATGGCATTGACTCGGATCTTGGATTTGAATGCCATGGACAATACTTGTGTCACACACAACAGCGCAGCCTTGCTGATTGTATAGGAAAGAAAATCAGGATTGAGGCTTTTAACCTTGTGATCCAGAATATTTACTATGCAGCGATCATCGATATTCCCGGGAGCACGTGCAAAATCCCTTGATAGGAAAAGAGGTGCGGTGAGATTGGGTTCCATATGTTTGTCGAATGATTCAAATGTAAGTGAGTCAATGTTATCGTACTCAAAATTAGATGCATTGTTAACAAGAACATCTATGGCGCCATAGTGCTTGATTACCGCCGGGATAAGATTTTGAACATCTTCGCGGTTATT
Organism: Acetobacter fabarum; assembly: GCF_029069195.1. Taxonomy (GTDB): domain Bacteria; phylum Pseudomonadota; class Alphaproteobacteria; order Acetobacterales; family Acetobacteraceae; genus Acetobacter; species Acetobacter fabarum_A. The sequence continues at coordinate 6,886 of NZ_JARDYK010000014.1, forward strand.
GAAATCAGCATGAATGGCGAAGCAATCATAACCCATTGAAGTCAGTGAGTTTACGAGTTCGAGAGCTTCCTGCTCTGAATGATTGTACTGAATGGCAACTTTCCAGCCATTCCGGGCAAGATTTTGCGAGAGAACGGCTCCGATGCGTTTTGCTCCTCCTGTTACAAGAGCAACCCGGGTAGTGTTATTCTGATCGCGATTGGTCATAATTTTTCCTGCTTTACATTACCTTCGGGCAGTAGCTCAGAGCGCTCACCACAAATCTCAATACCAGCTCCGTCTGCTTCGTTAAAGATATCAAGTTTAGTGATTGAGATACGTATCGCATCCACTAACGGGTTTTCAAAACAAACCTCGATCAGTTCTCTGGCGAGGGTTTCCAGCAACGGGGTATGTGGCCGCTCTGGCCATTTGGTGATGGCGTTCCGCACTGGATCGTAATCTATGTAAAAGTCCTTGTTAAGAGCCTGCGCACCGCGCAACCATGCAAACATCTCGACATTCACACAAAGCCGTGTCGGTCTTTCTGGATATAATTCCCACGGGTGCAAACCGACCTGTGCATTCACAACCACATTTCGTAAGACTGACTTGAGATAGGGTCTGGTGCCTGACGGTGATACAGCATGGGGTGCTGGCATGTTGTCCCTAATCATCTCATCAAATATCCTTGTGTTGGTAAATAATAAAATATAAGATCTTCCAGTATAAAAAATTTCTCCACCTCGACAAGAGGTATGTTGAGAAATTAATGCGCGGGATTAAGGCGCATTATTCTCTTTTTCTGACACTCAGGATTTAGTTTTTTGCTGGAATCATATTATGATTCCGGATTTTGATGTGCCGCTCCTGTTCCAGAAATGGCAGCGGGGTTCCTTATTCCATAAGTATTTAATAAATATGTATAATTATAAAGTGTATGTTATCAATGAGTTTTGCACAGTTTTTATTGTGTGGGCTGCAATTTTTTCTTCCTGTTATGGCAGGGGCCGGAGTGATTGCCATGCCCTGATGCCTGTATGACGGAAAAAAGGTGGGCTACATCGTGGGGGTGCGGGCATCGTGGATGATAAGAAGGGGCCGGGGCACAAGGATGCACAGGGCAATGTAGCCCATGCCAATGTGCTACTGGGGGAGGTTGCCCGGTCCTATGTGTGTAATGATGGTATGCACCGCCTGCCGGTTAAGCAAATGGTCGTTCAGTCAGGGCAGAAACTCTCCTTGCAAAAATATTATCACCGGGCTTGAACATTGGGTAGTTGTGGAATGCACAGCTCTTGCCCCGGCTGCATGCCTGTTACTCTGATCAAGGTTCAGTCCGTATCTTGGTGAGGATGACATTGTGTGTTTTGATGATATTTGTAGCTGGACCAAATAGATTTTTTCAGTAAAGACCGGGGAAGTAAAAATGCCTGACGTTTCTTTTATTCCCCATGCAGCGGCGCGTGTTCCTGCTGTTTTGGCGCAATTGAAGGATTATCTGGGAGACAAGGTCTCCACCAACCATTCTGTATGCGAAGCGCACAGCCATGGCGAGGCGCTGGAATTTGCGCGCCTGCCCGCAGCAGTTGTGTTTGCTGAAACAACGGAAGATGTTGCGACAGTTCTGGCCTTATGCCACGAGGCTTATGTGCCTGTTGTGGCGTTCGGGGCTGGCACATCGCTTGAAGGGCACGTCACCCCACCCGAACATGCCGTGAGCCTCGACCTGTCCAGAATGACAGAGGTTTTGCAGGTTAATGCGGAGGATATGGACTGCCGCGTGCAGGCAGGGTTGACCCGGCAGGAACTCAATACCCGTTTGCGGGATACCGGACTGTTCTTTCCCGTGGACCCGGGTGGGGAGGCCACGCTAGGGGGTATGTGTGCGACTCGCGCTTCGGGCACTGCGGCAGTGCATTATGGCACAATGAAAGAAAATGTGCTTGGCCTGACGGTAGTTATGGCAAATGGAGAGATCATAAAAACTGGTGGGCGGGTTAGAAAATCCTCTACCGGGTATGACCTGACATCCCTGTTCATTGGTTCTGAAGGAACATTGGGCATTATTACGGAAGTCCAGTTGCGCCTGCATGGTATTCCCGAACAGATTTCGGCTGCGATCTGCCAGTTTGAAAATCTGGAAGACGCCGTGCGTACCGCGGTGGAAATTATTCAGGTCGGGGTGCCGATTGCGCGCGTGGAACTGATGGACGACGTGCAGATGGCGGCCAGCATCCGCTATTCCGGGCTGGATGAACTGCGGCCAATTACCACTCTGTTTTTTGAATTCGCAGGGGCTCCCGCCTCCGTGCGAGAACAGGTGGATGTGACCGAGGCTCTGGCCCGCGACAATAACGGCCTTGGTTTTGCCTGGGCAGACACACCCGATGAACGGGCCGGGTTGTGGAAGGCGCGGCATAACGCTTTTTGGGCGGTAAAAGCACTTTATCCGGGGTCGCGGGTGATCAGCACGGATTGCATTGTGCCTATTTCGCAACTGGCTCCTCTGATTGTGGGGGTTAAGGCTGATATTGAAGCATCCGGGCTTCAGGCTGCCATTCTTGGCCATGTCGGAGATGGCAATTTTCATACGTTGATCATGACGGAAGATAGCCCCGAAGGGAGCGCAAAAGCTCTGGAACTCGACCGCAAAATTGTTGGCCGCGCGCTTGCACTTGATGGGTCATGTAGTGGAGAGCACGGCGTGGGGGTTGGTAAGCTGGAATTTTTGGAACAGGAGCATGGTGCGCAGTCTCTTGGGGTAATGAGAACATTAAAAATTGCTCTGGATCCGCGTAATATTCTTAACCCCGGCAAGCTCCTGCCAGAAGGGCTGGCCTATATCGGGTAGCGGGTCTGTAACTGTTTATGCGAAGCCGAGCCGGGTAAAAACCGTATTACCTTTGCGGATCAGTGGACGAGACACCACAAATAAACTTGACAATCTGGTGCTATATTTTATTCAAGCGGAACTGATAGTGATTTATTGTGTTGTCTCTTCCCATTCCTTGTAGCGGGGTTTGTCAGTGATGGTTTCTTTCCTTCTTTCCCGTCGGGCTGTGCTGGCTGGGAGCATGGCTTTGGCATGTGCTCTGGCGGGCCAGACCGCATATGCCGCGCCACAGGTCCTGCGCGTGGGCATTATGGCAGGGGAAGATGAGGACGTGTGGCCCGTGGTGGCGGCCAATGCCGCCCAGGAGGGGCTGCAACTCAAGCTGGTCACTTTTTCAGATTACAATGCTCCGAATGAGGCGCTGGCAGAACATGAGCTGGATGCCAATGCCTTCCAGCATACTCCTTTTCTGGATGCCCAGAACAAGGCCAAAGGGTATGGAATTGTATCGGTTGGGCATACCTATGTGGCGCCAATCGGACTTTATTCAACGCGCTGGAAATCGGTTGCCGATCTGCCGGACAAGGCTGTAATTGGTGTGCCCAATGACCCGACAAACGAAGGGCGTGCCCTGCTTTTGCTGCAAAAACTGGGGCTGATCAAACTCGCGGCTGATGCGGGCAATACACCGACTGCGCTCGACATTACGGAAAACCCCCGTAACATCAGTATCCGCGAGCTTGATGCCGGAGTGGTGGGGCGTGCGCTCACTGATCTGGATGGCGCCGTGATCAATACGGACTGGGCTAAAAAAGTTGGCGTGGATATTGAAAAAACGCGCATTGCGCAGGAAACAGCCGACAATAACCCGTATATCTGCATCATAGCCGTGAACGCAGCAGATAAATCTGCCCCATGGGTGCCTAAGCTGGTGCATGCATACCAGCAACCCAATGTGCGGCAGGCTCTGGACAAGGCGTTTCATGGCGCTGTGCTGCCATCTTGGCCATGAACCTTTTAGAAGTCGAACGCCTTAACCGTTCTTTTGGCGGTCAGCCTGCCCTGCACGATATTTCGTTTACGGTAGCCAAGGGGCAAAGGCTGGGTATTATTGGCCGCTCAGGGGCAGGTAAATCCACGCTGCTGCGGTGCCTGAGCGGTCTGGATCGTCCCCAGTCTGGCAGAATACTGCTGGAAGGGGAGGATATGGCTATTCTGCCCGAGGCAAAGCTTGTTCTGCTACGGCGCAGGATTGGGCTCGTTTTCCAGCACTTCAACCTGCTGAACTCGCGCACCATTGCGGCCAATGTGGCCCTGCCCTTGCAAATTGCGGGTATGCCCAAAGCCGGGCGGAGCAAGCGCGTGATGGAACTGCTGGACCTTGTTGGTCTGGCGGACCACGCGGGCAAATATCCGGCCATGCTTTCGGGGGGGCAGAAGCAGCGTATTGGCATTGCCCGCGCACTGGCCGCACACCCGGCCCTGTTGTTGTGTGATGAGGCAACTTCGGCACTGGACCCGGAAACAACCCAGACCATTCTGGCTCTTCTGGCTGATATTAACCGTGTGCTGGGCCTGACTGTTGTCTTTATCACGCATGAGATGGATGTGGTGCGCAGTCTGGCGCAACAGGTACTGGTGCTGGAAAAAGGGCGTATTGTGAGCCGCGGAAAACCGGCCGATATTCTGGACGCCAACCAGTTGGCGGCCGTTCTGCCACCTAATCTCAGCCAGACCCCGCAAGATGGCAGTCATGCCATTGTGCGTCTGACAGTAACCACGCAGGCGGTGTTTACTTCTTTGCTCCATACTCTGGAGCAGCAGTGCCAGACCAGCTTTACCTTGCTGCATACCCTGCCCAATCCGGAAAGGGAGGAACAGGTGGATGTGGTGGTGCAAACTGGTGGTCTTTCCGTTGCAACCATGAACGCTCTTCAGGCGCATGCCTGTGCAGCCGAGGTAATTGGATATGTCCCGGCTCATTCTTGATCTGCTCTGGCGTGCCACGGCTGAAACACTGGAAATGGTTCTGGCCTCTGGCGCGCTGGCGGTGGCCGGTGGGCTGCCCTTGGCGGTGCTGCTTGTTCTCACATCTCCTGCGGGCCTATATCCTCTTCCGCTGCTGTCCCGTCTGTTGGGGGGAGTGGTGGATGCGGTGCGGGCTGTACCGTTTATTATTCTGCTTGTGCTGCTTATTCCCTTCACCCGCATGGTGGTTGGCACGGCATTGGGTACAACGGCTGCCATTGTACCTTTGTCCATAGCTGCCATTCCCTATTTTGCCCGTATTGCCGAAGTATCGCTGCGGGAGGTGGATACCGGGCTGGTGGATGCCGTGCGAGCCATGGGAGGCACACGGTGGATGGTGGTGCGTTATGTGCTGTTACCAGAAAGTCTGCCGGGGCTTATCTCGGGTTTTACGGTTACGTTGGTAACGCTGGTGGGTGCATCGGCCATGGCTGGGGCCATAGGGGCCGGTGGTCTGGGAGATCTGGCAATCCGGTACGGGTATCAGCGCTTTAACACCACTGTCATGTTCGGGGTGGTGGCCGTGCTGGTTGCTCTGGTTATGGCCTTGCAGGCGGTTGGTAATTTTTTTGCACACTCCTTGCGCCATACAAACCCCGGGCGTGCAGAGTAATAAGGCAGGAAGCACACTCCGACGCATCCCTGGACGAGAGGATAAGCCGAGTCATTGCTCGTGTTTGTGTGTAGGGAGTAGGTCGGAGCAATGTTAATTTTAAAGCATGAGTAATGTAGAATCGGGTGCTGCCAAAGGGCTGAAGGCCTGAGTATCAGATTCCATTTTTTCTTTTTATGGAAAAGGATAAATGGAAAACAGCATTTCTTTTTTCCATTTCCGGATGCAAAAAATTAACGCGTTTACACAAAAATCTGATCATAAAAAGATGTGTAATAAATTACATGGCGGTAATTTGTTGCGCATGATTTATCCTGTGTTATGATTATGACAGGTATGCACCAATTTATTGGCTGCCTGCTTTTTTGTGAATTTGCGGCAGAGTAGTGCCCACTTTGGGATGTGGTGCAAATTTTTTCCGGCAAAGCATTCTGCCACAGCGTGGTAAAATGGAGGAATCAAGATGGCTCAACGGGACAATGTGATCTCGCCGGGTATTGAACTTGGTCAGCGGATCAAAATTCTTCGTAAAACCGCCGGCCTTACGCAGCAGCAGGTTGCCGACGCACTTGGTGTGTCCCGCCCCGCCATAGCATTCTGGGAAACAGGGCGTGAGGGAAGCGCACGCAAGCATATTCCCAAACTGGCAGCACTGTTGCACGTGGAACCAGAAGTATTTCTGACAGGTTATGTGCAGGAAGATATTGATCTGATCGTCTCACCCGACGAGCGGGACATGGTCTCACTGTACCGCATGCTTGATGCGTCCCGCAAAGTCTCGGCCCAGAAATGGATGGAACGGCAGGCCAGAACAGCACGTCTGGAGGGATAATCTTTTCAGTTACTCTGGTGGAAAACATCGCTTCCATCGCGTGTGCGTTGCAGGCTCCGTGCACGCACGGAACCATATAAACCGGGGGGAGGGGAAAATCCGCCTCACCCCTGAATCCCTCAGAATTCCATGGAAAGGGTGAAGTGATAAATGCGGGGCAGGCCTGCGTAAAGTGTTTCAGGTGTGTTGGACACCGCACCGGGCGAGCCAGCAAAAACCGAGGCCCAATACCGTTCATTTGTGGCGTTGCTGACGCCAAAGCGCACCACCCACGGGAAGCGGGCAACATTGAAGGCGTAACGCGTGCCCAGGTCCAGCGTGGTGTAGGAGCCTGTATGGAGCGTATTTGTCAGGTTCGCAGCCCGGTTGCCCGTATAGTGCACATTGGCATTGAATGCCCAGCCAGAAGCAAAGGAGCCAAGAGATGCGGGTAGCCGGTAGTCCAGCAGCATGTTGGCCTGCAAAGGAGCCGCGCCTATAATTTCCTTATTATTATACTTGGATTGTTTGGCGTTGATCAGTTCTGCATCCAGCCAGGTAAAGCCGGCAAGAACGGAGAGGTTGGGCAGGACTTCGCCTGAAATCTGTGCCTCGACGCCATAGTTGCGTTGTGTGCCAACGTAACCATATTCCAGTGGTAGTAACTGTGGGCTTGTAGACGAGATACAGGTGGAGCCGTTCGGGCAATAACTACCTGCGTATTTTGATGTCATCCTGAAGCCTGCAAGGTTAAACTGCATTTTTCCGTAACGAAGTTTATAGCCGACTTCATATTCTTCCGGGCGGATCAAAGGCTGTGTCTGGTATGCGTTGGAATTGGAAGCATTGGCCACAGCGCCGGGTTCAACCGAGCGGGCATAAGTGAAGTAAAGGGTCTGGTTGTCGGTTGGTTTATACAGCAGGCTGACAGTCGGGCTGAAAGCCGCGCTGGCCTGAACGGATTTTTCCAAAGGACTGGGTACGGCTTTACTTTTGGGGTTTCTCTGGTCTATCCAGCTCCAGCCCAATGTGCCCAGAATTGACCAGTGTTTATTAAATGTTACTGTGTCTCCAATAATAAAAGACTGTGTAGTGATACGCCCTGATTCCCAACGCCCATGATAATAAGGCTGTTTGCCGTCGACTTTGATGGGATTGTAGATGCTGGCATGGTCGGCATATGTTACCGTATTCACGGGTGTGCCAGGGGTAGTCGGGTTATAGGTGCCTGACATGTATCCGTTTGTGCCAATCACCAGATCATGCTTGATGGGGCCTGTATAAACACGTCCGTTAAAATACGCCATGTTGCTACCGGTACGGAAGTCATTTGCTGTTGCAGCGGCTGTTACCGTCTGGGTATAACCCCCGATATTATTAATAAGCGTATTGTTCGAAGCAAAAGACTGGCGTGCCGCGTCCTGATATAATCCGCCGAGTGTAAAGCTCCAGTCTTTGTTGATCTCGTGCTTGATCTTGGCCAGAAAAGTGTTGGTTTCCATATTATAGCCGCTCCAGTCCTGCCCCAGATAGGGTTTGCTCAGGTCTGGAGCGGTGGGTAGGGCGCTTACATAAGATGGAATCGTTTTTGTTGCCATTTCCTGCACTGCAAAACCGGGGGCTGTCCCGCGCTCTACAAACGTGTAATGGCTGGCATCAAGCTCGATGACCGTTTTTTCATCCAGATGGATGTCAAAATCAGCGCTGACCATCTCACGCCGTATCCAGCTGCCCTGTGTATAGGCCGTGCCATTGGCATGCAGCATGTTCAGCCGGTAGCCAAACCAGCCATTCTTGCCTATCCGGCCTGAGATATCACCGTTAACCGTTGGTGTACCAATGGAATCCACACCAACGGACAGGCGTTCGGTCCGTCGGTCTGTGGGGCGTTTGAGTGTGTATTCAAACATGCCAGCAGGGTTCTGGGGGCCATACATTGCGCCAGACAGACCATTGAGCACCTGCAGGTTATCCACCCATTCCCCTGCATAGGGGGTGGTGGAAACCACGTTCAACCCATCCAGACGGGAGTTGGACCAGACGTCGGCCTCAAACCCGCGCGACTGTGGGCGGGAGGTATTGGGGTCACCGCGAATTTCGAGCTGAACAGAGGGCAGATACTGCGCCATGTCATTAATGTTACGGATCTGCTGGTTAACCACAACATCATGCGGCACCCCCATAACGGAGTAGGGTGTATCCAGCGTATCCCGGTTCCCCAGTGGGCCAAGATAGACAATCTTGTTCATGTATCTGGCGCTGGTGCCGTCTGCGGCATGGTGGCCATGGACGTTTATGGTTTCACCGTTCGAGCCGTCCAGAATCCCGGCAATGGGAGCCATGGTCTTGGCCGTTTGAGGGCTGGTGGTTTTTGGGGTGGGGGAGGCAGACGCTTTAAGGGCAGTCTGCCTGTTTGTTGCGCCCTGTTGCCCGGGGACCACAGGCTCTGCTGCCAGTGCAGACGTTGTTAGCAGCAGCGCGCCAAATGTTCCGGTGGCGAAAAATGTATGGAAACGTGCATGCATGGATCAGGCTCATCCGGGGTAGGGAGGGGTACAAAATGGATGCCTGTTTTGCCGGGCGAGTGAGGGCTTTGTCTATATACGGCCACACATAAACCTATATATGGAGAAATATAATCGTGAAGTGATGCAGGAATCACACACTGGTTTTTCCTGCTCCATAAATGGCGGTACACTTGGCCTTTAGTGCTCCATTGAGCGCAAGGCCAGTGCTGCGGCAGTGGCAACATCTCCACGCAGGGAAACCACAGTGCCTTGTCCATGCGGATGTAAGCGGTTTGTCAGAATTACCACAAAACTACGGGTGTTGGGCACCAGCCAGAGAGATGTGCCGGTAAAGCCGGTGTGACCAAAAGAAGAGGAGGGAAAGTAAGCTCCGCGTGGCGTGGAGTAGTGGGTTGCTATGTCCCATCCCAATCCGCGCAGGTCGGTTTTACCAGCGGGTTGCTGGGGGGTAGACATAAGGTGCAGGGTTTCTGCCTTGAGCGGAAAATCCGAAGGCAGGCCCGCCAGCTTGTTCAAGATGGATTGTGAGTAAGTTATTGTATCCTGCGCGCAGGAAAACAGCCCGGCATGCCCTGCGACCCCTCCCATACGCCGGGCTAGCGGATCATGCACAATGCCGCGCAGCATATGCCCGTTTTCATCATATTCTGTGGGTGCGATAGTGCTTTGGTATGATGGAGCAGGAAGGAAAAAGGAATTGTGTAAACCAAGAGGTTTAAGGATATGCTCCATTGCGTAAGCGTCAAGGGACTGACCGGACAGACGTTCCACAATCAGGCCGAGTGTTATAAAGTTGAGGTCACTGTAAGCAAATTGCACATCTGGTGGAGTTTGGGGGGTACAGTTCATAAGCATCTGAACCCCTGTCTGTTTACCCTGCCATGCAAAGCTCATATTCAGATCCGGTGCCAGACCGGAGTAGTGTGTGAGAAGCTGGCGGATGGTAATGTCCTGCTTGCCATTGGCAGCAAAAGCCGGAAGGTAATGGCAGGCTGGTGTATCCAGCGCGATAAGGCCCCGTTCATAAAACTGCATGACAGCAGGGGCTGTTATTAGAACTTTGGTCAGGGAGGCCATGTCAAAAAGGGTGTCCCATGTCATGGCTTCCGCTTGGGGGAGCACGCTGCGCTGACCAAAAACACCACGCCACACGACCTGGCCTTCATGGCCTATGGCGGCAACTACTCCGGGTGTTTTGCCCTTCTGTATGGCTTTGCGAAAAATCTCTTCCACCGGGGCAAACGGGGCAGGTTGGGTTTGCTGGGCATAAGTCGGGCGGTACAGGCCTGCAAGGCAGGTGGCCTGCGTCAGTCCGGCGAGCAGGGCTTTGCGGCGGGTCAGAGGGGTGCGGAAGGGCATGTTGGGTATGTCCGGGCCAGAAAAAAGGGTCAGGAGGATGGCATAACATGGCGGAAGGTGATGTTGAACCGGGTTAGTCCCGTTGTCGGGTGGGAGCTGGGAGCAAGCCCTTTAATACCGTGGTAATGCAAACGGGCCGGGCCACCCCAGACCAGAACATCCCCGTGGTCCAGCGCAAAGGTGCGTACCCTGTCGCGCCGGTTTGGCCCACCCCACATAAAAAGGCCAGTCCGCCCGAGAGAGAGTGATACGACAGGTTGCGTTATGTCCCCTTCATCCCTGTCCTGATGCAGCCCCATATGGGCACCGTTCTGGTAACAGTTGAGCAGGCAGGTATTGGGGGTAAATCCGGCATAGCCAGCGGTTTGCGCAGCATTTTGTGCAAGCGTAAAAAGGCTTGCTGGCATGGCGGGCCATGGCTGCTGGTCAAGTGGGTCCAATGGTGTGTACGTGTAACCCTGTGGAGAACTGACCCACCCCAGCGCTCCGCAACTGGTCATGGCGGCGGACATGCAGCCCCCGCCGGGTGTGCGCATGTGGCGAAAAGGAGCCTGCTGAGCCACTGCCTGCAAAGCCTGTAAAAAAATAGCGGCAGACGGTGTGGCAAACTGGCGTAGCAGCAGGGCACCTGGCTCCAGCACCTCGCGGCTGGGGCGGTTGTCTGGCAGCAGGAGGTCTAATTGTCTGGCGGGGTTCTGGGTGTCTGTCATGGCGGCTCCTGATGAAAACCGTTTGCGACCCCGTACGGTCTTTGGCACAGCACAGAAGAATGCTATCAGCATTGCCGAATACTGTTCCAGCTTGCAAGGAGTCAGACAACACCCATGCCCCTATCTGCGCAGGATATTATGCTTATTGGCGGTATTCCCGCTCTTATCAGCTACCAGGTGCCCCGTTCTATTTTTCGGGGGGTATTTGTTGGGCTGAACGCGGAGGTGGATTTTTTTGCAAGCACGGTTGCTGGTCTGGAACCGCAGGGCGAGGCAGCACTACGCTCCTTTTTGAGTTTGTGCCAGTATAACAGGCGTTCTCCGCTCCTTTTGAGCGATGACGCCCAGAAGACTTACCTGCTGGAAGAAATTTATGAGCAGATGGCCGAGCCCGCACGCCGATGCGGCATAGATTTGTATGATGTTGTGCGTGAGCAGGTCAGGACCTTTCAACCCGGCGGAGAAAAGTCTGCTTCGGCTGTTCTGCTCAGTCTTTAGGCGGGGCCAGCAGGTGGGCGCATACAATCAAGGGATGCTCCGGCTGGGAGCATCCCTTTTTGTTGTGGAGCGTGTGGAGCAGCGTTTAGGCCGGTTTTTCCACATTGTCATGTTCTGCTACGATGGTTGTCGTTTTGGCCGGGCAAAAAGCCGAGACCACAATAACGATAACAACATTAACCCCAAGAGCCAGCAGGCCTGTGGAAACATTGCCCGAGAACAGGCCAAAATTGACCGGGTGAACAGGCTTGAGTCCGTCCATCCAGCACAGGCTGACCCCGAACACAGTGCCAACCAGCCAGCCTGTCAGCATGGCTGTAGCGGAAAAGCGTGTTTTGAGCAGACCCATAATAAGTGCAGGAAAGGTCTGTAGAATAAACACACCGCCAAGAAGCTGGAAGTCAATGGCGAACTGCGCATTCAGGAACAATACGCACACCAGAGCGCCCAGCTTGACCACAAGTGAGGTCAGGCGGCTGGTGCGTACCGGGTTTTTTTGCGCAGGGAGCAGGTTACTGGTTACAAGGTTTGCAGCGCCAATAGCCATAACTGCTGCAGGTACAAGCGCCCCAACCGCAATGGCGGCCAGGCAGAAGCCAGCGAACCACGCAGGAAACACCTTTTGGAACAGCATGGGCACGACCATGGAATTATTGGTTGTGATAATTCCAGCGGCGTGCGCCATAAAGCCCAGCATGGCGATCAGGCCCAGTACAATGGTGTAAACAGGCAGGAATACCGCATTCTGGCGAATGGTATCTGCCGAGCGGGATGCCAGAATACCCGTAAGTGTGTGGGGGTACAAAAAGGCCGCCAGTGCGGAGGAAAGGGCAAGTGTTGCATAAGGCAGGCCCTGACCGGGCTTGAGTATGCTCTGGGCATGTTCAACAGAAGAAAAAAGTGCCCCATATCCGCCGGTGTGCAGAGGAATGACCGTAACTGCCACAAGGACGGCAATATAGATCATGATATCCTTGATAAATGCAGTCAGGGCTGGAGCATGCAGCCCGCCCAGCCATGTATAGGCCGCCAAAGACAGAAAGGCGATGATAAGGGGAAGATCCCCCGGTAGCCCAAGTGCCTGAATAACGGTGCGGATACCAATAAGCTGCAAGGCAATATAGGGCATGACGGCAACCAGCCCGGTGAGTGCGACAACAATTTCCAGCGCACGGCTGTCAAAGCGGGCACGCACAATATCGGCTGCTGTGGCATGCCCGCCTTCACGCGCGATTTTCCACAGTTTGGGCATGACGATAAAAATGAACGGATACACGATAATGGTATAGGGCAGCGCAAAAAAACCATAAGCGCCCGCAGCGTAAACCAGTGCTGGTACGGCAATTACGGTATAGGCCGTGTAAAAATCCCCGCCGACCAGGAACCACGTAACCCATGGGCCAAATTCGCGCCCGCCCAGTGACCATTCCTCATGCGAGGTGGCATTGTTTTTTTTGCTGAACAGCGCGCGTAGCCACTGGATGGAAGACCCGATCACAATGGTTGCGGCAAAGAAGAGAATGAAGACGCCAAGCGCCCACGGATTGATCGTGCTCATGCGCGGTTCCCTTTTTTCCAGACCACCCAGATCAGGACGGATGTCACCGGAACCCAGGCGAACTGGTACCAGTAAAAGAAGGGAAACCCGAGCAGGACCGGGTCATGTCGATCATACAGTGGTGTCCAGAGCAAACCCAAAAAGGGCAGCAGAAGGAGGAAATTAAGATATTTCATTTCGTGAAACCGGGTTATTTTGTTATTTTTGTTCGCGACCGACTGAACATGCCGATGGAAACCGGTTTATGTCAATTATGCCTGAAGCGATTTCAGGCGAGTATAATCAGGATTGTGTTTTTTGCGCATCAGATATGCCCCTGTTATAACGTGATTGTTATAAGGGGCAGGGGCAAAAGAGGTTAGCGTCTGGTGTTGATCTTGTGTTCCTGCAACACCTTGTTCAGGCTGTCGCCGTACTGGCGGTAGCTACCCTCTGGCACGCAACCCAGTTCTTCCAGTTCTTCCAGATCAGCGCCATGGTTGATCCACTGATTGGCCTCGCGCGAGTCCAGTGTGGTGGGGATGGACCGGGATTCGTACACTACCGGCTGTTCCGAATCCTCCGCAGCTCCAAAGGACAGAAAACTGTCTTCGGCTGGACTCTTGTTTTCGCTCAGGCTGACCTGCCCGCAGATAACCTGTTTTTTGTCGCTGTTGGTATGTACGCTCAGGTTACGGAACTTGGGGTGTGCGGCAGAAAAACGCGTTGTCAGTGATTTGAGCGTTTCCTTGACAAAAGGCGATGCTTTTTGGGCGCTGTTATCCAGCATGGTCTGGGCTGCGGCATTGTGGTGCACGGCTACGAAGCCCAGGCTGGGCAAGACAATGCAAAGCGCGAAAAAACGTTTCATCAAGCAAGGTCTTTCCTGTCAGTCTGAATGGGGAGGGAAGGGCTATCCGCGTGTGTATGTGACCAGAGCCGACGCCCCCGTGGTGTAATGTTCATGCAAGTCAGCCGCCCACCTGTCTGCGGAGACGGTACACCCGTTGTGGTGGGGAGGGAAAGGGGCAACCCGGCAAGGCTGCGTACCGCCAGAAAACCAAAACATTCCGCTTCCAGCGCGTCTCCGTTCCAGCCAAGCTGTTCGGCAGAGTAAAGGGAGCCGGGCAGGGCTTGGGCAAGAGCCGCCATAAGGGCCGGGTTGTGCCGGCCTCCCCCGCAGACAAACCATTCCCGTGGCTGTTCTGGGAGCGGAGTGCAGGCAATACTCCGCGCGGTAAAGGCGGTGAGTGTTGCCGCACCATCCGCAGCACCAAGTGCTCCGATCTGCGCCAGAGCGCTATGGAAGCTCATCCGGTCGAGCGACTTGGGGGCAGGTTTATGGAAAAATGGGTGTGCGAGCAGCCGGTCCACCAGAGCGGGGTTGGCTGTACCCTGACGCGCCAGTTGGCCATTGGTATCGCACGGTATGCCGGTGTGCTGGTAGGCCCAGTCATCCAGCAGGGCGTTGCCCGGCCCGGTATCGCACGCAAGAATGCGCCCATCACTGGTTACAAGGGTAAGATTGGCAACGCCACCAATGTTGAGTGCCGCAACCGGGCCGGGGCGCTTGCGGAGCAGGGCGGCGTGGTAAAGCGGGACCAGAGGGGCCCCCTCTCCCCCCGCGGCAACATCGGCACTTCTAAAATCATGGACCACAGGCAGATCGGTCCGGGCGGAAAGGCAGGCTGCATCCCCGATCTGCCATGTGCGTCCGGGCTGGTGCAGAATGGTCTGGCCATGAAAACCCACAACATCCACCGCCCAGTCCGGCGCAAGCTGGCGCAGGCGATGCACGGCCTGCACATGCACCTGCGTCAGGGCGTGTTCGGCCTCCTTGAGTGCAGCATTGTCTGGGGTAAGGGTGGGGGCGCTATCAAGGAGCTGGCGCAGGTTCTGGCGTATGTGTGCCGGGTAGGGCAAGGTCAGGTATGGTCCGTGGGCGGTAATGGACGTGCCATCCGTGCGGATGAGTGCGGCATCCACCCCGTCGAGCGATGTACCACTCATCAGGCCCAGTGCGTTCAGGCTGCCATCTGGCGTAAACGGGGGAGGGGATACAGGCATCAGCGCATCAGGGGTGTGTGGTGTCCAGTCCGGGCTGAACCTGCCCGGTGGCCACATTCCACAGCATGATCCGCTCGTGCTCCCTGCCCGCGATCTGGATGGCCAGAAGGTCATCATGTACGCGGGTTATGGCCAGCATATGTTCGTCCGGCCCAAGGGCAAGATGGGCGTCTCGAACGTCCGTTAGCGGGGTGGCGCTGGTCAGGGCAGGCGGGTGGGGAGCGTTCATGCGGTGGATGACCACGCCTACCAGCACAACCACACCTATAATGATCAGCACCCCCATGCCTACAACCGCCGCCATGAGCGCCTTTGGGGCCTTGTAGTCCTGTTCTTTCATTTAGTGTCCTGCTGCTTTGTCTATATGGGCGCGCATGGTCTGGATAACTGTTGGCAGCCCGTCAAAAATGGCCTGACCGATCAGGAAATGGCCGATGTTCAGTTCCCGTACGGGGGCAAGGGCGGCAACAGGCCCTACATTGTCGTAAGTCAGGCCGTGGCCTGCATGCACTTCCAGCCCTAGGCTGGCAGCCTGAGAAGCCGCGCGTCGCAGACGCTCCAGCTCCCCCACCCGGTCTTGTGCGTAGGCTCCGGTATGCAGTTCCACAACCTGTGCACCCATGGCGGCTGCTGCGGCAATCTGGGTGGGGTCGGGGTCAATAAACAGGGAAACCCGGATGCCCTGCTCCTTGAGCGCATGGACTGTTGGCGTCAGTACTATGGACTGGCCTGCTACGTCCAGCCCGCCTTCGGTTGTCAGTTCCTCGCGGCGTTCAGGCACAAGGCAGCAGGCATGGGGGCGCAGGTTCTGGGCAATGGCGAGCATTTCCTGCGTTGCGGCCATTTCCATGTTCAGGGGGGCGCCTACCTCGGAACGCAGGCGCTCGAGGTCTGTATCGCGGATATGGCGCCGATCTTCCCGCAGGTGGGCCGTGATGCCATCGGCTCCAGACTGCACGGCCAGCAGGGCCGCGGCTACGGGGTCGGGGTGCTGGCCCCCACGGGCGTTACGGACGGTGGCAACATGGTCAATGTTGACGCCAAGCCTGATGGCCGGTCTCATGCCTTTTTCCTTCTGTTCGCGGCCAGCGTTGCGGCCAGTTTTATGGCCGCTGTCAGGCTGCGTGGGTCTGCCTTGTTCTGGCCTGCTATGTCAAATGCCGTCCCGTGGTCTGGCGATGTGCGGATAATGGGCAGGCCAAGGGTTACGTTCACGCCTTCGGCCATGTCCAGTGTCTTGAGCGGGATCAGGCCCTGATCATGGTACATGCACAGGGCCACGTCATACTGTGTGCGGGCATGGGGGGTGAACATGGTGTCTGGCGGCAGTGGGCCGCTGACATGCAGCCCTTCATGGCGCAGGGCGTTTATGGCGGGGAGAATAATCTCCTGTTCCTCATGCCCCATCAACCCGTGTTCGCCTGCATGGGGGTTCAGGCCCGCAAAGGCCAGTCTTGGGTGGCGCAGGCCAAAGTCGCGTTGCAGGCCTGCCGCTACCGTGCGGGCGGTGCGGATGATCAGTTCCGTGGAAAGCTGGGTGATGGCATCCCGCAAGGCAACATGCACGGTAATGGGCACGACTTTAAGGGAGGGGCCAGCCAGCAGCATGACTTCATCCCCAGGTGTCTGGCAGAGCTCTGCCAGATAGCTCGTATGACCGGGATGCCGAAACCCCGCCCCCTGCACGACTTCCTTGCTGATCGGGTTGGTGATCATGGCCGAGGCCTCCCCGCTCAGGGTGAGTTCTGTGGCCAGGCGAATACTCTCAATCACACTGGCGGCATTACGGCGGTCTGGTTCCCCCGGTGCAGGAGGTGTAGCCAGACGCAGGGGTAGTACAGGCAGGGCATGGCCAAACACATCCGCACCATCGGACAGGTAGCGAATGGTCTGTACCGGCACGCGCCGCTCCAGCAGGGAGGGGTCGCCCACGTATGCAAAGGCAGGCCCGTTCTGGCGCAGTGTCTGCCAGACCGTGGCGGTAATTTCGGGCGCAATACTGGCCGGGTCACCCTGAGTCAGAACCAGCATGGCTGTATCTTCCTTATTTGTCTTGTTGTTGTGTTTGTCTGGACTTCTGGCAGAGAAACGCAGAAAAGCGCGCGCGTAAAGGGGGGCAGTCGGGTAGAGGTGTGCGGAGTATGTGTTTATGCCAACACGTGGTTAAAAGACCGTGATAAGGTGGTACAGGCTGTCTTGCGGCTGGTTTGTCTGCCATTCTTGTTCTTTGCGTAGGATAGGGCTACCACATCACCATGATCAGGCTCATAATTGTTGTACCGTTCCTGCTTGCACTTGTTGTGTTCAGTGCCAGTAATCAGGATCCGCTAGATATGTGGATGCTCACATATAGCTGGAAGTGCTCGCTGGGTGTGCTGGCCCTGAGTGTGGGGGCTTTGGCTTTTCTGCTCGGAGCGTTCTGCCTGTGGGTGGTTGAGTTCCGGCAGGGGCGCAGGGCGCGCAAGGCCGAGCAGCAGGTCCGGGATCTGGAGGCGCAACTGGCACAGGTGCGGGCCATGCTGGCTAATCGTGCTCCTCCCGTAGTGTCTGCTCCTGATGAGCAGCCTGTTGTGACGCTACCGCTTAACCCCGCAGGGAGCGAAGAACACTCCAATGTCTAAAATACACCGGCGCACCGGCCTTATTGTTTCTCTGGATACACAGGACCCTGCTCAGGCGCGGCAATGGGTGCGGGATGTGGCACCCGTGTCTGGTATTATCAAACTGGGGCTTGAGTTTACCTATGCTGCCGGTTTTCAGGCCGTGGCAGATGTTGCAGGTGACTCACCGCTGTTTCTGGACCTGAAACTGCACGATATCCCCAATACGGTTGGCGCAGCGGTGCGCTCCCTGTCGCATCTGCGTCCACGTATGCTCACGCTGCATGCTTCGGGTGGTCGCGCCATGATGGAGGCCGCTCGCGCTGCCTGTGATGAAGCTTTTCCTCAAGGGCAGCGTCCTCTGCTGCTGGGCGTTACGGTTCTGACCAGTCTGGACGATCAGGGGCTGGCGGAAACCGGTGTTATGGATGGCGCGCGGGCACAGGTGCGTCGTCTGGCCAGGCTGGCTGTTGAATCGGGTATGGATGGTCTGGTCTGCTCCGCCCATGAACTGGATGTACTGCGAGATGACCTGGGAAGTGACCCGGTTATTGTCACTCCCGGTATTCGTCCTGCTGGCGTAGCAAAAGGGGATCAGAAGCGGGTCATGACCCCTGCTCAGGCGCGGGATGCAGGCGCGGACTGGATTGTGGTCGGTCGTCCCATAACACAGGCGGCAGAACCAGCAGTCGCGGCTGCTGCCATTATGGCGGAACTGGAAAGCTGAATATGCCCCAACGTTTGCGCACAGGTGTTAAAATCTGCGGCATTACGGAGGAAGCGGGGTTTGATGCCTGTGTGGAACACGGGGCAGACTGGATTGGCTTTGTTTTTTTTGACCGCTCTCCACGCTGTGTAGCGTCGCGACAGGCGGCAGGGCTTGCTGCCCGAGGTGTGGGGCAGGCTCGGACCGTTGGCCTGTTTGTGCATCCACGGGATGAAGACATCTCCCGGGTTCTGGACCATGCTGCGCTCGATGTCTTGCAGATTTATGCGTCAGAGGAGCGCGCTCGGCAGGTTGCGCAGGTATTCGGCCTGCCTGTCTGGCTTTCGTTCCCTGTCGCGGCGGCCGGGGATCTGCCAGCGTCCTGCCCTGTTCAGAAAATGCTCATAGAGCCGTGCCCCCCCAAAGATGCAACCCGCCCCGGAGGAAATGCCCAGAAGCTGGACTGGGCCATGCTGGCAGGGTGGAAGCCTTTATTTCCGTGGATGCTTGCCGGGGGGCTCAGGGTTGATAACGTGGCAGAAGCTATCCGTCTCACGGGGGCTCGTGATGTGGATGTGTCGTCGGGAGTAGAAAGTGCCCCTGGCATCAAGAACCCGGACTTGATTGCGCAATTTGTGCGCAATGCACGGCAGGCGGACAGGATTTAAGGAAAAAACAGAGCAGGAGGACTTTTTCCCTCTTGCCTGTTCCTATAATCTTGCTATTACCGTCCTCGCGCCGGAGAGATGGCCGAGCGGCTTAAGGCGCACGCTTGGAAAGCGTGTGTACGTTAATAGCGTACCGAGGGTTCGAATCCCTCTCTCTCCGCCACACCACCTAAGTGGTTGATTTTACAGCACAAAATTTTTGGCTTCCCGCTGTGTGATACACACTTGTGGCACATGGAATGCGCATGGCTACATCTTACATGACCCAACGTAGAAACTGCTGGTATCTGCGTGTCAGGAACCCTGCTGATCTGCGTCCCCTTATGGGATGTTATGTTGTTAAAAGCCTGAAAACCCATGATAGAATGACAGCCAGAAACA
This sequence comes from Acetobacter fabarum, assembly GCF_029069195.1. GTDB lineage: Bacteria > Pseudomonadota > Alphaproteobacteria > Acetobacterales > Acetobacteraceae > Acetobacter > Acetobacter fabarum_A. Next base: position 26,207 of record NZ_JARDYK010000014.1, read on the forward strand.
GGGCTGTGGCTCTGGTCGCTACACTGTCAAATATCTGGAACGACATGCGTCAGAAGCTCGCTCAAGCCATCACAGCCTACAGAGATGAACAGATTACGGCTTCTGACCTGAAAAACTTTCTGCAACGTCATCAGGAGGAAATCAGCCAGCTACCGGAAAATGACATCAAGGCTGTTGCTGAGTGGATGAAAGCCCGCATTGGTCTGCTGGAACATGACGTTCGTAAAGACAGGGAACATCTGGAACACCTGACAATCCTGACTGACGCATGGCAGGAAGCACACAGCAAAGGTGTTACCGAAGGGCTGGAAAGAGCCATCAAACTTGGTGGTGTGGCAAGTCCTGCTCCTGTTGCTTCTGTTACTGAGGAAACAGCAGAATCAGACACCTATTCCATGACACCATGGCCGGACCTTGTTGAAGAATTTTTTCGGGACCATCCCGGCTACAGCAGAAAAACCATCTCAGCCTATAACACCACGATGAAGCAGGTGCTTGCTGTCATTGGTCGCAAACCCATGCGGGATATGACCAAGGCTGACGTGAAACGCTATGCAGACCATCTGCGCGACACTCCGGGCCGGGATGGACAGGTTCGCAAGACGAAAACCATTGAACGTCAGATGTCAGAAATCCGCACCTTCATGGCTTGGGCTGTGTCCTGTGGGTATGTTGCGGACAGGGGCTTTGCTGATGTCAAAGGTCGCGGAAGAACCCTGGAGGAAAAACAGCTACGTCAGGAGGATATTCGCAGGGCTTTCACCTCATATGAAGAAGCTAAACTGTTTATGGACAAGGTGAAATACCCTGCATTCCTTGACCATCTGGCTGACCGGAATGGGACATTCCTCTGGTAGCAGGTTACTTCAACGCCTCAAAAATACTGGTCTGGCGTGTGAACTGGTTCTTCTGTTGCATGGCCTGAACACGTCTGACCAATGTGGCTAAAGACACGCCAGCAATGGAAGATGCATGTCTGTAGCTTTTTCCAGAGGCTAAAAGGTCCAGAGCATGTTGCACTTTTGCAGAACTGGCTTTGGGTCTGCCTATGGGACGACCTGTTTTCGTTCCGTATTTCTGGGCATGGTCTATGCCACTTCTAATGCGCTCATTAATGGTTTCACGCTCATTTTGAGCAATGACTGACATCAGCAGATAACTGACACGGCTTGACCTGTCTGACGTATCCACCCCCTCTGTCAGACTTCTGACTGTTATCCCTTTCTGGTCAAATTCTTCCAGCAATCGTGCGAGATGGGCCGTCCTTCTTCCAAGCCTGTCCACCTTCCAGACAGTCATAACATCACCCTTGTTCAACAGATTCAGCAAACTGTTTAACTGTGGCCTGTCTTCTGTTGCACCGGAAATGACATCCATAAAAATTCTTTCTTTTGGAATCCCGGCTTCCAGCAATCGACTGACCTGCATATCAGTCGACTGGTCTCTGGTGCTGACACGTGCATATCCATAAATCATTGCACACCGCCAAAGACATGCAGGGCTGTCACTCTGTCCGCAAGGAAATAGCGGGCCAGATAATCTCCCAATGCATAATCATCAGGAAAGTAGCTCTTCAGGACAGAAGCACAGCCACAATCAAGGTCAAGATTGAAATAGGACATGCGATTTTTGCCATCCCCCTTTATGATTTCAATATCCCTTAAAACGCCTTCCAGAAAAGCCACTATGAAAACGGATAACTGGTCTTCGCCATATTTTTCAATAATCTGTGGAGTGAGCACGTCCAGAATATTCCGGATGGCATCAGAATTATATAAATCTAATAATTTATAGGCTTGTTCTTCTATCGTGTCTTCAAGCTTGTTGCTTTCGGGATATACCGGGAATTCACGCAATGCGGAAATATAGGCTTCCTGCATTGCTTTTGTAATTTTAGAGGATTGCAGGAATATCCTGAAATTCTCCACATATCCTGGTGCGATGTCATCAAACCCCTCAACAGGTGAAAAAATATGATGGACGGTCAGGTTTCCAGTGCGGAATGTAATTTCACTCATAAAATATCTCCTTAAATTGTTAATCAGGGATTATTTTCTAAAATACTTTTGAATATACAATATTGAATACGATTTTCCATTTGTATTTACATAATAAGGAATGCGTATTCAAAAAGTCAAGTTTTTGAAACAGTATTTATTTAATTATTTCACAATTACTTTGTAATGGTCTTTTGAAGAAAATTACAGACTCACATTTTTGGAAATTTTTTACGGGCAACAAAAAACCACCAAACTGCTTTCGGGAGGGAGTTTGATGGTCACTTATGTCAATACAACATATAATCATTATTTTATACATAAATGATAATGTCAAGAAAATAAATCATAAAAGTTCGTTTTATTGAAAATATGCAAATCAATGCAGTATCATATATTCAAGGCATCATAAGTATGTGGTGATCTATATTAATATTTGGAGGATTTTCATATGAAAACTTTAGTTAAAACTCGTAAAAATGAAATTGGTGCTACAGCTATCGAGTATGGTCTGATTGCTGCCTTGATTTCTGTAGCAATTATTGGTGCCGTTGGAACTGTTGGTGGAGACCTTAAAAGTGTGTTTACTTCTGTTGGTTCTTCTTTAGCTGAAGCATCTTCTGCATCTGGTAGTTAACCCACAGAAACAGGTTTGAAATAGTAGAGGGGGACCTTCTGGGGTTCCTTTTTTTTGCCCAGAGTATGAAAAGAATTTTTCAAATAGCTCGATATGTTTGAAGTTATTCATGAATATATATTACAATAAAATTGTATATATACAAAGGAGGATTTCAAATCATGATTTATTATAAAAAGAAAATACAACAGGATGTTGGGGCGACAGCCATAGAATATGGCCTTATTGCCTCTTTGATTGGTGTTTTGGCTGTTAGTGGCATGTCCGCAGTTGGTATGAATTTATCAAATACTTATTGCACCGTATCCAAATATCTTGGAGGGTCGGGGGAGTGCTCTGGTTCTACCAATAGTAATTCTAGCGGTAGTAGTTCTACTGGCTCCAGTGGAAGCTCTAATGGAGCCCCGATAACTCAAATTACAACAGGAGATGACATGAATAAATTGAAAGATTCGTTATCGGATAATTTTAATGATAGTTATTTAGATAGTAGTTTGGGAGGAGAAAATAGTGACGCACCAAATTCCAACGTCTGGGCAAGCAGTGACTTATCTTTATTGAACGATTACAATCAGAAAAATCCAAATGATCAAATTACACATGTATTTGGTCTTTATGATACATCAACTCATCAACCTATAACGTCTTGGGAAAAGGCTTCTGAAGGTCTGGAAGCTTATGCAAACGGAAACCGTCTTATTGAATCGGGGGCACAGAATAGTAATTCAATAGAAGTTACAACTGCACAAGGTCATGTATACAGTGTCGATGGTTTATGGAACACAATGTCAGAACAACTGATGAAAGGTTCATAACAAAAAACCACTCAGAGTGAACCTTTCGAGGTTCCTTTTTTATGAGTATTTCCTTACATTTTCAATGTGTTTCCATGGCTTGCAACGTCTGAATTGTTTTGTTTCATCCATGCCATGTTGTCATTTGTGTCCTGAAGAATTTTCGCATTTTCCGCGTCAATTTCCCTGTTCTTCCTGTCGATGACTTTGTTTTCCAGATAGCCCACATTTCTGGCAATCATCTGTGTCAGCATATCTTTGCCATGCAGGTTCAGGAAAAACTCAAACGTGACAGGAATCCTGGTCTGTTGGGCATGTAACTTCTGATAATTCCTGTAGGATGCCCTGTATAAAAGATAACTTTCAAACAGGATATTGTCCTGTTGGTCATCGCTCATCATGTTCCATGTCGCATCACTGATGGGAGCAGGAAGCCCAAAATTCATGGCAATGGGATAAGGCTTGTTTCTGATGGTCACAGACCCACCAAAAAACAGGCTCAGGAGCAGTTCCACCAGCAAAAGCAGAATGTTGCTGTCAATGCTGTTGGTGCATTGGTCAAGCCAGTATTGCTGGTTTTTAAGGTTCTGATAGGCTCTGCGATAAAAATACCAGTCTGCCTGTTTGGATTCTTTCAATTGGGTTTTTATGTCCCTGATATAATCCGGGGTAATAAGAACACTATGGGACAGGCTGGCAACGTGGGTGATATGTCTGTTCAGCTTTCCAGTGCTGATAGTCTTTGCAAAATTTTCCCCTGTGATGACAGGATTTGAACCTGTTGCTGTGCGATGGTTTCGAGCAACTGCTGTATCTGGTCGATGGGTGAGGGTTTGTCTCCTGTCTGGTTGCTCATCAGGTCGAGAATGTCCTGTGTGTTTCTGTTCGCTCCACAGGCTTCCTGGTAGGTCTGCTGATATAAAGTAATCCTCTTGTCCTGTTCCGAGTTCTGGAATGGTTCTGTCATTAATTTTTCCTTTCTTCTGAATGTCTGCATAAAATGGGAGGTCATACCCCCTGACGTAGTTCACAGCCTGTTTTGCTGTGATTTTCAAAGGTTTTCCCTCTGCTTTGGAAGCCATGTTGACCAGCCTGTTCAGCGCATGAACATTCCCCGTCTGGTCCATGACAACTGGCCCCTTATCCCCCATAGCCAGATGACAGCCATAGGTCTTTAACTGCTCCATGAGAACAGTCGGGACAAAGCTCTTCCAGCCCTTGAGAACGATTACAGCCAGACCAGCCTTATCAATATGGGTGCGTTCCTGTTGAGCACGTTCCTGGGGCTTCAGTTTCCCTCTGGTGCGTGTGCCTTCCAGTCCGGCATTCCTGAGTAATTGGGCTTCTACTGTTTTGCCCTCTGCACCCAGAGCCTTGATAACAGCACCATTATGTCTGCCGGACAGGATGGGTTCTCCTGTGCGTATTTCAGCCAGCCGATTCAGTTTCTCACGTCTGATGAAATCGTTATCCATTCGGATACAGGAACCGGATGGCAACAGAAGGGAATACACCCTGTGTTTATGTTCCCGACCATGTTTGACATGCACAACTTCAGTGAAGGGCTGTTTTTGAAGAGAAAATTCATTTTCATAGAACTTCCAGAAATCAGCCCATTGGTCTGGTGTCCAGTCTTTCGCGGGGTCTGCATGAACATGGTGGAGAGGCTTGGAATGGCTGGCATAACTGCCAATATGGGTGAGTTCTTTAATCTGGTCTTTCGTGCCAGTTTCAATCAACCCACGTGATGCACCGACCATGACAGCATCATTCTGACGCTTGTAGTCTAGAAGGTGACGCCATAGTCCTGAGCCACCCTTGCCACGTGTAGCCCCGCTAATCATTATTTTCCTTCAAGCTTCTTGCGGAGCCTGTCCAGATTACGCACGGCTTCACGCACATCAGGGATAAGGGATTCTGCTTCAGCATGAGCCATGACATGACCCTCCTGACGTGATTTGATGGCGTATTGCACCAGTGCCCCACACAGTTCAGCCGTGCTTTCCCTGAGCCTGTAAAGCTCCTTGATGTATTCCGGCTTGGGAGGTGTGCGTGGACTATAGGCTTTGACTGGCTTGACCTTCTGATATGTATCAGAGGGAGAAAGAGCACCTGCCAGACACTCGCGCACAAGACTGTTGGCTGTGATGTCACGCTGTCTGGCATGGTTTGTAATGCACGCATATTGTTCATCATCCAGACGAACCAGTAACGATTTTTTCAGTTTTCTTTTTTCACTCATGAAATGGGTCTCCTGCTTAAATGGGGGTCAACGGGGGAAAAGCATTTTCCCCCTTGCCAGTTACCAGAAGACGCGAAGCGGATACTGGTATGCCTGGCTATACTCAAAAGATAACAAGGGAGATGGCAAACAAGATGAGAAAACATAAACAGGTATAAAAATGTATTTTGTAAGTCTAATACAGGTGCTTTACATAAAATGTGTTACATACCTGAAAACTTAAACATAATTTTGTGTTGATGTGATTTTATAAAAATAGGGGAATAGTCAACATAAAACCCTGTTGACTATGAAGGGAGAAGCATAAGGAAAGGTCAAGCGGGACTGCTGTTGACTGCTTCCTGATTTTTCTGTTGGCGTGACTTCCTGCGAACCACCTTGCTGACAGTATCTTTCAACGCATAGGCATGGTTTTTGAGTTCTGCGAGGTCTTCAGGACTATCCTGGATAACATCTAGCAGGGTTTCAAGGTCTTTGAAGATAACAGGAAGCTTTGTGACCTGACTTCTGACACGCTCCCTGTTTACGGCTTCACTGGTGACACGCCACCATTCCAGAACCTCTGCTTTTTCCTGCGTGGTGCATTTATCCAGAATGTCACGGGAAACCAGGGAATAGTAGCAGGGGAAAGTGCCAAGGGTTTCTTTGATGGCTCGTTTCCTTTCAGGGCTGTATGTCCAACGACTGATTTCCCATTTGGGTCTGGCTTTATTGTCTAATAATCGAAATTGCATGATAAAATTCTCCTTATAAAATAACTGAAAAACTTCTTGTGAATTTTGTCTGTTTGAATGGTGAAGGGTAAGGGAATTTGCGTTTCTTTTTTGTGATTTCCACGACAACAGGGGCTTTCTGATGTGAAGCCTTGGGGAGCGTCAAAGTCCTGCGTTCCGGCTTCTGAGCACCAGTCTGCTGTGTTTTCTGTTCCTGAGCCTTGGCCTGTTCTTTTTTACGTTTTTTGTTTTCCATGGAATGAGCCGAAAATATGCCTCCATCCGGAAAAACATTGAACAGCCATTGCTTGTGAGTGCCATCCAGATTGGCCTTATAAAAAGCAAGTTTGTCGTTGCTCACATAGCAATACATCTGTTTTCCATCATCCAGTGTGACGCAAAACGTCTTGTCGGACTTTCCACCCTCTGGTGTTGCTTCAAAGAACGTATTGCCTTCATTCAACACCTTGCGTTCCTGAAAATTGAGAAGACCAAATGATGTAAATAATGCTTTTTTGGCTTTTGCCATAATATCCCTCCTTTAAATTATGTTGCTGTATTATTAAATATTAACATAACATTAAACATAAAATCAAGTATAATGTTAATCTATATTTATAAATACCATATTTTATTATTTATGTTGAATGGTTGTTATGTTTTTTTGGAATGGTCAACAGGGTTTTGTGTTGACTATGAGAAGAAAAAACAGCGCGTTACTCAACATAAAAACCTGTTGAGCAATGGAGATAAAAAGGGAAATCATGCCAAAATCCAGAGAAACCAAGGTTCTGGAAAAACCCGGTATTTCCATCACGCGGGACAGCTCGGAAAACACGACATAAGACATATGGAGCAACGAAAAATCTTTAAGGGGTAGGATTATATGCCTGAAGGGTAAAATGCTTATGATGTGGCAATTCTGAGCATTTCCATGAAATGTGTGTTTATATGTAGGGAGTGCTGAGTCTCACACAAAAGCCAAATCGATACTTTGGTCAAAAAATTGAAAAAATCCCCCCAGACCCCCGGTCACTATGTGACCTAAGATTAAACCTTACTTCACTAGCGTAATGGGCATCGCTTCGCTCATTGCCCTGGTTTATTCTTTTCACACGTGAGACTCTAAATTGTTGTTTGTTCCTTTTAGTCGCTCCGCAATGCTACGCTCACACATTCCAACCTAAAAAGAGTTTCTACAGGTAGTTTTCTTCTATCTGTGACTTTATTTTTATGGTTTAATTTATCTCGGGGCTTCGCAGATTATATGTAGGGACACAACCTGTCTCAAAAATTCTGATATATCACGAAGTGTTGCACCTATTTTTATTTTTTTGAAAAATAGGCGCAACCTAATCGTTAATTTATTTCAATAAACTCAAAAATTTCTTCCCAATTTTACCTACCACTCCCATGAGTGATGAGGACAGAACTTCAATAATTAAATCTTTATTTTCGTTCCATGCATTTCCAATCCAATCTTTGATGCCTTGCCAGACGCCTTTTTCAGCATTTTCTTCCATTTTTTCGTTTTTTAAATTTTCTTTTGCTTCTCGAAAAACGGAATATTTTTTTTCGTTTGGGAGTATTTCAATTATTTTTTCAAGAGTTTCACTAACATTATAATTGTCTGTTGAAGAAACGACAGAAATATTGCGGAAGCTTACATTAAAGGCTTCACTAATGCTTTTTTCTTTTTCTAAAATATTTTTTTCTTGCGTTGGTCCTGGTTTATTATTTGCTTCGTCCCACTCTCTAATAGGATTAATTTTATCGATTTGGCTTATTACGAAAAACACGGGACATCTATCAATGTGAGGTAAAAGAATATTTTTATAGGCTTCTTCAGCGACAGAATATGAACGATCATCTGCTTTTATGACCCATATTACGAGATCAAGGTCTTTAATTATATCACTATAAAGCTTTTTATATTCATTATCTCGTTCTAGGCTTTCCCCGAGGCCAGGAACATCTAGTAGGATAATCCCTTGGCTACCATTTTCGTCAAAACCAATTTTAATTTCATGTATTTGTCGTGTACAAGCATGTACATCACTAACTTTTGTAATTTCTTTACCAAAAAGAGCATTGCATAAAGATGACTTACCGACACCAGTAACACCAAAAACGCCAATTTTCGGCGTATAAGTTTTTATTTTATTAATCCTATTCTCTATTAACTGTCTGATTTTTATTTTATCATCATTGTTAGTATCGAACTTTTCTGAAAAAAAATTGGACATTTGACTTTCACCATCTTATAGTAAAAAAAGATGAAAAATATTTTACCTATGTCTTTGAAATATTCAATGATTTTTCGGATGCTGAAATTTTCATAATTTAAATATGTATTATTTATTTCTATAATATGTCGCTCTGGAAATTCCCAACGACAGCCATGGTCTACGGCTTTCTGCACTATCTGCTTTTACCATTGATAACCATTCCACACGCTCCATAACACCTGCTTCTCTGCGTTTGTGCATGGTGTTTTCCCTGTCTCTCCTGCGTTTTTCGTCCTTGTCGATTAACACCTTGAGATTGAAATTTCGCATGTCATCAGAGGTAATACCAAGCCTGTCGATGATGGTCTGTGTTTTATAACGATAAGCTCCTTTACGATTAAGTCCGGCTTCCTCGTTCCTTATACGTTCTTCTTCCGTCATATTGGCAACCTGCCTGGCTTTCTTGAGCAAGGTGGACGAATGAGCCAGCAGGTTTCTTTTGTCATTCACATAGGAAGCAGGAAGGATGAGACCAGCCCATGTTTTGATTTCCGGCCATAGCTGTTGGGAGGGGATGATATTGCCAAGCATGGAAGCCCCGATATGGGCATACATGTCAGGGCCAGCCACATGCCCTGATTCCTCACAGTAAGGAATGACACCCCCATATTTTTTGTCTGCTATGGTCCTGATGTCCTCCACAACACGCCATGACCAGTCAAACCTGTTGAATGCCTTTCGGTTGCCAGCCTTGAGCCTTTCCCTGGCTTTCTCACGTGCCAGATGAATGACCTGTCCCCTGGCTTCATAACGTTCTTTCTGGGCTTCTCTCCATTCGCGTATCTGCTCAAGGGAATAGGGCAGAACCTCGTCTGCAAAATCATCAAAAACATAGGTCATGGCATGACCATCCCTGTCTGTCTGGTGCAACAGTTCTACTGGCTGGTTGTTCTTGCTGTTCAGGGTTCCCACAACACGCAGGATTCTGGATACGTCCACACAGGCCGGGTCTGCACCAAGTGGGGCAAACAGGGACACAAGCTGTTTGTTGAGGGCTACAGCACGTCCTACAGCCTCTCTTGGGATAGGTGAGGCCCAATACCACTTGAGATAAATGCCACGTCCTGATGAGATGATGGCTGAAGGAACAGGAATAAGATTGTCATCACAATAGGAGAGGATGCTTTGCACCTTCTGCTGTCTGGTCATCCAGTCTGGAAAAAATTCTGTCTTGTAGCAGTCGATATCCACATAGGCGTGGGTCATGGTTTCTATGAACAGGGCGCGTCTGCATGGCCTGGAAAAGAAGCCCTGAGCCATGTAGGTATCCCTGTCATTGGCAATATGGGACAGGACAAACTCAAGCTGATCCAGCTTGTAGGCTTTTTGGGTCATATGCCCATTATTGATACGATTGAGAGTGAAAAAGGCTTGCCCATTATAGGGTAATATTCTGGCTTCACTTGGGTCTGTATAAATCTCTTTCTTTAAAATTGCGCCCATAAAATTTTTCTCCCTTAATAATGATGGAGAAAAACTTCCAATACGCACATTTTTTTCTTGACTAATTCATTTAAATACTACATAATCAAAATCATAAAACGTGGTTGTCTTTGTTTCTCGGTGGTTTCGTCTCCATCATGGTTATGAAAGTCAGATGTTATTGCATCTGGCTTTTTTCTTATTAAAGCATAGATGATAGAAATATTTCAATATAAAAATATTATTTTTAATATATTGCGTTTTTTCTTGATGTATTCAAACATGCAGGGCATAATAATATCACACAAAAAACAGTAATTGGATGGAGTGGTTTCCCATCTGTGTTATGGAAGCCAGATTCTCACAAGTCTGGGTTTTTTGTTGTCCAGGCTTTTCATTATCCCAGTCAAACTGGCTGTTGAGCCATTCCTTGCAATGTCCAGTCTTCCTTGCCTGTATTCCTGTCATACTGGTTGGACAGATCTGTTCAACAAGGAAGGAAACATATGGAAGACACTACGAAAACATGGGGCATCAGGGGAATTTCTGCTGATGTCAGACAAGCTGTCATTACACAGAGCCGGAAGCAGGGCATGAAAGCCGGAGAGTGGCTGACACTGGCTATTCTGGAAAAAATCAAACAGGACAGAAATGCAGGGAAAGCCTTGGTGGCTTCCAATGGAAAACCTGCTGTCAGTGCAGAGGATGCTTCTGCTGTTCTGGCTTTGCTGGAACGTCTCCAGGGTATGGGAATTGAACCTCCTGACAGAATGAAGAAGCAAGCCACCATGCTGGTCAGGAAGTGTATGACATCCCTCAGAAAGGGAACATCAGCCAGACAGGAAATGGGAAGTGTCTGACTGATGTGAATTCATTCAGGCCTGGAGTTTCAGGGTTCCGTCTTTGACCTGACGGAAGATTTCCATCCATTTGTTTTGTAGAGCTTGGTCTGAAGTCTCGAACTGCCATTTAGGTTGATTGACATCCCTGATGGTCACAAAGAAACCACTGGCTTCTGCATTTTTTACTCTCTGTTGGCTATTGGCGATTTCATTGTTAATGCCCTGGCTTGGGGTTCCACCATATAACATTCCACCTGTTTGTGTGCCGTGACTCCACTGGCGAACGTCATCCCAGTTAAACTTGACCATGCGACCTATATTGTCGGTCATGAAGAAGTCTCGTCCATTGAACGCAATGAAGTTGGGGTAAGCCATCACTTTGGACCACCCCAATCGAGTAGTGCGACATTGAAGAATGGCAAGACTATAATCGGCATAGATAATTGGCTTTTGATAGGTTTCAATTTTTTGTTTTATTTTTGAATATTCTACATTTAATATTGCGCTGTATTTTTTATTTAGTAATCTACCTCCAATCAAATTATAGTATACCATTCGTAATAGCCAAAATATGGGAAAAGGAAGCAAACATATAAAATATGTAGTTACAAACATGCCTATCGCAGAGGTTATAATACTTCCATGTGCGTTTCTTTCGCTGCCAAATAAAACAGCTAGAAATCCCAAAAACGTCAAAAGTGATGCACATATAACAGGAATTTTGAAGAACAAAAGACAAGCTATATACTTGTCTGTTGCCTGTTTAATATTAATCCCGTCCGAGACTTTTTCAATGACAATCATGACAAAACTCCCATGTCAGAGGACAGGGAACAGCACATCTTTTTGGGCCTGTTAAACGTCACGCAAGTCTCCATCATGTAAAAAACTCTTTCAATATAGTATACCAGAAACACATATTTCTGATATTGTAGAATAAGTGCATTTTTATTGATGAAACTTCTGTATCGTAAATCTGTATCACCAATGGAGTAATTATTGATGGAGAAATAACATGGATTATGGCTATGCCCGCGTATCAACTGACGACCAGACCAATGACCCACAAATCAAGGAGCTGGTGCGTTATGGTCTGACTTCCCGCACGATCAGGACAGAGAAAATTTCAGGGAGTGTGCTGGCGAACCGGAGACCTGTGCTCTCAGGACTGCTCAAGGCTCTAAGGAAGGGGGATACGCTGACTGTGGTGAAGCTGGACAGGCTTGGTCGCAATGCGGTGGATGTCCTGTCCCTGATTGATACGCTTCATGAAAAAGCCATAAGCGTGCGTATTCTCAATCTTGGGGTTGATACGGCCAAACCATCGGGAAGACTGTTTCTGACCCTTCTGGCTGGCTTTGCGGAGTTTGAGAGGGAGATTATCAGGGAACGCTGTATAGCTGGTCTGGAATCAGCCAGGGCCAATGGTGTTCATCTTGGGAGAAAGAGTTCCCTGACCAAACATCAGAGAACACACGCCCAGAGGCTCAGGGAGGAAGGGAAGTCTGTCAGTGAGGTAGCCCGTATCCTGAATACCTCACGCATGACAGCATGGAGAGCCATGAACCCCGTTCAGGCTGTATCATAAACCGCAGTTCTGATATGAAACTAAGACATGACAGCCAGAGCTTTTCTGCCATGTCCCGGAAACGTGGAGTTTTGGGACGAGCTGCATCCACTTAAATAATGCATTAAATCATTTTATTCTCTTTAACTTTCGGTTATGAGCAATCTCAGTAAAGAAATATTTTTCTTTACTGGGATTCGAGATATTTGTTTCTTTTTCTTTTCTAAGAATGATTAAGGTTGTTGGATATAAAATTTCTTACCATATTAGGGGTAAGAATATGGAAATAAAAAGCTACAAAAATGGCTATGATAAATAGTAAAACCAGCAAAAGGATAGTTGTTTCTCTTTTTCTCTTCTTCAAATCATAATGGAATGGATCAGTTGAATTGCAATCCGGACATGCCTTGGCGGATGGAGAAAGCTGTTTCCCGCAATCTTGGCATGGTTTCAAATTAGACTGAGACATAAATACCTCTTACCTTTGAACTGTTTATATCATTAAACGCGATAGCGGCTGTCAACAACACCAATACCTAAATTCATAGGCCAATAATCGTTGAAATAAGAGCCGTCACATTATCAATCAGAGTGGCTGGTGCTTTTTCTATAAATTTTGCATTGCGTGCAATGTAATCCATCGTCCTAACTTCTGACGCCAGCACACATCCACGTGTCTTCAGCCCAAGTGGAATCACCACTTCAAAAGGCGAGCCTTTAATTTTTGTCGTAATCGGACAAGCTATGAAACAGCCAGTTCCGACATTGAAGTTACGTTCGGATAAAACCAGAACACGATGCTCGCCAGCCATTTCACTGCCAGCTTGGGGCGATAAATTGAGCAGGAAGATATCACCCCGCTCTGGCGCATAAACCATCAGATAGTTTCTTTTCCAACGGGTAAAGCATCAAGCATCAAGTCGTGACGATGCTTTTCAGGGTCAAAACGAGCCATAAGTTCATCAAGGGTCTGGCGTTTTTTTTGAGGGCGAATAACTATTTCTCCTCCTGAAACTCTAACCTCTACCTTATCTTTAATTTGAAGATTGGCTTCTTGGAGAATGGAAGCATTAAGACGAACACCAGCACTATTCCCCCAGCTACCAACAGCTGTTACGATAGCCTCAGACATTTTAACCTCCCTGTCATGTATAAACGTTATGCCTGAATATACCGTATATACATAATGAAGTCAAAAATTTTATGACCTTGTCAAGTTAGATAGATGCATGTGATACACACTGGTGTAACACAGTGGAAAAATCAAGATTTTGTGTAAAAAACTACTGTAAACTCAATATGTTGCGGTTCGGGCATTTTTTTATCCCTCTCTCTCCGCCACGCCACTTAAGTGGTTGATTTTACAGCACAAAATTTTTGGCTTCCCGCTGTGTGATACACACTTGTGGCGCACGGAATGTGCATGGCTACATCTTACATGACCCAACGTAGAAACTGCTGGTATCTGCGTGTCAGAGTAGTAGGGCTACGGCTCTGGTATTCAACAAGTCATGTCATGCGCCCAAAGGTATGAAGACCTGTCGTTTTGTCGGCTGTGGAACATCAAGCCAGATAATCTTCCAACTCAGACTCCTCAAAAACATTCAGTCGTTTACGGTCATGAGACTTCGGTTTTCTCCCGCTGCATATTCCTTCTTCTCTGATGGACTGAGTTTTAGGGGCGGGGCAAGTTTAGTCATGGCGCGCGTTAATGTTCAGGGGCTTCGTGTGTGGGCCTGTCATTTCGGGGTGTTTGGCGGTTTTGCTCATAAGCTAAAACACTCCGCGCCGTTCATGGACATTTTGTAACATATTTAATGATTATTTTTATGATGGTTTTAAGAGTTTTTATGGGTTTATGAATCGGCTTAGGTGTTGGTTTTCTGGGGTTT
>NZ_JARDYK010000015.1:0-40170 GCF_029069195.1 Acetobacter fabarum
GACTGGCGACGTGTTGCGACCAGATATGACCGTTGCGCTCACACCTTCATGTCCGCAATCCATATCGCAGCAAGCTTCATCTTCTATCTTAAAGAATGAGTCCTGAGCCTAACCCACGCACGACCTTGTCTCAGGCAGCAGTTGTCAGGTCGGAAGAACAACGAGTTTATGCCATGACGATGATCAATAGATCGCAGCAAACCACGGACCAATTCGTCGGACGCTTGCCTGACGTGCGTGAGCGATAGCGTCCAGTATCGCGGAAGGATCCGAGAGACTATAAACGCCCGAAATGGGCTGCATAGCCAATCGCGATGACACAATGACCTTTCCCCGCAACCATGGACGCAGGCGCTCAATAACCTCGCCCATCGGTTCGTCATTCGCCACCAGCAGCCCGTCGGCCCACGCTCCAATCTGATCCGATTGACCGCTCCGCATGTGCCAGACTGCAGTGTCCGCCGTCAGAGACTGTCCTTCGCCCAGTTCCTGTCCGGCGGCAGGCAGAGTTCCCCCTCTTACACTGACCCGGCCAGATTTCACGGCGACAGCGATACTCTCGCCCTCACGACGTACGTCGAACACGGTTCCGATATCTTCGGTCTGAAAAATCCCCGTTTTCACGACGAACGGATGACGCTCATCATGAGCGACCGAGAACAATGCCTCCCCTCTCAACAGGACGATATGCCGCCGGTCGCCATCGAACGCCAGCGCACTCGATGGGCCAAGCCTGATGGAACTGCCATCGGGAAGCGGAACTACAATACTCTGCCCCGCTTCCGTCAGCTTGTCGGCGCGCAGACGCAGTGCGATTTCCGGCGCTATAAAAACCAGGGCGAAGCATGCTGCGAGAGCGGTCACTCCAGCCATGCTCCATCGCCATGAACGTGACCGCTCGCCAACCCGTTGAACAAAAGCGACCGTCTCAGATTGCGGAACCTTGGCGCGAGTGTGACCCGGCCGAAGCTGCTCCACAATGCCCATCGTTTTTTCCGTATGAAGCCATGCGTCCTCATGGACAGACGAGGCCGCCCGCCACTGACGGAATTCCTGCTGTGTCACAGGATCATCTGCTTGTTCCTGAAGCAGGATAAGCCAGTTGGTCGCGTCTTTCAGGGCGCGCTCACGGACCGGATCAGATTGCGTCGCCATTACGCTCCTTTGCGATCAAGACACAGAACATGACTATGCCCGGTGGCATGGGATGTCCTTCCAATGTGTTTGACGCGGACCAAGGTATTTTTTCCAGAGCGGAGGATCATTTTCTCATGGCCACTCGACATGTTGCCGGCAGCGATCCACCGCTTCGGATACCAGAACATGCGCCATGGAGACGGAAATACGCAGATGCTCGGCGATCTCGCGCAGCTTGTATCCGTCAAAGCGGTGCATCTCAAAAGCAACCCGCATTTGTTCCGGCATTGCGGTCATAACCGCCCTTACTGCGTCAACCGCGTTCCTGTCGCGCATGATCTGGTCAGGTGGCGCCTCACCATCTGTCGCGTGTTCAGCGACCGTTTCAAGGGCACCCGGATCAAGCAGACCATTTTCGCGTATTTTCTGGCGGCGATAATCAATCGCGAGGTTGCGCACGATACTATAGAGATAACGCAAGGGGTCCGAAGGACTGACGTCGGCTACGATCCTGCCAAACCGTAACCACGCTTCCTGCACAATATCCTCTGCCTGGGATCGATCGCTGACAAGGCCTCGGGCATATTTCAGTAGAGCGCTCTGATGCTTTGCATACAGGGCACCAACCGAGCCTGTCTGTTCCAACATGTCCACCGTTTCCGAGCCTTGACTACTCTCCACACGAGGTCACCCCGAATAGGGAAACTTGCGATCTATTCTTAATTTCAATTGTTATCTCGTTTATGACAGTCCGGCAAGCTGGTTATTGTCACGTTTTGAATGTCGCATTGGAATCTTCCGCGCCTCCAACGTCATACCGTTTGGAGGGCGCATACCATGAGAGAATTTACGCGATATGCGGGAGAAACATATACCGGCAGCAACGACCGTCCTCCACCCCTACACGGTGGACCGAGATGAGCATGCGGGCCAGACGACCGCCCCTCGATTTACGCGAACTGCAATGCGTGCGCGAGATTGCGCGCGAAGGCAGTATCCATGCAGCCGCACGGACGCTGGGCGGCAAACAGTCCGCTCTCAGCCGATCACTGCGATTGCTGGAAGAGCGGCTGGGCGTGCAACTGTTCCGTCGGACATCCAGTGGCACGAAATTGACACCAGCCGGGACCATGTTCCTGCGGGACGCAACAGAGTTATTAGATAAAACAACAGCTCTTTATGAACGGACACGGCGCTGGAGCCATGGCGATAACGGGGTCGTGTCTGTAGGTCTACAAGGCAGCCTCCCTCCTGGCCGCGTTTCGGACATGCTGGAGCCATACCGCCTGACAGAGCCGGAAATTTCCTTCGCCTGGCAGGACGCGACAAGGAACGATCTGCTTCAAGCCCTCAAAGATGGTACGATTGATCTGGCCGTCATGACGCTGCCATTACCCGACGCCGGAGTTGCATCCATCCCATTCTGGAGCGATCGCATCGTTGCGGTCATGTCGGTGGAACATCCGATGGCACAATCCGGAACCGTTTCATGGGCCGAACTGCATGGTGCGACTTTTCTGATCGGCAAGGATGAGACTGGAGAAGAACTGTTCACCCTGCTGACGCGCAAAATGCGGCAGGCTGGCTTCGTGCCCACGACACGACAGGAGGCCGTCAGAAGCCTGCGGGTCGTAGCCCTCGCGGCAAATGGCAGCAGTATCGTCCTGCTGCCGGACACATGGCGTGCCTTCCTGCCCTCTTCCATCCGGGAACGGATCGCGGTGGTGGAGGTGATCGACGGCGATGGATTTTCCCACTTCGCCTATGGCGCTGCCTGGCTGCGTGAGACCTGTCCGCCAGCCGTACGAAAGGTCATCCGTTTTCTGGAGCAGCAGGCGGCTGCGTTTTAGGGTTACGTCGCTGTGCCCCGTGCCGGAGCTTCTGGAACCCACGGTCCGAGGCGATGAAGCCACGGATCATGTGCGGTACGAGACGGACCGGGTCCACGGGCTGACCATTCTGGCTGACCAGCGCTGCGTAAGCCACCAGATCACGATGGAGGTCCGCCGGTAAGTCCACGGTCATGCGGACCGGCTTTTCATCCAGAATTTCAGTGATGCGCAGGGTTGTCATGGTGATGTTTCCTTTGCGTGCCAAGGTTTCAGGACAAGGTCGCGGTTAAGGACGACGGTGAAAGGCAGCCCCGGCCGATCGGTAAGGGTCGGCTGGACGTTCAGGCTGCGATCGATCAACCGGTTGCCAACCATCGAGAAACCATTGCTGGCCCCGGAGCGGATCGCCTGGGCCAGATTGTTCTCGCTCTGGCTGGTTCCGGCCTCTGATCCCACGCTCAGAAGCGTGGTCACAATGGCGGCCCTGAAAAGCTGACCCCAGTGGTTGTTGACCTCATCAGACAGGCCCGACTGGCCGATGGCGTCGCCACCCGGCAGCTTTTCCAGCACCAGGCTGTCACCATTCGGGAAGATCAGCCGGGTCCAGATGATCTGGGTGCGCTGCTGTCCGAAAGAAATGCCACTATTATACGCCCCGAACAGCAGGCTCCCCTGCGGGATCAGCAGGAAGCGTCCGGTGGGGCTGTCATAGACATTCTGGGTCACATGCCCGGTAATCTGGCCCGGCAGGTCGGAGCTGATTTTCGTGTTCAGTGCGCCCGCGATGACAGTACCCGCCTGAAGCACATAGGGCGAGACAGGCGGTATGATGCGGTCCGGGCTGGTCGTCGCCCGGTCAGGCTGTCCCGCCAGAAAGGCACGGTTTCCAGATTGTGCGTCGGTCGCAGAGGCCGGGTTTGCCTGGGAAGCAGAAGCACCTGGCGCGGGTAGCGTTGCCTGTTCGTTGCCCCGGTTCCGGTCTCCCGCCTGCACGAACAATTTGCTGGCGATCGCAGCCTCCACCTCCTGCGCGGCGCGGCGATCATCGCCGCCGGGCGCGACCTTTCCCTGCTCCTGTGCGTGCAGGATTGTATGCCCCAGATCGCCGGGCAACGCTGGTCCCAGCTTCGGCACATTCTTGCCGACATAGTCGGACGGCAGTCCTGCCAGACCATCGGCGGACGAATGCGCGTCCACGTCCTGCGCCTCCGTCGAGGGGGGAGCCTGGTGGCTGCTTTCCAGCGCATAGCCCAGAGCAAACGCCACCGCGATCATGGCGACACCTCCCAAAGACCAGACCACGGTGCGTGACAACCGCACCACATGGGGCCGCTCGGCCCGCAAACGCAGATCAGGTGGCGGGGACGCAGGGGACACGTTTTCCGCGTCGCCATCACCCCTTTCATTCCGTTCCTCTTCCTGCCCGTCCGTCATGAGCGCCGTCCGTCGGTGCGGACAATTCGAACGCGCTGCTCACTGTGTTTATCCCCGAGCCGTAGCTCCGCAGCGGCAAACAGGCGATCGACGATCATCCAGTTCTGTCTTACCCGGTAATTGGCCAGTTCCGGCCCGCCATCGGCTCCCAGCACGAACAGGGGCGGCAGTTCCCCCTGCCCGATCCCGGCCGGAAAGGCGATATAGACCTTGTGACCATCATCGAACGCCCGGCCGGGCAGCCAAGGCGGCGTGCCGCCTTTCACTGGCTGGATGGCATAACGGAAATTCAGCGCGTTCAGGTCCAGCCCCGCATCCACCGGCGCTGTATCATCAGCCGCACTATCCTGCCGATGCAGGGCGATCAGATCGTCTTCGGGATAGTTCCAGGAGACCGATGCCATATAAGTGGCTGGCGTGGAGCGCAGTTCGGCCAGATAGGTGCGCCGGTCCGTGTTGACGATCAGGTTGGTGGTGAGATCCGGCCTGGTCGGCTTGACCAGAATATGGATGCGTTTGGTCGCCCCTGCCCCGCTCTCGGTATCGCCGATGATCCAGCGCACTGTATCCCCTGCTGCCACAGGTCCGGTGCCGACCAGCTTTTCACCCTGCTGAAGCATGATGTCGGTGATCTCGCCGAGCGAGGTGTAGACCTGATAGAGCGCACCCGCGCTATAGGGATAAACCTGCACGGCATTGATGAAGCCGGCGCGCGTGGGCTGTATGCGCGCGGCCAGATTGGCCTGGCTCACGCGCACGGTCGGATCAGGAACGTCCGCTGGTGAACGGATCACACGTCGGGCTGGCAGCGGCTTGAGTTGCCCCGGCAAGGGAAGCGGTCTGGGGACTTCAACCACCTGAACCGGCTTCGGCGGATCGGGCAGCCGGGTTGCCTGCATCGCGTCATCGTAGCGGATGACGGGTGGATGATACTGCGACGCGCAGCCTGCCAGAGGCAGGACCAGCAGTGGCAGGACACGAAGCGCACGACGGATCATTGGCCCAGCTCCTTCGACCAGTTGATGGCGGAGACGTAGATACCCAGCGGGTTTTTACGAAGATGATCGGCATCGCGCGGCGTTCGCAGCACGATAGACATGATTGCCGTCCATCGCTCCGTGCCTACAAAAGCCCCATCGCGATAATGCCGCTCGGTCCAGGCGACACGGAAACTGCCAGACGAGGCGCGGATCACCGAGGCGATATCCACCTCGACCTGCTCGTGCCCGATGCGTGAGAACGGATCCTTCAGGCGGGCATAGTCGTTCAGCGCCACAGCCCCGGACGTGGTGGTGAAATCGTAGGCCCGCAGCCAGTTGTGCCGGACCACAACGGCATCGGACGACAGACCACGGACATCACCAATGAACTGCGCCAGATACCAGGCGATCTGCGGGTCAGCAGGCGTATAACCCGCTGTTGCCGGAGCTACGACCTGCGCCTGCCCCAGGTGATCGACCTGCACGACCCAAGGCACAATCGTGCCGCGCGCGGACTGCCAGATCAGTCCCGCGCCAAGTCCGGCAGACAGGACTAATGAGCTGAAGGCCATCAGCCGCCAGTTGCGGGCCTGGACGCGGGCGGAGCCGATCCGGTCATCCCAGATCTGTGCTGCTTTCTGGTACGGGGTGACAGGCTCCGGCGTGGTCCCGTAGCGTGTGGTGGAGCGACGGAACATCATTCTTTCTCCGAGAGATCGATGGACGCCGACCCGCCGCCGCCATCGGCGGAGCGGATGACATGAGCCGCCTCGGCGGCATGGGCTGCGGCATTGCGACGTTTCATGTTCCGTGCCCAGCGCGGTGGCTCGCCGCCGGTTGTCGGACCGGAACCGCCATCGGGGCCAGACGGACCAGAGCCAGCAGGGCCGCTACCCGTGGGATCACCACCACCACCGGATGAACTGCCGTCACCGCCATCGCCCGTTGGACTGTCGCCCCCCATCCCGCGCGCGGCCCAGCGTCCGCCGGCGGCGTAGCTTTCCTTCAGGGAGGCACCTGCACGCGAGGCCGCCCCTTTGGCGGCATTCGCGACATTCCCGCCGACAGCCCGGCCCATGCCTCCGATCCCGGCGGCCATGCTGCCCGCGCCGCCAGACGCACTTGCGGCTCCGGCCGAATAGGCTGACGTGGCGGCCCCGGCGGTCGCGGCCCCGCCACGTGCAGCAGCGGCGGTTGCACCGATGGCGGCGGCACCACCAGAAGCGACGGCTCCAACGCCCGCTACGGCAGCAGCACCCATCGCGCCGACCGCCATACCGGTACCGACAGCAGCCCCTGCCCCAAGCTGGGGCGCGCCGGAGATCAGTCCATTGGCAATGCTGCCGCCATAGATGGACAGCCCGACAATCGCGAGTGAAGCCAGCACCACCGATACAGACTGCCCGATCGTGGGAACATCGCTGCCGTAGGAGATGGTGAACTGTTTGAAGAGCACGGATGCGATGGCGGAGATCACCGCCAGCACCATGATCTTCACACCCGAGGAGACAACATTGCCCAGCACTTTCTCGGCCAGAAAGGCCGTGCGATTGAACAGGGCGAACGGGATCAGCACGAAGCCTGCCAGCGTGGTCAGCTTGAATTCGATCAGGGCGACAAAAAGCTGCACGGCCAGAATAAAGAATGCCGCCAGCACGATCAGCCAGGACAGGCACAGCACGAAGATCTGGATGAAATTCGTAAAGAAGGCGACAGGACCAAGCAGATTGTGGACAGAATCAAGAAGCGGCTGGGCCGCATCGAAACCGGTCGAGGCCAGTCGGCCAGGCCGCAGGAAATCCGAAACTGCCAGCGTACCACCGCCGGCTTTCAGACCGAGAGCCGCGAAACTGTCGAAGACGATCTTCGAGAGCGCATCGAAATCGTTGATGATCCAGGCGAAGAAGCCGATATACAGCGTCTTCTTCACCAGACGCTGGATGATGTCCTCATCCGCTACCCAGGCCCAGAACAGCCCGGCTAGGGCAATGTCCAGCACCGACAACGTTCCAGCCAAGGAGATCACGTTGCCCTTCACCAGACCGAACCCGGTATCGATGGTGGTGGTGAAAGTGTTCAGGAAAGTATCGATAACGCCAACGTCGCTCATCGCCATGGCGGTCAGTTCCCGCTGCTACCGAACATCGACACCGTGCCGGGCACGTAAACGTCATGCTGGGAGAAATGCTGGTATTGCGCCTCGCTCTCCGCTTCCGTCGCGGCATCGCGCGCCTGTTGGAGGGCGGTGGCGCGGCCATTGGCGGCGAGTTCGGCCTGAATGTCGGATAGCTGGCGGGATTGCAGGGCCAGAAGCTGGTTTCCAGCCTGCGCGGCCTGCAACGCGCCCGTAGAGGTCTGGCTGGAGGACACGAGCTGGCTCATGGCCGAACTGTCGGTGGGGATGTTTCCCACCACGCGCGCCTGCAATTTCAGGGCATCCTCAAAGCCACCGACGGAGTTCTGCCACCGTGTCTGCGCCTGAGAAAACAGCGCGCTGTCGGACATGCCTGATGAGACAGATGTGTAAGCCTGCTGATACTGCTGCTCCACGG
The DNA here is from genome assembly GCF_029069195.1 of Acetobacter fabarum. GTDB lineage: Bacteria > Pseudomonadota > Alphaproteobacteria > Acetobacterales > Acetobacteraceae > Acetobacter > Acetobacter fabarum_A. The sequence goes on from NZ_JARDYK010000015.1 coordinate 7,936, forward strand.
ACTGGACGCTATAGGCGATATTCTGCGCCTGCGCGAGCAGCGCGGTTGTCTGGGAAATCGTTGATTGCAGCGTCGACAATGTCGACAGAGGCAGGCTAGCCAGATTGCGGCCCTGATTGACCAGCATCTGCGCCTGGTTGGCCAGCGAGGTGATCTGGTTGTCGATCTGCTGGAGCGTGCGGGCCGCGATCAGAACATTCTCGACGTGATTTGCGCCGTCATACACTGCCCACTGGGCATGAGCCGGATGCAAAGGAGAAAACGCCCCTCTGACCGCCAGCATTGCAGAGGTGAAAAGGACACCTCGGCGGAAATGTTTTTCGCTCATACGACCGAAAAATTCAGCCCAAAGCCGGAAAGATTTTTCCGTCATGGCATGCCCTCCGATCCGCGATCGTCACGCAGAAGATCGGCCGCCCATGACACACCGCGCGCCTCAAACCACGCCGGGAGAAAGTCCTCCCGCCCGTGCTTCGCCAGCACCGCATCGATCAGTCTGTGGTCGTCCTTGCCGGATGCGGCGCACAGGGCGAGCGCCACCGGGCCGAGGCCGAGTTCAAACAGCCGGTTGCCACGCTGGGTCTGGCAGTAATACTCCCGCTTCGACGCCGCACGGGCGATGATGGCGATCTGGCGGTCATTCAGACCGAAATCACGATAAATCGCCATGATCTGCGGCTCAACGGCGCGCTCGTTGGGCAGGAATATCCGTGTCGGGCAGCTTTCCACTACGGCTGGGGCAATCGGCGAATTCGCGATGTCCGACAGCGATTGCGTGGCAAAAATCACCGACGCGTTCTTCTTGCGCAGGGTTTTCAGCCATTCCCGCAACTGACCGGAGAAATTCCCGTCATCAACGACCAGCCAACCCTCGTCGATGACCAGCAGGGTCGGACGTCCGTCGAGACGACCTTCGATCCGATGGAACAGGTAGGACAGAACGGGGGACGCTGCGCCGGAACCAATCAGCCCCTCGGTTTCGAATACCACCACATCAGCATCACCCAGTCGCTCGGCGTCCGCATCCAACAGGCGGCCATAAGGCCCACCGAGGCAGTATGGGGCCAGCGCCTGTTTCAGGGCGTTGGACTGAAGCAGTGCCACCAACCCCGACAGAGTGCGTTCCTGTTGGGGTGAGGACGCGAGAGAATTCAGGGCGGACCAGAGGTAGGACTTCAAATCCGGTGTGAGCGATACGCCCTCGCCGACCAAAATCTGGCCGACCCATTCACTGGCCCATTTGCGCTCGTCGGCATCGTCGATCCCTGCAAGGGGCTGGAGTGAAACGCCACTGCCCTGTTCTCCCGATGGATGATCATCCGTTAGGCCACCCCCGAGGTCATGCCAGTCACCACCCATACCGAGTGTTGCCGCCCGCATGGAGCCACCGAAATCGAAGGCGAAGATCTGCGATCCCGCATAACGTCGGAACTGGAGGGCCATCAGCGCCAGCAGAACCGACTTGCCCGCCCCCGTTGGCCCAGCGATCAGCGTGTGACCCACATCGCCGACATGCAGGGAAAACCGGAACGGCGTGGCTCCAGCGGTCTTGCCATAGAACAGCGGTGCGGCCTTGAAATGCCCATCCATCTCCGGGCCAGCCCAGACCGCCGACAACGGAATCATATGCGCCAGATTCAGGGTCGAGACCGGCGGCTGGCGCACATTGGCGTAAACATGACCTGGCAAGGAACCGAGCCATGCCTCTACGGCGTTCAGGCTTTCCGCCATGCAGGTAAAGTCGCGCCCCTGGATAATCTTCTCGACCAGACGGAGTTTTTCAGCGGCGATTGAGGCTGATCCATCCCAGACCGTCACGGTCGCGGTGATGTACGCCTGTCCCACATCGTCGGCACCGAGCGACTGGAGCGCCAGATCAGCATCGACCGCCTTGTTGGCGGCATCGTTATCCACTAGGACCGAAGTCTCGTTGGTCATGACTTCGCGGACAATGGCCGCAATGCTCTTGCGTTTTGCAAACCACTGACGCCGGATCTTCGTCAGCACCTTCGTCGCATCGGTCTTGTCCAGCAGGATGGCGCGGGTGGACCAGCGATAGGGCATGGCCAGCCGGTTCAGGTCATCCAGAATTCCGGGGAAAGTCCGGCTGGGGAAACCCGTGATGGTCAGGGTTTTCAGATACGCATCGCCGAGCTTCGGCTCCAGACCGCCCGCCAGCGGCTGATCGACCAGCAGCGCGTCGAGATGCATCGGGATTTCCGGCACCCGGACCCGCTGGTTCCGGGTTGAAATGGTACTGTGCAGGTAAGTCAGCGTCTCGCTGTCATCCAGCCACGCCGCCTCGGGCATGAAACCATCCAGCAGGGCCAGCATCCGGTCCGTGCGGTCCACGAACGAGTGAAGCATGCCATGTGGATCGGGACCGTCATGCTCCCTACCCTCATAGAGAAAGCGTTCGGCACGCCCAGAGGATTCCGCAGGCGGCAACCACACCAGGGTGAGGAAATACCGGCTTTCGAAATGCGCGCCCTCGTCCTCGAACTGCTCCCGGCGTTCCAGATCGACCATCTGACTGGCGGCGTCGGGAAAATCGCTGTCGGGATAAAGTGTCGCCGGCACACGCTGTGCCTCCACGAACACGGCCCAACCTGAACCAAGGCGGCGCAGGGCATTGTTTAACCGCCCGGTCACACCCACCAGTTCAGCAGACGTTGCGCTATCGAGATCGGGACCACGTATTTTTGCGGTGCGCTGAAAACTGCCGTCCTTGTTCAGGACAACACCATCTCCGACCAGTGCCGCCCACGGCAGGAAGTCTGACAGGAGGGCAGCACGATTGCGGTATTCGCCAAGGGACATCATGGCCCTGCCCTCCCTATGCCCGCAGCCAAGCGGGGTAGCGGAGATGCCGCCGCCCCACCTCGATGAAGAAAGGGTCACGCTTCGCACCCCAGACCGCGAGTGTGTGCCCCACGATCCAGAATGCCGCGCCGATCAGCCACAGACGCAGGCCCAGTGCGATCGCAGCCGCCAGCGTGCCATTGGCAATGGCGACCGTACGGGGCGCGCCACCCAGCAGGATCGGGTCGGTCAGCGAACGATGGACCGGGACATGAAATCCCGGCACCGCGTCATCGTCATAGGCCGCCATCAGATCAGCGCTCCGCCGGAGAAAGAGAAGAACGACAGAAAAAACGAGCTGGCGGCAAAGGCAATGCTGAGTCCAAAGACGATCTGGATCAGGCGACGGAACCCGCCGGATGTTTCCCCGAAGGCCAGGGTCAGACCGGTCACGGTGATGATGATCACAGAGACAATCTTGGCAACCGGCCCCTGCACGGATTCCAGTATCTCGTTGAGCGGGTTTTCCCAGGGCATGTCCGAGCCCGAGGCCAAGGCCGAGGAGCACCATGCGATGGACAGCAGCATGACAGAGACGGCAGGCGCGTGCCGACGCACGCGCAACAGCGCGAGGTTCATTGGGAATCTCCATCGGTATTGATTGAATGAATGCGATAGGTGCCTGTGGCGGGATCGAGCCCGTCCACAGTGGCGAGTTCGGACAAGCGGCGCTGTGTGCCTCGCCCCGACAGCACGGCGATCACGTCAATCGTCTCGGCAATCAGGGCACGGGGCACCGTGACGACGATTTCCTGGATCAGTTGCTCCATGCGGTGCAGGGCACCGATCGCGGTGCCGGCATGCAGCGTACCGATGCCGCCGGGGTGGCCAGTGCCCCATGCCTTGAGCAAATCCAGTGCCTCGGGACCGCGTACCTCGCCGATCGGGATACGGTCGGGGCGCAGGCGAAGTGCCGATCGGACCAGTTCGGACAGCGTGACGACACCATCACGGGTGCGGAGCGACACGAGGTTGGGTGCAGCACATTGCAGTTCGCGCGTATCCTCGATCAGCACGACACGATCGTCAGTTTTCGCGACCTCGGCCAGCAGGGCGTTGACCAGCGTGGTCTTGCCCGTGGACGTCCCGCCCGCGACCAGGATATTTTTACGGTCTGCAACTGCCTGACGGAGATATGCCGCCTGCCCTTCTGCCATGATCCCGGCTTCGACATAATCGTCGAGGGTGAACACGGCGACGGCTGGTTTGCGGATCGCAAAGCTCGGTGCCGTCACAATCGGTGGCAAAAGCCCCTCGAACCGCTCACCCGTCGGCAATTCAGCCGACACGCGGGGCACCCCCTCATGCACCTCCGCGCCGACATGATGCGCGACCAGCCTTACAATGCGCTCGGCATCAGCCGGTGTGATGGTCTCCCCGGTATCACCCAGCCCCTCGGACAGACGATCGATCCACAGCCGCCCGTCGGGGTTGAGCATCACCTCGACAATCGCGGGATCAGCGAGGTGTCGGGCAATTGCCGGTCCCATCGCCGTGCGCAGCATGGACATGCCGCGCTGTCGGGGGGCGCTTTCAATCGATGTGACCGCCATGGAAATCCCCGTCTTTACGGGTCATCCGGCCTCTCCGGACAACGACGGGGATCATTAGAAGGGAACGGATTTACACGCTGGCAACAAGGATTTCAGAGGATGCGGTAAAAGCGTATGTAATTGGGAGCATTCAGGTGGGATCGGTGCCCAACGGATCATGCCTCGCCGCGACATCGCGCTGACGTTCGCGCAGGAATCGATCCCCTGTCGCCAGCCTGCGTTCCAGCGCGGTCAGGAAGCCTTCAAACCGTTCAAGCCCCATGGCGCGTGCTGATGCCCGTGCATCCTCCGGAAGTGGGGGCGTGCTGGTCAGCCAGAACCGGACGAACAGGCTGACTGTCTCCGCCAGAATCGAGAGATCTTCCTCCAGCCCGGCCATCTGGCGCGACAGCCGGTCGAGGCGGCGCGATGTCGCCGCCTCCTGCCTCTCATTGGCATCGTCCGTCAGGAACGACAGCACCGCCGTCTCCACCAGGGCAGATTTCGAGATATCCCTCCGCACGGCACGGGCCTCAAGCTGCTTATGGATATCGGGATCGAAATAGACGTTCAGGCGTCTGCTGCGCTTATGCATTGTCAGTTTCCTCCCAGTTCCAGACCGTCATCGCGATCCATGCCGGCCTGGCGGATGATATTCCCCTGCCGACGCAGTTCCGCCGCGCGCTGCGCTTCAGCCTCGGGATCGCTGCCGGGAATTTCGAACTCGGCGGCCGGGTCAGGCCGCTCAGGCACGATATCCTCATGCTCGGGCAGTTCAGGTTCCCGGCGGACGCCACTGTTGGCATCGTCGGTGTCGTCGGTATTGGATCCGGCATCCGGGGGCGACGGCACGCCCGGCATGCCCCCTGCGACCACCCGTTCAGACCACACATCAAGGGCAGAATCCCCGTCCCGCCCGAACACCGCCGGATCGGGTGGGGGCATGATGCGCGTGGTAAAGCGGCGATCCTGATAATAACGAACCTTCAGGGCGCGGATCGGCGGGCAGCCCGACAGCATCACCAGTTCTTCATGGTCAGGTAGCTGCTGGACTTCGCCCACAGTCAGGAGCGGCCTGGCGGTTTCCTGCCGGGAAACCATGAGATGCCCGAGCCAGGGCGACAGGCGATGCCCGGCATAATTAGTGGAATCCCGCTGCTCCGTTGCCGTGCCCAGGGCATCCGACACCCGTCTGGCGGTGCGCTCGTCATTGGTCGCGAAGCTGACCCGAACCTGACAATTGTCCAGAATACTGTTGTTCGGCCCGTATGCCTTCTCGATCTGGTTGAGACTCTGGGCGATCAGGAAGGCCCGGATCCGGTAACCCGCCATGAACGCCAGGGCGCTTTCGAAAAAATCCAGCCGCCCGAATGCCGGAAACTCATCGAGCATGAGAAGCAGGTTGCGCCGGGTAGCCGCCGCCTCCAGATCTTCCGTCAGACGGCGGCCAATCTGGTTGAGCATCAGCCGGATCAGCGGCTTGGTGCGACTGATGTCCGAGGGCGGCACGACGAAATAAAGCGAAACCGGCTGTGCCGAGGACACAAGATCCTCAATCCGCCAGTCACATCTTCTAGTGACCATGGCCACCACCGGGTCACGATAGAGCCCGAGAAACGACATGGCGGTGGAAAGCACGCCGGAGCGTTCGTTGTCCGATTTGTTGAGCAGCTCCCGCGCGGCTGAGGCCACGACGGGATGTGGCCCTCTCTCCCCCAGATGGCTTGTCCGCATCATGGCGGATAGGGTCGTCTCGATCGACCGCCTCGGGTCGGAGAGGAATTTCGCTACCCCGGCCAGCGTCTTGTCGGATTCGGCATAAAGCACATGCAGGATCGCGCCGACCAGCAACGCGTGCGAGGTTTTCTCCCAGTGGTTGCGCCGTTCCAGAGCACCATCCGGATCCACCAGGATATCGGCGATGTTCTGCACGTCGCGGACTTCATATTCCCCCGGACGGACCTCCAGCAGCGGATTGTAAGCGGCCGATTCCGGGTTGGTCGGGTCGAACAGCAGCACGCGCCCGAAGGTCGCGCGAAATCCCGCCGTCAGTTGCCAGTTCTCACCTTTGATATCGTGGATGATGGCAGAGCCTGGCCAGGTCAGCAGGGTCGGAATAACCAGCCCTACCCCCTTGCCGGAGCGGGTGGGCGCAAAGCACAGCACATGCTCGGGACCGTCATGCCGGAGATAGGCCCGGCGGTATTTACCCAGAACGACCCCGTTCTCGTCCAGTAATCCCGCCGCGCGGATATCATGCCGTGCCGCCCAGCGGGCCGAACCATAGGTTTCGACCCTCCGTCGCGCCCGCGCGCGCCAGATCGACAGTGCGAACGCCACGGTGACGGCGAGAACGACGCCCGCGACGCCAATTCGCGCGCCCTGCACGAAGATGCCCGGCGCGTAGGCGTCGAACTCATACCACCACCAGAAGAACAGCGGCGGCGCATAGATGGGCCAGCGATGGTCGAGCATGAACCAGGGCGCCCCAAGTTCGGGCTGGAACCCCAGACGCCAGGCCGTCCACTCGGTCGCGGCCCACCAGAACAGCAGCATGATCGCAAAGACCAGGATTACCTGGCCCCAGGCCACACGGGACGCGGACATGAACACCTCCATGACAGGATGATCCGTCCGTCAGGAGGAATAACCACGCGTGGGGCAAGACAATTCAGCAGCCGTGCGGCAATCGGCGGTCTTTGTGTAGGAAATCGGATGGAGCGTTCAATGCGGCGTCTTTCCGCCGGGAATGGTCAGGAGCTGGCGGTAACCGGTGTCGCGCATCCAGCGCGCCCGCGCCATATGCGAGTCCCAGCATCGGCGCGCGCCATCCCTGTCAATTGCCGGATCACGACCGAGCACGATCCGTGCCACCTCCCGCCAGTCGGCGCCTGCTTCCTCGGCGTCAAGAAGGCGGAGATAGGTGACATGATGGAGATGGTCGTACGCCGTCAGCAGCGGACAGTCCGGCGCCTCATCGGATGGAGCGGCTCCGTTATCGGGTTGGGACGTCATGATCCTGCCCTTTCCTTCAGGTCCGCAGATCATATCCTGAAATGGGATAATCCCGATACGGGATTATTGGGACGGTTCCTCAGTTTCAGCCGGAACCGCACCCTATGCCGAAATCGCTGCGCTCTCCGCGACAGCACCGTCTCATGGAACTGCTGATCGCAGCAAGGCGCGGCAGGGGGCTGACCCAGGCTACGCTGGCGGAGCGGCTCGGCAAGCCGCAGTCCTACGTCGCGAAATACGAGACCGGCGAGCGCCGGATCGACGTGATCGAATTTCTCGACATCACGACCGCCATCGGGATCAATGGAAACGTCATCCTTGCCGCGCTAGACGACGCATCCAAGATGAACCATTAGCTCACATGAGAGCGGCAGCCGGCATCGCACGCATTCACCGCTTGGCAGTACTCTTCGCACAAGGTACGATCATCCAGTCACAACAGACGGCATAATTTTTGAGAGTCAATGGCCCACACCGTGCAAATCAATCCTGGGATGATGACCTGGGCGCGGGAGACCGCAGGGCTATCCCTTGAGGAGGCAGCGGAAAAGCTTGCGCTGAAGGACAGCGCGAAGCTGACAGCCGTCGAGAAACTGCGCGCAATCGAAATGGGCGAGCGCCCCCTGACTGAGACCCTTCTCCAAAAAGCGGCTGCAGCATATCGGCGTCCTCTGGTATCGTTCTACCTTCCCCATCCTCCACAGCGCGGAGAACGGGGCGAAGACTTTCGTACAATCGCCGGGAGTCGCGGATCGGTTCGAGAGAATGCGTTGCTCGACGCTCTGGTTCGGGACGTAAAAGCCCGCCAACAACTCCTCCGCGAAGTGCTGGAAGACGAGGACGAAGAGCTACGCCTCCCATTCGTTGGATCGGCGACCATGAAAAGAGGCTCCCAGCCAGTCGTCTCTTCGATCCGGGCTGCACTGGCCGTCACTGTAGATGAGCAGCGGGCGGCGAAAGATCCGGTAGCACTATTCACGTTGCTCCGCGCGGCAGCGGAAAAGACGGGGATTTATGTCCTTCTGCTGGGCGATCTTGGTTCTCATCATTCCGATATCGGTGAGAACATCTTTCGTGGGTTCGCCCTGGCGGACGACGTCGCACCTTTTGTCGTCATCAACGACAATGACGCGGCTCCTGCGCGCGCCTTCACGCTGATGCACGAACTCGCACATCTCTGGATCGGTGAAAGCGGTATCAGCGGACCACTTGGAAGCGTATCTGAAAACGCGATCGAGCGGTTCTGCAACAAGGTTGCGGGGGAGTTTCTCCTGCCTCGAGAAACCGACCCGCTCCTCCCCGATCTGAATAACGCCGATGTAGCGGAAGTTATCACGGCGACCGCCCATATCGCCCAGACATGGAATGTCAGTCAGGCGGTGGTCACCTACCGTCTCGCGAGCACGGGCAAGATTTCCGATGAACTTGCGGCAGCTGTGTTTCAGGTATTCGCCGCACGTTGGCGGGAACAGAAGCAACGGACGTCGAAATCAACTGGTAGTGGTCCTTCGTATTACATGGTTCGTCGCCATCGCCTGGGAACAAGCCTTTTGAATGTGGTTCGTCGTGCGCTCCAGGGCGAAACACTGACCCACACAAGAGCTGCGAAGATTCTGGGCGTGCGTCCGACGTCTGTCGACACCCTTCTTCAAGAGCGAAGCTTCGCTGCATGACGCTCTATCTGCTCGACGCAAACGTCCTGATTCGTGCTCACGGAGACTACTATCCGATCGACCGAATTCCTCAGTTCTGGGAATGGCTTCTGGAAATGGGAAGCCAGAACTGCGTGAAAATACCCTTGGAAATCTATAATGAAGTCACGCCTTCGAACGGTCCGCTCGCTGAGTGGCTAAAACGGGCGGACGTAAAGGAGGCTTTAGTTCTTGAGGAAAGCCCTGATCGTGCCACTGTGCAGCGTGTATTAGCTCTCGGATATGCACCTGATCTGGATGACGTTGAGATGGAACAGATCGGCCGCGACCCGTTTCTTATTGCCGCAGCTATGGTCAAACCAGATCGCATCGTCGTCACAAAAGAGGGTTCCAAACCAAGCGCAACACGCTCGCGCCGAAAAATACCCGATATATGCAAGACATTTGGCGTAACGTGCATTAATGATTTCATCCTCTACAGGGAATTGAATTTCTCAATCAAATAATCCTGCACAAATTCAATGTAGGATTACGTATCGTCACAATCCCAGCCCCCGCTGCCGTCCCAACTGCCAGTCCATGGCGCCCGCGCGCATGATACCGGCAATCTCCTGCCCGATCCGGTTCTCGATGACAGGCTTCCAGGGCACCAGTACGAACTCATGGGCGTTTTCGACCAGCGCGTAGGTGCCGCTGGCCAGCCGGACCTTCTCCTTCAGCGTGCCGCGCATTTTCTCCCCGTCCGCCATAACGCGGTACGACGTGCCTCGTGATGCCCCCAATTCCTGGCCGATACGGTCCAGTTCCCGCCGTTCCAACGCCGCCAGCAGGCCATTGCGGTAGCGGACGCGCCCCTCCCTGTCGCGCCAGGCGTCGCCCCGTTCGACCAGCACGTCCTGACGCCGCTGTCGGGCGACGGTCACATCGTGGCCGAACCCGGCATCGACGACGTTCGATTTCCCGCGCGACAGCAATCCACGGTCCAGCCATGTCGCACCATCCGCCGTGATCTGGGCCTCGAGATCGAGGCTGGACAGGACACGCACGGACATCTGTTTCGCACGGTTCGTATCGTACGCCGCAGCCCGCTCCAGGTAATCGCTCGGGATCTGCCATCGCCCGTCCTCGATCCGCTCGACGACACCGGCGCGCCGCAGGGCTTCCAGCCGCCGGACATGGGAAGCGACATAGACGTCCGCATCGCCGCCGGGAATACGGGACATGGACTGCACATGGGCGAGATGTGCGTCCGCGCGATAGACACCGTCACGCCCCGCGATCGACACGATTTCCCGGTCGGCTGGGCGGGGGCCGGAAATCTCCGGGCCAACCGCAACAATGCTCCCATTCCGCACGCCTTCCAGGGCGCCTGGGCTGATCCCGGCGACATGATGGGTGCGCCCATCCAGTCCGTCGATGACCAGGCCCACCTTTTCACCCAGCTCGTCAGAGAGATGACGGTCAAGAATCCGCCCCTCCACCGTGTCGCGCGACGCTGGACCATGAAAGACGAACAGACCGGGATCGGGCGCACGCTCCTGCTCGCGCATCGCCCGGTTCATCGCACGAATGATATCACCCCGCTCACCAAGGTCGCGCAGCGTCTTCTTCATCTCCGGCGCGAGCGTCCACACACCAGGCTCGACCTGGCTGGCGAGGCCCATCCGCTCCAGTTTCGCAAGCCGCCGTTGGCGCAGGACATGATCGCCGCCCTGATCGCCGCGCATGTCGATCGGACTGTCTTCCGCCAACGCCAGCAACTGCCGGTCGATGCGCGTGAAGCGGTCCTGCCCGACCATATTCTCCAGCTTGCGGCGTTGTTCCAGCGCCGTCTCCGGACCCAGTTCCAGCATCACCAGTTCGGTCGCCCGTTCGCGCATCCCCTGAGTGATGTAATCACTGGCGATGACCAGATCCTCCCCATGGTCGTCATGGCCATGGATGACGATATGGGCGTGGGGATGGCCGGTGTTGAAATGATTGACCGCCACCCAATCAAGCTTCGTGCCGAGATCCGCCTCCATCCGCGTCATCAGGTCGCGCGTGAAGGCGGTCAGATCCTGCATCTGCTCGGCATCCTCCGGCGAGACGATGAAGCGGAATTGATGCCGATCGTCCTGCCCGCGTTCGAGAAAGGCATCGCCGTCGGCGCGATCGGTCTCCGGCCCGTAAAGCTGCCCCCGCTGCCCGTCGCGGGACGTGCCATCGCGCTGGATGTAAGTGAGGTGCGCGCGCGCCCTGCCATCACGGCCCGGCCCACGGATCATGCGCGACTTGACGATAACGCGGCGACTACCGGATTTCGCGTGCTGCCAGCCCGCGAGATGCCGTGCCCGCACGAAGGCGGCGCCACGTCCTTTCCGGACGCCGGATCGCCCGCCGCGACGTGGGGCAGTACCGCCTGGGCCATCTGCAGTATTCGGGCCGGAGGTGGCATGATTTCGGAACGACCGGGACGTACCCGACTGCCGCACAGACGCACGCATCCGCGAGAGAAAACTCCGGGTTTTTGCACCTGTAGCAACGGTAATTCCGCACCTGAAGCAACGGTAGGATCCGCATGGTTTTCCCCAGGCACTGTGGATCGACCCGTTGGAACAATGCGCAGGACTCCCGGTTTTCCGCCGGAAACGAGCTGAAAATCATATCCTGGAATACTCTGGCGGTGCACTATGGTGCCGATATCGATCATGAAATTGCGCAACGGGGTGAGGCTGCCGGACCGGGCATGAAGCTCCGCCACATCGAACGTCCACCCGGCCTTCTGCCGACCGGCATGGCGGCGCGCCAGACGGTAAAGCCAGCGTTCCAGGCCACCGGCCAGCCGGAAATAGGCGGGGTCGAGGGTGAGGACGCGGGAGCAGTCGCAAACACCTTCCATGAACCAGATCGGCAGGGTCAGCGACACACCCTCCGTTCTGGAAATTCCCAGGTCGCTGATCCAGGCGAAGGATTGCGCTGGCCAGTCGGCAAGGTTGCGTAGGCTGGTGGCGACCCGCGTGGTCTCCAGACGCACCAGAGCACCGCGAAGACGGCGGTACTGGTGTGCACCGTCTGCCCAGCCAAGATCGTGGAACAATTGCCACGGCGTGAAGCGGATATGGCGTGACACCCAGCGGCCATGATTGAGAGCCTCGACAATCTGGCCCGCGAGCCAGAGCAACACGTCGGCATCCCAGATTGTGGCCATACCTTCGTCCGCCGATGCCCGGACGATCACATCGATCTGTCGGGACCGGTAACGAACCGGCTCAAAGCGCGGACGCCGGGCCAGCGCGAAGAACGGTCGCCCCATCAGATCGCGCTGATCACGGGGCCGGGCGGGACCGCTGACCACGAAGCGACGGTCTGGCTCCCGCCAGCTCTCATCGGCGGCCATCACAGGCTCTCCCGTTCTTCGGGGGTGAGCGGGCGCGCCGGAAAGACACGGCTCGACGTCGCCTCCGACGGTGAATGGCGCGCTCCCCCGGCGGTCCAGGCCATCATGTCCTCGACGGAATACAGAACCCGCCCGCCGACTTTCCGGTAGAGCGGCCCGGTGCCGTAGGTGCGGTGTTTTTCGAGCGTGCGGAGCGAGATACCCAGAAACCGGGCCGCCTCACGAACACGCATCAGGCGTGGTGCGATCGCCATGACCATGTCTCCCTTTCCATGCAGCCCCGGCAAGGACCGGGGCGACTGGAGGGAGGCTGATGGATAATCGGCGGCTCAGGGAATGGACGTTTTTACCGACGACAAAAACGTCCATGAAACGAAACAGGAACCCGTCCTTTTCACCACCTGAACGCCGTCGTTTGCCGCCCGCCTTCGAAAATACGTTCTGGCAAAACAGCTTTTTGTGCTTCGCTGCCGTCAGGGAGTCGTCATGAAAATCAGGGGCAAAACAATGCGGACGAATGCGGCCCAGCACTCACCTGCGACGCGACAGCGGATAGCCCATGAGATCGCGGTAACCACCTTCAATCAGCCGGTCCGCCAGATGCTTGAGACGACGGAACCGCCCGCGCCCGGAAATATCAGGCCAGTCATAGGCGCGCGCCGTCGGTTCACCGAGCAGACGATCGGCAATCACCCTTTCGCTGACGCCCATGACAAGAGCGTCTTTGACACGAAGGGCGAGAATGTGGCGCGCGATGGACTGCGCCGACATCCTGTGCCAGGGACCGGGATCCGGGAAACCCGCAAGCACCCGCCAGAAGCGGATTGTCTCGTGAGCCCGCAACGGCGTGAAGCTGTCATAGGTCAGTTCGAAAACATAATGGTGCGGCCCCGGCCATTGGTGTTCCATCCAGAGTTGCCAGGTCACGCCAGCACAGACACAACAGATGTAGATTCCATCGTGTGTTTCGACGAAACGCACATCGGACAGCGCCTGGAGATCGAGACGGCGCGGGGTCAGTGTCTGAGCTGGCGGCAATGGCCGGATGACCAGGATTGTCGGCAGGGTCAGACGCGACCAGAGCGCGGTCAGCGCGCTGAAGCGCTGATCAGGGTCGGCGGCGAAATCGCGGACCCCAGCGTCGGGCGAATTCCGCCTGGGCGGGATCGTCGGGAGACAGGTCCGCGCAGACGCGCTGTTCGTCGCGATAGCGACGATTGCGCCGAAGATATTCCCAGCCGAGTTCCGCCGGGATCGCGTTGCGCAGATACTCGTACCGCGCCTGGTCGTGCCAGTGTGCTCCGGGCATGACGCCCTCCCTCGTTTGTCTGAGAACGGGTGGCGACGCCTGCCCGGACGTTCAGTATCCACGACCCGCCACCCGTGGAGAACCCGGCAATTGGAGATCATATGATCGCGCGGCATGAACAACATTGACGCGATCGCTGTCCGGACCGTGTAACCCGGCGGCAGAGAAAAGCCCTTCCCGGCTGAACCGGGAAGGGCCTGTGTGGGGTGATCAGTCCCCGTTGCGCGGGCGCTGGCGGCTCCAGACCAGGTTATAGCTGCCACCTTCTTCTTCAAAGAGGCTGGCAAAGATCGGACCGGGAAGGGTCGGATCGTCCAGCTTCACGCTGAGGTATTCGCGCCAGTCCGTGGTGTGCTTGATCCAGGCGGCCCCGGCTTCGAGTTTGCCGATCTGCACCCGGAAGTTGGGAACATTGTCGCTGGCCCGGTTGGCTTCGGGCACGAAGCGGATACCCCGGATTTTCTGTGTCAGGGTGACGATTTCGCCTTCGTACCCCTCGCCGACCTTTTTGAATGAACCGATGATCATTATCCTGTCTCCTGGCTTGTATCGGGCCGCGACCACCACGGCCTCGATGGCCATCGACAGCCCGGAGACGACCGGCGGCGCACCTGCTTGCAGGCCGGAGCAACGCGAAGGACGGCGGCACGGAACTTTGTTGTCTCGCGAGGAATGACGGCGCAGCCGGCAGGGGAAGAAAGTTGCGGGCCGCCGTTGCGCCAAAGCCGGGCGAGGCGAAGCCGGTCTTCGGGCAGATCGGCCATTGTCTGAGGCCATGGTGTGCGGCACCATCAGCCTTGTGGGAGACAGGTCAGACCGTCGTGTTCCATGACAGGGGCGCAGGGTGTGGGGGAGATATCCGTTTCCCGACAACATGCAGATCGAACCGTATCCCTCGCCGGGATAATCCGTTGGCCGGTACCATGTTTCGGGTTCTTCCTGCTCGACAGACCGGACGTTGACGCGGGGCCGCCTATCACGCCGGCAGAACGGCATGCGTTTTCTGCACCGAAGCTGGTCGCCGTTTTACTCCGGTTGGGCCAGTGCCGGGCATCTCTCGCTGAAAGGAAGGCGCTGCCCTATCCTGAACCCTGGTTCGCCCGTACTCGCGCAACGGGGACTGACCGCCCCACTCTGAGCTTCTGGATCCGTTCGGATCAGGGATCCTGACGCCAGGAGCTTATGCGGGCTGGATGGCGCAAAGCCGGGACCATGCCGCTCCACCGACGCACAGCGCCCCGAACGTCGCGAAAAGGTAGGCCGGCATGGCGCTCATGTCGCCCATGCCACAGAAACCCAGCGTCGTGCCGAACCCCGCCAGCGCGGCTGGCAGGGCAAGCAGCACTGATACCGCAACCCGCAGGGCAGGATCACGTGAGGAGGCGAGGATCGCCTGACCGGTCGCCAGCACCACGATCCCGGCGGCGATGCCTGCGAGAATGGCATGGGCACCGGACAGCACGCCATGATCGTAGAGTATGGTGCAGACCATCGCCGCCACGAACAGGGGCGCGGCATAGACCGCGCACAGAAACAGAAGCCAGCACAGGAGGCCGATACCAGCGACACCGAGGATAATACCGAGACCAAGCAGCATGGATCGTGTCCTTTCCACCAAGAGGAACACCGCACACATGCCGCGACGATTCAGGAATATCCATGAAATAGAAGTAGACTTTCCGACCATTGGTTCACGATCAGGACAGCGCGCGGAGCGCGCCGGACTATGACCGAGGCGCCCCTGTTGGCGCCTGCCGCTCGCGCCGTGGACGCGGCGCGTTGTACTGGCAGCGTTGTAGCCCCGACACCAGAAACGCCTTCTTTCCGGCCATACTCTCCGCGAGCCGGCCCAGCCGGCGAGCGCCGCACGCGCCGATCCCAATGGATCGGCACGATTTTCCTGCCAGCCGGTGGGGTGAAGAAAAGAGGCGGCTTACGCCGCCGCCCTCCCCGTCCCGTGCCAGGCCAGCCGACGGGTTGCCGTGGCCGCGTGGTCCGGGTCCAGTTCCATGCCCAGCCAGTCACGCCCAAGATGCTGTGCCGCCACCAGGGACGAACCCGAACCGGCGAACGGGTCCAGAACCAGCCCACCCACCGGGCAGAAGGTTTCCACCAGGGGAAGGAGTGCCGCCACCGGCTTTTGCGTCGGGTGCAGCTTGTTTCCCGAATACGGCATGTCGATCACATCCGGGATAGGTTTTGCTGGCGGCGTCACATTTCCCTTGGCCAGCAGGTAGGCGCTTTCGTGTTCATACCGGAGAAACCGGGAAGAGGATGAATAGGACTTGCGAAAAACGATATGCCCGACCATGCGGAACCCCGCCGCCTTCCAGGCATCGGCAAACAGGTCGATGCGGTTCCAGCCATAGAACGAAACGGCAAACCCGCCCCATTTCAGGACACGGTGCATCTGGTTGAAGGCGGGTCGGAGCCAGCGGGAATTATCGTCGTTGCGGACCCTTCGCCCGTCCCTGCCCTGATAGTTCACCAGGTAAGGCGGGTCGGTCAGAATGAAGTCCACCGCATTGCGTGGAAGTGCGCGCATAAGCTGCACACTGTCGCCGTTGAGAATGGTGTTGCGGAAATCGGTCGCCGTGGTGGTGTTGCCGGTCATGGCCTTTGCCCTTTGTTCCGCGAGGAACAGCCCCCGCTGTTCCTCTGCCTCGCGGCGAGCAGCGGGGTAGCAACGGCAAGGGCGACCGATGGGGAGGGGTATCGCCCGGTCTGCACGGAGCGCAGCGCAGGAAGATCGGGGAAACCCCATCGGGCGGCGTCAGCGCGCTGACGCGCACCCTTTCCGGCGCGAGGGCGGAGCCATTAGCTTTTTCCTCTTTTTCATGGCAACGGCATTTGATTGCGTCCCCTGTGTCACTGTCATAATCTGCATTCATGGCCCGCACTCCTTCTACAAAACCTGCCACCCGCAAATCCGCAGCATCAGCGAAAGTCGGCACGACCGTCACGAAAGAAAATCTGGCAGCCCTTGGTGCGGATCGGCTTGCAGACCTTCTGGTCGAACTGTCGGAACAGGATGCCGTGCTCACCCGGAAGCTGCGCATGGCGCTGACAGCCGCCCATGCGAAAGACAGGCTCGGCAAGGAGATCGAGAAGAGGCTGCGAACGATCCAGCGTTCCCGTGGTTTCCTACCCTGGGACCGGATCAAACCCCTCGCCACGGAACTCGATGCCTTGCGGCAATCCATTCTCGATGATGTTGCAACGACGGATGTCGGACAGGCCATTTCCGCGATGCGTATTCTCGTGGAACTTGCTCCTTCCGTCTATGAGCGCTCTGATGACAGTTCCGGTTACCTGTCAGATGTGTTTCGCGAAGCGGCCTCCGACCTCGGCACCCTCTGGGGACGACAGACTGGCCGGGATCCGGCTGTCACCGTCAGAGATCTGCTCACGCTTCTCGATAACGACGGGTATGGCACGTGTGACCACCTGATCGCATCGTGCGGCGAGGCACTGGGGACTGCGGGCGCGGCCATACTCAGAAGCACGCTTCTTGCACGATTGCACGACCTTCCCGCTTCAAAAGCGAAGGGAGACTATCGTACCGACATCGGGCGGATGCAGACCCTCGGTCACCTGAAGGATCTGGCCGACGCGATGAGTGACGTTGATGCCTATATCGAAGCAGTCAGCCTGAGTGAACGTCAGTCCGCCTCTATCGGCGATGTTGCACGCCGGCTGCTGGACAAGGAGCGCGCCCATGAGGCGCTCGAGTGGCTCGACCGGGAGACCGATGAGACATCCCGGTTCCGCTGGGAAAACGATGACCTTCGGATCGAAGCGCGCGAAGCCGTAGGCGACCGCGACCAGGCCCAGTCCCTGCGATGGAAAGTCTTTCAGGAACGCCTGAGCCTGCCACACTGGCGGGCGTACCAACGCCATCTCAGCGATTACGATGCGATCGATGCTGAAGAGCAGGCACTCAATCACATCCGTAATTTCCCGGTCAGGGGCGTAGCCCTTTCCACTCTTCTTGAATGGCCAGCGCTCGACGCAGCTGCCCGTCTCGTGCGGGAGCATACGACAGAGCTGGACGGGCGTGATTACGGGACACTCCGTCCGGCTGCCGATCGTCTGTCTGAATCATATACCAACGAGGCGACACTTCTTTACCGCCTGCTGGTCGAGGCCGTTCTGGATAAGGCGCTTTCCTGTTACTATCCCTACGCCGCCAAGGATCTCGCCTCCTGTCGACTGCTTGCACCAATGCTGACAGCGCCAAACGGCATGGAAACCCACGAAGCCTTTATGATCCGCTTGAAAGCGCAGCATAAACGCAAGCTGGGATTCTGGACGCTGGTCGGTGAATAGTTAAAGACCGCAATGGGGGGCAGCGGAATGTCCGGTTGTGGCTTGGAAATCAAGACAGCGGACATTCATTCGGACTGACGTCGGCCTTCGATTGTTCTCAGTAAAAAATATGACCTTAGAAGGGGCAGAGAGAGAGCCCCCCGCCGGGGTCTGGTGGCTTTTATTTATTATTCCCACTCAATCATTAATAGTGGAAATTATTCATTATTAATCAGATGATTACGTAAATTTTCAACATTGATACCATGTCAAATACCATTCCCGCAGGAAAGATCGTGAGATTTTTACGCCGATAGCTGTGTGGCGTTGAAAATCACTCGCGAGCCAGTCATTATCAATCTCGGTTCTAGATCCACAGCCACCAAGCACATGCTGACTCGACGGCACATTTAGTTCTCCGGGGTCTTATCCGAAAGACGAGCGTAAACTTGGCTGCCCAGCCACTTGGACACCAGCTCCCTCATATCTGGCTTGCCCATATAGTCCGTGAACAGTTCTTCATTCAGCTCCATACGCTCAATAAATAATGACTCAAGGACCTGCCGAAATACGAGCTGGAACTTGTCCAGGGAGTTGACCTCTGCTGCCTTCTGCAGGGATTCGTTCTGGCTTGCGGCTTCAGTGATCTGATCGAAGAACAATTGATCTGCATCATTCAATTCGCCGCCGAAGCGCTGATTGATGATGTCGATCAGGCGTGACAGCGAAACGGCTTCCTCATGCACCATGCCGGAACCCACCTCTCGTGGGCCGTCAAGCGGCTTGGCGTAACCCTCACTGAGGCTGATCGAGCCTTCGCTGATTTTCTGCAAACGGTAGTAATCGAGCTCGACCTCCTCGTCGAACTGATAGCCTGGCCCGCTCTTGCGCTTGGGCAGCTTCAGCGCGAGATAGCGAAGGTAGGTGAAGAGTTTTTCCAGATCGCTGTCCTGATAGGGAATCACCTGACTCAGGAAACCGTACAGATTACGAAATGCCTGCAACTTGCCGCGCCACAATTCTGCTTCGTCTTCTTCAGTGTTCTGCAACTGCACAAAGCGCGCGACCGCCTGATCAAGAATCGCATTCATCTGCTTGTGGTCACCGGGGCTCTGGCGGCGCTTAGGAGCAAAGAACACATGCGCAAACTCGACAATCTCGGTTTGCAGGTAAATGCCCGAGGCATCCAATTCGGCTTTCACCTCGTAGAGCTTGTCCGGATCGACCTGCTCGCCCATCACCGAGCCGTCGTAGTACTGACGGAAGGCCTGCTGGATTTCGTCGGGATCGTTGACGAAATCCAGGACGAAGGTATCGTCCTTCAGTGGGTGTGTCCGGTTCAAGCGCGACAATGTCTGCACGGCTTGAATGCCCGCCAGCCGCTTGTCCACGAACATCGTGTGCAACAGCGGCTGATCGAAACCAGTCTGGTATTTCTCGGCCACCAGCAGCACGCGGAAATCCGGCTTTGCGAAGGTGTCAGGCAACTCCTTTTCCTTCAGGCTGCCATTCATCTCCACCTCGGTGTACGACTTATCTGGAACCTTGTCGTCTTCCACCGTACCCGAGAACGCCACAAGGCTCTTGATCGGGTATCCCCTTTCTTGAATGTACCGGTCGAACTCCTGCTTGTAGCGCACCGCCTCCAAACGCGATCCGGTCACCACCATCGCTTTGGCATGTCCGCCAATCTTGTGCCGGGTGAACTGTTGGAAATGCTCGACCATTACCTCGGTCTTCTGGCCGATGTTGTGCGGGTGCAAGCGCATGAAGCGGGCCAGCGCCTTAGCCGCCTTCTTGCGCTCGACGTTGGGGTCGTCTTCGGCCTTCTTGATCAGCTTGTAATAGGTCTTGTAGGTGACGTAGCTCTTCAGCACGTCCTCAATGAAACCTTCCTCAATGGCCTGGCGCATGGTGTAGCGGTGAAAGGGCTCACCGCTGCGACCGAAGATCGCCAGCGTCTTGTGTTTGGGCGTGGCGGTGAAGGCAAAGAAGCTCATGTTCGGCTGGTGGCCGCGCTTGGCCATGGAACGGAACAGCCGCTCCAGTTCCACTTCGCCTTCCTCCTCAGCCATCGCCTGCGCCTTCTTTCGCAGCTCGACACCGCCCAACACGCCCTTGAGCTCGGTAGCCGTTTCGCCTGATTGCGAGCTGTGTGCTTCGTCAATGATCACTGCATACCTGCGCGTGGGCAGATGGCTTTGGCTGCCCTCCCTGCGTTCCTCATTGAGCTTGGCCAGTTGCCCTGTCACGAACGGGAACTTCTGCAGCGTGGTGATGATAATGGGCACACCCGCTTCGAGTGCCTCTGCGAGCTGGCGTGAGTCCTCGTCGATCTTCTGCACCACGCCCTGGCGGTGATCAAACTGGTAGATCGTGTTTTGCAACTGACGGTCCAGCACCACGCGGTCGGTGATGACCACCACGCTGTCAAACAGCCGTTCGTCGCCTTCGTTGTGCAGGCTGGAAAGGCGGTGCGCCAACCAGGCAATGGTGTTGCTCTTGCCGCTACCGGCTGAATGCTCGACCAGATAGTTGTGTCCCGCGCCTTCGCTTGCGGCAGCTGCCACCATCTGGCGTACCGCCTGCAACTGGTGGTAACGCGGAAAGATCAGACTTTCCTTGCGCACTTTTTTACCGTCGCCTGTGGTTTTCTCTTCCACATTCAGGTGCAGAAAGCGGGCAAGTAGGTCGAGCAGGCTGTCCCGCTGCAGCACTTCTTCCCACAGGTAGGCCGTTTTGTAGTTGCGGCCGCCATGGTCGGGCGGGTTTCCGGCACCGCCATCCATGCCCCGATTGAAGGGCAGAAAGTAGGTGGAGGTACCGGCCAGGCGCGTGGCCATGTGCGCTTCTTCAGTATCCACCGCGAAGTGCACCAGCGCGCGCTTGGTGAACTTGAAGATTGGTTCACGCGGATCGCGGTCATGGCGATACTGGTGAATGGCATTCGTCGCCGTCTGGCCGCTCAAGGGGTTCTTGAGTTCCAGCGTGACCACCGGAATGCCGTTGACCGACAATACCACATCCAGAGACTTCTCAGACTTTGGGCTGAAATGCAATTGGCGGGTCAGACCCAGCCGGTTGGCCTGGTAGCGCGCCTCCAGCTCCGGATTCAGACCGTGGGCGGGCCGGAAGAAGGCAATCCGCAGCGTGCGCCCGAAGCATTTGAAACCGTGGCGCAGCGTGGCCAGGACGCCATGGGTATCCAGCCACTTGCATAGCGACTCCAGCACTCGCTCACCGGTCTGCCCGCCATGCAGGACCTCCAGCTTCTCCCACACCTTGCTCTGAGTGGCGCGGATGAAGGCCAGCGCCTCATCGGGGAAAATCGAGCGTTCGCGGTCGAAGCCTCTGGCATCGACCCGCATATATCCCTCATTCAGCAAGACCGCCTCGATCGCGGTTTCGAATGCGACCTCACTGGTGCGCTTCATACGGCGGCCCTCGCTTGCCTCTTTCGTAGCCAATAGACGACCACCTGTGCGAACTCGGGCAAGTCACCAGGTTCGCTGCCATCCCACTTGGGTAGCTCACGCGCCGGATCAACGCGACGGCCGACCTGCAGGCGCTGCTGAAACGCTGCGAGCACCGCCTTGCGATTGCTCACTAGGAGCGGCAGGTTCAGGTTGAGCGCCTCGTTGAGGGCTTCTTCGATGGCAACATCGTCTGCCTTGATGGTGCCATCGCCTAAAAAGCGAACCTTGTGCTCGATGGGGTGCGCCGGGTCGCATACGCTGAAGCAAAGGCCGTCATTGCCCTTGCGCGTATCGCAATGCTGCTCGCGTTCGGGACGGCCTTGCCCGCCCAGACAGGCACCGTGCAGATTGCCAAAATTGAGCTGCCGCTCGGGGTGGTCGGCCTGACATTGCCAGTGCTCGATCTTCATGCCCTCGGGCGTGGCCCGGATGCGCGACTGGCAGTAGCAGCACAGGCCGTGCTGCTCGGTCACCAGCGCCTGCCGCAAAGTCGCCTTGTCGGCGTAATTGTCGTAGTCGGAATGCGGCTGTTGGCGATGCTGGGTCAAGGTCGCAGGCTCCCGCCCCTTCTGGATGGTCCGCATCTACTCGGCACCCTCTAGAAAGCGGATTAGCGAACTGGCCCGGGTCAACTCGGGCTCGGCCCCGCCCAGCTTGCGTTCGAGCTCCGCAATGGCGGCACGCGCCTCGTCGAAACGCTCTTGGTCGATCAGATCGAAGAGGGTTTTCAGTTCCCCGTCTACCTCGCGGTTACGCACCGGGGCGCCCATGAGCTCCTGCAGGATACGATTGGCATCCATGCCATAGGCCTCAGTGGGCACGGTGACACTCACTTTGTCATTCACAATTTCGAGGAAACGTACACAGCTTGCAGGCACCTCGCCCAACACTAGTGGCGAGTGAGTGGTCACAACAAACTGGCAAGCCTTGAAGGTGTCGCGCAGACGTTGCAGCACCTCGCGTTGCCACTTCGGATGCAGGTGCAGCTCGATCTCGTCGATCAGCACCACCGCCTCACCCTCGGCTATTGGGTTTTCGAGATTAGGATTGGCGATAGCAAGACGGCGGGTTAGGTCAAAAACCAAAGCAATCAAACCTCGCTCGCCGTCGGATAATTGCCCCAAAAATAACTGCTTTCCGACTTTTTTACCGCTGGCCTGCTCAGCCATCGTCGCGTCTTTCGTGACAGAGTAACGAGGAGGGTTTTCTTCATGAAATCCAAACTCCTTGATCTGAGGCATAAGGCTGGAAATAGCTGCCTGAAGCAGCTTCATAATCCGTTCCCCATACTGCCCAGTTTCTTTTCGAAGCACGCGGGGCGAGAATATGGCACGTTGCCACTTCGCAAATTCGTTCAGCGATATCTCAAGTTGCGTCAGCGATTTTGAGAATGCCGCCCCTTGCTTGAAAGGCAATGTGCCTTGAAGTTTTGTCGGAAGCCTTGAAAGTAAGCGGTGTGTTGAGTAGTAGACAACAAGTGGTTGTGTCGGGCTGCTTTTCAGGTGGCGCTTCAGCCTTGCCTCTGTTTCATGAGTGTCGGCAAAAAGCCAGTTCAAACGCTTCTCAAAATTTCCTTCCAGTCGCTTGTTTATCCAAGTGATCTCATTTTTTAGGTTTTTGTAATCAGGCGCCCCCTTTTCCAGCCGAGCCAAATCCTTCTTCATCTGGGATTGCTTATGCCCAAGCGCCAGCTTTTCACCCTTATCAAGGCTTTCCTTTAATAAGAAGGTGATTAACTGCGCAGCTCCCAAGCCATTGCTTTCCATTTCAATGATGCAGGTGGACTTACCTTGCTGTATGTCGGCATCAAGTACCGGCAATGCTTTCTCTCGCGAAACCGTAAATTCCGGCAAGGAATGGGAATACGCCATCGCTATAGCCTGCAGGATGGTTGATTTACCAACGCCATTGACACCGGCAACCACGGTCAACCGCTCGTCAAAATTGATATCCAGCCGATCAAACCCTCGAAAAGCAGTCAGTCCAAGACTTTCAAGTTTCATTGGGTCATCTCCTCCAGCGGGAGCTGGCCGGTAACGGCGGCGGTGATCAGTGCGACGCGACGTTCTTTCAGTAGCAAGAGGGATTTTGCCAACTCATCCTTTAGCGGCACGATCGTGGCTTCCCGTCTAGCTACTTCCTCATAAATAGACTTTTGCTCTTCAAGTGATGGCACCGGAACAAGTAGGCTGACCATTTCTTCAATCGCCAGATTTTTCATGCTTGGGCTTGTTCCTGTTGCCATTGCAGACAATGCGTGGCGTGCCTCTTTGGACGCTAGAAGTAACGACATAAAAGGCACAAAAACACGACCAACATCAAAATTGATCTGCCAGAGTCGATCTGGGAGATACAAATTTGGATAATCCTCGGCAACATATCCGCTTTCCCCAACAAGGTTTGGGGTGTTCATGCGACTCATGATGATGGTATTTCTAGTCACCGGACAGGCCAAACGCTCGTATTCGGTATCCCAGACAGACTTATTTTCTCTTGGCAAAAACGCCCCGCCAGCAACAGCGCTGGTCTTCAATACCCCAAAGCCATCCCCTTCAACTGACTGGTCACTTGCGTTGACGCTGACACCAGAGCTAACCGATTGAATGATCCATTTCAGTCTTTCCACTGACCAAGCCATAGGGGTTTTGTCAAACCAACGAGCATTTGAAGGTTTGAGCGGGACATTGGGGTCGAGGCCGCGGGTGACGAAGCGGCTGATGAGGGCGGCTCGCTGTTCTTCCAGCAGCGTTAGCATACGTTCCTTCTCGTCGATCAGCGCGTCGATACGGGCGGTTTCGCGGTCGAGGTAGTTGGCGATGAGACGCTGAATATCCAAGCTAGGGAAAGGCAAACGATGCTCACGGAGGACATCAGGGGACACTCGTTTTAGGCCACCTGCACCGGTCATCGAAGCTTCGCCGTCCTGCTTAAACGACGAAGACTGGCAGTAGTAGAAGAGGAATTTCCGCTCAGCCCCATCTGGCCGAACTACGAACAGCTCCGAGCTACCGAATCCTTTACCACCTACCAGGTCTTCGGCAATTGCAATATTGCCGTTCTCGAAGCATGGCGTGACTTTTGCCAGCACGATGTCGCCGTCCTCGAAGGCGGTATAGGACGAAGCGAGTTTCGAGAACTTGTCTGTATTCGGAATGAAGTACCCGCTCTTCACTCTGTCCATGGGCAGGAAGGTAAGATCGTCATCCTGATCGAACCCATCGAAGGCAATCGACGGATTCAACTTGCACACGTAACGAAGCGGGATGGTCGTCCAGCCCTGAGGCAAAGCATGGGCAGTGCTCACTCTGTTACCTCGCGCAACAAATCCAGAATCCGCTGCTCTACGCCAGCCAGTTCTGCATCGATCACTTCCAGCGGCCGCGGCGGCTGATATTCAAAGAACACACGGTTGAAATTGATCTCGTAGCCCACCTTGCCGATGCCTCCGTCTTGCTCATCCAGCGTCTCGCGGTCGACCCAGGCATCTGGCACGTAGGGGCGCACTTCACGCAACACGTAGCTAATGATGTCCTCTTTGAGCGGGATATTCTCTGCATCTTTCAACGTGGGGTCGGGCTCGTATTCCAAGAGTGTTTTACCCTCGCGGTGCAGTCCAAGCAGGGCATAAAGGCCTGCCGATTCAAGCGCCGGTAACGTCTGCTGTGGAAACAACTCCGAGCTGATGACAACGTCGCCCTTTTTGTGGCGCTTGGCAATGACCGGTGCGGCCTCGGGGTCCGTGGTGGTAAAGCAGTCGCGGAAGATTTTCTTCTGCGCGGCGCCCTTGGCACCTTTGGCCCAGCCTTCGACGTCGCCGGGCAGATTTTTGAAGACCTGCTGCACGGCGGCCCACGCCTGATTCCAGTCCAGCAGCGGCTCGGTGCCGAGATCTTCCTGCACAGCCTGCAGCGCGTC
This sequence comes from Acetobacter fabarum, assembly GCF_029069195.1. Taxonomy (GTDB): domain Bacteria; phylum Pseudomonadota; class Alphaproteobacteria; order Acetobacterales; family Acetobacteraceae; genus Acetobacter; species Acetobacter fabarum_A. The sequence goes on from NZ_JARDYK010000015.1 coordinate 33,384, forward strand.
GAACAGCTCGGGGCAGACGTTGAGGAAGCGCTCCCGCGTTTCATCGGTGATCTGGAAGCGCAGGCAAAGCGGGCGCAGTACGGTAATGCGGCGGTACCCGAATTCGGCATTGTCGAAGACGCGGCTGGTCTTGCTGTCTTCCAGCGCGCCGTGTTCGCGGGTGACGTCATCAAGCGTAGCCTGGTCGAGGTAACGGCGCTTGTCACCCAGGCTACGCTTCATTGGTGCGTAGCGTTCGCGGGCGTCGATGAGCTGGATCTTGCCCTTGCGGTGCGCGGTCTTGCGATTGGTGACCACCCAGATAAAGGTGCCGATGCCCGTGTTGTAGAACATTTGCTCAGGCAAGGCGACGATGGCTTCGAGCTGGTCGCGCTCAATGATCCAGCGGCGGATCTCGCTTTCGCCGCTGCCGGCACCTCCAGTGAACAATGGCGAACCATTGAAGACGACGGCCGTTCGCGAGCCAGGCTTGTCGCGAATTCCAGGCTTGTAGTCCTGGAACTTGCTCATCATGTAGAGCAAGAACAAAAGGGCGCCGTCGTTGATGCGTGGCAGCTTGCCGCTGTAGCCACGGAAGTTAGGCCAGCGGTCGATGACCTTCTTCTCAGCTTTCCAGTCCACGCCGAAAGGTGGATTGGCCAGCAGGTAGTCGAAGCGGAAGTCCGAAAACGGGTCGTCGGTAAGGGTGTTACCCAGCACCACTTGCCCGTCCTTGTGGCCCTTGATCAACAGGTCGGAGGCGGCCACCGCGTAGGAGCGCGGATTGTAATCCTGCCCGAAGACCTTGACCGTGGCCTGTTCATTGTGGGCGCGAATCCAGTTCTGCGCCTCGGCCAGCATACCACCAGTACCGCATGCGGGGTCGCAGATGGTAACAATGACGCCGGCCTGGGTGAGCACGCTGGTGTCGGGCTCCAGCAGTAGGTTGACCATGAGCTGGATAACTTCACGCGGGGTGAAGTGGTCGCCGGCGGTTTCGTTTGCGGCCTCGTTGAAGCGCCGGATCAGGTCTTCGAACACCAGACCCATGGTGATGTTGTCCACCCGCTTAGGGTGCAGGTCGATCTCGGCGAACTGGGACACCACTTGGTAGAGACGGTTGGACTCTTCGAGCTTCTCGATCTCCTTGTCGAACTCGAACCGCTCGAATATCTTGCGGACTTCCTCTGAAAAGCTGGCGATGTAGTCGGCCAAGTGACGACCAATGTTATCCGGGTCGCCCTTGAGCTTTTGGAAGTCAAGTTGGCTGTGATTATGAAAACCCAGCGGAGTGCCGTCCTCATCTTTAGCCAGGTTATTGAGGATGGCGTCGATGTTGGGGATGTTCTTCGCCTTGAGCTGCTCGTACCGCTTGAGAACAGCCACCTTGCTCGGTGCCAGCACGGCATCGAAGCGGCGCAACACGGTGAGCGGTAGCATGACGCGCTCATACTGTGGCGGACGGTAAGGGCCGCGCAGAAGGTCGGCCACCGACCAGATGAAATTGGCGAGTTGCTGAAAATTAATATTCATTGTTATTGAACTATCTTCTTGTGCTTATGCAGGCCAATCGCAATGTGCTTGCATACCCCGACGTTCAGCGCGCGGCGCATCTTGTCGGCGACGGCCGAGAGGCCTTTTTCGATACTCAATGTGATCTCCGGTGCAGCATTCATGCGATTCTTTGGATGCTGTTATAAGCGATGAAGGTCATGGATGATTTGGCGCGACGACACCGACATACTTGTACAAAGTGGTGCGGGAAACGCCGTAACGTCGTGCCACGTCTGCAACCTGAATGTCCGGGTCGCGCAGAAGCGCCTTGATCTCGCGGACCTGCTTCTCCCCAAGCTTGGGTTTGCGGCCGCCGGAGCGGCCTCTAGCGCGCGCTGCGGCTAGGCCAGCATGGGTGCGCTCGCGGATCAGGCTACGCTCGAACTCCGCTAGGGCAGCAAACACGTGAAAAACGAGCTTTCCAGCAGCACTGCCGGTCTCAATTTTCTCGGTTAGGCTTTCGAAGCTGATGCCGCTGCGTTCAAGATCGGCCACAATCTGCACCAAGTCGGGTAGACTGCGACCAAGCCTGTCTAAGCGCCACACCACGAGCGTGTCGCCGCTACGGAGAGCCTTGCGGCACTGCTCAAGCTCAGGGCGTGTGGCGCTCTTACCGCTCGCGGCCTCTTCATAGATGACACCGCACCCGGCCTGCTGAAGCGCGTCGCGCTGTAGATCCAGATGCTGGTCTTCCGTGGAGACCCGCGCATATCCAATACGCTGATTCATTGACGAAACCGGAACATTGAAAACTTGACGGCAATGCTAACCTAGCGGATGCCGTTCGGCTAGTCCGGAATGTCCATTTTCAACCTGTCCAGAAAATGACCGTTTAATGGACATTTCTTGGCTGTCCGCTATGCGGAAATCAAATCGCTCTTTCGCATGTCCGCCATGAGGGCGGAAAACGCCATCTCATATTGATCTGGGCAGTCTGGTGTCCAGTGAATTATTCCCATTGGCTTTCGGGTCTTATTCCTTAAATCCTATAAGGAGATCTATTCTATCGGTACTAAAGGGGAAATATAATTGGAAAAAAATATAAGAGACGGTGCCGCAGAACAACTACTGCCGCGGCAGATCAGGTTGGTTCAGTCTCTCGCTGATTTCCAGATGGCATGCAGCGCCGTAGAATTTATGTGTGAACTTGACGAGGATTGCCTCGTTACTCGCGTCGAGCGACGGCGCTATCGATGTTTTGAAGACACTGCTGTAATTGCCTATGGGCGCGCCTTCGCAAATGCTAACAATTTACCTATACTCAGTTTTAAACAGATCAATATTAGTCCCAACTCTGACGAACGTGCTCTGCATGAGCGACTGTTAGAGCGACGTAACAAGGTCGTAGCTCACTCCGACGCGGATCGGCAGCGCATTAGCTTCACAACCGAATGCTTCAGTTGGGAAAACAAGCAGGTAATGATGCCACGTTTGGACTTCGACGATGCGCTGGCATTTTTTGCCGAGCGGGAGGCGTTGGTTGCGTGGTTTAGCACCCTTATATCGGCGACTAGAGAACGTCTATTTGAACAAGTGCAAAGCATGTCGGAGATACGCTTCGTTCGTGATCATACTTTGACTGTCAGTCCCAATGCCGAAGATGGCTAGGAGGAAAAGGTATTATGTCTTCGTCTGCAGGCCAAAATCACTGATGACTGGGGCACAAGGTCAATACGCTACCAAAATCCTACGACTAGCGTCAGGAAACGTAATAGATCACAGCAGGATGTGCGCCTCCTCTCGGCAGAAAAAAGTAATGCGGACGGTGCTCGCCAATATCCCGAACTCCTTTATGATGGTCGCAGCGACGCTGGGTGGCCGGGCGCAAACCAAAGTCCGCTTCTGAGACAGGCTCCAGAAAGCTTAAGCGTCTGCCATGAGGCGGAAGCAAGCCTACAGCTTTCGCGTTCGCCTTGACCAGTCAGGCGATTTTTGTAGTTTCTTCGAAAGTTACTTCTTTCTATAACAGCACAACATGCGCTGAACGTATGCGATCTATTCAAGATCAAAACGAAATCCAAATAAACCACCAGTTTCGTCGTCAGTTAGCTTCACCTGATTCACGTAAGGCTTCAACGAAACATCGCTTGCGCGGTCGGCCGCGTCGAATTCGTCGCTATTGAGTGTCACAATGTACTGCCCTTGCACGTCGTCGGCGATTGTCATTCCATATACCAGCGCCTGTGCGACCTGCCTAGAGTCCACGCCATCGAACAGGTGGCTATCATGCACGAGCATTTGGGGCCCCGGCTCAAAGCGGTCATACGCAATACGAAGAAGTGCGGTGTCGAAGCAGAAAATCTTCATCATATCAATTCCGCCCTTATTACCGCCGCCCTGGATCTCAATCCGAAATTTCGGGCCGGTGCGGGACGCTTCGATGATCAGATTGCCGGTACGATCATCATAGAGCTTTGTGATTGCATGATCGACCAGAACGGTCGCCCGTTTGATACTGCTTTCGGCCTGCTCGAAGCTGTAATGGAGCGCTAGCTCAAGATCCGCGGCCTCGGCCTTGAGTTGAGCTTTACTGTTTTCAAGCATAGCGGCGTGCTGAAGTTTACTACGGAGGGTTTCAGCGCGGCTCACCTGCTCTCCAAACTGCTCCCGCAGACGAATGAGATCTTCAAACGCTCCCTTGCCCTCAAGCGTCTGAAGGATGCTAGTTCGGCTGTCCGCCGCGTCTTGAAGCTCGCGTTTTAGATCGTCTCGCTGTCCGACGATGTCATCAATCTGCTCTTGGAGGTAAATGCGTCGATTGGTCGCGACCGAGGCCTGAAATGCCTTCACCTCCTCGAACCGGCGTAATGCGACGTCAGGAAGTTCGATACCGACCGCCGCATAGAGCCGTTCTACATCGGCATAGCCAGGTGGTGTCTCCTGCTCGAGCGATTTGATAATATAGTCCACTGCCGACTCTGCTTCGGCAAGTGCGAAGGTGATTTCGCTGGCGCGATCCTTCAACACAGCAGCCTGAGCGGCGAGTTCGCGATAGCTCTCATGGACCTGGAAGTTTTCAACCTGCACACGGAACTTCTCAACCTGCTCTTCGATCCGTGCCAGCTCGGGTCGGATCTCGGCAGTGGAACCAAATATCTGGCCCAGATCTCCACCCTTGATTGCCTTGCTCAGTGCATCAATTACCTTCTTACGATCCCGCATATCTTGGAATTTACGGGCAACGCGCCAGTCAAGGCCCAGCAGATAAGACAGGGAAACCTGCCAGCTGCTCGGCCGCTGATCCCCCAAATTTTTCTCAATACTGCTTAGTCCGCCTACTTTTCGCCTGCGGGCGAAATATCCTACCAACTGCCGAAAAGTAGGAGCACCCTTGGTGTCTGCGCTTGAATCTCGCTGGTGCGCTGGCAGTCCAAACCAGAAAGAGCCAAGGATTTCCTTCCAGCTTTCGAGCGAGATCGTGGTCACCGCATCGTTTCTATCGAACAGATCCTGCGGTGGAACAAAACTCAGTGGCTCTGCATCAGCCGAAGTCAAAGTTATCTTATCATCGCTGGCGCCGGAGCGGGTGGCACGTACCCAACGCCCTCTGAGCAGAAGTTCTACTGTGAAACTATGATTGATTAGCGCCTCATGTCTGAATAGCGACGCCTTTCCAGCATCGCTACCGAGCACGAAATGAAGGATTTCGACCAGACTGGTCTTACCTGCCGAATTTCGGGTATGACGGTCGGTAGAGCGTTCGGAGACATCAGCCAAAAGGATATTAAGGCCAGGATTGAATTTGAGAGCCTTAAACGAAGACAACGTGCTGCTGATGGAGCGGATCATATCGCAGACTTTCTGCTCAGCAGATCCCCATCGAGATCGATAGCCTGGATGGCATAAAGCAAAGACAGAGCCAAAATGAACCAGTCGAATGGCAGCGGCGCAGCGTTCTCACACTCCGCCCTGCGCGTCCGCACTCTTTCCCAAACTGAGGACACAGAACTACCTTGCTCAAGAACGGCAAGGATTTCCCCGCCTATCGTGAGGAGTGCTCTGTCAGGATGGAGGTTCTTGGTCGGCAGGATCATGCCGCTACCGTCACTACGGGCTTATCTTCAAAAATCATGCATTTCTCGAAAAGATAGGCCAACAGGCTCCATATAGCGACGTCAAGTGCTGCGGAAGTTCTGCCTCCGCCAGCCGAGAAATCATACAAATTGAAGAGAATATCATCGGGGTCAAGATTCTGTGCCTTCAGTTCTAAATACTTAGCCTTGAAGGCGCCAGCAAGATCACTTTCGAGCATGGGATCCTGATGATCTTGGATCAACTTGGCTACCCGGGTAGCGTTTTGCATACCTTTCACAATCCGGTCTTGCGAATGTGCAGTCAGGCCGTTGAAGTGCAGCTTTTGCTGTGGAACTTCCAGAGGGGCATCGTCAGGAGCTTGACGATGGTCCACCACTTTCATGGTGCTCTCGACGACGGCTAGTACGATGGATGGTTGGAGCGCCCGAAAATCTTCGTCACTCGCGGCATCTCCGACAAGTTCGGTGATCGTTTCGGCATCAAGGGAAAGTAGCGCGCTCTCGAACTGGTCCTTTCCGAACAAGCTGATTGTGATCGCCCTATGTTGAACACGCAGTTCTAAGATCTTCTGCACGATTTGCGCAGGTGGCTGCTCGACATAATTGTGGACGAACCTCCATTCCTTGAGCATAGGCCAGTTTTCGAAAGCTCCAGCAAAGTCTGTATCGACCTTGGCAACGGCTGTCCTCATAGCGGCTTCGGTCGCATTAGCGCCTGCATTGACTGGCCCGTAACAGGCAAAAATAGTCAGCGGCTCGAACAGAAGTCCATCGCACTGGAGGTCACCGCGAGAGTAGTCTGTGCCAATGGCTTGGAAATTATCGCCGTGAATCACCTTCATAAGTTCCGCGAGGAATTCCTGAAGACGCGTTCCCTTCGCCCTTCGCAGCTTTAGCTCCAGTGCCGCCCGGATGGCTTTTTTGCGCGATAACGAGTAGGTCAAAGTCCACTTCCGTCCTTATTTTGGCACATTGCCATCCAAGGAGGAACCATGCACGCGAAACCTTCACGCTTCAAGTAACAGGGCACACCTTTCAAAGCTGGCGGCTACGCATAATATCTGCTTTTGGCATAAGCTTGCAACGTCCACAACGTCCGGGATGAGGGCAATTCTGTTGAAAAAGTCGCTTGCTGTGTCGGGCGGATCTGGGTTTGTGATAAGTTTGATGCGGCTGTCTCCTTCAGGTGGCCCTCTGGAGGGAGATGGCTGGCATCAGCT
>NZ_JARDYK010000016.1:0-36165 GCF_029069195.1 Acetobacter fabarum
GTTACGGTTTTTCAGAGACAAAATAACACATTGAATAATAACAATTTTATTGTCTGATTCTATTGTCTTGTGAATCCACTATGACGATAAACTGAATCCACTATGACGATAAACTGAATCCACTATGACGATAGCAAGCATGCGTAATTGAAATGACGATAAGCTCGAATTGAATCTAAAATGACGATAATCGGCTTGCGTATGTGAAGTGACGATAATAGTTATTTGTAATTGAAATGACGATAGAATCTTCTCCTTCCTTGTTCGACATTGCGCCTTCTCTGGCTGTGGAAGGTGATGATCGCACGCCCCTCCTTCCAGTCCGCCATCCAAATCAGGATCTATTCATCTGTGACGTGCTCGATGCCATTCCCAAAGATGATATGGCGTCAATGGAGCATCCAGTTTTTTCGCTCTCGACCAAGCCAGATAATCGGATGCGACGCTATGAACATAATGGGAATATCATAGAGATCATCCCGTCTGGCAAAGGGCTGGCAACGATTCATGACAAGGATATCTTAATCTACTGCATCTCTCAGCTCGTTGCGAAAATGAATCACGGCGAACAACCAAGCCGAACGCTCCGCCTTCAAGCTTATGACATGCTGGTCGCTACCAATCGTCAAACCAGCGGAGCAGGTTATAGGCTACTGACCGACGCGTTGACACGCTTGCGCGGAACAACCGTGCGAACCAACATTCAAACAGGCGGCATTGAAGAAACGCGAATTTTCGGTTTGATCGAAGAAGCTAGAATCACTCGTAAGACGTTTGACGGCCGAATGCTTGATCTTGAAATCACTCTGTCAGATTGGGTCTATCGTTCAGTCATCAGCAAGAATGTCCTAACGCTTCACCGAGACTATTTCCGACTTCGCAAACCGTTTGAACGACGCATGTACGAGCTAGCCCGCAAACACTGCGGTATGAAAGATGAATGGAAGATCGGATTAGAGCTACTACAAAAAAAATGTGGCTCAAATAGCCCGCTTCGCGTCTTTCGATCCTTGGTTAAGAAAGTTTGTGCGCATGACACCAGCCATGCTCATTTTCCTGACTATGCCATCACAATGGCCGACGACATCATTCTATTTCGCAACCGTTTGAGCCTTAAAACAAAGGCCGACGTTATTGTCCCTGTCAGAGATGCCCCCTACATTGATCCCGAAACCATGCATGACGCTAAAACCGTTGCACCAGGATATGACATTTATGCCCTCCATGACGAATGGGTTTCATGGTGGCACGACATGGGGAAACCCGAGCTTAAAAGCCCTGCTGGAGCCTTTATTGGCTTTTGCAAAAAACGGCACGAACGCAGCCCAATACGCTGATTCCAGAATCATGCTGGCAAATGTACATGCGTGCATGCAAACATGAACTTAGGTAAACCTACCTACTTGCCTACAGGACTTTCTCCCATCTTGCGTAGCCAATCGTTAAACGCGTCGGCCATCGCGTCCTGTAAACTCATCCCATGCTTTCTGGCGGTCATATGCATGGCAAACGACATTTCCGGGCTAAAATAGCCCGTCATGGCTTTCTTGCCTTGACGGCTCGGTGCAACCGACTTGTTGTCTGTGGCAGAAACCTTGCTTTCTGATGTGGCTACAGCCGACGATATTGCGGAATCACGATCCCGCAACGACAGTAGAGACCCCTTCCGGCTCATGCACTAGCTCTCCGCTTGCTCGATGATTGCATGTTTACATGTTTACATACCCACTTGTAAAGCAGCCTTACCTCATCAGACGCCTTGCCTTTTGGCTCTATTTCCATTGCAGTTTTCCCTTCCGCCGCCGCATGACGAAAAACTGCACGATCAGCGATAATATGTGGACATGCGTTCAGCCCGTAGCTTTCTACGAGTTGTGTGGCCTCCTCATACATACGTGGAGCAGTCGGGCTTCCTGCTGTAAAAACGACGAAGGCTGGTTTGCCACGCATTTTTATAAGGCTGGCAGTAGTTTTGATTGCTGCCAGATCGAATGCACTCGGCCGACATGGAATTAACACTAAATCGGCGACTTCAACGGCAGCACTAGCCGCACTATCAGCGTGAGGTGGGGTATCAATCACGATGAATTCAGCGCCTTGGCTCATGGCCTGTTCGATCTTAGCCGCGAGGCGCGGCGGAGCACTGTCAATCACAACCGGCGGAGCATCCTTACGCCATGCGGCCCATTGGCTCGCGGTTGCCTGTGGGTCCACATCAATCACCAATGCCGTATGGCCAGTATTCTCAGCAGCAGCTGCCAGATGCAAAGCCAGAGTGGTTTTTCCAGCCCCACCCTTCTGACTGATAATCGCTATTGTTGGCATGTGAACGTCCTTACATGACCGCATGTTTGCATGCGGTCATACGCGATAACCTACTAGACCGGCAATAGAGAATGACAAAAAACAACCCATATTCAACGGCCGATAAACTCACCTTTCCCTATGCACAATGGCAGCAACTGTGTTCTTGCTAATCCCCAGATCGCGGGCGATCCACCGATAACTCCGCTTTTCCGCCACCAGCGCCAGAACCTTCGGAGCCAGACGGTCAGACTTCGGCCGCTCTCCTTTCTGTCGGCCGAGAACCTTCCCACGCGCCCTGGCAGCAGCCAGACCAGACTTCACCCGCTCGCTGATCAGATCCCGCTCGAACTCTGCAATCCCGGCCAGAACCGTCGCCAGCATTCGTCCATGTGGTGTCGCCATGTCGAACATCATCCCCGTCATGGGTTGACTACACGAAAGTGCATTTAACGTACGTTTAGAGAGAACGTTAAACGAACTATCATGTAAGGTTTAGGGCCTGTTAGGTCTTGAGGCGATCTGCTGTTGCGGCGATGCAGATAACGGCCATGAAGGACGTAGCGGTTTTCTCATACCGCGTGGCGACTGCTCTCCACTCCTTGAGACGTGCCCACAGATTTTCCACCAGATGTCGGTGCCGATAGGCCCATTTCGGGCAGGTTACTTGTGGCTCGTTGCGTTTTGTCGGGATGACCGGGCGTGAACCCCTGTCCCATAAGGCCTCTCGAAACTGGTTCGAGGCATAGCCCCGATCGCAAACGACATAGCGCGGGGCGTGCGGCAATGCGTCAAGGAGGGCCATGGCCGAGGGGAGTTCATGGGCCTGACCTGGCGTCAGGGTGAAAGACAGGGCCTTTCCATGCCCATCTGCGGCTACGCAGACCTTGCTGCCAAACCCTCCACGCGAGCGGCCAAGTGCTTCACGATCATTGCGGCGTTCTCTGAATCCCCCTTTTTGGCCGCTCCGGCGGCCTTGTGATGAGCCCGAATGTTTGTGCCGTCGAGGAAGACCATACCTAAAGCCGGATCTTGACCCTTCACCTGTTCAAACAGAGCCTGCCAGACGCCGAGCTTTGCCCAACGGATGAAGAGTTGGGCTGCCGTCCACCAGGGGCCGAGTTCAGCAGGAATTGAGCGCCATTTCGCGCCATTCTGATGGCGCCAGAAAATCGCCGACAGGGTCCGCCGCAGATCGCGAGGCGGGGTTTTGCCTTTTGGACGGACCGTCTCGATCAGAGGTTCCCCGACCGACGCCGCCGGAAGAACCAACGGCGCCAGTCTCCTGCCTTGCAGCAAGACTTATTTAGAAACACCAAGCGGTGCCGTGAATATACGCCCGTCGACATCCGTGAAGCGAATAACCGACCCGTTTGCCGGCGTATGGGCCTGCGTTAGCCACGGGAGGGTAATGGTCGCCTTCGCCCCCATCGGCGCACGGATACCGTAGGGCCCCGGGCCAAATTTGTTATAGGCGTAATCATTATCGAAGTTCTGCTTCGTCAGGGCTGACAGAACTTTGGCATCCCAGTGTTCTGCGATCACTTTGTCCGGCCCGATAACGGCTGCATCAACGATGTGCACGGGTGCTTCAGGCGTTCCTGCATCCAGATAGGCATGAACGCGAATACCGCCATCAGCGAGAACGACCGCATTGGACAGCGTCACGTGATGCTTCGTCGGGCTCACCGGCCCACTATGGAACGGCGTAACGACGGAACCGCGAAAATAGCTGTAGGTGCTGACGTTGTAGATCAGGACAAAGCCGAACAAAGCCAGCGTCAGGTTCCGGAATGGAATATCCGCCAGCGGAAGCGGAAGCGCGCCGCTCGCCCAACGAAACCAGGCGCTGTCTGCGAGACGCGGACGTCGGGCCAGCAACACATTGTCGAGGCTGAAAGCACTCGATCCGCCGAGCAGCAGGGTCGTTCCCATAGCCAGGTTACACGCGGCCATCGTCCATTCGTCGATGCAGGTCGCGCCCTGCCAGCCGAACATGGCCATCAGGATCACGGAAAAACCCATCGAGACGAGCGCGGACGCCCGGGTCATGAACCCTGCCATCAGCGCGGCACCGGCGATCAGCTCGGCGGCGCTGAAGACGATGACACCTGTGTAGAGGAGCCAGAAATGCTGCAACAGGAACGAGATGACGTGTTCAAAACCGAACAGCGCCCCAGGCATCGCGGTTTGAAATTTGTTGGCCATCCAGTTGTGGCCGCCCCAGGCGTCGAGCTTGGAAGGCGCATAGATGAAACGGCGCGACCCGCCGCCCCAGTAAATGAACCCCTGAATGACCCGCGTTGCCAGCAGTGCGAGGCCGCCGATGCGCCAGTTACGCTCGGCTTCGGTCAGGGGTCGGGCGGTGGCGCCAAAAACGGCGCGCTGCGCTGATGCGTGTGTGATACTCATGTTCGCCTCCATTTACTCGCTGTCGTGATCCGGCATGCTGCCGCCGTGATAGGCCTTGAAGCCGTAGCGTTCGAAAATCGCCAAGGCGGTTGGCGACTTGATGAAATCGAGCCAGAGCTTTGCGGCCTGAGGGTGCGCGGCTCCCTTCACCATCGCGCCCGCGTAGATCGCCGTGCTGTTCTGATCGGCGGGAATGTCCACATGGCTGATGGCGTGCCCGGTCTGTTCCTGGAAGATCGCTTCGGACTGCCATGTCACACCGGCGTCAGCGAGGCCCTGCATCAGGAATAACGGCGTTTGCCGATGATGAATATGCGTCAGGACCGTGCTGCCGTTGGCAATTTTCGTCTTGTAGACGGCGTTGGCCAAAGCTTTGCCGCCCGCCTTGTCCAGTGATGCCTCGATCTGGCGCGCGATGCCCTCGAATTCGGGATTGGGCATCGCAAGCCTGATGCCCGGGCGGCCGAGATCCTTCAAGGATTCGACGTGGCCGGGATTGTCTTTCGGAATCATGATCGTGAGCGTGTTCGTGACATAGGGCACGGCAGGCGCCGCCAGCAGGCCACTCTTGATATACTGATCGATCTTCTTGAGGCCCGCGAAATAGGCGTCGGGCTTGGCCGTCCACGTCATATTGCCGGAGGTGATCGTCCCGCCTGCTTCGATCTGGCGGATCAGCAATCCGGGCGGGATCGTCTCCCAATAGATCTTTCCGGAGAATTCGGGATGCTCATGCTCGAACGCCGAGACGAGCGGCGCCATGGCGAAGAAGTAGTTTCCCCCGACATACAGGACGAGGCTCGGATTCGTGATGTCGCCATGAAAATCGGCCAGAACATCGACTTCCGGGACGGTGAATTCGAAGCCGCGCCGTGTCGCGTCGTTGTTCTGGCCGTGCTGCCACGGCGGAAACACGTCTTCTGCGTAATGCGGGGTCTGCGCCTTGCCGTTCCATTGCACCGGATCGGCCAACGCCGCAGCAGTCGACAGCACGAAAGTCGCCGCAGCTGTGGCCAACAGGGTTTTTCTTATTCTTGAGGGTGTCATAGCCGTTCTCACTTCACGTAGCCGAAACCGGCATGTTGCAGTTCAGGGATCGTTGCCACGATGCCGGGGGTCAGGACGACGCCGTCGATCAGGTGATTGGTCAGTTCGGCGGCCATCTGCTCGTGTGACAGATGATCGGGATTGATACCTTTCTCGATCAGCTTGCCCGTCTGCTCCCAGATCGCGTTGTGGCAGGCCATGAACACGACGCCACGCTTCTGCAAAATCGGGATCGTGTTGCCTGCCGCTCCGAAAAGACCCTTCGGATCCTCGTGAGCCGACGCATCGAGAGCACCGTCTGGCGTTTTGATAAGCGTATTAAACGCAAAGGCCGGCCCGGCGAGCTTCGCCAGCTGATACTTGTCCCAGATTGTCTGGTCATAGAGGGCAAGGTGAGCGGAGCCATGCGTGGCCGACACCGCGAGAAAGTCCGGGTGTCTGAACGAAAACACCTGTGCGTTAACGGAATTGCGCATCAGGTTGAGCCAAGGGCTATCGATTGCTGTGTTGTCCCAGACCTGCTTCCGCTCGCCGCGATAGGCGATCACCAGATCAAGTGCCTGGGCGTCCCACATGAGCGGGTCGTCGAGCACCATCGGCACGGTCCTGAAATCGCGGCGGCGCGGGGATCTGGCCAGCTGCGAGGTCAGCACGGCAAGATTGCCGGTTCCGTCCGCATGGGACGAGGAAGATCGTGCTGCCAAGGCAGTGGAAGTGGTGGCGATCGTTGCGCCGGCGGTGGCCGCCATCAGACCCAGCAGGGCATGGCGCCGGTCGGCGCGAAGGTTTGAAGTCATGTCGTTCATAGTCGGTCTCCTTTGGAGAGCCTGATCATGCGCTTCTCTTGATCACCCGAACCAACTCATTTGAAAGCACGAAACGTTCGATTTTCTGTATTATTCGGCGATGTAACTTCGGTTATCGCCCCTGAAAGATCACCCCGGAGGTCTATTTCAGGCCGATGAAAACCCGCACAGCTCCACGATCGCTGGCGACACCGCCCCCGAGACCACCGCTTATTGTTACTGCCGGCTCCAGAATATGGTTAAAGCCGATATCAACGAAGCTCGACAGGCGTCGTTGCCTGGTTTGCTGCTGACGCACCACATCGGCGACCAGCGCAGTTCGAGGCCCTATCAGATGCGAGCCGACCATCCCGACCATCCATCGCTTCGGCCGTTCGTCAGGCCGAACCCTGAAGGATCGCGTCCAGGCGATTTCTATGCCGACCCTGGGCGCCTGCCTGGAACGGCCAAGCGATTTCGTCGCAACGAACTGGACGCTGTCGCGTGGTCCCTAATGGCCGCCCCCATAAGGCTCCTGGCGGATGAGCGATATCAGCATGGCCGGAACGTAGCGCCCCTGCTGGCGGAAGTTCCATTCCACTTCCGCGCCCGCCAGATTGCCATGAACACTTGACGCGTCGCCGAACTGACGCGCGGGCGCAAAGCTCAGTTCGATCCGGCCGGGCAGTCCCAGCTTGATGGCCGGACCACCCCGCGCGCTGTAGCGCCCGTCGCCGGCTATACTCACGCGCTCGGCCGTTTGCAGCGCGACATGTCCTGACGGCGTGACAAAGGCGTCCTTGAGCCTGACGGGTAAATTAGCGCTCAGACCCTGCGGATCGCCCTGCGCGTGCACCGGACCCATCAGGCACCAGGCAAACACGGCGCACAGGCACGCCCCCACAAACTCATTGGCCCTGTTGCGCAACAATGCGGCGTTATGGCCGCGGTGCCTAGCCCACGGCAACGAGAACAGCACCGAGGGCGATCAGGACAACCCCGCCCCAGCCTTTGGCGGACATATGTTCGCCCAAGACCAGGACGCCGAAAATCGCCACGAAAACGACACTCAGCTTGTCGACAGGCGCCACGCGCGCCGCATCGCCCAGCTTCAACGCGCGAAAATAGCATAGCCATGATGCTCCCGTGGCGAGACCCGACAGCATGAGGAAGAGGACCGTCCGCCCACCGATGGGGTCTAGCGCGCGCAGCTTGCCGGTGAGGGCAAGCAACGTTCCCAGCACGACGACGATGACGATCGTGCGCACGAAAGTTGCGATATCAGAATCAACCCCCTGAACGCCGAGCTTGGCGAGGATTGCCGTCATCGCCGCAAAGGCGGCTGATAACAGAGCCCATACCAACCAAGGGGGCACACCTGAGCCATTCATGATCATGATGCCCTATCGGTTAGGCGTCTTCTTCGGTTGCGGTCTGGGCGATGCGGATGGCGCCCGTGTTGAACCCGTCGGCCGTGATATGGCCCAGCGCCACGGCACCGATGCAGAGAATGACCGACGCGGCCACGTTCACGGACGCCCGCCCCCAGGCATCGTTACGGATCAGGTCGAGCGTCTGCAGGCTGAAGGATGAGAACGTCGTATAGCCGCCGCAGAGCCCGATCATCACGAAAAGACGCATGTTTTCCGACACCGGATAGCGCCCGTCCGCAAGGGTCAACGTGCCGAAGAAACCGATCACGAACGAGCCGAGCGCGTTGATGGGGAGGATCGTGCCCCATGGGATGAAGCGGCTGATCGGCATGGCCGCGACGGAAACCAGGTAACGCGCCAACGTGCCGAGAGCGCCTCCGACCATGACGATAAGACAGGTTGTAAACGACATGCCATTCCCTTTCTGCGCGAGTTCGGACGGAACCCGCTGTTTCGGGCGGCGAAATGCAGACGCACTCCCACCGCCATTGTGTCGCGGTAGGAGCCATCAGCCCTTGCGAGGGCGGTTGAAGGGGGAGCTCCATCCCCTTGTCGGGAGAGTTAACATAAAGCGGTCGCAGTGCGCTACTTCAGGGTGCCGCCGTCGGGGCATGGTTAATCCCGAGAAGAGCCGTTTCCTGTATTTGTGACCTGCCAGCCCTCCTTTTTTGTTGCTCGCCCTCACCGCCGGGCGCACATAATCCCGGTGACGCGCGAACAGCAGAATTTCGTCGTCCTGGACAAGGGGATGGGGTTCCCCTGAAACCGCCGCAAGGCTGATGACTCCTCTGTGCCGCAATCGGTACGAGGAGACATGTGCGCCTCTCTTCGTTCCGAAGGTCGTTTATCTTTGGAGTGGAGATCTATCATGCACATACTGGCCATTCTCGACCGGCCTGGGCCGGCGCTCCAGACCCTTCGCACCGTCGATAGCCTCATGGTGCGTTTGCAAGATTGCAAGGTGACGATCCTGCATCCGCGGCAGGAGACCAATCCGGACTTCCAGTCTGAGGACGAAGGCATCGAGACGCAGAGCGAACACGCCGAGTTCGAAAAGCGCGAACAGAATTTGAGTGGTACCTTGCGCGACATCACCGAGCGATGGATGACGACGCGCGCGGACACGGGCTCAGCACAATGGCTCCAGGCGATAGGCGACGTTCGCAGTATCGTCGCCGAACAAAGCCGGAAAGCCGATCTCGTGGTCGTCGGCAGACACATGCCAAGCGACCCCGACCGGACCAGAAAGACTCTCATGGCAGCACTTTTCGATGCCAACGCCGCCGTATTAATCGCTCCTGAGCATGCGCCCCGGACGATCGGCGTTCGTCCCGTCATTCTGTGGGAGCCGTCCCGGGCGTTGGATGCCGCACTATCGGCGGCATGGAAGTTGCTGCTGACTGCCGAACACGTGACCTTCCTGATCGGAGCGCTCCCTGATGAATGTATGCCTGATCCTGCCCGGCGGTTGATGGATGCCGGCATCAGTGTCGGTATCGATCGTTTTCGGATTGATGACGGTGAAGGGATCGCGCTTCGCGATCATGCACTGCGCGCAAATGCGGATATTCTCGTTATGGGCGCCTATACGCATCCGCGTTTCTTCGAAAGGCTTTTCGGAGGCGTGACCGAGGACATTCTTGCCCACGAGATGCTGCCATTGTTGATCCATCACTGAACATCGATGCCGATGCCGCGCTTGATATCCCAAGCGACTTCACGCGCGGCATTGAACAACTCAGTTCCCCATGTAAGGGTGATTAGCTCCGGGCGTGAGCGCCGTGTAGAGCTGGTCGCGAATATTGTCGAAGCCGATCGTCAGCCACCGGGCAGAGGCGCCGTCTGTGGCAATCTGTCCCGAGGTGCGGGTAATTTCTTTCGATCCGTCACACATGGCTGCGGTGACCTGAGTCAAACCGCCTTTCGGCCCGCCTTGGGCAAATTCCGTTTCGGCGGAGCAGAGTTCGTCCTTGGCGGGCAATCGCACGGCGTTGAGATACATCACGATACGACGGCTGTCTGCCGATGCCACGCCGTCCTGCGTCGGATAAAGGGCAGCCAGCGTCGCGTCTGTCTGACCCGGAACCGTTCCGATGAACTTGACGGGCAGGCTCTTGTAGTCCCACCACAGACGCGCCCGTTCATGCGAGGGATTGTTGCTGCTGGTGATTGCCGTTCCGCATCCGCCAAGCAGAGCCAGTCCCGTCAGGACGGAGGCGAGAGGCAGAACCTTCGATTTGCCAAAAATTTTCATGGAAGCCTGTTCCCGTGATCGCATTTCGGCGCATGATTTTTCGGAGGGGCAGAGACACTCTCCGGAATGCAAATCATTGCCTTTCGAGTTTCGCGGCCAGGACCGATTTCCCGCCTCGCTTCTCGTGAAGACTTTGATACGATCAGGGGACGAGGCTGAAAATTGAAACGTATCGCTTAGAACGTTCGATAAAATAGATTACCGGGTTGCTCTTTCACCCGGAAGGCCTCATTCGAGAAAAGCTCAGCGCCCTGCAACGCGTTTCTCAGGGTAATGCGCCGCAATGCGCTGGTTCATTGGATACACGGTCGACGAAATCAGGCCGTACGCCGATGCGCTCTACTCCGGGGTTGCGATGCAGGGAGAGACGAACAGATTTCCCGCCCACCCGCTGGCGAGCGTCTTGGCCGCGACGACCAGCCACATGATGGCGAGCATCACGCAGAACACCGTGCCCGCGACGCCGAAAAACCCGTAATCGAGCATCGCACCGAGCCGGAACGTTGCGACCGTGTAAACGCCCAACGGGAAGGTATAGCCCCACCAGCCGAGATTGAACGGGATGCCCGAGCGCCAGTAGCGCGCCGTGATCAGGCACGCCATCAACCACCACCACAGCCCGAAGCCCCACAACAGCAGCCCCGCCAAGACCCCCATGCCGTGGGCCGCGATGCCGATCTCCCGCGGGCCATGCAGCGCCATGATTGTAGGTGCGTCCCCACCCAACACCAGCATTCCGAGCGCGCCCGTGCCGATCGGTCCCAACGCCAGCCAGCATGACGCCGCCATGCTCTCATGCGGCAGTTTGTGCAGCGCCATGCGTAGCGTCAGGATCGTCAGGATGCCGAACGCGACCGGCACCGAATACGCCCAGAGGACATAGGACGTGAGCAGCACGGTGAACTGCGTGCCCGCATCCGCCAGATGCGGCGCGATCTGTCCCCCGGATGCCCCCGCCACTTCGGCCGCCACGACCGGTAGCAGCCAGATCGCCGTCATGCCTTCCAGACGATGCTCGTGCCGTGTGAACATCAGATACGGGATCAGCACCCCGCAGGCGATCGACATCGCCACGTCCAGCCACCACAGCGCATGGGCGATGCCCACGATGCCCTCACCGAACAACGAAATGCCGAACGCGATGCCGCCGTTGATGATTGTCGCCAGTCCCATCGGTATGGTGCCGAAGAACATCGATACCGTGCCATGCCCGAAGATCCGCCGCGCCTCGTGGCCGAACATCATCCACCGCGCGGCATAAAGCCCGGCGAACAGGGCAAACAGGGCGATGTTGAAAAGCCACAACGCTGTGCCGACGCCGTGGAGATACGAACCGGCGACGGGGATCTGCGGTAGCGCGAGGGCCAGGATACCCGTCCCCATGGTGGCAGCGAACCAGTTGGGCGTGAACTGGCGGATCATCTCGCGCGGATGGGCGAGGTTCTGCAGCGGCTTCGTCATGGCTTGTTCACTGTGACAGGGGCGCCCAGCAGGGCGAGAAAGGCAGTTTCCGCCGGCGACAGGCGGCGTTGCGGGTGGCGCAGCGCGCGGAACTGCCGGTCCGGCAGGTTCATGGGCACGGCGCATAGCAGCCCGGCCTCGATCCGGCCCGCCACCACGCTTGCCGAGAGCACGGCAGCAGCGGTCCCCGTCTCCACGGCGCTGGCCATCGCCTCGTTGGACGCGACCTCCAGCATCACGTCGAGATCGGCCGGATCGACGCCGAGGGCGTGGAGTGCGTGTTCGAACTCGATACGCGTGCCCGACCCGGCCTCGCGCAGAACCCACGGGCTGCGCGCGAGATCGCGGGTCGCGGGCGGAGTCGACGCCCATGGGTGATCGGGGGCCACGACCAGCAGCAGCTGATCCTGAGCGACGACATCGCTGTGCAAGTCCGGCGTCGGCAGATCGCCTTCCACCAGGCCAATCGACGCCTCGCCCGATTGCACCCCTGCCGCAATATCGCGTGTATTGGCGATCGTGACGTGTAGGCGAATGCCGGGATACGCGGCGCGGAACGCATTCAGACGCGCGGGCAGCCAGTAGCTCGCTATGGTATGGCTGGCATGCAGGCGCAGGCTGCCGTCGCGCAGGCCCGCGAGGTCGAACATCCGCTCGCGCGCGATGTTTGCGCGGTTCAGCACGGTGCGCGCTTCCTCAAGAAACAACCGACCGGCCGGTGTCAGTTCGATGCGGCGACCGATCCGGCTGAAGAAAGCAAGCTGGAATTCGCCCTCCAGTTGGGTCACGGCATGACTGACGGCGGATTGCGTCAGATTGAGGAATTCGGCGGCCCGGGTGATGTGCTCGCGCTCGGCGACAGCTGCGAAAATCCGAAGTTGTTCCAGCGTCATGACACTACCGCCCGGGTCAGGGCCACCAGCACGGCACAGCCAAGGGCACCAAGCGCAATCGTTAGCGCGCGCTCCATGCTAGGGCCGACCGAGTAATGCGTCGTATCCGCCGCGATTGCCGTACGCGTGGCTTGGAACCGCCGATACGCTGCGGCGAACAGAACAACGCCGAGCGCGACGAACACGACGCCCAGTTCGGCGGTGGCCCCATAAGGGCGCGGTGCGGCGGCATCGTGCTGGTCTGCCGCCAGACGCAGGAACAGGTCAAATTTCGCCAGTACGCCGCCGAAGGCCACAATGGCAAGCGCCGTGCGGAGCCAGGCGAGAAAGGTCCGCTCATTGGCCGCGTGATCGGTATAGCGCGGGATCATACGGCCTGCGCCAGCCGGTCGGCGACCTCACGGGCCTGCACGCGGATTTCCGGAATGGCAATGGACTCCAGCAGCACGCCGAGCCGCGCCGGGCCGATTGTAAACAGATCGTCCGCCACGTCGCCCTCCGCGTTGATGAGCGCACCGTCCGGCGTGCAGGACAGGCCCGCGCCCTTGAAACCAGGAACTATCTCACCCCGATTGAACAAATCGTGCAGCAAGGGCGCGTCTGCGCGTTGGTATTTCAGGCTGGGGCCGGTACAGTTGATGACGTGGGCGGCGGTGATCGTCATGTCGTCGCCGGCCCTGACGATCAGGCCATCTTCGCCGGTGCTGATTGCGGTCACGCGCCCGTCAAGCACGCGCAAGGTTCCGGCCTGACGCTCCTGGTCAAGGATATCTGCAATATGCGGAGCCATACGATGCCGCAGGATTTCCCAGCGCCGTAGCAAATGCCGCTGGAAACGGGATTTTTCGACATCCGGCAGCGCCAGCCACAGCGTGTTGATGACCGGACGCATGCTGTCCACCGCCGCCCGCCAGTCGGTGCCGCGTTTCAGTGCCGCATGGAAAGCGCGCAGGTAGGCGAGTGCGGTTGATGCTGTATTTCCGGGTGTAAAGACAGGTGCTGGCAGCTTCGTGTATGCCGCATGCCGTTCGGGAAACAGGCCGCGACGCGACAGGGCCGTCACCTGTCCGCGGTGGCCGTTCTCCCGCAGACGCAGCAGTACGTCGATCGTGGTCAGGCCGGTGCCGATCAGCGTCACCGCGTCATCGGGCGCAACGTTGGCCAATGCCCGTTCATCCCAGGCGTTGTGGTGATAGCGGCCGGTGTCGTCCAGTTCGCGCGGGATACCGGGCAGGCACGCCGGATCGAAATGCCCGGAAGCCAGCACGACCTGTCTGGCATATAGCACCTCCCCGTCAGCGAGTGTCACGGCAAAGCCGCCGTCGATCCGGTGACAACCGACGGCGCGCTGCCGGACGTGCTCAGGAGCTGCGATAGAATGCAGGTTGCGAAGATAAAGGCCATAGAGCGCGCGCGGTACGAACTCCCCGTCATCGATCGTGCCGGGCACGTTCTCGGCCAGCCAGCGCAAGAAGTGGTCGGGGTCGGCCGGGTCGGCGCTCATGCCCTTGGCCGGGACATTCAGGAGATTTTTCAATGACGGTGTTGAGTAAGCGAGCCCGAAGCCGGGACGGTCGGACGGATCGACCAGCGTCGCAGTCATACCGTAGCGGGTGGCGAGGTTCCACGCCGTCAGCGTGCCGCTTGCGCCCCCACCGATGATGACGATGTCGTGTTGATCGGGCTCGGTCATATCATAACTCTCCTGGATTGCGTGTCACCAGAATGATCCGAAGCTTCTGAACCATCCATGAGATTGTCTAGATTGGAACGTTCGAAACTATCGAACTGTCTCCCTGACCTTCGCATACAACATAATTGCCGCCAGTCATGCTTCCGTTGCAGGCACAGCAGCTAAACGCACAAGCGTTCGGTAAACCGTCGGCCGTGACACTGAAAAGACGGCGGCGAGATCGCTGATCGAGTAATCGCCGGTGTCGTACATCCGGCGCAGTTCCTTCTGCTGCCGCTCGGAGAGCTTGGGCTTCTTGCCGCGCAGTTTGCC
Source organism: Acetobacter fabarum (assembly GCF_029069195.1). Classification (GTDB taxonomy): domain Bacteria; phylum Pseudomonadota; class Alphaproteobacteria; order Acetobacterales; family Acetobacteraceae; genus Acetobacter; species Acetobacter fabarum_A. Next base: position 14,595 of record NZ_JARDYK010000016.1, read on the forward strand.
CTTGGCACGGGCAACCGCCATGCCTTCGCGGGTTCGCATCCGGATCAGGTCGGCCTCGAACTCGGCGAATGTTGCGAGGATATTGAAGAAGAGCTTGCCCATCGGATCGGACGGGTCATGCACGCTGGCACCGAGCTGGAGGCGTACGCCCCTGGCGGCGAGGTCGTCTCCGATCGCTCGCGCGTCCGGCACCGATCGGGCCAGCCGATCGAGTTTTGGCACGACGAGGGTGTCACCGCGTCGCACAGCTGCCAGAGCCTGATCCAGGCCAGGGCGGGTCCGGGTCGTTCCGGTGAATCCCTTGTCAGTATAGATCCGTTCAGCGGCGATCCCGAGGTTGAGCAGGGTCTCACGCTGCACGGCGAGGTCCTGCTTGTCGGTCGAGCAGCGGGCGTAGCCAATCAGGACGTGCGTCATGGGAAATATTGTAACGTATAAGGACCCTTCATCGCAAAACATATCGTACTATCTATATGAGACTCTGTTCTTGGCCGTTTTCCATGGGTCATCTGGTCGGCCAGAGCGGGTCCGTTCAACGATCCTCTTGCGGACACATCAGGGAGAGAGACGAACATGGCGCGCCGTCGCCTGCTGACCCGCGAAGCGCTTGCGCGACATCTTGATCCTTCCGTCGATGAGCGCGAGATCACGCGACACTTCACGCTGGGCCCCGACGACCTCGACCTGATCGTAACCCGTCGTGGTGATACATCCCGGTTGGGCTTTGCGATGGTCATGCTCTACATGCGCTGGCCGGGACGCGTTCTGGAGGAACACGAAGCACCACCTGCTCCGATTTTGGCGTTCGTGGCACGGCAGCTCGATCTGTCACCCGGTATCTGGCAGCACTGTGCGCGTCGTGACGAAACGCGCCGGTCGCATCTGGCCGCTCTCATGCGGCGTCACAGCTACCGTGCCTTCGACCGGGTGGCGTTTCAGGATCTCACCCTCTTCGCGATGCCGATCGCGCAGAACGTGACGCAGCCATCCCGTCTGGCCGTGATCTTGATCGACGAGATGCGCCGCCGAAAGATCCTCCTGCCGTCGGTGACGGTGATCGAGGCGCTGGTGCGCCGCGCACGACAACAGGCAGATCAGCTTGTGCAGGATGTGCTGTCAGCCGACCTGACGCCCGATACCCGCTCTCGCCTGGACGGAATACTGGAGCGCCGCAGCGACCGCAGTGCCTCCTGGCTGTCGTGGCTGCGCAATCCGCCTCTGTCACCGGCATCGCGCAATGTGCTGCGTCTGCTGGAACGCCTTGATCATGTGAGGGCGTTGAAGCTGGACGCCTCGCGCGCCGCGACCATCCCGCGCATGGCGTTCGACCGCCTGAGTGACGAGGCCGCCCGGATCACCCCCCAGCATCTGGCCGAGCTTCCCGTCGGTCGACGCCATGCCATTCTGGTGGCGGGTGGGATCCGGTTCGAAGAGATACTGACTGATGCCGCGCTGACGATGATGGATAAGCTGCTCGGCAGCATGATGCGTCGCGCCGAAAACCGCACGCGCGACAAGGCGATCGTCACGGTGCGATCACTGCAGGCGCAACTGCGCCTGCTGATGGCCTCGTGCCGTCACCTGATCGAGGCGCGCGCCCGAGGCATTGATTCGCTGTCGGCCATCACGGCGATCGATTGGCCGCGTCTGGACGAAGCAATTGGCAAGGCTGAAACCTTGACGGCGCCGGAAACGGTCGACCGCACGGCTGAACTCATTGATCGGCACCGGTCCATTCGTCCGGCTATCGGGCCATTCCTCAACGCGTTCCAGTTTCGGGGTGGTCATGCCATGCAGGGGTTGCTGGAGGCGGTGCAGCTCATTGGCGATCTCTACCGCACCGGTAAACGTCGCTTGCCGGAAACGTGCCCGACCCGGTTCATCCCGCCGTCCTGGCGCGCCTTCGTCAGGCAGGATGGGGTGCTCGTGCGCCCAGCCTACGAGCTATGCGCTCTGATCCAGCTACGCGAGCGCCTGCGCGCTGGTGACGTCTGGCTGACGGAAAGCCGTCAGTACCGCGCCTTCGACAGCTATCTCTTGCCGGAGGCTACCTTTGCAGCGATGCGTACCCGTGGTCTGCTGCCCCTGGCGATCAACGGAACAGCCGAGGCCTTCCTCTCCCAACGGCGCGCCACGCTGGATACCGCGTTGATGCAAGTATCGGACTTGGCTCGACAGGGGAAACTGCCGCAGGTGCGCCTGGACGGAAGTGGCCTCGTGATTTCGCCGTTGAAAGCGATCACGCCCTCAGTCGTCGAGGATCTGCGGCGGGCTGCGTATAATCGGCTGCCACGGGTCAAGATCACCGATCTTCTGCTGGAGGTCGATTCCTGGACCGGCTTCACCGACTGTTTCACCCATCGGCGCTCCAGCCGTATCGCTGATGACAAGAACGCGCTGCTGACGGTGATCCTGGCGGACGGGATCAATCTCGGGCTGACTCGTATGGCCGATACCTGTCAGGGTGCTACCCTGCGCCAGCTGGCCCATCTGCATGACTGGCACATCAGCGAGACCGGCTATACCGAAGCGCTCGGCCGCCTCATCGAGGCGCATCGCACCGTGCCGCTGGCGGCATTGTGGGGCGACGGCACATCATCGTCGAGCGACGGACAGCAGTTTCTTGCCGGTGGCCGGGGTGCTGCGATCAGCGACATCAACGCGCGTAACGGCAGTGAACCGGGCGTGAGTTTCTACACCCATGTCTCCGATCAGTATGATCCGTTTGCGACCCGGGTAATTGCCGCAACGGCCGGGGAAGCGCCGTATGTGCTGGACGGCCTGTTGTATCACGCGACCGGTGTATCGATCGAGGAACACTATACCGATACGGGCGGCGCCTCGGATCATGTCTTCGGGCTGATGCCGTTTTTCGGCTATCGGTTCGCACCCCGACTGCGGGATCTGAAAGAGCGCAAGCTGCATCTGCTGCCCGGCCAGATCCCGGGTGATCTTTTGGGCGGCATGACCGGTGATCCGATTGCGGCCGATCATGTCGCGGTGCACTGGAACGACGTTCTGCGTCTGACAACGTCCATTCGCAGCGGTACCGTGGCGGCCTCGGCCATGCTGCGCAAACTCGCATCCTATCCCCGGCAAAACGGTCTGGCGGTCGCCTTGCGCGAAATCGGCCGGATAGAGCGCTCGATCTTTATGCTCGACTGGATGCGGGATCTGGATTTGCGCCGACGGACCCAGGCCGGTCTCAACAAGGGCGAGGCCCGCAATGCGCTCGCCCGGGCGCTGTTCTTCAACCAGTTAGGTGAATTGCGGGACCGGCGTTTTGAAAATCAGGCCTACCGCGCATCGGGCCTGAACCTGCTGGTCGCGGCAATCATTCTCTGGAACACGCGCTATCTGCAAGCCGCCATCCAGTCACTCGGCATTCCCGATGATCTGGCGCGGCATATCGCGCCGCTCGGCTGGGAGCATATCTCCCTGACGGGCGACTATCGGTGGAACGTCGAGGAACAACCGGAAACCGGAAAGCTGCGGCCGCTCCGGATGCCTGCTTCCTTGCTGGCTGCATGACTTCGAACGGGATGTTCTTCAGGCGTTCACCCTAAGCGTACGTAAAACGCACTTTCGTGTAGTCAGCCCGTCATGGCGATCAGGGAAACACGATAGTTCTCCAGCTCCTGAAGCGTGGAGATGAGATCAATGGTTGAGCGCCCCCAGCGGGACAGCTCCGTCACCAGAATGGCGTCAATTTCACGGGCCTGGGCCAGTGCCATGACCTTTCGACGCTCGGCCCGATCCACCCGAACGCCAGAGCCGGTCTCCATGAAAACGTCCAGCACTTCATAGCCCGCGCGTTCAGCAAACCGCTTCAGCTCGTCCTTCTGGCGCACGCAGGACTGATCGGCCGTGGAAACCCGGCAATAGATGACCGCGCGCTGTCCCATTTGAACCCTCCCGGAAAAACCACCATGCAGACCTTGATACACCGTGGCTCCGGGTTGTCCCAATATGACTATAGTCTATTCAGTACAATAATTGAGTGATTCTGTGTTTATCGATCTCGACAAAAAGGAAAATTCTCTCGATCGCAAGCGGTACCGACATAAAGTCAAAGACATTCAACCATAAAATAACCACCAGTTATTAACCTTTTTATTACCATTTTGAGTGTGTTGTTAAACAGTTTTACAGAAACGGATGGAAACGATGACGTTGGTTAATTCATTGATGTTAGCAAACGATACTATCGTTTCATCCCACACGATCGAGACTACAACAGAGACGGGAAACAACACGAGCAGCAGGCAATCGGCAACACCTACCGATACGATCACGCTGTCGGCAGAGGCAACAGCAGCCTTGGCGAGCACATCATCAACGTCGAAAACCGATCCGCAAGTGTCTTACTATGCGCAGTTTTTCCCGACCCGCGATGGTGGAGGTACCGTTTTCGCTGAGAACGTGATCGACCCGGCAGCGACAACGATCTCGACAGGCCTCAGTGCATCAGGGATTGCACAGGCCGCGCGCAAGAACATGGATGCCGAATACAGTGCCATGACGGCCAGCGGCCAGCCTTTCAATTACGATAGCGCGAATGGCACCGACTGGTACACACTGATGTCCGGCTTGGATAGAACTGCCCTCTCTGCTGTGTCATCTAATCAGGATGGCCTGTTTTCTACAAAAGAACAGGGCATGGCCCAATACATCATGCTTCAGCAAGAACATTTCGCGATGGGAAATTACGCCGGTCCGACATATCTTGAAGCTAAATTCGTTGCCAGAACCGTCAGCAGGCAGGGCTACTCGGACGATTTTAGTCAGGCAGTAATTTCTCAACGGACGAATATTACGCAGCAAAATGTTTCATGGATAAAGAACCTTAGTCTCTACTTGGACAAGGCGAGCTCCTATGAAAAAAGTACCGTTGAATGGGCTTTCGATCGTGCGTCGGCGCAAACTGCTTATGGGATCGCCATGGAGGCTGCCAATCAACCTGAAGATCCGAAATATCTCAGCAGTTTCTCCATTGTCGGGATGCTGAGTGAGTTAATGAAAAATGGTCAGAAGCAGCATCTTATGAACCATCCCACTGTCATGAATATTTCAGACCTTCTGAATGAAGAGTGGGCCAAGGGACATGAAGCCGCGATCCAGGCGGCGCTGAAGAAGACCCGCACGGAACTCGGATACGCGCAGAACTGAGGGGCAGGAAAGCAAACCATGTACGTTTCAGCGACAAAGGCTGGTGCCATCATTGATAGCCTGTCGACGAGGGAGAAGAACAAAGAGGGAAGCAACACGTTCCTGACGTCTGATCAGCCAGTTTCAGTTGAACCTGGCCACACCGAGACTGAATCTGTTTCGATTGCGCTGTCTCAGGCAGCTGTCGACGCTTTGAACGGTAATGTCTCACAGAACACCCCGGCTTCCTTGCAACTCGCCATGTCCCGCATGGACCAGATTATCCGGTCCGGCAACAGCGCCGCAAAAGCCGATGCTGGAGTGCGCGTCGAAAACCTCAAGGCGCAAATGAGGCAGTTGATGGAGATGAAAGCCTTTATGTCTCCCAAGGCATTAGCTGCGGCAATGGCACAAATGGCCCGTGAATTGGCCGCCGCCGTCAGTGAATATGTCCAAAATGGTGGAGCGACAGCTAACGCGGCAATTGGCACCGTCTTACTTTCCACACCGACCAGCATATCTGACGATACGCAAACCGAAACCTCTTCAACGATCAGTCAAACTGCTCAAACCACCGTGTCTGAACAGAACGACACAGATATCCAGCAGACAGATCAACCAACTACCGCCGATAATTCCAGTAGCGTGACAGGGCAGACGACCACAGAAGGCAAGACCAGAATATCCAGAATATCAGGAGATGATAGTGACCTTTTCGAGAAAGATGTTCAAAGTCTAGCAGATCAAATCAAAGCTATTCTTCAGGAAAGCCGTAACCGTCTGAAAAAAATGAATATTTCATCAGATAGTGACATTCAAAACGCACAGGATGCACTCGACACAGTTAATCAATTGATATCAAAAATATAATTTAAACTACATACGAGGATCACCATGACAGCTCTTGGTTCAACAGATTATCTTTACTTGTACAATGGACGTACAGAAATTAATATATCAAATTCCTCTTCCATAGAGTCTCAAAACTTATCTCAAGATAATACCGGTTCACATATACTGTCAGAGGATGTTATCTCTCTATCAGAAGATGCACAAATTTTCATAACCTCAAATAATACCTCTGCCGTTCTTCCTGACGAAACTCAATCTCTCAAAGCAAAAATCGACCAGCAGTTTCAAGACGTTGAAAACAATGGGTCTTTTATTACATTTGATACCTCGAAAGGAGGGCAATTATTTAACTGGTCATCTTTTACCGATGAAGAATTAGCTCAAGTAACACTCAACAAAAACGGTTCCTTTTCAAAAGATATCTCTATTGATGCCTCTGGAGCACTTTCTGCACGTGTTGCACACTCCTTAAATGGGCTTGATGATCATGGAGGTTTAGATCTTGGTGAAAAGACTCTTTTTTCTCATATGGGAGCCGATGTCCGTGCAGCTCTAAACTGGACAGCCGCAGACGATGCCGCTTGCGACAGAATGATAGCATGGGATCAGAAAAATTATGGTTATGATGCCTCAAGTCCTGCTTTCATCTTGGGATACCTTGCGGCTAAAAGCCAGCAAGGCGCTGCAAGCTTTTCTTCCAGTAAAGGCGGGATAGAAAGCCTCTTAATCTACTACAGGAAAGAAGATCTCAAACAGTCTTCCGAAACATCAAACGAAAAAGAAAAAAATAAATATTCGTCTATTTACGATAATAGCTTATAATGCATAAAAAATTATATTATTTAGCAATTGTGCAATTAATACTTTTATTTCGCACCATTTCTTTATAATATGTAATAATACGCTTTGGAGATAAAAATGGTTGCCATCGGGTCATTAGACTATCTTTATTTGTTCAAAGATCAATCAGAAATAAACATTAACAAAAGCACATTATACGCGTCTTCAGAATATTCTAAATCAACAAAGTCAGAGAGTTCATCATCCCAAGATATTGTTGATCTATCTGAAACTGCGAAAATTATTATTCAAAACCAAAATACTTCATCTGTGCACGCTGATGAAACGCCGTTACTAAAAGAAAAAATTGACGAACAATACAAACAAGCAGAAAAAGATGGAACTTTTATTAATACAGATACAGATACAGGTGGTAAATTATTAGATTGGTCATCATTTACTGACGAAGATTTAGCACAAATATCCCTTGATAAACACAATCTATTTTCAAAAGATATAAAAAATGATGCTCTCGGCGCCTTATATGCTAGAATATCTGTCTCCATAACAGCATCTTCTGGTGGAGATATTACACGTCAATTAGAATCCGAGTATGTTTTATTTGGACAGTTGGGAGATGATGTTAAAGCTGCCATTGGTGAAACCGATTTAGGACATGCCGCACTAGGTCGTATCATTGCGTGGGAATACAAAGTCGGCAATCTAACCGATTTATCTTCTGATTTACGATCAGTGATGAATGGTCTTGCCCACAACGCGCAGAAAGGAGGAGTAAGTCTGCACTCTTCAAAAGGGGGAATTGAAAATCTTCTCATCTATTACAAGAGAGAGGAACTAAAATATTCTTCCAACACACCAAACGTAACAGAAAAAAATAAAAATTTGTCATCATACGAATATACATCACAAATAACAGAAGAATAACACTATTTATTATTTAGCAATGGTGCAGTTAATATTTTTTAAATCGTACCATTGCTTTTAATTTTTAATTTATACTGATGTGCGCATTCATATTCCTCAAAAAATATCCCTATCACTTACTGAACATCAGGCTTGACGATAATCTCACAGGATTTTGGTTGTCCTGCCTGTGTCGCGGCAAGCTGACAATCATGAAGCTTTTGCCGGTTGTCCTTTGCCAGTTGATCTTCCCATACAAAACTGTTCCATTGCTCCGGTCGTGCATCACTCATCATAACCTGAGCAGAATCCCATCTATTCCCTCCCCCGATGATCAATGACGCCACACGCTGATTAAAATACATCCAGGTCGCGCTGCGAAACAGGATTGGAGCAATCCCCACCCCAAATAAAAACGCGGCGGTTGCAACAAAAATCAGGAAATATAATTGCTCTTTGCGTTTTTTAGACTGACCTATGATGAAAGCCAATTTCTTTCGCTCGTTCTGAACGTCTCCAATCGCCGCCTGAAAAGCACTTTCCAGTCTCCGACTAGCCGCTAGACCTTCCTCCCGTATCCCCTGCCCATAGGCTTGAGGCGTCATCTTCAGCGTTGGATTGGCCTCAATCGCCCCCATCCGCGTTCCGACCGCATTCATCGCCTTCACAACACGAGCTAAATCCTCGGTATAATCTGGCGACCGGTTATCCCGCCACGCCTGCGGCAACGCTTCCACGCTGCGCCGGAGCACCGTCATTTCGGCACACAAATCCTCAAACGCACGCGCCGCCGGATCTGTCTCACTCATAACGCTCCTCCCTCAGTAATGAAACCGGCACTGGGCAATCTCGATCCGCTGATCCTCCCCCGCACGCCCCTGAACCCGGTAGACCAGACGATGTTCTCCCGTAATCCTACGAGACCACCACCCGGAAAGCTGACCTTTCAGCGGCTCCGGCTTGCCCAGCCCCTGAAACGGATGCCGCCTTACATCCTCGATCAGGGTATTGATCTTCTCAAGAACCGCATTGTCTGACTGGAACCACGACAGATAATCCTCCCAGCCATCTTCGTGAAAAAATACCTTCACGCTGACGGCTCACCCTGCGGATCCAGAAGATCACGCTCAGTCACTGCCCCACGCTCCATGTCACGAACACTCCGCAACAGCCTCTCCGCGTTGCGCGGGCTGCTCAGAAGATGAACGGTCTCCTGCCAGCCGGAGAATTCTTCTTCCGACATCAGTACAACACTACCTTTCCCGGTCTTGCGGGTCACGACAATCGGCGCGCGGCTGTTTACGGCTTCGTCCAGATAGTGCGCCAGGTTCTGGCGCAGGTCGGTATAGGAAACACAGGTCATGGTCAGTCCTCCACCTCTACTATAACGTACAGTTTTCTGTACGTCTCCTGTTTTACATCCCCATATCCATGCCACGCGACCTGGACCGCGACAGGGAGTGCTCCCGCTGATGGGGATGCAGCCCGTGATCGAGCGTCGATCCCTTCCGAATGCCCAGCTCGCGGCTTTTCTCCCGCAGGATGGACTCAAGCTGCGCATCCCGCTTCAGCTCCTTCAGCGCCACACCTTGCTGCTCGCGGCTCAGACCGTCCCACGTCTTCACAAACCGCGCCGCCCGCAATTCCGGACTCTTCCGCACTCTGTCCTCGTGCTCCAGCCCCTCGACCAGCCTGCGCGCCCGTGCCGGCCCTTCCAGACCATACAACGCCTGCCGGATCTCCGGCTGATGCTTCAGCGCCGCCCGCAGATCCGCCTCACCGCCACGCCGGACCCGCTCCAGATCCCGCCCGGCCTCAAACAGCGCCTTCTTCTGGTGCTCCAGAACCGGCAGCTCCTGACGCACCATGCGCTCGGCATCCACCCAGGCCCGCGCATACCGCTCCACCGCCTGCTGAAGCGGGTCACTCCCCGGCACAAACCCGTCCAAGCCGGCCGGCACCTGCTCACGCTGCACACGCGGCAGCCTCAAACCCGCAAAGGGAGAGGCCGGAGCCTCACGCTCAACCTCACTCCTCCCCTTCCCGGCCTCAGCCTCCATCCTGGCCGACACGTCTTTTTCCACCGTGCGACGCCCCGGGCGCACGGACAGGTCCAGCCCGTCGAACATCCCGCGCGTCCGCTGCGCCGGTGCCGGAGCTGGCGTACGGACCGCTTCGGCCTGCCTGTCCTGCCGGGAGCCAGAGACAGCCTTGCCGCGCTCCACCACGATCTTGCTCTCGGGAACAGACAGCCCGCGCCGACGCGCAAACCCGACATCCCGATCCCCGACATGCGGGTAATCCAGCGTGGTATCTTTCAGCCGCTCGCGCGACAGCCGCTTCACCAGCCCGTCCCGGTCGCCCACATCATCACGACCCCAATAAACGGACACACTCTCCCGATGCCGCGACAGCGCCACATAGGCCCCATGCCGATCCATGCTGCCCGTCGCCAGCACATGCGCCCGATCCACAGTCACACCCTGACCTTTATGGATGGTCGCCGCATAGCCGTGATCGAGCGCGTCATACTCCCAGGTCCGTACTGAAACGATACGACCAGTTCCAACCCCATCAGGCCCATCAAACTGAACAGAAAGCATGAGATGATCCTCATCCATCCCATACAGTCCCCGCACCGTGCCTAGCGTACCGTTCTTCACCCCCAGGTCCCGATCATTGCGCAGGAAATAGACCCGCTCCCCGTCCGCGAACACCCGCTCGCCCTGAGCGGTCGGCACCAGAACATCCTCGCCCAGCTCACCCGCCTCCTGCCGAATGGCACGTGCCGCCTCGTTCAGCGCCCGCACATCGACACGCCGGTGCGCCAGCATGATCTGGCTTTCCTCTGGCGCGGCCTGACGGGCTTCATCCCACCCGGCCACCACCCCGGCCCGCGCCTCTTCCAGGGTCTCATGCCCGCGCACCAAGCCAGCCGCCTCATAGCGTCCCAGCGCCTCACCGGTGCGCCCGGTCGCCAGCTCCTTCGTCGCCGCCTGCTGCCAGCCTTCACGCTGTCGGCGCACCGTCGTGATCTCTACCGACCCAACCCGCTCGGCTACAGCCCGGAACGCACCCCCAGCCTCGATCGCCTGCAACTGCTCGGGATCGCCCACCAGCACCACCTTGGCCCCGGCATCGCGGGCAACAGACAGAACCCGCTCCATCTGCCGTGACCCCACCATGCCGGCCTCGTCCACCACCAGCACGTCCCCGCGCTCCAACAGGTCGAACCCGCGCGCCCACGCGCGCTCCAGGGAGGCCAGCGTCCGGCTCTCGATCCCGGACCCCGCTTCCAGACCTTCCGCCGCAATCCCCGATAGCGCCGCTCCTCGCACCCGATACCCGGCCTCTTCCCATGCTGCGCGGGCGACACCCAGCATGGTGCTCTTCCCCGTCCCGGCATAGCCCACCACGACGGACAGGTCGCGGGACTTCGTCACCTCCCCCACCGCCAGCGCCTGCTCGTCCCCAAGCCCGTCCCGCGCCATTGCCGCCCGACGCACCGCCAGCGGCAGCGCATGCCCCAGGGACTGCCCCATCGCGAGCGACGCCTCTTCCAGCCGCCTCTCGACCCCGATCATCTCCCGCGTGGAGAACCGCTCCCGCCCATGACCATCTTTCCCAAGTGCGACCAGCTCCGGACACGCCTCCACCCGAACCATGACGGCCGTAAACTGTTCAGCATCCGCCGTATGCCGGTCCACGAACCGCGCCAGGTCCTGCCGGGTAAACGTGCTCTGCTGCCGGGTCAGCGCCTCCAGCGCCACATGCGGTTCCGCCAGCAACCTCTCGCCATTGCGTCGCGCGATCTCCAGATGGTCGGTAATCCGTTCCGCATCCTCGCCACGCTCTTCCCGGCGCATCCCAGCAGGTCCGATCTTGTTCTGCGGCTCAAGGTCGATCCCCTGCTCGGCGAATGACCGATGGTCGATCCGCACATCCATATCCAGTTCGGCCAGCCGTTCATTGGCAAGAGACGCCCAATGCTCCCGCCACGTCAGCAGGAGTTCCTTGTCGTTCCACAGACGCTCTTTCGCACCAAACCCGTTCTCGTCTACTGACCGCGTGGACAGCATCACATGCGCATGGGGCTTCGCCTGTCCGTCTTCGCCAATATCCCAGTGCACATTGAGATCGGCCACCATTCCGCGTTCCACGAACTGCTCGCGCACGAAATCCCGTGCCAGCGCGATCCCCTGCGCCTGGGTCATTTCGCGTGGGATTGAAAACTCCACCTCACGGGCAAGCTGGGAATCCCTACGCTTCTCGATCGCTTCGACCTTATTCCATAGGGTCGCACGGTCAAGAAACCGCTCCGGCGCACCATCGGGCAGCAGGATCTCGGAATGCACCACGCCGCTCTTATTCGTGAAGTCATGGGCGCGGTCCAGGCGGTCGTCATGCAGGCGCGAGGCCGAGCGATAGGCCGCCGCTGCCACCGCGCTCCGGCCGGTGGCGCGGCTGATGACCTTTGCATGCAGGTGATAGATCGCCATGAACGCAATCTTATCACACCATTCAAGCGCACGTCACGCAGTGACGTATAAGCGCGCACTCACATTTTACTGCGCTACAGGCATTGATCTGTCCAGATGAGTGACGCGGTTCTTACGTGTGTGGTAGAGTATGGCACAGATTGCGAAAAACAGGGGACCGGAAATGCGCAGGCCACGGGACATTGATGCGGAACTGAAGGCGCTTCAGGAAAAGGCGAAGCAGCTTAAGGCCCAACGGACCATCCAGCTCGGTGAACTGGTCGAGGCGACGGGAGCCGATACCCTGACGATCGAGGCGTTGGCCGGAGTGCTGCTTGCAGCTGTCGAACAGGCGGACGGCAAACCCGAAGCCGTCGCGAGGTGGACCGAACGAGGGGAATCTTTCTTTCAGGCCGGCGGAAAAAAGGGCGGCCGGAAAGGAACCGGAAACGATCAGAGCGGAACTGCTAGCGCTTGAAAGACGGATCAAGAAGCAGGCAGCCCTGATCCATCGCCATCAGGCACGAAAGGCACGCACTGACATGCGCGACTGGGCAAAGGCGCGACGGGAACGAACCCATCATCTGATCGAACTGGGTGGACTGGTCCAGAAGGCAGGACTGGTCGATCTGACCGATGATGATCGTGCCACCCTGCTCGGAGCATTTCTGGATATTGCCGGACAACTTCAGGGCGGCAATGATACGGCTCCGATTGATCTGAAAACACGCTGGAGACGCGCGGGGCTTCATGCTTTCGATGCAGACCGTAATCATGACAGGACAAGAGGCGGAAACGACCATGACTGATATAGCAACACGATCATCAGAAACTGACACGTTGCGTGATCTGACAACACAGATTGTCGCCGCCTATGTCAGTAGCAACACTCTGCCGACCGATGCGTTACCTAGTCTTATCTCCACGGTGTTTCAGGCGCTCAGCAGCCTGGGACAGGCAACGACCGAAACACCGGATCTGGTGCCGGCCGTGCCCGTGAAAAAATCCGTCTTTCCGGATTATATTATCTGCCTGGAGGACGGAAAAAAACTGAAGATGCTCAAGCGCCACCTTCAGTCCGCCTATGGCATGACACCCCAGCAGTATCGGAAGAAATGGGGATTGCCGGCGAACTACCCGATGGTTGCTCCATCCTACTCGACACAGCGTTCCGCTCTGGCGCAGAAAATTGGACTGGGGCAGGCTGTCAGGACCGCACCGGACGTTGCTGAACCCGTTGAAGATCAGGTGCCCGTCACGCACATACCCGAGAAAAAACGCGGACGCAGACCAAAACAGGCATGAGTATTCGGGACAGACCGGACCTGTCGGAATCTACTTCGTATGGGCGTAGGCTTCACGCACGGCTTCCGGTCGATTGGCAATAGCCCGCAGATAACTTTTTGCAGCGGTATCTGGCGTACGTTCCCCGCTTTCCCACCCCTTGATGGTTTCCTCTTCCAGACCATACCAGAGCGCGAACTGTCGGCGACTGAGCTTCAGACGCCGACGGATCAGGGCCACATCCACATCGGCCTTGTGATCGACATGGATCGCCCTGATCCCGGCTTTTGCAAGGTCGGAGATAACCGCCTCGATCGTGTCAGTCATGGGCAGCAGAACGATTGCATGCCCTTCTGCCTGTTCCGAGGATTGCCTGATGAGGTCTTCCACTGTCTTCTTGGCGGCCAGCATCGTCAGGCCACGCCTGGACAACGCCATCGTGGCGGCGATGGAATTGAGATCCGGCCATTCCTCACGCGTCAGGGTCAGGGCGAACCTAGCGCGTGAACCGGAACGGACGCGGGATATGGCCCGGATAGGCCCCAGTCGTGCGAATTCCGCCTTCAATGATGATTTCATCGAGATCCATTCCTTCCAAAACGGCCTGTGCGATCGTTTTCAGATTGGCGAACCCAACCTCATTGGCTGTTGCGCCGTGGATATGAGCCTTGGCTAGCTTCATGAATCCTTGGAATCGATCGACACTGAGTTCAGCCATGACCATCAGAACGACACCGGGAGCCTGAATAACTAGGGTTGCGATCGGATCATTGCTTTGGTCATCGTCCATTTCGAACGACACGTCTTCGACTGTCCACCGTGGCCTCATACTGAATTATAGGGCCATTGACCCTATAATTCAAGAAGATCCTGTCTTGATGAGGCCATCGTGTGGATGGTACGCTAAACAACGTTTGGCATGAACAATAAAGGAACGATCAGGCGGCACGAGCCTGTTTCGACAGATTGAGCGTCTTGCGGCCCGCAGAAGCTGCGGCTTTGTCCCAGAGGAAGTCTCCGGAAAAGGCGATGTGCTCCCATCCCACCGGGGAAGTATGCGCCAGCAGGTCCTCCGGGACGACCGCCGATGTTGAGCGCAGATGTGTGACGGCGGTTTGCAGATAGACTGTATTCCAGTAGACGATCGCCGCGATGACGAGATTGAGGCCCGACGCCCGGTATTGCTGGGCTTCATGGCTGCGGTCGATGATCCGTCCCTGGCGGAAGGTATGGATTGCCTGGGTCAGCACATGCCGCTGCTCGCTGTTGTTGAGCCCTGCCTGACATCTCTGCCGCAGATCAGGGGTTTCGAGCCAGTCGAGCATGAACAGAGTGCGCTCGATCTTGCCGATTTCCTGGAGTGCGACGTCGAGCCGATTCTGGCGCTCATAGGCAGCAAGCTTGCGCAACATCCTGGAGGGCGCGACATGCCCGGCCTTGATTGATCCGACAAGCCGCAGCACGTCCTCCCATTGTTCCCGAATGATGTCGGTGCAGATGGTTTTGCCAAGCAGCGGGCTGATGGAGGCATAGGAACTGGCCGGTGCGATGGACGCCAGGCGTCTATCCGGAAAGTCGCGCAGGCGTGGGCAAAAGCGAAAACCCAACAGGGCGCAGAGCGCGAAGACATGGTCGGTGGCACCACCCGTGTCGGTATAATGCTCGGTGATTTTAAGCCCCGTTCCATGATTGGTCAGGCCGTCGAGCACGTATGGCGCTTCGTGTGTCGCAGCCGAGATGACCTTCACATGGTATGGGGCGCGCTGATCAGACACATGCGTGTAAAAGCTGAACCCATGGTCGACGCCATAGCGGGCATTGACGTCTCCGCCTGAGGCACCGCGCTTGGCCCCGCGAAAGAACTGTCCATCGGAGCTTGAACTCGAACCCTCACCCCAGATGCGGGAAAATGGCAGACGATGGTGAGAGTCGATGAGGATAGCCAGCGCCTTGCGGTAATTTTCGTCGCGGACGTAAGCGTCGTGGGTCCAGAAGAGCTGATCACGGGTAACGCCGTGACTCGCGGCAGCCATGCGTGACAGCCCCAGATTGGTAGCGTCCGCCAGAATGGCAGCAAGCAACGCGTTCTCGTGGGGGCAGGCTTCGCCCGTGCGCAGGTTGGTAAAGGCGTTCAAAAAACCGGTGGCCTGCGCCACCTCGTGCAGCAGCTCCGTGATGCGGATTGGCGGCATCAGGGCGTTGAGCTGTTGCGCCAGGTCTTCCGCCTTGGGAGGCGTTGTTGCGCGTAATATAACGCTCCGCAGCGGCTGTCAGAGGATCGAGGTCGGCAGTCCTGGCGATCGCCCCAACCTCTGACCTTGCTTTCAACAGGGTCGCCCATCCGACCGTGGCATCCAGAGTTTCCATGGGATCTCTGCCGTCGCTGGCCGCCTCGGCCAAGGCATCGATGGTCGCCTGAAACAGGCGCATCAGGCGTGCGACGTTCTTCGACGTTGCCGAAAAGCTGCGGGCCTTTGTGTTCCGTGCCCGGGTAAAGATGCTGCCGACCAGCTTGTCAGCCATGTCCAGGGCGCTGTCCGTTAGGCGTTCCTCAGCATCGATCAGGAAAGCGACGAGCGTGGCGTAACGGCGTGATGGCGTGTAGCGCTCGATCATCGAGGCCGGAGATATCCGGCCTTCCCGGACGTATTGGTGAAAACGGTCGATGTGAATGCGCTTGGCGACGACGGGATCAATGCCGATCTGTCGAACCTGTCTCAACAATTCCAGAATGCGCTTGATGTGATCCGGCTTGACGGCAACCGGTATGGTCTTGAGCGAGGCAAGTTGGCTGATGCTCCCTTCAGGCGTTGTGGCGAAAAGCCGATCCAGCGCCATGACCTGATCGCCTGCGAGGCCCTGCGTTAACGCCTGCGCGGTCTTCCGTCGGGCCCGCGCCCGTCCCGCAATGCTGGCGCGTTCGATGGTTGAAATCGAAGGGAGTGCGATTTTGGCATGGCGTAGCGCGTCCATCACGGCCCGGACGATTACGATGCCGCTGTCCGTGGCCCAGGCTGCGTTTGCCGCAGCCTCGATCATGAACGGGATATCGGCTCTCTGGGGCGCGCGCAGGCCAAGGATCGTCATCAGATCGCGGGCATGATCGGTCATCGTCTGCTCCCGCGCGGCGTAATCGGCGAGGTCGCTGCCGGAAAGCTCAAGTTGGTCTGCCACGAAGGCGACCAACGCGGATGGCGTCGATCCGACATCCTGCACAAACTGAGCCAGTGTTGTTCCCGGGTGCCTGAGTAACGCCAGTTGCACCGCAACGCCCATCTGGGTGCGTCGCCTGCGCCGGGAACCGATGATATCCAGATCCGATGGCTCGAAAGTGTAAAGGCGGACCAGACTGTCCCGGTTTGTCGGGATGGCGAGCATCTGATCTCGTTCCTGGGCTGTCAGCAGGTGATGTTTGAGCCTGGTCACGCTGTTATTCCGTCCACAAAAGGTCAGTCTCGGCTATGGACAGCGGAGAGTAAAGAGACGCATTATGTGGACGGATATTGTCGATCCGGAATGGTCATTCACTCAGTGTCCACAGAACGGTCGTTTGGGAGACGGTGCCATGGGCGGCATTCTGGGATACGCGCGTGTCAGTACCGGTGATCAGGATGTGGCCGGGCAGCGTATGCGATTGGAAGAAGCCGGTACGATCCGTGTGTTCACCGATGTGATGTCGGGCAAGAGCATGGAGCGACCAGGACTGGACGAGCTGCTGGAATACGCACGCAAGGGCGATACGCTTGCGGTTGTGCGGCTCGACCGCCTCGGTCGTTCACTGGGAGAGTTGCTGACAACGGTGACCATGCTCCGCTCACGCGGAATAGCGTTGCTCAGCCTGGAGGAGAAAATCGACACTTCCTCCGCAGCCGGAGAGCTGATCTTCCACGTCTTCGGCGCCATTGCGCATTTTGAGCGGCGACTGATCTCAGAACGTACACGCGACGGGATTGCAGCGGCGAGAGCAAAGGGCAGGCTGCCGGGGCGGCAGCCGCTCGACAACGACAAGATCAGCGCGGCGCTAAAACTTATCGCGGCGAGCGTGTCGCCGACTGAAGCGGCGCGTCAGCTCGGGATCGGGCGATCGACTGTCTATCGCGAGATGAAGCGTCTTGGCGTCGCGCGGCCGACACCATCGGCTGTATCATGACAACAGACGATCAAGTGGTTCTCAGCGCGCGCGAGAAAGAAGCTCTACGTCTGCTTCTGGTCGGCCATGACGCGAAATCCATCGCCAATACGCTTGGTCTGTCGGTGCACACAATAAATGACCGCCTACGCGATGCGCGGCGCAAGCTGGGCGTTTCGAGCAGCCGTGAAGCTGCCCGACGTCTCGCCGAGATGGATGGGGGCACCCCCAATAATGTCGGCCCCAAAGAAATTGGGGGTGCCGAAGCAACTTCTTCGGTGGATAGAGCCAAAGAGCCAGCACCGCCGCGATCGTCGGGGCATCGCCTGGCGTGGCTTACCGGAGGAATGCTTATCATGTCTCTTATCATTGCGGCCGCAGCGCTTTTGACCATCAGCGGGCAGGACGACGCCCGGGTTTCCGCCCAGAATATTTCGACAAGCATTGCCCGTCCTGCCGAAACAAAGGCATCGGCCGATGCCCGCAAATGGGTCGAATTGCTTGATGAAGGGCAGTGGGATGCAAGCTGGCAAGCCGCAGGCACACTGTTCAAGGCAAAGATCACCCCGGCGCAGTGGGCCACTACGATCCAGTCTGTACGACAACCGTTGGGACGCCCGTCATCACGCACTTTCCAAAGCGTGATGCAGACAAAAACGCTGCCGGGCGCGCCAGCGGGTGACTATCAGATCATTCAGTTCCAGACGCGTTTCGCTAACAAACCCAACGCGGTTGAAACCGTCGTACTTTCGCGTGAACAGGCATATTGGCGCGTTAGCGGATATTTCATCCGCTAACTTCCGTGCTGCTTGCCGTTGTTCAACAAAGAAACAGCGGCTTGCCCTCAGGCAAGATCACGCTACCCAGACGTTCTTCTACTGTTCATGCTAAACGTTGTTTAGCGTACTTTCCACACGATGGCCTCTTGATATCATTATATGAAATGCGGGCATCCGCCCAGTGCAGACGTAAATCCGAGATCAGTCTCGTGATCTTCCCGGAAACGTCTCTCCGATAAACGCCATTATCCCTCAAGTTGGTGAACCGGGTGCTGGAAACAGCCCGTAAGGCCATGGAGAAGGCGCAGGAGCTGTTCTCTGGTCTTGAGAAAAAGGCCCGGCTGGCGGTCGGTCTGGCCCGGAAAATCGGGCAGCGGATGAAGCAACAGCGGGAAGCCGAACGCCAGAGGCAGGAGCTGGCGCGTCAGGCCGAGATCAAACGTCAGCAAGACATCCGGGCGGCCGAACAGGAAAGACAGAAGCAGCTCCAACAAGAGTTGGGTCGATCCTTGGGCCGGTCACGAGGACGGAGCAGGGGGCGGCCAGATATGGGGTTTTGATCACAAAATTGGATTAATGAGTTATGTCATTGGTTTATTCGAAAGTTAGAGAATATTCTGTGAGTGCGGTCATCGTGCAGGCGCTGTGAGGTCGCCGCCATTAAAACAAGGCCAGAACTGGCAATGTTTGGAGTGATTGATGATGAAAGAATCGGTCCTTAAAATATTTGTCTTGTCGTTTGTTTTTGGAATGCCCATGCTTGGACCAATAGCTGTTCGAGCTGAACCATTAAGTGGGAAACAAGAAATATCTTTAATTAAATCAATAGAGCCCTTTGAATTAAAAGGAACAACATTAGGAGTTATAAAAGAGAAAACAGTAAATATTCAAGTCAGAAGCATCGCTCCACCTCTAACAGATATGTGGGTATATGCAGTTGCTTCAAGTAATTGTGGCGTTGAATATATGACAGTTAAGCATCAAGCATCAACAACGTGCGATCATGGTGGAGCGATGCTACGAATTGCTGTTATAGAAGTTGGATATGGCAAATCAACGTATGCATCTATGAATAATACGGAATTACCGAAGTCGAATAATTATCAGACAATACCGATGTGCGTAAAAAACAACCAATATTATTGGCCGTGTGACACTGGAGATAGTGTTGTTGGATTTGTGAAATTGTGGAGTGCTGATGGATATCAGGGAGGGCTATTTAAAAATGTGGATATTTCGGCAAATCCTCCGGTTCAATCATTAAGTACGACCATAAACATAAAATAATATTTGAGCATGGGGATAGAAATTATCCCCATACTCATGTTGTAATGTCTACATTGTTTTTTTGATTATTTTTCATAATATTTAATGCTTTTTCAAGAAGTTTTAAACTAGTCAAATCGTGATTAGATTTTGCGCCATCCAATCCGTTTTCAACTATACTGAAAAAATCAACTTTTTTGTTAAGATTTAAATTATAATCTCCAGAAACTGGAATATCTAATGACATAAACATAAATGGACTGGCATCATCAAGTGTCATTTTCCCAGATTTTATTTGTTCATTGGACCAATCTCTAAGATCTTGTCGTGACATATTTGTAAAATCAACTGTAGTGAAATTGGATGGAAATACAGTTTGATTAACTTCTACTTGTGAAGATTCTGTTTTTTGTGATGAGATTTTTTTCTGAATGTAAATAGATGGTGATACTGAGTTGACTAACATTATTATTCCTCCAGAATATTCTATAAAAATGGTAACCAGGTGAGTCGTTTTGATTCACCCAGTTAAGCTATTATTGAGCGATTTTGAGAGGTATGCACGTCATTTTCTTCAAGCGTTTCTCTCAAAGATTTAAGAGAATCAATGTTATCTTTGACATTAATCGTGCCATATTTTTTTTGATAATCCAGCATTGAATCAATCATCGAATACATATTTGTTGATTCAGCAACCTGCTTTCCACCATTAACACCTATAAATGCATACCCATCCATTAAAGCCATTACTACGCTTTGATGGAGAGAGATTTTTCCTTCATTCCCCAATTCTAGTCTTGCGGATTCCATTTCTTGAGGGGTCATATTACTGAAATCCAGATTAAGAGATGGGGTGTTCTTAGCTCTGGAGCCGTTGTCCGGCAGGTCATACGTGATGTTAGTGTAGCCACTGACTTTCATAGTGATAACCTCAGACATGAAGAGTTATTACTCAGTATTCTGTAACACGAGTTAAAAATCAATGATTGGATCGAGAAAGAAGTTCACTTTCCAGAGCTTCAATACGTCCTTCTAGTTCCAGCCAGTCATGAAAGGTTGGCTTAACATCTGTCAGAAATCATCGAACTTCTTGCGTCCCAAGAACATTTCGGTCTGATTGATGATCCGGCTGATCTCAATGCTGTCCCTCTCAAAAAGAAAAGCCTGTCCCTGTAATGGGAACTGATGTTCACCCGCTCACTGTTCGGAACGGCAGACATCAGCGCGTAACGATCCCCGTTTCGTCTCCACAGTGTTTCCTTTGAATTTCGCGCTGGAATACATCCATGATTGCGGTAAGCCCTCTGGGAGGGGCGTACAAGGCGCAATTCCCATTACAGGACAATAAACAGCTACCACGCAGGATAATGCCTGCACGGTCATCCTGTGGCGTCTGGAAGGCATGTTGCGACACGTGAGCCGCCGAAAGATCGCCTGAACGCCGGTGTGTCTTAAGCAGATTGCGGTTTTGCCCGGTTCTTCTGGTGTTGCAGGCGTCGGGCGAGCGCGGAGCGGGAACCCCGTAGGGTGCCGAAGGCGCTGACGCGGGAAAGGAAGGTGCTGATGGAGAGACGATGCGGAATGCATCGTCAGATTATGATTTCGCGCCGTAGGCGTGTCCGTTTAGCGCAGCCCTGAAAGGGCGAGCAGGGGGATGCCGGGTGGGAGATCGTGCTATGCACGATCGGGGCGGCCGTAGGCCGCGAGCCGGCGGGGGCGTAGCCCCCAAGAGGCGGTGCTTGGGTTCAATTTTCTTGGAAGTTTTCGGGAATAAAAAGTTATCCACAGTTTTAGAGTGTTTAATAAGTGTTTTAAATAGTGTTACGGTTTTTCAGAGACAAAATAACACATTGAATAATAACAATTTTATTGTCTGATTCTATTGTCTTGTGAATCCACTATGACGATAAACTGAATCCACTATGACGATA
>NZ_JARDYK010000017.1:0-27281 GCF_029069195.1 Acetobacter fabarum
AATATAATCAACGCAAAATCATTACTCTCACCATCGCGGGGTGGAGCAGCCCGGTAGCTCGTCAGGCTCATAACCTGAAGGCCGTAGGTTCAAATCCTACCCCCGCAACCAAAATTACCAAATGAAATCAAGCCGTTAGCCCGCTCACAGAGCGGGCTTTCTGCGTTCCAGAGCACCAACTGGAATCATATAGGAATCATTCGGCAGAGAATTCACGCGTAGCAACGTTGCGCGCGAGGCGCGCCAGAAGAGGGCCGGGAAGGGAAGGAATCGGGCCAAGCCTCCCAATGAGGGGCCGATCCGCGAACCTTCTTCTTGCCTTCCAATCCGGCCTCACGTAGCTACCAGATAAGAATGGTTCTTAATGTGGTGAAATGCTGAACGGGTATCCCCCCATAGCCGCCAACTCGAAACATAGAATGACGAAACAAGCTAATGGCTCCGCCCTCGCGTCGGCAAGGGTGCGCGTCAGCGCGCTGAATTGCCCCAGTTTTACCGGAAAGTAAAACTCTCGGAGGATGAACCCTATGGTAGAGAAGAAGACAACATCGCGTTATTCGCCTGAGTTCCGTGAGCGCGCGGTGCGCCTTCTCTGTAGATCAGAGCAGACTTGATCTCGTGGCCTGATTACTGAACAAATCACTCTCCGGTAAACCGGAGCAATTCAGTCAGATGGCCGACATAAAACCGTTACAAGTCCTAGTGGGCTTGCTGGACGGCATGGATAGTAGCATGTTCGGTACAGAATATCGATTAACGGTTCCTTCAATTTCCCCATCTTGACAGAAGTTAATATACGCTCGCATAAATCTAGGAAATATTTTCAAAGAGCGATTGATTAATAGAAAGATTTTATTGTGGCATATATTCTTCTTCGTAGTAGTTTAGATGACCTTGTGCTGCTGGAATTCCGTGGTCAGCCTGTCATTCTGAATTACGAGACTGTTGCCCGAGTTACAGGTTCTTCTGATCGTCTGCGTTTTGGGTTTGCAGAGCCTATTGTCTGCTGGCCACGAGAGAATAATCCGGGCGAAATTTCTTGGTACGCGGAAGGCAAAGGTCAGTTTCGCCAGCTTGCTCTTTTTCCTGCAGAGGAAAGGGAGGCTTTGTTGCGTGACCTTGTTGCTGAAATTACCCGACTGAGACAATCTGTATTGGTGGCGGGTACATCAGATATTCATTTTCTGGATTTTGCACTGATTATTCCTGGCTCTGAGGCTATATTTACTGATGGAGACAGGTTTGTTCTTGCTCCTTGGGGAGCGATGGCCGGTCGCGAGAAGGGTTTAAAAATATCTGATAGGGCAGTGGATTTTGGGAAGTCTTTTCTTGGTCGACTATCTGAGCAGGAGACGCCACCGGTCATGGACCGGCACGAAGATGAAAAAATCGAAAAATCTGACCCGTTTGCAGCGACTGAGCCCCCAGCATCCGGGAGGGTACCCAAGCAGGATATGTCTTTGCTGGCGGGTGAGGAAGTGCCTTTCCCTGAGGTTTCTGTGGCAGCAGTGTCCTATGATGGTCAGTTACCAATGTCGGGAGCCTCATCTATTTTGCTACATATCTTTGTTTTCATTTCATTTTTTCTATTAACGCTATGGGCGGCGTTAACTATAATTGGTCATAGTCATGGCTTTGGTGCTGATTTTCCTGTGATAGGAAAATATTTTGGGGTGGGATTGCCAGCATGACGGTCCTTCTTTGCACAACCACTTCCGCAGAACTCTCCCCTGTTGTTTTTCGAAGCCAAAGAGTTGTGGAGTTGTGGCCTGAATTTTCCAGTTTGCTCAGGAAGCTGGGGGGGGAGGCCGGGGGAGGCTTGCTGGCCGAGCCGGAAGACCATGGGAATGGCCGTGTTGACTGGTATGGGACGCTCGGTGCGGATATTTCGCAAGAAGAGCTGGTAAGGCACTTCCAGGCATTGAGGGCTGCAATCGAGGCGGCGATAGATCAGCAGGGGAATGCCCTCTCATCTTCCGAGAAAACTCTTTTGCCTTTACTGCCCTATATTTTTACCATTCCGGGGGAGGAGTATATCCGTTCCGGAGTCTCCGGGCCAGTCCTTGTTGGGTGGGGGCACCACGCAGTCACAGATAAGCTGACCCGGGTGGATATTACCGGAGCAGTAAAGCAGTCTTCGCCTTCCGCTCCCGCGCTTGCTGAGAGGCCGAGTTGTGCGCGAATGACCATCCGTCCGCCACCGTTGGTGGTTGAGCCGCGTCCGGCGGGGGCCTGGCGGGCCTGGCTTGTTCTATCGGCAATGCTGACGGGACTGGCTTTGCTCATCTGGCTTATATCTCATCTTGGCGGTCTGTTTGCTCCTGCGGGGTGTTCTCATCCATCACTTCTGTTCTGGGTGTTTCTTCTGGCGTCGCTGGTGGTGCTGGCTTGGCTTGCGGCGCGGCTTCCCTGGCGTGCATGGATTGCGCTCAGGCGTGTTCGGAAAGTGGGGGTCTCTGGTGGTGTATTACAGGTTATTCTGGCATGGAACGACCTGAATGATCTTGATCTGCATGTTATCTGCCCTGATGGCCAGCGTATTTATTTCAATAGAAGAGAGCATTGCGGGGGTGTACTGCGCCATGACGCTAATGCGCGCAGAAAAGGTGCCCTACCACCAACGAACCACCCGGTTGAGACGGTGGCATGGACTACGGCACCACCTCCGGGGTTATACACGGTAGTTGTAGACCCCTTTGCAATGCCTGCTGCGCCGACCAGCCATTTTTCCGTAACGGTCTGTTATTATGGCACCGTTCTGGCAACGCGGCGGGGGAGCGTATCGGTCAATAATCGTATTGTTCCTGTCTGTAATTTTGGAATTCCCGCATGACTGTGCATCTGGACAAAAGTGTAGGTGACGTGCCTGCGGCGGCGCAGGCATTTGTGGCGGCCGTGCGGGACAGGCTGGGAGCGGATCACGCGGCTCTTTTTGCGATGCCTGTTGCGCAAGGCGATGGCGTGGCCTGGACAAGTGAAGGCCAGAAAAGCCTGAATTTTTTTGAGTTTGACGCTTCCACGCAGGATGCATTGCTTTTGCAGGCGGGTTCAATTCTTGCGGATATCCGGCATGTCGCGGAAAGTGAAAATGGTGCCATTCGGCAGTATTTTCCTGGCATGCACTGGATACCCTCGCTGAATTGCCTGTTTGGCGTGGACGGACGTGCGGTTGTCACCCGCTGGGGGCGGGCGGGCGGAGTGGATCTGCTGACCGGCTTTGGCGACAGGAAGCTTAAGCCGGTGGAGGCGGTTTTTCCACCTTTGCCGCCGCGTCTGCTGCGCTCTGCACTGGGAGGGGTGGGGGTTGGCCTACTGGTTGCAACCGTGTGGGTTTCTCTTCTGCCGGTGCCGCTTATGTGTAAAGGCGTTCCGCCTCTTGGACATACACATGTCGCTGATACGGTTCGTCCGACTGCAGTGGTTCCTCCACTTGCCGATGATCTGCCAGCGGCCAAATGGCAGAGTCATGACTTGTCGATGCTCAAAGGGTGCTGGCATCGCCTTACCAATATGGTCGCGGTCAATGTCGAAACACATGTCCCTCAATCAGTCGCGTTGTGGACGTTCTGCTTTGATGATCAGGGGGATGGAGGCCAGCAGTCATTGCAATACGCCGACAACAGTATCTGCAAGGGACGGTTTTCCTCGCATTTTGAAGGGGATACCCTGATTATAGAGGCGGATAGATGTCTTTCAATCTCAAGTGGCCAGAATTTTCTGGCCACGACATATCGTTGTACCCGGCTGGACCAGGAAAAAGCGTCCTGCCTCGGCTATACGAACGATCCACGCTATTCCAATCATGATAAACCGGCCGAAGGATTGTTCCAAAGATCGGCACTGTCTACCTTATGATCCATGCAGGCAAACCCAACGGTGTGTGGTGTTGACTTCCTGCGGTCAGTCTTGACTGCAAATGTTGCGTATGTGGAAATCTTTTTTTGCATATCGGCTATCCTGATAGCTGCTGTTGCAGTCGTTGTGTCCTTGGTGCGAGGGATTGTCGCGCAGTGTCAAATCAGTAATAACGCAGTAAGATCATGACGGATAATCTGCGAGAAAAATGGAAGAAAATGAGCGGATGTCAGACCATATCTCGTTGATTCCCGATAGTCTTATTCAGTTCGAAACGATCGTGCTCGATCATAAGGACTGCACTGACATAACGGTGAAGTTTTATGAACAGCAACGGAACGGGCCTAATGGTGAGGCCGAATGTGTCCTGCGCATGCCCGAGAAAGATCATGACAGCGGAAATCAGGTGTTTTATGCTGATGGTCAGGATCACGTGGTGCCGGATGGGGAAGACTATCAAATAAAATATAAGGATATTTACAAGGTTTTTAAAAACGAATGGGTGCCTCTGCCTTATCTGGCCCGCGTAGGGGTGACTGATGACGAAGGTTTTAAGCCCGGTCCGGCCAACTGGGTGCGGGGCAGGCTGCGCAGCGAATATAAGGGACCGGGTGAAGAGGCTATTTTTCTTAACATAGCGTTCGATACTTCAATCGCACCTTATTACGAGGGGCGTTATCTGGCGCCCACACCCGATGACGAGGCAAGAGGGCAGAGTTTTGCTTTTGTTTCGGAGCTGGATAGCATCTCATGGCTGATCGAGAGTACGTGGCTCAAGGACTGGCTTGCTGAATTGCTTCAGGATGCAAACTGGGCTGAGCCTACCAAAAAACGTCGCGACGATGATGAGAGCGGACCCTCCAGAGGTCTTGCGCATGTGGCGATCTATCTTGCTTTCCTGCGGATGATTGCAAAGGCAGGCAGACCGCCGGTCGCGCAGATGCTGACAACAACGAATGAGCCTCCTGTGTCGGTCGATCTGGTGCTTGATCTGGGTAATTTCCGAAGCTGTGGAATTCTTATTGAGGAGCATCCCGGCGCGCGCCAGCGTGAAGCGGACAGCTATGTTCTGGAATTGCGAGACCTGGGCCGACCCGAGCAGGTTTGTTCTGATCCGTTTTCCAGCAGGATTGAATTCGGTAAAGCGGTTTTTGGGCGGGACTCTCATTCCCGTCGTTCGGGGCGTCCGCATGCTTTTTCCTGGGCAAGCCCGGTCAGAACCGGCCCCGAAGCAGAGCGGATGATGGGTGCGCGCATTGGTACGGAAGGGCTTTCCGGTCTGTCTGCGCCCAAACGGTATTTGTGGGATCTGCGGCCGTCTGATCAGGGGTGGCGCTTCAACAATGGTTATCACCGCGATGGACAGAATGCCGACCCGCCCGTTAATGGTCCTTTCCGTCGGGCGCTGCTGGAAACCCTGAGTGCCAAGCGCACGTGCAGGGTCGGTCGCTTTGATCTGGATGCAGCCCAGCCTGTGGGGCCAAGTGTTCTGTCGCGCAGTCTGCTGTTCACGCTTATGCTGAGCGAAATTGTCATGCAGGCGCTTATGTACATGAACTCGCCGGGATTTCGTTCTCGGCGGCGCGATAGCGCCCGCCCGCGAGGGCTGCGTTCCCTTATGCTGACCATGCCGCCAGGTATGCCGGTGGCGGAGCAGAAAATTTTTCAGGCCCGTGCGCGGGCCGCACTGGCGTTTATCTGGAAAGTAACAGACCAGAAAGGTCAGTTACCTATTTTGCGTGCGGAACTTGATGAAGCTACCGCGACGCAGATTGTCTGGCTGCACAATGAGGTAACCGGGCGGCTCGGGGGACATGTCGAGGCACTGTTTGAACTCTACAGCGCAGGACGACGGGGAGAAAACAACCGGCCAGCCATCCGTGTCGCCAGCATAGACATCGGGGGCGGCACAACCGACCTGATGATTACGACATATACGCACACGGGGCACGATGCGCTCTCCCCCTGTCAGAATTTTCGTGAAAGTTTCAATATCGCCGGGGATGACCTGCTTGAAGACGTTATCCTGACAACGGTGCTCCCTCCTCTTGAGCAGGCTTTGACCAAAGTTGGCGTACTCAGAGCTAGGGAATTGCTTATCCGTCTGTTTGAACGGGACCATGGGAATCAGGATGAACGGGACCGCCATCGGCGCAGGTTGTTTGTTGCGACCATTCTGGAACCCGCCGCGCTGCACGCCCTGAGCCTTTATGAGCAGGTCGGAGAGCAGGTGAGCGGAGTGGTCGGGAGCTTTGGCCTGAACGCCCCCGAGGTGAAGAGAGGCGATGATGCACAACGGGCACGTTGCGCGGCATTCCTTGCCGAACAGGTCAATCTGCATATGCAGGGGCAGAATGCTCAGGGAATAGGCGCATTTGACGTCTTCGGTGTGAATATTGAGGTCACGGTCGAGACGATTGAAAAATCCATCCGCTCAACGCTTGAAGCAGTCCTGTCCAACCTGACGGAAGTTGTCTGGGCTTATGGGTGCGATGTTCTGATTTTATCTGGGCGTCCTTCCAAGCTCCGTCGGGTACGCAATCTGATCACGGGCGCCATGCCGGTTGCTCCACATCGTATTATAGCGATGCATGACTACACTGTTGGCAGGCATTATCCTTTTACGGATACCGCAAGCCGGATCAGTGACCCCAAGACAACGGTTGTGGTGGGGGCTGCCCTTTGCATTCAGGCAGAGGGAAGATTGCAGAATTTTGTTTTGCGGACTGAAAAACTGGTCATGCAATCTACCGCTCGGTACATTGGTAAAATGGAAAAGACCGGCAGGATACGTGATGCGAACCTGCTGTTTACGGACCCGGACCCCAATGCCCCGCTGGAGTGTACACCAGAGGGCTTTGATCTGGAGGACTTTCAGGGGTTGACCATGATAGGGTTTCGACAGCTTTCGCTGGAACGGTGGACAACAACGCCGCTCTATTGTGTTGAATTCACGCAGAATAGCCGAGCCGAGATGCAAAACTACAAGCTCCCTTTAAACATCCGGCTTGAACGGCGGGCAAACCGTGAGGAAGAGGAAGAAGGTGATTTTTCGGGGCGTGAAAGCTTCCAGATTGAGGAAATTACTGACGCGCAAGGGGAGAGTGTTCATACAAAGCTGATCACCTTGCGGTTGCAGACAACCCTTAATCCTGAAGGATACTGGCGCGATACAGGATGCCTGACGATGGGAGTGGGCATGTCGTGACAAATCTGGTCAACAAAACCCGGCTTCTAGCTGACCTGGCCGTTAACGCGGCACGTTGGGTGGACGATCATGCGCCAGAAGCAGGCAATGACAGTTTGCGGGCGTTGCGTAGGGAACGCAGAGTTGCGCGCAAGCTTTCGCATGCAGCCAACAGACGATCAGCCGTAGCAGTTTACGGCGCATCCCAAGCGGGTAAATCGTATCTGATATCGAGCCTTTCCGCTCCGGAGCATGGCCCGCTCAGAATATGTTACGGCGGTGAGTCTTTTGAATTTCTCAAGGAAATAAATCCTACAGGGGGAGACGAATCTTCCGGACTGGTCTCACGTTTCACCCTGTTTCCGCCTACGCCCCCTGATGGCGCGCCCCCTGTGACGGTCAGATTGCTGTCTGTTGCCGATATTATACGGATTGTCGGGAACACCTTCCTATCTGATTTCAAGTTGATCAATGTTACGCCACCTCCGTTGAATACAATCATGGAGAAGCTGGGCAACCTGCCTTTGACGGAAGGGCAGACAGTTCTGGATATCGATGATGTTGAAGCACTGAGGGAGTATTTTACGCGGAAGTTTGGCGATAAAATATGGATCAATATTCTTGATGATGCATACTGGGGCTGGCTTGGTCAGCATGTTGGTTTGCTGGCTCCACAAGATCTTCTTCGGGCATTTTCTCCGCTATGGGGGGGAGTTGAAGATCTGGGGCGTTACGCCGGTGTTCTTGTTGAGGCACTGGTCACGCTGGGGCAGCCGGAGATGGCTTATTGCGATGTCAAGGCTTTGCTGCCCCGGGACAAAAGTATCCTTAACGTTTCAACACTTTTCAAACCTGCGGGAGATATTGAGCCGGTTTATCTGGTGGGGGAAAAAGGGTCGCGCGCGTATCTGCCGCGTAACGTTGTCTCCGCTATCATTTCCGAGCTGGTCATCCCCCTGACATCCGCGCGCTGGTCGTTTATGGACAAGACCGACCTGCTGGATTTTCCCGGGGCTCGCTCCCGTCTGAAAATTCCCGAGGTGGCGGAGGCAAAAGGCAAGGAAGGAACTTTGTTCCTGCGTGGCAAGGTTGATTATCTTTTTGACCTGTATCAAGACAATATGGAAACCACGGCGACATTGATGTGTGTTGCTGATTCCGCGCAGGAAGTTTCAGACCTGCCCGCTATGATCAAAAGCTGGATTGATGATACAATGGGTGCCACGCCTGCGCAGCGGGCAGACAAGCAGGACGCTCTTTTTGTCATTCTTACAAAATTTGACAGGCAGTTTGAAGAAAAAGGTGGCGCGGATGAGAGTAGTAGTGACGGGTGGAATACCCGTCTGCAAGCATCGTTAATCAACTTTTTCAAAGAGAGTTGGGTCAACCAGTGGAAGCCAGGTAAGCCATTCGACAATGTCCAATGGTTACGCGCGTCATCCGCAGGCAGTCTGTACACCCGTGACGACGTTACCAGACAGGAACTTGAAATGCTTCCTGATGTCGCGCAGCGGGTCGCGCGGTCTCGGGCATCCTATCTGGCCAGCCCTGTTGTCCGGAAGCATATTCATGATTTTGAACGGGCTTTTGACGAAGCTATCAAGCCTAATGATGGTGGGGTGAGCTATCTTGCCGAGCGGCTGCATGATTTTTGCGAAAAATCTGTCAGAACCGAACAACTGACCAGCCGGTTAAAGCAGTGTTCCGAATCTATCCTGCATATTATCACATCTTTTTATCATAATGCGTCGTCTCTGAATGCTTCTGATGAGGCGCGGCAATCTGTGGCTAAAATTGCTCTTGCCTTAAGAGAGGTGCATCGGAACCGTTTGCTGGGTGCATTTTTTATCAGTCTGGAACCCGAGCGGGAGGCAATTATCCGGGAGTGGAACCAGTTTAACACTGAACTGGACACAGCCCCCCCTCCACCGGAAGAAGATGATCCGCTTGCCCTGATCCTTGGTGGAGCAATGCCAGACCCCGCCAGTCGGGAAGATCAGCATGACCATTTTGCAAAGCGTATCATGGATATGTGGGTAAAGAACTATCTGGGCAGAATGCAGCCTGAACAGGCCGCCAGATTTGGTATGGAATCTCATGTGGCGCGCCTGTTTGCAGAGCGCATGGAGGTTTTGGCAAATATGCTTGATCTGAGAGGAAAAATGGCAGAAGCGTTGAGGCGGAACTGCGATCATGTCAACAGGCTGAATATTTCGGGCGAAAAACAATCCGTGATCTGCGTTGAACTGATAGGCCGTTTTCTGACCTGGCTGGGCTATGCAGATGAAGACGCCATATCTTCCAGACCATGCCGTATTAATTCGGACGAGAAAATTTTTGATCGACCGGATCCGTGCGCGGGGTTGCCTGATCTTCCCCTTAAACCGAATGTTTACGTAGACCAGTTTTTTCATGATTGGGTTCTGGCGCTGCGGCAGCGGTTTGAAGAAAGCGGACCTCAGTTTGATGTGGAGGCCAACGAGCAACTGGGAACGATCATAAACGGACTGGACACAGTAAAAGCATGAGCAGCGCAATCAAAATACTTCCCGGACCGCATGCCGAGGGAGCAACAATTGTTTTGTCAGGGCGTGCTGGAGACGATTCAGATAAACCCGTCACCCTGAAAGTACCTGGAGATCACCCCGAAGTTAAAGGGGAGTGTAGTCGGGCCACGCAGGGGAATGATCTTCTGATTCATATTCCTTCTTCCGCTGCCCGGGATTTTGAACCTGATACAGGGTACGAGATAGAAATTCCGGAATTGCGCGTAACAGGGTACATAGACGCGTGGCCTCAACTCCCAACTGCCGGAAAGACGTACGCCGAGCTGGAGGCAGAGGCGCAGCGGCGTCGCAATAACGGTGTTCCGACAGAAGGCGAAAAGAACGACCCGGTTGTGCAGCCAGTTACGGCCCCCGCACATGTTGAACCTGCTGTTGTCAAACCTGTCGTGGGGTTGGCCAGGGTATCATTCTGGGCCCGTCTGTATCCCATGCGGAAGTTTCTTTTTGCGGGTGGCGGCGTATTTGCCAGTATTCTGGCTCTGGCGGTCTGGTTTTTCACGCACAATCATCATGCGGACCGTCCATCCGCTCCCTCCCGGCCAGCTACTCCGGTGGCCCCCGTGGCGACGGCTGTCCCGGGAACGGCTCATCAACCGGTTATGACGCCTCCGCCTGCCGCACCGCTCAATGTGCTGGAAAACCTTACTGTTCCGGCCGTGATCGCCCAAGCCGGTTCAGCTTCCGTGATTGGTGATGAAGGACAAAGACGACTGACACATGGCAAGCCGGATGATGGCGTGCTGTTGCTGGAAGCTGCGGCGCAGCGTGGCGATGGTCATGCAATGGCGCGTCTGGCACATCTGTATGACCCCACGGCTTTTGACCCGAATGGACCAGTGCCCGCGGCCGATATACGTGAGTCTTCACAATATTATCGGGGAGCGGTGCAGGCTGGTGATGAGGATGTCAAGGATGACCGCGCCCGCCTGCATGATAATCTGGAAAAAAAAGCGGCAGCGGGTGACATGGAAGCGCAGCTTGCGCTGAAAGATTTTTGGCCATGAGAAAACCCCTTTGGCTTATTGCCTCTCTTCTTGTTGGGGGTATGACACAGACCATCCCTCACGGC
The DNA here is from genome assembly GCF_029069195.1 of Acetobacter fabarum. Classification (GTDB taxonomy): domain Bacteria; phylum Pseudomonadota; class Alphaproteobacteria; order Acetobacterales; family Acetobacteraceae; genus Acetobacter; species Acetobacter fabarum_A. Next base: position 10,679 of record NZ_JARDYK010000017.1, read on the forward strand.
TTCGCGGCCGATCTGACACCTCTGCTGCAACCGGGCAAGCATAGTCTTTACCAGCGTATAATCACGCGGCCTGGCGCAATGGTAGCGACGGATGCAAAAGGGACAGATGCAAAACCTGTTGATGGTTTTGAAGTGTTTTATGTGTTCTCCCGCGAAAATGGGCGCGTTCTGGTAGGCCGCGGCATGGCCGGGCCCACGTTGGGCTGGATCGAAGAGAGCCACACGATTGCATGGTCTCATGCCATGATTGCGGCATTTACCAACCCTGCCGGGCGCAACCGCGCTCTGTTTCTGGATACGGCGCAGCATGAGCAGGCCATGCTAACGGCCGATGACTCAGCGCAGCAGGCTGCTCATCTTTTAAGCGGCGCGCTGTCTGGCAAGCCGGGTCCTGTGGTGGCGCTGGAGCCGGAAAACTATGTGGATATAACAAAAAACTTCTACCTTCTGCCTATTCTGGAGGCGACCACGACCGATAGGGAAAGCGGTCCTTCTGTCCACATGCTTCACGTTATTTCCGCCCCTTCGGCTCCGTCTGACGGGCGTCCGCCTGCCTCGCCCGAAGCACTTAGAAAGTTTCGGGCGGCTCTGGTCTTTGTCATAGATACAACGGCGAGCATGCAGCCTTATATTGACCAGACCCGCGCCGCGATTGGGGATATTGTTCATACAGTCCAGAACACGGCAGTTTCGCAGAATTTCCGTTTTGGGCTGATTGCCTATCGTGACAGTCTCGCTGATACTCCCGGACTGGAATATACAACAAAAGTCTATGCTACCCCAGATCTGGCCAAGCCGATTGATGCCGTACTCCCTGCAATTGCCGGGGTGCGGGATGCTACGGTGTCCTCTTCTAGCTTTGATGAAGATGCGGTGGCGGGTGTGCGTGCGGCCATTGATAACATTAGCTGGGACCAGTTTGGCGGGCGTTATATGGTGCTTATCACCGATGCGGGTGCCCGCGGGAGTGAAGACCCGCATAGTGTGACCCATCTGGGTATAGAAGAAGCGCGTCAGCTTGCCGCAACAAAAGGCATTGCGCTGTTTGTTGTCCATCTGCTGACCCCGGCGGGTGATACTGCGCATGATCATGCACATGCGGCTGCTCAATACAGGGCGCTTTCAAAATTTGGAACAGCGGGTAGTCTTTACTATCCGGTCGCGGGAGGTTCGCCCGAGGCGTTCCGGCCGGTTGTACAGTCGCTTTCCACGTCTTTGTTGCAACAGGTGGCGGATACGACCGGGCGCCCCGTGGCTGGCTTGACACCTGAGGGCATGAAGGTTGACCCGAAAACCGCAGTTGTCAGTCAGGCCATGCGGCTTGCCTATCTCGGTCGGGAGCAGAAAACCGCTGCTCCGGATGTTGTGGAAAGCTATACCGCTGATCGTGATCCGGCGGATGCCTTGCATAAAACTCTGGATATCCGGGTTCTTCTGACACGCAACCAGCTTTCCGATCTTGCTGCATCGCTCAAGAACATTCTTGATGCGGGAATAGCAGGCCGAACAACGCCAGAAACATTTTTCACACAACTACAGTCAGCTTTCGCGGCTACTGCACGTAATCCATCGGAAATCAGGCATATTGACAAGCTTGGACCGCTGTTGGGGGAATATCTGGACGGGTTGCCGTATAAATCCGACATTGCGAGCATAACGCAGGATTCATGGCTGGCGATGGGGGCCATCGCCCAGCGCACCATTCTTAACAATATCGAAAGCAGGCTGCGTCTTTACGAGGAATATGAATCTCGGCCAGACCTCTGGGTGCATCTTGGACATTCCGAAGATCAGGGGGAGGCAGTCTACCCGGTGCCTCTTGAGGCGCTGCCCTGAGAGAGATGCCGCCTGCTTTGCCCGAACTCTTGCGCGCCAGGTCGTTGGAGTGGTGTTCGCCTGACAAGAGTTTTTCTCTTTTTGTCCCGAACTTTGTTTTGAGGGCAGGGGAGTGTCTGGCTATTGTCGGCCCTTCTGGTTGCGGAAAAAGTACGCTGCTTGGATTATTGTCGCTTGCCCTGCGTCCCACGGCGGGGAGTATTCAAATAGAAGGGCAGGCGGTTGCATCCTTCTGGCAGACAAAGCAGGGTATCAGGGAACTGGGTAGATTGCGGGCGCGGCATCTTGGTTTTGTGCCCCAGATGTACGGCCTGCTTCCTTTTCTGTCGGTACGCGCCAATATCGCTCTTCCCCTCAGGGTTCTGGAGCGTGACGATCATGGGCGCATTCTGGAGTGCGCGCAAAGACTGGGAATTGCCGGTCTGCTTGACCGGGTTCCGGCCAGTCTTTCTGTCGGGCAAAGACAGCGGGTGGCAATTGCGCGTGCGGTTGTCCATCGCCCTCGTGTGGTCATGGCGGACGAACCAACTGCGGCCCTGCACCCCGATCAGGCAGATGACGCCATGCGGTTGTTGTTTGAGCAGGCCAGCACGGAGGCTGCGGTCATTATGGTCACACACGATGCAATGCGCGCGGAGGAGGCTGGTTTTGTGGTTGTGCGGGCGGTGCCCCGGCCAGCAGGAGCCATGATTGCAACAACGGATGCCGGGCCATGAAGAAACTGCTCCTGATCGGAGGGCTCGCAGTGCGTGATATGCTGTCCGAAAAAGTTATGGCCCTGTGTCTGATTATTGCTCTGGCGGCCACGGCGGCACCTTTGCTGGTCATTGCGGGTTTGCGGGTTGGGTTGGTTGAAGGATTGCGTACAGCCCTTCTTGAAGATCCTCGTGTTCGTGAAATATCAAACGCCAGTAACAGACAGTTTGATTCAGTATGGCTGGAATCCCTGGCGCGGCAACCCGATATAGCATTTGTAGCGCCACGAACCAGAACCCTGGCCGCCAGTGTATTGCTTATGCCTCAGGGGCGGCCGCAGGATGCACGCAGGGTTGAGCTTATTCCATCATCTGTTGGGGACCCGTTATTATCTCCGGTGGATATGTCAGCCGAGTTTGACAAAATTGTGCTTTCGGCTCCGGCTGCTGCGTCGCTCCATGCCCATGTGGGCGATGTATTGGATATGCATCTTTCACGCCTTGGCGAAGGAGCCGCTCAGGAGAGTGTACCTTTACGGGTTTTTGCGGTCTCCCCGCCCCGCGCTATTGGCCAGAATGCCGCGTTTGTTTCTGTGCGGCTTGCGCAGGCGGTGGAAATTTTTCGGGAAAAGGCCGTGAGCTGGCAGGATGCCTGGACAAGTGCTGCGCTTGCGTTTCGCACGCAGGCTGGCTTCAGGCTGTATATGAAGCATATTGAGGATGTCCCCGCTGAAGATGCAAGGCTACGCGCAGCCGGTGTTGATGTCACGTCACGCGCGGGCGATGTGGCCGATCTGCTGACGCTCGACAAACGGATTACACTGCTGTTCAGGCTAACCGCCTGTATGGGAGTGGCCGGGTTTGTCAGTAGTCTGGCCGCCGGGCTATGGGCTAATGTTGAGCGCAAACGGTTGTCTCTGGCGACAATGCGTTTTATCGGCGTGCCGTATTTGACCGTGTTTCCACTGCTTCAGGCCCAGATCCTTGCTTTTTGTGGAAGTGGTGTGGCGCTCTGTGGGGCATGGATTGTTGGGTCTGTGATCAATCACCAGTTTGCTCAGATATTGCCAACTGGGCATCCTCTTTGCATCATTAACGGACGTCTGTGCATGGTGTCACTTTTGTTGACGGCTACCGGTGCCTTGCTTGCATCCTTGGCTGCGGCGCATAGAGCTGGCCGGATTGACCCTTGGGAAGGAATAAGCACGCCGTGAAAATTCGTCCGTCTTCAAAACTGGTTCTTCTTGCCCTGACCTTTCTGTTCGATCCGGGTTTTGCCTATGCGGACGCAGCGGTGTGGGATGCCAGATTTATAGACCCCCATCCACTGCCGGACGACCTGAAGCTGCCGTTGCCTTGTGGTGGGGCTATGGTTTTCCGGCCTGTGGATGTCCCGGATGGGAAGGGCATTCTTGATGATGTTGATATGACCATCGGTCGCCCGGACACGCAGGAGGGCTACAACCAGTACACGTTACGCACCCATCTTGCGGCGGCATTTCCGGTTCAGGGGCACCCCGAACTGCATCGGTATTATATTGGGAAATATGATGTTACAGTCAATCAATATGCGGCTCTGAATGGTAGTTGCGCAGCGCCAAGCCGGGCTGGGCAGAAGCCGCAAACCGGCATTTCGTGGGATGAGGCCAACGCCTATGCGGCCGGGCTTACAACATGGCTTGTCGAGAACAAGGCCCCTCTTCCGGTTGCGGGGGAGGGAAAAGGCTTTCTTAGACTACCTGTCGATGAAGAATGGTCTTACGCCGCGCGGGGTGGCATGCGCGTGCAGGCATCCGAATTTGAAGCGCCTTTGTGGCCAATGCCCGATGGCGGCCCTGCTGCTTATATAGCGGCCGGGCCGGATATTGGGGAAATGCAGGCCGTAGGGCAGATGAAACCCAATCCTCTTGGCCTGTATGACATGCTTGGTAATGCTGGTCAGATGATGCTTGACCCCTACAGGCTGAACCGGGTCGGGCGGTTACAGGGCAAAGTGGGGGGGCTGCTGATCCGTGGGGGGGATTTTCATGCCAACCCGGATGAACTGACAACAAACGTTCGCGCCGAGCGGCCACCTTATAACGAAAAAACAGGGAAGCCGATGCGCGATCCCGCTATTGGTTTTCGTCTGGTTATTGGTGCCAGCGCCTTGGGCTCCCTGAAGGAAACAGAGGACGCGGAGAAAGACTTTAAAACATTGCTGGACGAAGCCCAGGCAACACCAGGGGATGCCTGGGCGGCCCTCAAGGCGCTCAAAGCGGAGGCAGGGTCGGACCCGGCAATGGCGGGAAAGCTATCGCGGATTGAAACAGCACTCACAACTGATGCACGCGCCAGAATCGATGCTGACAAGAAGGTGCTTGGCGCCCAGCTTCAGGCGCTTGCCGTTCTGGCCAATGCCGTGTGGGAGATCAATCATGTGATTGATACAATTACCCAGGCAAAAATGAAGCTTGTTAATCTGACACCGCAGCAGGCGCAGAAAATTGAAACGCATCTGGCTGAACGCCAGAAATCCCTGAACGCGGCAATAGAAAGTTATCTTGGCCTGCTTGGTGCCGCCGCCAGCAGTCCTGCCATCAAGGAACTGGATGGTATTGCCGTGGCCGGGCAGGACATGCTGCGCAGCCAGAACGAAGATTACCTGTCGGGAATGCTGGATTTAAGCCAGAAAAATCTTGCAACCCTTCATGCGGGTAAAAAAGTGACGGCACAAGACATACTGGGCGAGGTGAAAAATATTCCGGCACAGTAAAAAATGGACTGTGCCGGATTGGAGCGTCTGCTTTGTTTGATGTTACAGGTGGGAAAGAGTGTCCACCAAAGCGTCTTGCTGTTTTGCGGCTTCCGCTGCTTTAGCCTCGTCGTGGCTGTTGGCCAGTTTTGAGGCTGTATTCAGTGTGTTCAGACTACTCTGATACTGCGTGGAGCTAATGCGTTTTTGCTGTACCAGTTGAGAGAGTTGTTTACGGAGTGCTGCATTTTTGTTTTTAAATGCCTGTAAACGCGCTCGCTCCTGAGTAACGCTATTTTGGGCAATGGCCGCATTGTTCTGGGCGGCCGCAGCGTTATTTTGCGCCTGCTCGGCTTCCATACGCAAAAAATCTCTTTGTGTATTCAGCGTCGCGGTTCTTTGCTGGTACCCATTGCCAGTGGAGCATCCGATCCCTGTAAACAGGTCCGCATGATTGGGGTCGCATTGCTGTGCCGAACAGGCTGCGAGCAGCACCATTGGCACAAGGCCGATCATACGCCGGAGGTGGAAGGACTTCACGAGTTGACGTTGCCTCCCGCGACACCGCTAGCTGCGGCTGCGCCCAGATTGTTCGCCAAAGAGTCCTGCGCTGCACCCATACTGGCTATGGAGGCGTTCATTGTGCGGACGGCGGCGGCGGCGGCGGCGTCAGACCGGCCAGATGCAAGGTTGCCTGCACTGGCAACGTCTTTGACGTAACCTGCCCTGATGGCTTTGATCGCGGCCAGATCTTTCTGGTAGCGGGTCACTTTTTCCTGATAAGCGGATACGGAAATCTGGTTGGCCGCAAGCTGCTGGCGTAGCACCACCAGTTCCTGCTGTGCTGCGGCGGCTGTCTGCTGGGCGTAAAGGGTATCCTGCTGCGATTGGGCGGCCTGTTGCTGGTAGTGTGCGATTGCCTGGTTCGCATCGTCTTCGCTCATTTGCTGGGCCTGTGTGCGGCTGGCAACAGCATAGCCAATCGCGCCTCCCAGCAGTGCGCCGCCAGCACCTGCAAGTGCTGCATTTTTTGCGCTGTGGGTAGCTACCCCGACACCAATGGCGGCCAACCCGCCGAGCAGGGCGGCACCTTCTGCCACTGTTGTATCAAATTGTGCCTGACGCTGCCGGAGCTGTCTTTCCTGAGGAGAGAGTGAGGGATCGTTGGCAGAGTTGGCGCATGCCGTAAGAAACATGCATCCTGCGAGGGGTAGTAAAAAAAACTTCCTGGGCAATGTCTTGCTCGTTATGGAAGCTTCAGCGGTGGAGTTTTTTGTCATGTCCCGGTCCTAATAATGTTTATTGAAACAGTCACTATACAGATAAAAACCACATAATATTTGCGCCGGTAATTTTGTTTTATCTTAAAAAATCATAAACAAAGTAAATCTTTGGGAATCGTAGGCGCAAATCCGAAGTTATGACTACAAGCGACATTTTTCCATACCCATGACAACATGGATTTTCAAGCCGCGTGTAACGTGTAGCGTTCGAAAAAAACATGGATTTGAGCAATGCTCTGTCATTCCATCACACATGCCTTGATTGGCTGGGATGGCATGGAGCTGCCGGGTGCAAGGGCTCCATGCAATGCGGGCTCTGTCAGGGACTGTTGAAGAACTTTCCTCACGCATGAGAAGCCGATTTATGCGTGGGGTGTGTTCTTGGTATTTGATGGCATTGGAAGGAAGAACGAACCTTATCTGCGGATTGAGGGATTTCCCTCATTTTTTCTCAACCGCAACTGCTTATGATCCAGTTTGTGCCGTGTCGTCCTGCTCTGTTTGCGGAGATTCGCAGGTTTTTCGCCGCAAACCGGTTACTGACGACAGGTTTCACAAACAGGAGAAGCTCCATGAGCAATGAACAACTGAGCCGCGCTCCGGTATCTGACCGTGCGGAAGATAATGCCTTCTTCCCATCGGAATACTCTCTGACCCAGTACACGTCCTCGAAGACCGATTTTGACGGCACGACCTATCCGAAGCCCTATACGGGTGGAAAATGGAAGGTCCTGATGATCGGCTCGCAGGAACGGTATCTGATGATGAAAGGCGGCGAGTTTTTCTCGACCGGCAACCATCCGGTGGAGATGCTGCTGCCCATGTACCATCTCGACGCGGCCGGGTTTGAAATCGAAGTTGCAACCATTTCTGGCGATCCGGTCAAGCTCGAGTGGTGGGCTTTCCCGCACGAGGATGAGGCCGTCAAGTCAGTCTACAGGAAATACGAACAGCAGCTTAAACAGCCAAAGAAACTGGCTGATGTGATTGGTGAAGGCTTCACGGCTGAAACACCATATCTCGGCGTCTTCATCCCTGGTGGTCACGGCGTGCTCAACGGTATTCCCTTCAGCAGGGAAGTCGGTGACATCCTGCATTGGGCACAGGCCAATGAGCGTTTTACGATCTCTCTCTGTCACGGACCGGCCAGCCTGCTGGCCACAGCGGTTGATGGCGGCAGGTTCGCCTATGAAGGCTATGAGATGTGCGTGTTCCCCGACAGTCTGGACACCGGAGCCAATATCGAGATTGGCTACATTCCCGGACCGATGACATGGCTGGTCGGTGAGAGTCTGCGTAAACACAACGTCAGGATTCTCAATGCCGGAATTACCGGGCAGGTTCATCGCGATCGTCACCTGTTGACGGGTGACAGCCCGCTGGCCTCCAACAATCTTGGTAAACTTGCGGCAGAAGCCCTTCTCGAAGCTGCCAGCGCATAAGATAAACCGGGAGTCTCAGGCGGCAACGCGCTGGCAGGCAGCCAGCAGCCGTGTGGGTCTCCCGTTCTTCCACAAACTTGCGGGTGCGTGTGGATACCAACGGAGCCCTGGCCCGGCTTACGCCATCGGTCGTCCTGTTGGTTATGCCCGTCCCGTAATCCTGAGATGAAAGCAGAACACATGTCCCGCGCCTGGAACCTCATATCCCGTCCGAAGGGTTCTCCCACCATGGAGAACTTCGCTCTGCGCAACACACTCGATCAGCCGCTCAAAGATGGCGAGATCAGGGTTTCGAACAGCTTTTTTTCTGTCGATCCTTACATGCGGCCGCGCATGGACGAGGGGGACAGCTATATTGCACCGTTCGCACTGGACGAACCCATGACAGGGGCGGCCATCGGGCGGGTGGTAGAAACGCGGTCCGAGCGCTTTAAGGTTGGTGAGCGGGTCAGCCATTTTCTGGGTTGGAGAGATGTTGCGACCCTCAAGGCTGCGGACGCGCTGGCTCTGCCCGCAGGAGACCTCAGGGACGAATACTTCCTTGATGTGCTGGGAACAATTGGCATGACGGCCTATTTCGGTCTGTTTGATGTGGCGCAAGCCAGACCGGGTGACATCGTCTTCGTTTCCGCTGCGGCGGGTGCTGTCGGATCGCTTGTGGTGCAGATTGCCAAGCTGCGCGGCATGACGGTTATTGGCTCGGCCGGTGGCAAGGAAAAATGCGATTTCGTACGGTCTATGGGGGCCGATCATGTCATCGACTATAAATCTCCCGGCCCGTTCGAGGATAAATTGCGCGCGGTAGCGCCAGAAGGTCTGGACGTCTATTTCGACAATGTCGGTGGCGAGCAGCTTGATGCGGCGATGGGTGTTGCCAAACGCAATGCCCGCTTTGCGATCTGTGGCATGATTGGCATGTACAATTCTGACGCACCGATCGGGTTTTCGAACCTGTTTCGGGTTATCTCCATGCGCCTGCAGATCCGTGGTTTCATCAACAGCGATTTCGTGTCCCGCCGTGATGAATGCATGGCGCAGATGGGATACTGGGTCTCCCAGAACCTGATCCAGAGCCGTTATACGATCTTTGACGGTCTGGAGAATGGCCCCGAGGCGTTTTTCTCGCTCTTCAGGGGTGGCAATACCGGTAAGGCGCTCGTGCGTCTGGATGCGTAAGGTCCGGACAGCCCGCAGAGAGGCAACCCGGCTTTGGTACTTCCCGCCAGAGGATACGATGTGAATGGCTGCATGCCGTCATCATCACCGGGTGGCCTGCCGGGGCCATTGACCGCATGGCGACCTATGGGAACAGTGCCGCGTGGCCACAATGCTGGAACAGGAATACGCTGACATGACGGTTTGTTGGGAAGGAACAGGATGATGACAGGAACAGACCATCGGGAGGTCCGGGAATGACGGCCTCGATCGCCGAGGCGGCGTTTGGTACTGCGACCATGATCGTCCGGGCGAAAACGCAAGACGCCGTCGAGGACGCTATCCGGCCATTCGGGCAGAGGCTCGGGTATGACCGTTTTGTGCTGTTCGCGGCTTCATCGGCGCGTGAGGACATTGTTGACCGTATATACTGGGTCGAAGGCGACTGGTTCGGAGACGGCAAGGAAGTCGATGCCGCCAGCTATGTCCGGCGTTGCCCGGTGACGCATCACATTCTGGAAGCGCACGAACCGTTCTTCTGGACCAAGACATCGGGAGGAGCATCAGGCGAGTGTTACCGGAGGGTCGATACACCGCAGGGTGGGGGTATTCACGGGATTCAGGTACCGATCTTCGGGCCACTTGGCCTTGAAGGGGCCATGAGCCTTGGGGGAACAAGGATCGATGCATCGGTTACGGCGCGCCTCGCCCTGTCCATGGTTGCCGGGGCTGCTTTTACAACAGTGCGCAGACTGATTGATGGTCCCAGCGAAAAGACCGCCATCCGGCTTTCGGAGCGGGAACGGGAGGTGCTGTCCTGGACTGCCGCAGGACGTCGTCAGGTTGATATTGCGGCGATCCTTGGTCTTTCGGAACGGACGGTTGAAAATCATCTGCGGCGTATCCGTAAGCGTCTGGGGGCATCGACTACGGCGCAGGCCATCCGCACTGCCATACAGAATGGCGATATCGAGAGCTGAGAGTTGTACATCTGGGGTACATGCACAGGATAACGAAGGATCACGCTATGACACAATCGAACGTATGGCTGGTCACGGGAGCCTCGAAGGGCCTTGGTCATACGCCAGACAAAAGAGCATTTCGGATGTATTGACGTTCTGGTTATCAGGGCTGTTTACGAACAGGCGATCCGGGTGATCTGGGAATTGGAATATATCCGGCACCCGCAGCCTTCTTCACCGGTGAGCCGGACAATCGCCCTGGCAACGGTCCCGGCGGAAATCGCCCCATAGCGTGATAGCCTGCCGATCATCATCGGTGACAGAGCAGCTACCACCCGTTGTCCAAGGCTTTCAAGCAACCGGGTTTGCGCGCGTTTTCCCAGCAGCATACCGGGTCGGATCAGGTCGACTCGTGCAAAACCCAGTGCGGTGATGTCGCGCTCGATTGCACCTTTGGTACGCAGGTAAAAACCCGCGCCCCCCGCCCCGACGGACGATACGAGAATAAACTGGTGCGCGCCCAGTGCGCGGGCGCCTTGGGCAAGAGCGAGAACATAGTCGTGGTCAACCCGGTACATGGCTGCCTGTGACCCGGCCGCGCGGATCGTTGTGCCAAGGCACGAGATCGCTACGTCAGCCCCTGCGGGTGCGGCTTCCCTCAACACTGTTTCAGGTTCGGAGCGCAGGCGCTCGAAGTCGATTGGTTGACCATGTCCGGATGATCCTGAACGCTTTAACGAAGTGAGAGCGATATCGGTACGCTGGGTAAACCCGACATCAACACAACGCCCTATGAGTCCGGTAGCTCCTGCAAGTAAAACCCGTGTTGTCATGAGTGCAAACCCCAATTCGTTCAGCCGCTTTGGAGAAAAATCATGGAGCGGAGGGTTCCATGGTTTTTCCCGATGGCAATAATTTAAGGTTATTTATGCCAAAAGAAGATTTTATCTGTGGCCTCTGGAAAGTTCATCGGCCAGCGTCTGCTCGTCATACACATGCCGCAAGGCGGCAATGATGGCGCTGGTGTCTGTTGAAACAGCACGGTTTGAGGTGATGTCGTAATACAGATCCCCTGCGAGACTTGGTAAATTACCGTCAAAAATCAGCCCGACAGCATGGCCTTCCCGGTTCAGCACCGGCGAGCCGGAGTTGCCGCCGACAATATCGTTCGTGGAGACAAAATCCAGATGTGTTGAAAGATCGAGTTTGCTTTTTGCATCCAGCCACCGTTGAGGCAGGTTGAAAGGCTCACTGCCAGTGGCGTGGCGGTACATGCCCGCAAAATCGGTAAAGGCGGGAATGGTTTTCCCGTTCTGTGTCCAGCCTCGCACCGTGCCGTAGGACAGGCGGGGCGAGAATGTTGCATCCGGATAAAGTGTATCAAGGCGCCCCCCGGCTTTTGCCTGTGCAAAACGGGCGCGGGCAATGGCTCCTTCGGCCTGATGCAGGGGGGCGGAAACTTCATCACGCATGAGGTCGCGCAGGGTGACCAGAGCCGGGTGGAGGCGGCGTGCAAAGGCGATCATCGGGTCGGAAGAGGCGTTGATGGCGTCTTGCCCACCTTTCCACAGCGCAAGGCGCACGGCAGGGTCAGACAGCTTTGTCTCATGCACAAGACGGGCGGCAAGGGTGTCCGGGCTCTCATGCCCCAGTGTCATCTGCACCAGTTGATCATCCGCGCCCAGAAGCTGGCGCAGCGTTGTCAAACCCAGAGCGAGAGATGCGGTTTCCAGCTCCGGGTAAACGGGTGTTTTTGCGCCCAGTTCCGCTTCGATCTCACCAAGCTGTGCATCATGATACCCCGCATTGCGTCTGGCGTCGGGTTTGCGGCGTTCGGCTGCGCCGTTTACCAATGTCATGGCTTCACCGGCAAGTCCGTTCAGTGCCATGCGCAGAGCCATATTCTGCGTGAATAAGCTGCGCTGGGTAGCTATGGCCTTGTTGACCGTTGTAAATGGTGTTCCAAACTCCTGCCTGCGCGCGGGGGTGGCGTCAATCCACGCCTGCAGGGCTGCATCCTCCTTTGCGCGGCGTTCCACGATGTCGCCTGTGCGCAGGGCGCTTTGTGTGCCGGAATAGGATTTCAGGCTGTTCTGTACGCTGAAGAGTTCATCTTCGGCCTGTTTTTCATGCTCGGCGCTCTCACGCGCATATTGCCACAACATACCTTCGCGCACGCTTAGAAGGGCGATGACCGTGGGGTTGATAACATCGCGCTGGAAGGCGAGTGCCACTGCGGGTAAACCACGCTGCGTCCGGCCGGGATTGCCAGACGTAAAGACAAGTTCGTGCTCGCTTGGACCGTTGATGTCGAACTGAAGGTACGGTGTGTGAACAGGTTTGCCGTTTTCGTAAACACGCAGCATGGAGAGATCAATATCGTAGCGTGGATAACTGAAGTTATCCGGATCGCCGCCAAAAAATGCAATTCCCTGTTCAGGTGCCATTACAATGCGCACATCCTGATAACGGCGATACCGGTAGAGTGCGGTCTGCCCACCATGGTAGAGCGATACCATATCGCACCGCCAGTGAGTGGCATCGCCCTGGAGGCAGTCTTTTGTCAGGCGGCTTTCAATGGCCTGCATGGCGGAGGCGTAAGGGCTGCCGCTCCTGCCTCTGGTTTCTGCTTCGACCTGACTGGAGACATCCATAATGGAATCCAGCCGGTCCAGCTCCATTCCGGGGCACTGCCGTTCTTCCGTCAGAGACTTGGTGTAAAATCCATTGCGGAAATAATCGTGCGTCTTGTCCGAAAGTGCTGCAAGGCAGGAATTGGCGCAATGGTGGTTTGTCATCACCAGCCCATCGGCGGAGACGAACGAGGCTGAACAGCCTTCAGCCAGCCGGGCAGAAGACTGGATGACATGCCTGATCCATTCCGGTGTTGGCGTAAAATGGTAAGCAGACTGCATGGCCGCAACTGGCAGGTGGTCAAAAGGCCACATGCCTTCTTCGGCCCGCACGGAGTTCGTCCCCGGAAGTGCTGTGGAAACAAGGGCCATGAACGCTGTCCGGGAAAGGCGTTTACCAAAAAAGCGTTTCATGGCGGATCTGTCTCCGATTGTTATACTGTAACTTTCACGCGTCTCGTGTAGCAGCTTTGTTTTCCAAAGAAAATGCATGCCATGGTACCGGATACCCGCGTGCCGTACCCGTCAAACGCTGCGGTCTGGCCCCTCGGAGCTTGTGGTTTGCATTGTGCAGAATGCGGATGAACACAGGAGCTTTGGTCCGTGCCCTCCCGTAAGGAGCGTGTACTCCTGTGCGCATCATGGTTGCTGTAAAAGCACCTGACCTGAGCTGGTATTAAGGGTTGTCCCACCCGGTGCGGAATGTCGGGCTGATGGTAAATTGTGGTTCAATCCTGTCCATGTGCCGGTGTGCGTCAAAGCAGCCAAGCGCAAACTCCACTGTGCCGTCACATTGCCGGGCATGCTGGCCTGCTATGGCGTTTAGCCAGTAAATAGCTCCCTTACGACGGTCCCCGTGTTGGCCGCCCAGCCAGCGGTTCCACTGGATACGTGCATTCTGCCCCGCTTTGTAAGACGCTGCATTGTGGTCCATTTTGGGGGAGGGGGCCGATTGCGCCATGACAATATTGTCAGGTGGTGGGGGAGAGCCCGCCAGAATACGCAGGCCAAGCGTAACGGTAATCACAGCAACCAGGCTGACCAGACAGCCACGGATGATACGCGTTTCCCGCTGTTGTGGGGTCTGGGGCACACTAATGGCGGCCAGCGCCCTGTTGGCTTTTTTCTCGCAGCGTGCGCAACAGTAAGGGGCATGGGCAGTATTGAGTATCTCCCGCTCGCACCATGCACAATGTATGTTCATCCACGTCCCCGGCAATGCGTGCCGCTTGTGTAATGGAAGCTGCTTCCGCGCGCCTGATATAGATCAGGGGCTGGCGGGTTGGCTAGTCCCGTTGCCTGTGCAGGCGCTTTGTTCAGCAGTGTGATGGGCTGTGTTTGCCCCTTGTCGTCTAATCGCGCAGACGTTCCAGTACGCTCTGGCGAAGCGCCTGCTGGCGCTGGAGTTCCTCCTCACGCAGGTTGCGTTTGCGCGCGCGTTCCTGTGCCATGTTCATGCCCAGATGGGTTTCCCCTCTTTCGGCTGCCAGCCGGGTCTGGCGTTCACGTTCGGCATGGCGGGCGCGGTTGTGCGCGCTCTGCGTGTCGTGGCAATGGGGGCAGCTTACTCCAGCCTCATACAGGGCAGAGGTTTTATCCTGAGGAGAGAGGGGCGCGCGGCAGGCATGGCACAGTTCCAGATTGCCGGGTTTTAAGCCATGCCCCACGGTTACGCGCTGGTCGAACACAAAGCATTCACCACGCCACAGACTCTCCTCCTGTGGAATGGTCTCCAGATATTTGAGAATACCACCCTCAAGGTGATAAACTTCTTCCAGCCCTTCCGCTTTGGCGAAGGCCGTGGATTTTTCGCAGCGTATTCCCCCTGTGCAGAACATGGCCACACGGGGTTTGCGTCCCTGTGCCTCCAACTGGTCGCGCTTCTGGCGGAACCATTCGGGGAACTCCCGGAACGTTTTTATTTTGGGGTCCACCGCACCTTCAAATGTGCCAACGGCAACTTCATAGTCATTGCGGGTGTCGATCAGAATGGTGTCAGGGTGCTGGAGCAGGGCGTTCCAGTCTCTGGGAGCAACATAGGTACCGACAATGTGGTTAGGGTTGGTGCCTTCTATGCCCATGGTGACAATTTCTTTTTTCAGGCGGACCTTCATGCGCAGGAATGGCATGGACGGCGCGCGGGAGAACTTGACCACAATATCCGCACAACCGGGTAACAGGCGAATGTGGGCCAGCACGGCTTCTATGCCTACGTCACTGCCCGCTATGGTGCCGTTAATGCCTTCGCCTGCCAGCAGAAGAATACCTTTTATACCGTTTGCCTCGCATGTCTGCATCAGTGGGCCGCGCAGGTCTGCCGGGTTTTCAAACCCCGTAAAACGATAAAGGGCCGCCACGCAGACAGGCAGATCGGCGGGCGTATTGGTGGCGGGGGGGGCAGAACTGGCGGTCACGGTATATTCCTTGCAGGCATGTAAGGCGGTCCGGCCCTGCCAGTACATCCTGCTGGTGTAACGCAGCAGATCGTCTGACAGGCAGGCTCCTGCTTTAGCTGCCCACTTCCCTACCCGACAAGTGTTTTTAACGGGACCTGTTTTGTCCGTTTGTGGAGGCTCCCTGAGGCCTCAATCTATCTTTTTTGCAGGATTGAACAGATTTTAAAGAGGAATATGCCGTTATCAGGCGCAATTCAATATATAACGGATGCGGAATGATATTGACAGCGGGCAAGTCCTGTCTTTATTCTGTAAAAGTAATGAGTTGTTTATTCCGTTCGCCTTTACCCGTTTTTCATGGTGGGGCAGGTGTTTTTTAAGGATTAAGGCAACAGCATCGCGCGGTTTGCACTCTTTGTTCAGTTCCATTCTGGCGGCGCAAAAAGTGCAGATTCTGGCTTTTGTTAACCTCTGTCATGTTCTGGGCATGCATGGCCTGTGAAGGATGTTTGATTATGAAAAAGACTTATTTAAATTCATCTTTTTTGTTTTCTTGCACTCCCGTCCGTTCATTTGGGGGGAGCCTCTCATTGCCCGTGGTTCAGCACGCCGGGGGTATGGCCGCGCACGGTGCCGCGTCGGCACACCGCACAGGGGAATGGGTAAGAGAACATACCCTGCTTTTTGCTGCTTAATAAGTAAAAAGGAAAGGAAGATCATGCTTGTGGCTGGTTGTGATAAAGAAGAACTGACATGAAAAATGAGCTTGAACAGCAAAAAAAGAAAGCTCGGCGGTATGATCTGGAGGTCGGTACTGCTGTTATAGCTGGTGCTTTTATTGTTGTTCTTTTCCTGCATATTCTTGGCATATGGGGGCTGATCCACGGAATGAGCAATGGTGCCAGCCCGCCCCCACCGGCCAGACCGCCCATTCAGACGCGCGTTCTACCGCCCCCTCCTCCGCCGCCACCCCCTCCGCCACCGCCCCCTCCGCCGGTCATGACGGTGCCTCCACCGCCGTTTATTCCGCCGCCAAAAATCGAGGTGCCACCGCCCCCCAAGCCCCCGATGCGGCACGTGAGCCGCACACCGCCCAAGCAGCCTGCGGCCTCCCCCACCCAGACCGCCAAGACCCCTCCGGTGGACACGCCGCCCAATAATGTGCCCGATACAACGGCAGGCACCTCGCCGCTGAACAACGTGCGCCCCGTCTATCCGCCAGAAATGGAGGAAGACAATATTGAAGGCCGTGTCACCATTGTGTGCGATGTGGAAACAACGGGCATGACCAGCAACTGCCGCGTGCAGTCGGTTACCGGTGGTCAGGCGTTCGTCCAGGCCGCGCTGGATTACGTGCACAAGGCCCGTTACCGGCCCGCAAGCCGCAATGGTGTGCCCGTGCGGGAAGTCAACAAGACATATGTCATCCGCTTCCGTCTGGATGACTGACACAGACTAAAGCTCCGG
>NZ_JARDYK010000018.1:0-22212 GCF_029069195.1 Acetobacter fabarum
AATATAATCAACGCAAAATCATTACTCTCACCATCGCGGGGTGGAGCAGCCCGGTAGCTCGTCAGGCTCATAACCTGAAGGCCGTAGGTTCAAATCCTACCCCCGCAACCACACGCTAAGTGTCTGAAAAGACAGAAGAAAAGCCATCCGGAAGGGTGGCTTTTTTTGTGCCCAAAATCCCCCGCAGGATGCACATAGGATGCAAATGGGAGTGAAAGCGCAGCGTAGTTTGAGCTAAAATGGGGCATTATCACGATAGCGTGATGTCCGTTCCAAGCCTCATTGCTTAGTGGAAATTGCGCGATCTGACGACGAGACGTTCACTGCCTGAGTCTATGCTGGCGGTGGTGTCTGCGGAGGATCGGTTCCCGACATCTGCCAGCAATCCGGAAAGGTCCGTGATCTCTTTCGCGACCAGATGCACGACCTCGCCCTCCTTCTGCAGCATGCCTTTCACGGCCAGCATCTGCCCGCCCAGCACGACGCGCCGGTTGGCGTCGAATAGATCCGGCCAGATGATGACGTTCATGTTGGCCGTCTCATCCTCCAGCGTTAGGAACACCACGCCTTCCGCCGATCCTGGTCGCTGCCGGACCAGCACCAGTCCCGCTACGGTGAGACGCTTCCCGTCCTTCGCCGCCAGCGCCTGCTGACACGTTATGATGTCCCGTGCCCGAAGATCCTCGCGTAGAAAGGTCAGCGGATGATCCCGAAGGGTCAGGCCAAGCCGATTATAGTCCCGTACCACCTCCGCCCCGTCACGCATGGGCTGAAGCAACACATCCGGCTCCTCCGCTTCTCGCGTTACTTCCGTGGCCGCAAACAGGGGCAAGGGTTCGTCCCGTAAGGCCTTAATCGCCCAGAGCGCCTCGCGCCTTGCCAGCCCGAGCGAAGGGCGGAACGCGTCCGCCTCGGCCAGATGGGTGAGAGCTGCCGCCTTCACACCGGCCCGACGCCACAGATCGTCGACCGACGTAAACGGGCGTGAGGCCCGAGCGGCAACAATCCGGGCAGCATCGTCATTGGCCAGTCCCTTCACCAGACTCATGCCCAGCCGCACGGCGAACATCCCGTCTTGCCTTTCCGGTCCCTCCAATGTGCTGTCCCAGCGCGAGGCGTTGACGCAAACGGGCCGGATTTCCACACCATGTTCCCGGGCATCGCGAACCAGTTGCGCCGGGGCATAGAACCCCATCGGCTGGGAATTCAGAAGCGAGGCCAGAAACACATCCGGATGAGTGCATTTCATCCAGGACGACGAATAGGCAAGAATGGCGAAACTGGCGGCATGGCTCTCGGGAAATCCGTAGGAGCCAAAGCCTTCCAGTTGCTGATAGATTCGTTCTGCAAATTCTTCCGGGTAACCGTTAGCGCGCATGCCTTCGATGAGCCGTCTCTGAAACTGTGAGACAGTGCCTGTATTTTTGAACGTCGCCATGGCCCGGCGCAACTGATCGGCCTCGGCTGCGGTGAACCCGGCGCAGATCATGGCCACCTGCATCGCCTGTTCCTGAAACAGCGGGATGCCAAGTGTTTTACTGAGAACGGCCTCCAGTTCTGGTGTCGGATAGTCTTCGGGCTCAAGGCCCTCGCGGCGACGCAGATAGGGATGCACCATGTCCCCCTGTATGGGGCCAGGCCTTACGATCGCCACTTCAATGACGAGGTCATAAAACACCCGCGGCTTGAGCCGTGGCAACATGGACATCTGCGCCCGGCTTTCGATCTGGAATACACCGATCGTATCCGCCTTGCGGATCATGGCGTAGGTGCGTGGATCCTCGGCCGGAATACTCTGAAGCGTGAAATGCTGGTCCTTGTGCTCGGCCAGCAGGTCGAGCCCTTTTTTCATGCAGGTCAGCATGCCGAGCGCCAGAATATCGACCTTCATGAATTTCAGGACGTCGATATCGTCCTTGTCCCACTCGATAATCTGGCGCGCCTCCATGGAGGCCGGTTCGATGGGCACCAGTTCATCCAGCCGGTCATGCGTCAGCACAAATCCCCCGGGATGCTGTGACAGATGACGGGGTACGCCGATCAGGCATCGGGCCAGATCAAGGGTCAGACGGATGCGCCGGTCGGATAGATCAATGCCGCTGTCAGTGAGGGCGTCATCGTCCAGCTTGCGCCCCCAGCCATGAATCTGGCCCGAGAGTGTGCGGATCAGGTCTTCCGGCAACCCCATAACCTTGCCGACATCCCGCAAGGCCCCCTTGGCGCGATAGCGGATTACCACGGCTGTCAACGCCGCCCGGTCACGCCCGTAATGCTCATAGACCCACTGGATGACCTGTTCGCGTCGTGCGTGCTCGAAATCCACATCGATATCCGGCGGTTCACCCCGTTCCTCTGAGACGAAGCGCTCGAACAGGAGGGAGTTACGGGCCGGATCAATGGCGGTGATGCCCAGCACATAACAGACCGCAGAATTGGCGGCCGATCCACGACCCTGACAAAGGATGTCCTGGCTACGGGCATAACGGACGATGCTGTTCACCGTGAGGAAATACGGTGCGTATTCCATGCGCCCGATCAGGCCGAGTTCATGGTTCAGGCTTTTGCGGACTTCGTCCGGGACCCCTTCGGGATAGGTGCGTGCCGCCGCTTCCCACGTCAGCGCTTCCAGCGCCTGCTGGGGTGTCTGACCGGGCACGGACACTTCATCGGGATACTGGTAGGCCAGATCATCAAGCGAGAACCGGCAGCGCTCCCCGATGTCTATGGTGCGGGCGACCGCTTCGGGATAGCGCACGAACAGTCGACCCATCTCCTGAGGTGGTTTGAGATAACGGTCCGCATGACGTTCGCGGACAAAGCCTGCCTCGTCGATGGTCGTGTTGTGCCGGATGCAGGTGACGACATCCTGCAGGATGCGGCGGTCATGGGTATGGAACAGCACGTCATTGGTCACAACGGTTGGCACACGCGCCTGATGCGCCAGGTTTGCCAGTTCATACAACCGCATCTGGTCATTGGGGCGACGCAGCAGGGGCAGCGCCATATAGGCCCGGTCGGCAAAGGCCTCTTTCAGTTTGCGAAGGTGCAGGGCGCAGGCATCATCCGCCGTGTCCGGGATCATGACGACGATCAGGCCCGCGCCCCAGACCACCAGATCTTCCCAGAGCAGACGGCATTTCCCTTTCCCGGCACGGGCCTTGCCGAGGCTCAGCAGGCGGCAGAGACGGCCATAGGCAGCCCGGTACGTCGGATAAACGAGCACGGGCGGGAAATCGGCCAGATCGAGACGGCATCCCACAACAAGGCGGAGCCCGACCTCTTTTGCCGCAACATGGGCCTGCACCATGCTCGCCAGAGAATTGCGGTCACAGATGCCCAGTGCCTCGATGCCAAGAGCCTTTGCCTGCGCGAACAGTTCGATCGGTGAAGAGGCCCCGCGCAGGAACGAGAAATAGGTCGTCACCTGCAATTCGGCATAACGCGGTGCCGAGGTGCTCATCCGAAAATCCCGTGCAGGAACCAGCCCTGCGAGCCCGTCTCGCCATGTTCGCCATCACCGGCCCGGTAGAGCCAGAAGCGCTCGCCGCTCGTGTCCTCCACCCTGAAGTAATCGCGGGCAATGGTCAGTTCGGCGTCATTCTTCCACCATTCGCCGAACACGCGTTCCGGCCCGTCGGCGCATTTCACCTTCCGTCGCACACCCCGCCAGATGAAGAACAGCGGCGGCTGGTCCGGCAGTTCCGCCATCGCCTGCACGGGCTCGGGCCGTGCCAGCAGGCGTGTCGGACGTGGCCAGTGCTCGGGCCAGTCCTTTGTCTCCTCGGGCGCCAGCGCAGGCACGCAGCAGAAGGAGCGTTCGGGCAGGTCGCTTTCCACCGGTGCAAAACGATAGAGCGCCTGCGTGCCGACACGGTTGGCCAGCGTGTCGATCAGGTCGGACACATCGGTCTCTTCCTCTGCAATGAGGGACGAAACGGTTTGTCGCCGGTCCATGGGGTCCGCCAGTGAGGCGATCAGCACCATGCGCTCAATGCCGAACCCCGGATCGATGGTCTCGATTTTCTCGCACAGCAGTCGCGTCAGGCGTGTGACGTCCCGCACGGGCATGGCGGTCGCGACCCGGATCGCCTCGGTGCGGCTGTCTACCCGATGCAGCAGCAGATCGAGGCGGCGCACTCCCTGCCCACGTTCGTCCAGTCCCTGGCAGAGCAGTGGCACCAGCTTACCAATGTATTTGGCGATGGTCTCGGCCGCGCCGATGGGTTCGGCAAAATTACGGCTGACCTCCACGGGATCAACCGGGCGGACAGGCACGATGGCTTCACCAATACGCCCGAACGCCTGATCCAGCCTGCGGGAGATGTCGGGGCCAAACCGCAAGGCCAGCGGTGCGCGGGGCATGGCGGCCAGTGGTCCGATGCGGGATACGCCCAGCGTGGCCAGACCCTCAATGATAGGTGAGGGCAGGCGGAGTGCTTCAACGGGAAGATCAGCCAGAGCAGAGGTCGTTTTATCTGAAGGGACAGCCGCAATCGCTAACCGGCCATAGCGAGCCAGCGCATGGGCCGCCCCCCAGGTGTCCGCGACTACGGCCCGAGCGCAAAAACCGGCTCCCGCCATGCGGTGGACCATATCCTTGAGCATGGGAAGCTCGCCCCCATGCAGGTGATCCGCCCCGGTCGTGTCCAGCACCAGCCCGTCCGGCGTATCGACCGCCACAATGGGCGCAATTCGGTGCTGGAACCATAGCGCCAGCTTTTCCAGACCCAGCCGGTCGCCCTCGGGATCGGCGTCCATCAGTACCAGGTCGGGATAGAGCGCCTGGGCCTTGGCGACCGGAATGCCGGAGCGCAGCCCCAGCTTGCGGGCGGCGAGATCGACCGACAACACGACCCGTCGCCGCCCTTCACGTCCGGCCAGCGCCAGCGGCACTTCAGGCGCGGGCGCGTCTGGTCCAAGCCGCTTCCTGATCCGGTCCGTCGGCCAGAGCGGCAGGTAAAGCGAGACGACCCGCGACCGGGATACAGGGGGCGAGCCTTCCTTTGGCATCACAGGCCTCCACTTCAAAATCGGCACATTCGCCCGCACGGGCACGGATCAGTTCCAGTAGCCAGCGGGGACGGCCCACACCGGGCACCGGCAACGACGGTAGGGAAGGCAGGACGGAGACCCGCCAGCGTGTCACACTGGCAGTCGGCTGGCCAAAATCCGCCGCATCCGTCTGTCGTCGCCAGCGGCGGATCGCGATGCCAAGAGAGCCGGACGTTTCAGCCGCCAGTTGCAGACGGCGGGATGCGGTCATGGACAGACGCGCCACCTCGGCGACCACGGCCCCAAGGCCGCCATGCCGCAGTCCTTCCTCGAAGCAGGCCAGCACATCGACATCCGAACTGGCCTCGACAAAAATGGTTCGCCGTGCCGACAGCCCGACCTGTTTGAGAGAGGGGGCGAACACATCCTGACGGGTGACGATCCAGAGCACCTTGCCACGTGTGCGGGCCGCAATCCCGGCGCAGAACTGGCCGGCCGCCGCACTGTGCAGGGCGTCGTTGCCTCCGCCGGCCACCTCATGCAGGGCACCCAGCGCCAGACCGCCACCGGGCAGACGGGCGTCGATTTCGCGCACACCAAAAGGCAGCACCGTGCGACGACGGTCGCTGTGTCCTTCGAGACGGCTGATCGCAGCCCGCAGCGTCCCCAGACCGGGTTTTTTATGGGTTTCAGCAGTCATGTCACGGCTCGACGGTCCTTGTGCAGGCAAATTTCCTGATTATATGTTCCTGATTTGTTCCAATCATGCTACGCAAGTCAATGCAAATTCGCTCCGTATCCGGCATGCTGGTGTCCGATGTTGGATCAGTATCGTTGATGAAAGTGCGCTAAGGAATTGAATCCAGAACTTTCTCCCGTTCCAAACTGCGACGACTATCTGTCCCGTCTGAACGATGCCCAGCGGCAGGCCGTCACGCACGGGACCGGAGTCCCGGCAGGTGGAGCGGATTCATCCCCGCTGCTGGTCATCGCTGGCGCCGGATCGGGCAAGACCAACACACTCGCGCACCGGGTGGCGCATCTGATCGCCTTGGGCGCTGATCCGCGCCGCATCCTGCTGCTGACCTTCTCCCGCCGCGCCAGTGTGGAGATGACGCGGCGGGTAGAACGCATCTGCAAAACCGTGCTGGGCGACAGGACCGGTCCACTGGCCGACGCGCTGACCTGGGCCGGGACGTTTCATTCCATCGGTGCGCGGCTACTGCGGGAGTATGCCCAGCAGATCAGTACGGACCCGGCCTTCTCGATCCATGACCGGGAAGATTCCGCCGATCTGATGAATCTGATCCGGCATGATCTGGGGTTTTCAAAAACCGAGAAGCGGTTTCCCGGCAAGGGCACGTGCCTTGCCATCTATTCCCGTGTGGTGACGCTGGATAGGAACTATCGCTCGACGAAACCCATTCTGGATGCCGCCAATGCGGTGATAGGCGAGGCGGCAGAGCGGTTCACCAAGGATCTGTGGACCGAACGGGCTTCGGAGGAAAAGCCACGACTGGTCACTATCTGGGATGACACGGCGCAGGCGAACTATATCGCGGATCGGGTGCTGGAAGAGCGTGAGGCCGGCACGCCGATGAAGCAGCAGGCTGTGCTGTTCCGGGCTTCGCACCATAGCGGCACGCTGGAGGTGGAACTGACCCGACGCAACATCCCGTTCGTGAAGTTCGGTGGCCTCAAGTTTCTCGACAGTGCACATGTGAAAGATGTGTTGGCGTTATTGCGCTTTGCCCAGAACCCGCGGGATCGCATTGCGGGCTTTCGGGTTTTGCAGCTTCTGCCGGGGGTGGGACCGGGTTCGGCCCGACGCGTGCTGGATACGATGGGGGAGAGTGCCCATCCCTTCGAGGCGCTGAAGGATGTCAAAGCGCCACAGCGGAGTGGTGAGGCCTGGGTGGGTTTCGTGAATATGCTGACAGCGTTCGGGAGCCATCAGGTCGGCTGGCCGGGCGAGATCGCAGCCGTGCGTTACTGGTATGAGCCGCATCTGGAGCGGCTGCATGAGGACGTCGCCACCCGGTTGGCCGATCTGGTGCAGCTTGAGCAGATCGCCGGGGGGTATCCGTCACGAGAGAAGTTCCTCACCGAACTCACACTGGACCCGCCGGATGCGACGTCCGATCAGGCTGGCGTGCCGTTGCTGGATGAAGACTATCTGATCCTCTCCACCATTCATTCGGCCAAGGAGCAGGAATGGAAGAATGTCTTCGTGATGAATGCGGTCGATGGGTGCATTCCGTCTGATCTGGCCACCGGTGAACAGGACGACATCGAGGAGGAACGTCGCCTGCTCTATGTGGCCATGACGCGGGCGAAGGACAGTCTCGATATCATGGTGCCGCAGCGTTTCTATGTGCATGGCCAGCACAGCCGGGGCGACCGGCATGTCTATGCCTCGCGCACACGTTTCATAGACCGGGACATGCTGCCTTTGTTCGAAGCGGTGTCATGGCCTGTCGTGAAACCGGAGGAACAGGCCCGGCAGGAGGCGGTGAAATCCGTAAGGATCGATATGGCAGCCAGATTGCGCGGCATGTGGTCGTAAGGGAGCAACGCGGATGTGCAATCTCTATTCCATGACCTCGAATCCGCAGGCGATCCGGGAGATTGCCAAAGTCCTTGAGGATCGCACGGGCAATCTCCAGTCGCTGCCCGAGATCTATCCGAACACCATGGCGCCGATTGTGCGGAACGGGGCAGGCGGTCGTGAACTGGTCATGGCGCGCTGGGGCATGCCGACACCGCCCGGTTACCTGAAAGGCCATAAGGTGGATCGCGGTGTGACCAATATCCGCAATCCGACCTCGACATGGTGGAAGCGCTGGGAAGGGGTGGCGCATCGCTGTCTGGTGCCGCTGACCGCCTTCTCGGAGCCGGAGCGCCTGCCTGACGGGAAATCACGACCGGCATGGTTTGCCCGCAGCAACGGAGAGCCGCTGGCTTTCTTTGCCGGGATCTGGTGCCGGTGGACATCGGTGCGGAAACTGGCTGACGGGGAGACGACGGATGATCTGTTCGGGTTTCTGACCACTGACGCCAATAGCGAAGTGGGGGCGATCCATCCGAAGGCCATGCCGGTCATTCTGAGGCAGCCGGATGAACTGGACGTGTGGATGAATGCGTCTGTCAGCGAGGCTTTGCGTCTTCAACGCCCCTTGTCGGATGGCATGCTTGCTTGTGTCGATCCTCCGCGGCCTTTGGAATGACTGCAACGGGGGGATTGCGGTAAGTCCGCATTTGGACAGGAAAACGGAAAAGCAGCCATTGGAACCGTTAACATTCATGATGACTTTGGGTAGGGTTACGCAGTCATTAGACCATGTTTGTTCGCCTAAAGTATTGGAAATGAATGATCGTACTTACCTTAGAAATACATGACAGCGCCGGAATTATCCTCTGATGATATCAGATCAATCACAGCCCCTCGACTTGAATTCCATTCTCCGCGAGCCAGACTTTCCGCCAACGCCAATCTGGCAAATGCTGTTCTACCCTGTTCCAAAATCTCGCAGAATGATCGGAATGGTGAGCGTGTGCCAACTCATGGACGACAACATACTGTGCGATCCTGGGCGGTAAGAGGATCGCCTTCCAATGGAATGAAAACCGTCCACCCATACCGAACGATCCCCACCGGAAGCCCAAGTCTTGTACTTTGACTTCCTTTACCACTACGCCCATTCGGTGCGCGTGTTCCAATACCTGTTTTTCAAACCATTGCTGCGCGAGACGGGTATACCACGCAACAAATATCTCCCGACCTCGATGAACGGAGTTCTTTCGCAGACAAAAACGACCATTCTTTAAGGACAGATCCACAAGTTGATTATCGATCAGACGGAGCCGATAGCTTTTACCCAGATACAGGAAACCTTCACCTTCAACGAACAATTTAATGGGAGCCCGTTGCTGTAAACGCGACTTTTCCTCGATCTTGGTATGGATCCAGAGCAACTTCTCTTCGACGAAATCGACTAACTGCTCTGAGGCAGCCTTTGAGGGCGCCACAATTGAGAGCTCGCCGGATCGTTCGACCGTTATCTGCATAGTCTTGCGTCGATCACTACGATGGACTTCGAAAGAGAGACCATCAATCTCCAAGCGCTTTTCACTTGCCCGTGTCGGCTTGCCACCGGTTCTGATGGGCGACAGAGGAAGCTTCGCCATCAAGCTGCTCTTAGCTTGTCGTCGTTGGCCTTGGCCTGCTGCATCAACTGGCCCGCCAAGGCTTCTGCTTCTGAGATACCAAAGCCCGGTATCTGCGCGTTGAGGATGATTTCGAAGATCTCGGAACGCAGATTTTCCTGATCTGCCATCTTGAAGCTGCTCCAGAGAGAACGGTTTGCGCTAACCTCCTCAATCACACGATCCACGACTTCGCGGGTCATCTCGTGCAAGGAATGAAGGTGTTCGGCAGAACTGGCGTTATCAGACAGGCAAGCTGCGAGCACCGTGCGCAGGAATGGGACATAGATTTCAGGAATGTCTGAGTTGGTCTCATCATCCATGGTCTTAGCTTCGCCGCGAAGCTCGCCAATGATGGCCTGAAGCTGCTCAATGATACGATCCCACTGCTGACCAAAACCCTTGAGGATCTCGTTCAGTCTTTCAGACATCTTTTTGAAACGAATAGGGTCAGTTTCAAGGTTTTTTCGGATATGGGATCGGATGGCATGTTCCATCTCCGACGCTTTCGCCCTGTTTCCCGAGGCTTGCCCAACCTGATTGTCGAACTCGGCATCTGTGAGCTGGACCGGTGGAATCTTTGGATTGATGCCAAGAGAAATGACGTGATCATCAATCAGCCTGCGTACTTTCGCACCGACGTCGGACCCGATCTCCGGAATATCCCGATACCGATTACGTGCACGCGCCTGAAGATAAGCAAGCCGTTTGGCATCACGGACAAAGGGCAGACCTTCAGGACGTGGAAGGATGATTTCCAGTGATTTCAGGAAATCCCCGAGTTTGACAGTGAACTCAGCTCGAGCCTTTTCCGTCGAAAGCGCCTGGAGACAGCTTTCGTCGTCGGACAGGTCATCAAGACCGGCGCGCATGAAGATATCCACTACACGGATATGACGATCACGAAGAACCGGGATCTGGTCCTTGAGACTGGCCAGGGCACCATCAATATCGTCGTCGGAATATGCAGCAAGGGCGGCCTTCAAATGGTGCGCCACCCCGAAGTAATCGACGACGATGCCACAAGTTTTGCCAAAGCCAGTTCTATTCACACGTGCTATGGCCTGTAGCAGTTCGGCTTCCCGAATGGGTCGATCAAGGTACATGACTCCCTCAATCGGGGCATCGAAGCCTGTGAGTAACATCAATTTGACGAACAGGAAGGCCAGCGGATCGGTTTTCGTCTGGTCTTTATGGAACAATGGCTTCTTGAAACGCTTGATCCGGTTTTCCTGAGCAGCCCCTTCAGTCCATTGCTTCCAGGACGCATCATCGTTGTTGCCCCCGGATATGATCGCCGCGAATTCGATCTTTTCAAGGGTTGCCCGATATCGCCACGCCTGAACCAGCGCCTGCAGCTTCTCAGGTTTCGTGCAGAGCATTTCGTCGTCTATGCCCTTGTCGTAATCCGAAAGCGCCGCTGCCTCGGCCAGTAGTTTATCACGGGCTTCAAGAAACGCTGCATGGTAACGCACCACGGCCATACGACTGTAAGCCACCACCTGCGCCTTGTACCCATTCGGCAGCAGGTTGGTCACATAGTGCCGAAGCATATCACGCGCCTTTTCGGCGATCAGGGCTGGCGCTTCCAGGATATTTCCCTTGGTCGCGTATTTCTTCCGGATCGCTTCAAGCTCTTCATCCGTATGGCCACGGAACATGTCCTCGAACAAGCCGTCCAGCGTGGTGCCGTCCTTGACCGCTCCTTCGGCAGTGCGCCCCTCGTACAGAACCCGCACCGTCGCACCATCTGCCTCGGCTTCCTTGATCGTATATTTGTCGATGAACTCGCCAAAGATCTGAGTGGTACGCTTCTTCTCCCCCATGATGATCGGGGTGCCGGTAAACCCGATCCGTGCACAGTTCGGCAGAGCGGCCATCAGGTTTGCGTGGAGATCGCCCGCCTGTGTCCGATGCGCCTCATCCACGACCACGACGATCGTCTCATCCTCATTCAATACCTCGAAGACAGGCCCTTTGGTAACTTCGGCCACGGCTTCATCCGTCCGGTATTTCTGGATCGTGGCGAAGACCAGACCAGGACCTTTCCGCCGCGCCAACTTCTTTAGAGAGTAATTGCTCTTCGCAAGTTCGACCACATCGCCCGACAGCGCCGCCGTCTCGGACAACTGCCGCTGTAAGTCCTTCCGGTCAGTGACCATGATGACCTTGAACTTCCGCAAGGTCAGATCCGTTCGCATCTTGCGGATCATAAACACCATGGTCAGACTTTTACCGGAACCTTGCGTATGCCAGACGATGCCACCACGACGATCATACTCGCCGTCTTGTACCCGCGTTTTGCCGTTACGTAACCGTTCCAGCGCATGGTTCACGGCACGGTACTGCTGATATCGACAAACTGTCTTGATGGTCTGACCATCCACAGTCATGAACAGCAGATAGTGCCGCAGGATATCCAGAAGATGTGCGGGGCACAGCATTCCGGCGACAAGGCGTTCCTGCTCCGAAAGGCCCTTTTTTCCCAGTGCGGCCGCTACATCATCTTCAGAGCCAGTGCCATCTGGCCCCACAACCGTCTTCCACCGGCCGTAGTAATCCAGCCCCGCACCAATGCAGCCCACACGGGCCTGATCGAAGCTTGTGGCAATCAGTAACTGAACCGAGGCAAAGAGAGCAGGCGCGCCCTCGTTTTCCTCGACTTCCAGAGCAGCCTTGCGGGCGTTGTGATAGCGGCGGAGCTGTTTGACAGCTTCGTCCAGCGGCTCAGGGATGCCGGGACTTTTCGCCTCGACCACCACCACAGGAATGCCGTTCACCAGCATCACGATATCGGGGATGATGAAGCCCTTGCCCACGTCGTGGCCGGGTGGGCAATCGACACGAAACTGGTTAGCGACGGTAAAGCTGTTGGCCGCCACATCGTCCCAAGCGATGTAACGGATTGTCTGGCCGCGTCCGCCGTCCCAGCTGGGCAGGCCCTCGACTGTCAAGCCTTTGAGGAGCAGTTCCGTAACCGCCTCGTTCGCCTCCATCAGTCCGTGCTGTCCGTGGCGGGTGAGAGCGCTGACGGCTTCCGAGAGGCGTGCATCATCAAGCCAGGGTTTGCCATCCGGGCCGGGATTGATCGCGCGCAGGCGCTCGCGCAGGGCGGCCTCACTGATGACCTCCCTGAAGCTGGTGCGTCCTGTCAGACCGGGGTCATCCTTGCTGCTCGTCTGAGCGGTCCAGCCCATGGCGACACACTGGTCGATAAAGGGCTTTTCGACATCGTTGTATTCATGTCCCATTAGCGGACTCTTCGGTTACAGCAGGGGCGTGACAGACGTCCTGCCGGTGAGCAGGTCGTCCATCAGGCCGATTTTTTGGAGACTATACTTTTTCAAAATGGTCTCTTCCTCGCTTAGACGGACAGACAATTCCGAAAGGATGGCCTCAATACTCTCCTGCTCGTCGCGTGGCGGCACAGGTAATTGCGTGGACCGAATGGTCTCGCTCCGGATGGCGGACATCGTACCACCTTGCTGGTCTTTGGAAAAATGGCGAAGAACCCAGTCTGAGTAATTCACCTGAAGCATAGCCAGATAGGGTGAATACTTTGTCTGATCCAACGAAATAGTCCATGTGTGCTTGGATGATAATGCTTCACCCACATCGTCTGGGACGAGACAACACCTACCAACCGTCCCCATGATGGTAATCATCAGATCGTCGGGGCGAACTGCATATCGGTGCAGTTGAACAAACTTGCGAGGAGTTACGAAGCGCTTGTAATTTCGATCAAAGCGCTCGACGAAAACGTTGTCGATACCAAGAAATGGAATGCCTTTGCTGACCAATTCCTCCTTCAAGAGTGCGCTCCCAAAGGGGCCTGACCGCATCGCAGGATCGACGGAAGCAAGCAAATCCTGCATCGCACAGACTTCCCACTCCTTCGGCAGCCAGCCGAGCGGGGTTTGCTTGTAGAGATGGGGGACCTCGGACTGCGGGGGACGAAGGTCTCCGTTTGCGTCGATGCCGCGGGTCAGCAGGTCATGTAGCAGCCCCTGCTTCATCGCCTTCAACTTGGCCACCACCGCCTCGGTCCCCCGTATCGCCGTGTCCAATGTATCGAGGATCTCGGCGATTTTGGATTGTATTGATACATCCGGAACTGTTAGCGTCAAATTCGCCAAGGAAGCTTTGTTGAAAGTCGCACCCTTCACCGCAGTGTCAGTTATCGCGGTCGCGGCAACTCGTGGAAGTGCGAAGTAAAGCCAGCGATAATCTATCTGACCGTGAAATGGCTGAAAGATCGCAATTGCTTCGTTGCAATACATAGGCGCCTTCACAATGCCAGCTTTACCAACACTCAATTTGAAGCTCATTATCATTGTGTCAGGAGCAATGGCCTTAACATTGCTACTACGAGCACCGAGATCGGTAATGTGCTCTCTTGTTTCAGAGAGATACTTCTCTTTGATATCAGCGATGGAAAGCCAAGGATATCCTTCCGGAGGCTCCACCCAAAACGCAGGAACGCTCCTTGATGGCGTACCGCCAATATTGATCTCACAGAGATCAGCGAGTTTCTTTTTTGGCCATTCTTGAAGGCAGACCTTAGACATACCCAAGTTCTTTCAGGAACCCGGCCAGTTTCTCGGTCGCCGTCTCCCTCGCATCTTCGATTTCGGTCAGGGTGACGCGATACTTGTCCCACCAGTTTTCGAAGGCGACCACGATCTGTCCACGCTGCGCCGCGATGTAGCGGGCCAGAATCTTTTGCATGTCCTCATGCAGGATATTTAGCAGCAGTTCGGCCGCCGCTTTATCCGTCAGGTCATCGACGCCCTTGTTGAGCTCGGTAGTGAACTGATCTTTCTTAGACTTAAGAGTCTTTTTGACCTTGGTCAGTTCTTTTTTCCATTCCTTGACCTGCTTCTCATCCAGCTGTTCGGCATCGTCCTCTTCTTCGCCTTCTTCGGGCGTGGCGGTGGTGGCCTTGATCTGCGCCTCCAGCTCGGCCTTGCGGGCTTCCAATCCGGCAATTTCGGTCACGAAGCTGCCCATCAGGAAGGTGACCAGCTTGTGGTCCAGCGGGTTCTCCTTATTGCCCCTGTCCTCCAGTGCGGTGACGATGGAGATGCGCCACGCGTCCACCACTCCCGTGGTACCGCGCGCCATGAGGGTGAGGAAATCGAACCGCGACTGATTCCAGAACTGCGCGATGATCCCTCGTACGGTGAACGGATCCAGTATGGCGAGGCTTTCGAGCGTGCTCGAGAAGCTGGACAGAAGCTCGTCGCGTAGTTTGATGAGAGAGGTCGCGCTCTCATTGCCCGCAAGCGCGATGATGTCGTCGGTGTGGTTGGCCCACCAGCCGTTGAAGTTGTCCCGGATATCGGTCTCTCGTACCACAAGGCTGGCGTTGGTCTCGATAGCCGGTTTGATGTCAGCCCTGACGGTGATGTGGGCGGCGAAGTCCAGATAGCGGTCATCACGAGGCGTAAGCAGGTCCATTGGATTCAGACCGTGGGATTTGAACAGTTCTGCCTTGGCTTCGACCTCGGACTTCGGAATGCCGCCGATCAGGTGGGCGCGTACGTCATGCGGCTCAGGGGGCGGAGCGTTGTCGGCATAACGACGGATATTGAGGTTCCAGTCATTCTCTTTCAACGTCTCAAGGTCAACGATGGCAGAGAAGCCGGGGATCGCACGGTATTCCTCGAAGGTGGTGACGATCTTCTCGATATGCTCGGGCATCAGATGGTTCTGTGCGCGGCCTTCCAGGTATTCACGGTCAGCGTTGATGAAAAGCACCTTGCCCTGACGCTCGGCAGGCTTGCCCGAGGCGAGATTTGCGCCTCGGTGGATGCGTTGGCGCAGAACGATGACGCAGGCGGGGATGCCCGTGCCGTAAAAGAGTTGCGGGCCGAGGCCGATAACGGCTTCTATCTGGTCATTTTCAATGATCTGCTGTCGTATCTTGGCTTCATCGCCGCCGCGAAAGAGGACACCGTGCGGCATAACGGTTGCGATCATGCCGCCGTCATGGGTCACATGCAGCATGTGCTGCAGGAACATAAGATCGGCCTTCTTGGAGCCCAGCGGAACCTCATGAAAGAAACGTTCGCGGAATTTGGGCTGCCAAGTATATTCCCCGGACCTGTCCTTGTCTTTCGAGCCCCAATTGAGCGAAAAAGGCGGGTTGGTCAGGATCCGGTCGAACCGGAGAAGCTCTCCATTCTCGGTGTGTAGCGGCTCTCCGAGGGTGTCCTCGTTACGCAGGTCGGCGCTGTTCATACCATGAAGCTGCATGTTCATCTTGGCGATCGACCAGACGGTGCCCGAGTATTCCTGCCCGAACAGGTTGGCCTTGCGTCCATCCTGCCCGTTCTCGTCGATATAATCTTTCGCGGCGATGAGCATACCGCCCGAACCGCAGCATGGATCGTAGATGTCGTGTTCAAGGGTCGGCTTCAGCAGACGAACCATCATACGAACGACTGACCGGGGTGTATAGAACTCGCCGCCCTTCTTGCCGGCAGAGTCAGCGAATTCGCCAATCAGATATTCATAGGCGGCGCCTAAAAGATCAGGGAATTCAAAATCCGCATTTCGAAGGCGAATTTCTCCGAAATGGCTGATCAGTTGACGAAGCTTCTGATCACTGATTTTGCTTTGTCCAACCTTTCTTGTGAAATCGATGTGATCGAGAACTCCTTCAAGGGCAATGTTCTCCGCTTCTATGCCCGCAAGTGCCTTGTTGAGCATGTCGCCGATGTTCTCATGGGCTTCGTCCGTCAGATATTGAAAGCGGGATTGCTCAGGCACCCAGAAAGTACCACTGCGGCCATACCAGACCTTATTCTCGGCGTCCTTTTCGGCTTGCTTATGCGAGGCGCCTGCGGCAATGCGCTTTTCAATTACCTCAAGGCGCGCTTCTTCAAAAACGTCGGAACAACGCTTCAGGAAAAGCATTCCGAAGATATATTCCTTAAATTCTGAGGCATCCATTTTACCTCGAAGAATATCCGCTGCACTGAACAGGTGTCGTTCAAGTTGAGAAAGGGTAAGTGGCATTGATAATCTCTAATCTGACTTTCTCACAGTTTATGGCACGAGACGAATTCTGACGACAGTTTCCGTGCTTCACGAACAGCGTATTCTCTTGATGGGATATTGATCCATTTGCCCGTCATCCGAAAGGAATGTGGCGTGTTCAGCTTGCGCCTGCGCCATAAGGAGATGGTCAAACGGATCACGATGCTGGAGAGGCAAAGACATCAGGATCTGTAGGTGTTCGGTCTGTATTTGTAATAGAGAGAAACCTTCTTCAGGAATGGCTGCTAGAATATCGTTCATATCCGCATCCAGCTTTCCGATACGGATTTTGATCGCAATCTCCCAGAGTGACACGATACTCACCAGAATATCGTGGACCGGGTCTGCGATGATTTCCCGTGCAGTCTCACCCAACCGGTCGGAGTCAGAAAGCCACCACAGCAACGCATGCGTATCAAGTAGAACCTTCACAGGTCGCGTTCCATGCTTTCAAGAAGATCCGGCGGTGTCTCATCAAAATCTTCGCTTATTCTGATCCGTCCGCGCAATGCGCCGGGTTGACGACGGGGGCGATAGGAAGGAGCCGGCGGCCGCAGTTCGGCTACGACCTGGTCATGAGACGTCACCAAGATCGTACTGCCCTGCCTGACCTGACGTAGATACGCTGTCAGGTTTCCCCGGAACTCCCGAACACCGATTTTCTGTGGTGATGGTGCGTTATCTGAAAGATGCTCGCTCATGGTCTCCTCCTTGTGTGTCATCATAACATGTACACACAAGGAGGAGGTAGAGAATTCCTGAGACATATTCAATTTCAGAGATCAGTGGCTTCCGACAGCGCCAGAGCGTCCTCTACATCCACCCCAAGGTATCGAACCGTACTATCCAGCTTTGTATGACCCAGCAGGATCTGCACAGCTCGGATATTGCCGGTTCGTTTGTAAATCATGGCAACCTTAGTCCGGCGGAGCGAATGAGTTCCATATTCCCCGGGGATAAGTCCTATCGCCTGAACCCATTGATCCAGAAGCCGGGCGTATTGCCTCGTGCTCAGGTGAGCTTTGGCGCTTAGGCGGCTGGGAAAAACATACTCATTCAGGCCACTACCGCGATGCTCCAGCCACGTTCGCACACTCGCGCGCGTCGTTTCCGTAATCTCAAACTGCACAGGCCGCCGGGTTTTCTGCTGGACGACCATGGCTCGGTGGCGCACCTGACCGCTGGTAACGATGTCGCCGATACGAAGGCTGACAAGATCGCAGCCCCTGAGTTTGCTATCGAGAGCAAGATCAAACAAAGCTCTGTCTCTGACACGCTGTTCGCTCCCCAGCCAGAACCGAATAGCCCAGACGTGCTTCTCTTTGAGTGCGCGCTTGGCACCAACCATTTTTCCGGCATTCCAGGGTACGGACGCCTTCAGCGTAGGCGATGGAAAACGCGTTTTCTTTTCCATGATACTTTCTCCTGATCAGCTGCACATGCAGCAATCAGAAGTCTGGAGGAGAACATCGGCGGATAACGAGAACTATTGCTGACCGTCCGCTTTCCGGAATCTTGAACGGCTCCGCTTATGACCGACATGAAGGCGTCTGCCGCCTGTCCGCTTCACGTTCCTTGAGCGGACAGGCAGTTCAGGGAGGGAAAGCGGTATGTCCGGTTTCGGCTGGAAGCAACTGATTCCGGACATTCATTTTTCAAATAAGAGGCTTAAGCTGCTCCATTGTCTTAAATTATGAGCCAAGCTAAAATAGGGATATTATCCGTGAGACCCATCCTTACCAGTAATTATGGATAATGAATTGGGGGAGTTGCTAAAGTGACGGCGCTTCTAAATGAGACGGTCGAGCACGGGCCAGCGTGCATTGCAAGCGGGATAGGATGTCATGAAATTAAAAACGGCTCATATACAGAACTATAGAAGTGTTCTTGACACAGGCATCTTCGAAGTTGAGTCTGCCAAGACTATCCTAGTTGGCCCGAATGAGGCAGGTAAAACGGCGGTTCTGCAAGCCTTGCAGCAGATCAATCCGCCGCAGGGCGTAAAGCGTCTTGATACACTGCGCGATTATCCGCGCGCCAAGTATAATAATATCACCACAGGGAAGGTTGACCCGAAAAAGGTACCAGTCGCCACCGTCGTATTTACTTTAGACGAGGAGGACGTGATGGCTCTCCCCGTTTCGATGCGGGGCATTGAAGGCTACACCTTCACGCGATACATATCTAACAATGCTTCGCATAGCCTAATCGGAGCTCCAGCGTTGCCGACGGTAGGATCGATCAGAAGGGATATGATCCGACTTGCGGCTCATGTCGACGGTCGCACCCCAGTCGCCGATAGCGTTGTGGCCTCGACAGCGCAGACCGATAAGCTCAATGCTCTGTTGAAGGACTTGAGTGACGAAGACTCAGTATCTGGAGAGCTTTCTGACGCTTTAAAAAGATGGGTAAACACTTTGATTGCTCATGCAGATGATTCTGAAGACACCCGCATTGACCGGCTGCAAGCGGCGCTCTCAATAGGCGCTGATCGCGATTTGGCGCTCAACACCCTACATGATCGTATCCCCGTCTTCGTACTGTTCAGCAACTACTTCCGGGTCCGGCCCCTCATCCATCTTGGTCACCTAGCCGATCGCTTGCAATCTAACACCTTGGACGACGAGCAATACGACTACGGCAATAAGTGCCTTTTACAACTGCTGGGCTTTACTGCGCGAGACCTCTCTGATCTCGGAAAGGCACCGGAACCACCGGCGAACAAGCCCGAAGCCCTCAAAACATATCGTGACCAGCTTGACAGGCGGAAGTATCAACTCAACTCTGCCAGTGTTCAGCTCACGAACGAGATCCGCTCTGTCTGGAAACCTTCCAGCACCCGACCCGAAGCAGACCGACTTCGCCTTGATGTTGATGGCCAGTACCTTAAGGTCGTGGTCGAGGATGAGCTTGGGGTGGAGATTGAGCTGGATCAGCGCTCGGAAGGCTTCCAGTGGCTCGTCTCGTTCTTCGTTGTCTTTTTTGCGGAGGCAGCCGACAGGCACGAAAACGCGATTTTGCTTTTGGACGAACCTGGCATGAGCTTGCACGCGCTCAAACAGCGCGAATTTCGTGAAACCATCACTAAGCTCGCGGCTAAGAACCAGACTATTTACACAACCCACTCCCCCTTCTTAGTAGGCCCGAACGAGCTCGACTATGTGCGCGTTGTGGAATTGAATGACCGCAACATCGGTACAAAGGTGCACACCACAGTCACATCCAGCGATCCGGCAGCATTGTTGCCGCTCCAAGAAGCTTTGGGTTACGATCTCGCTCAGAGCTTATTTGCGCAGAGACGAAATCTCGTGCTCGAGGGCCTGACAGACGAATGGTATCTTGAGGGTGTGGCCGCACTTTTTGCGGATGGCGGCGGCATCAAGCTCAACGACAAGATCGCTCTTGTGACAGCTGGCACAGCTGGAAAGGTCGTTTACTTCGCCACAATCTTGCACGCACACAACCTCAAGGTCGCGGCCCTTTTAGACTCTGATAGCGCGGGAGACGCGGCAGCCAAGCAGGACACTCTCATCCACAAGCTCGGCCGGAAAGGCATTCTGCGGACAAAGGACTATGCACCGGCTATAGCGAAAGCAGAGATCGAAGATCTCCTACGCGATACTCTTCCAATTATCGCACGAGATCAGCTTGGTTGGGATGTTGTTGACCAAGCTACTCAGCAGGCCAGCCGTCCTTTAGTAGATATTTTCTCAAATATAACCGGATTTAGCAAATACAAGCTGGCAAAGGCTTTTCTGCGCTGGACACGCGATAACAATTTTGAAGTGCTTTCTGAACTCGAAAGAACCGCTTGGACAAAGTTGATTACAGATATCAATGCTGCACTAAAATAAATCTTTTTGTGAGAAAATGTCAGACAAAATAATTTCATTTCAAGATGGACGCCGCCTTAGTCACAGGTGGCTACCATGTTTTCCGGGTCTATTTCTGTTGAACTGACAGGCAGTTTTTTTTGGGGGGGGAGCGGAAGGTCCGCTGCCCCGAACATCGTCTGCTTGAATAAGAGTCAATCTGATATTACGATACCAATATGAACAGGATATTTACAGTCCGTCAGCAACAGCTCCGTCATCGTCAGGCGGCGTTCGTGTACGCGTTCGGTTCAGTGGATCTTTAAACAAGATCGCCAGCATCGTTCAGTTCACCACCCCGCCCAGTCGGCGGGGTTCCTTATGCCGGTTGGGCCTTAATCACAGGACAACAGGCTATGTCATTCTCCGACGACAAATCTATTGAACGTCTCGCGCTGCGCCCGATCGACCGCAGTCTTCCAAAAAGCGAGTGGACCCATGCCGGTCATTTCGCGACAGCACTCTGGCTCACCCGACATCGTCCCTATCTCACGAGACCTGATGAAATCAGGACGATTATTACACGCTACAATGACGCGACGCATACCGCCAACACAGATACCAGCGGTTATCACCATACCATCACTCTCGCATCAATGCGGGCAACACGCGACTATCTGACCGGCTTTCCATCAGACACACCCCTTTATGCCGTCCTCCACTCGCTCCTGGCATCGGAGTTTGGTCGTCCAGATTGGCTCCGGGCCTATTGGGAACGAGCGACGTTGTTCAGCGTGACAGCTCGGAGGAAATGGGTCGAACCGGACATCGTACCGTTACCTTTTTAGCGATTAGATTAGGCTCCAATGTTGATCCGTTAATACGGTCCAAGATTTCCCGGGCTTCAGAAACGTGTTGCACACTCTGCATGTTGCCTTTGACGGCGCCCCCTGATGTCTGAGTTGTAGACACATGGTTTCGTGAATTGCGCTGTTATGCAAACATGCTCACCGAAAAGGGAGAGTGCGAAGGATATCGATGATAGTCGTGCTACATCGCCCCGTCGGATCCCGATCAGGATCGTAAATAGTCAGAGTCATGCCCAAGCATCGCGCGCTGGATACAAGGGGAGAGAGGATCTGGACCAAATATTCGAGTGAAAGGCCAGGAGAACCCGGACAATCCACTGCGGGCATGATCGCCTGATCCATTACATCGACGTCGAAATGGATCCAAAAACTCTGCTCAGGTAATCGACGAAGCACATCATCGATCCGCTGGGAAAGACCTGACGGACTGATCTTCAGGGCTTCAAAGATATCAACCTGCGCAATCGCCGTGTCTGCGATATCGGGCCACGCAAAGTCGGGATCGTGACTTTCACGCTCACCAATCTGGATGACATTTACATCTGAAACCAGCGGGCCTGACACGCCAGGCCAGACAGTTAGAAGCGCTTCTCCTCGTCCGGTTGCGAGCGCCAGATCCATACCGGCCGCACCGCTGAGAACTGCTGCTGGATCGTAATTCCCCGGGTGCCTGAAGTCGCTGTGTCCGTCGATATGGACCAGTGAAACAGGGCCACCCTGTCGAGCGCCTACCAGTGCTCCAAGCAACAGAGAGCAGTCTCCGCCGATAACAAGCGCGAGTTCACCTGATTTACAGATACTCCCAACCGTTTCTCCAAGGACGAGGTCGTAAGCACGAATGGCATGCCCGTTCCGAATACGCGTTCCCACCTGAGCCTCAGAACGATAATCCGGTATCGGAAGGTTATGAAGGTGGCTGTATTTCATGCCCCTCCCGAGGCCGGCGTCCATAAGAGCTTCAGGTGCGCGCCATGTTCCGGGGACATGCCCGCCATGGAGGGGAGTCAGTCCAAGGTTTGACGGGGCGAGAACAAGTTGCATGCAATGTTCTTATGGCTTCGCAGTTTAACTGAAGGAATGCGAGGGTTATTATGTATAGAAAGTCCAATACGCTTATAGGTGATTAAGGTCTGCTTTCGGGAATCTAAAAAGATTGGGCTAACTGTCCACTTTGAGGCAATTCTGTTGAAAAAGTCGCTCTTGAAATAATCATGGCTTCCTGATTCAGTCGTCATCAGTCAAGGAGTGTCGGCAGATGATGGGTGAGCGAACCGGGGTACAGGAAACTT
>NZ_JARDYK010000019.1:0-20673 GCF_029069195.1 Acetobacter fabarum
CTTCAGGATCCCTATGATCTGCTCTTCCGTAAAGCGGCTGCGTTTCATCCGTCCGTATCCTTCTTGATCGGACTCTACTTTTAAATGGTTACATTTTCGGGGGGCACGTCAGATGTGATGGCCTGCTCGACGTCCTGACGCGTCATCCATGCCTGCCGCCACAGGAGTTCCGCTTTTAAGGTCTTGAAGAAACTCTCTGTCACCGCATTATCCCAGCAGTTTCCCTTTCTGCTCATGGATACGAGAAAGCCATGGGCAGAAAGGAGCTTCCGGTAAGCCTCTGAACAATACTGACTGCCACGATCCGCATGATGGATGCAGCCTGGTGGTGGCTGACGCAAGGCAATAGCGCGCTGTAGCGCAGTCGTGGCAGGATCTGCGGTCATACGGACCTCAAGGTTCCAACCGATGACTCTTCGTGAGAAGAGGTCCAGCACCACAGCCAGATAAACTCAGCCTTCACATGTCCAGATATATGTTATGTCCGCTGTCCATTTCCGGTTCAGCGCTGGTGCTGAAAAATCCTGCCCCAGAAGGTTGGGTTCAATACTGTGCTTGTGCGAACTGTTCGTGGTCACCTTGAAGCGTCGTGTCCTGACAACACGAATGGCATTCTCGCGCATCAGACGTCCAACGCGACGATGCCCGACAGACAGACCTGCAGCCCTGTGTCCCTCTGTCATGCGGGGACGACCGTAGCTTCGTCTGCTCTGCGCGTGAATGGCGCGGATATGTGCAATCAGACTATCATCCTGTCTTCTGCGGGTACAGACCGGACGTCGTCGCCAGGCCCTGAAACCCCGGTCGCTGACGCCAAAAAGGCGGCAGACCCTTTCGCGTGAAAGTGGCCCATGATACCGAGCGATAAAGGCAAAAGTCTTGTGCGAACCATACGCTTTCGGAGCATCTCTCCACTAAAGACCGTTGCGGGTTACATAGACGATCCCGCTCAGAACACGCCGGTCATCGACGCGTGGTACTCCGTGCGCCAGAGGAAAAAACGGCTCAATCCTCTTCATCTGGCGCTCAGACAACATAAACACATCACTCACAGGCTCACCCTCCATCGGTAAGCCTGTGAATCACAACCTTTCGCTCAGTTTAATAAATTAATAGATCCTGAGCCTAGATGCTTTGCACGTGGATATGATATTTCAAAAGAAATAAATTGATCGTCTCTTTGTAT
The DNA here is from genome assembly GCF_029069195.1 of Acetobacter fabarum. Classification (GTDB taxonomy): domain Bacteria; phylum Pseudomonadota; class Alphaproteobacteria; order Acetobacterales; family Acetobacteraceae; genus Acetobacter; species Acetobacter fabarum_A. The sequence goes on from NZ_JARDYK010000019.1 coordinate 1,187, forward strand.
TATTTTTACATAAAATTCTTTTTTTTGACGATCATCTCCCGAAAAAACGGCCCATTTTTTCTTTATTACTTCATAAATTATCTTTCCTTCCGAGCCTTTCAGAGCGGGAAAATTGCTTGCTCCACCGCTTCAGAAAGAGAAGCCTCCAACTTGTCTTTTCCATGAGCAAATCCTGAAATATTATTCCATCCAAAGACCGCCAATTCACCACCATCAGAGGCTAGAAATCTTTGTCCGTTACTATTATCAGATTCACCCTGTGGCTTTAACAGTCGAGAAGGGTAGCAAATCTGATATTGGAAACGGACATTGGCGTAAATTTCCCATCCATCATTTTTCTGTCTGGATGAGGCATATGTAAAAACAAAACATATAGAGGCAGAAGAAATACCAGTTGTTTAAAATATCTCAATTTTTTCCAATAATTCTGTAAATGGCAGACGGAATATCAGACATAATAGTCGATTTGGAACTTCTGTCCCATGAGATTTTTTCAAGCTGGTATCCTCGCGGCCTTGAACTGTCTGCCATCAACAAGGCGTCATTACTCACTCTATGTAACTTACGAGAGCAATTTCCGCCTGCCTGCTTCTGCATCACTGAACCGACAGGCAATTCTGGCAGACCCGCCGAGCGTTATGTTTCCGGCAGGAGCGTCCGGCGCAAAGATCGTCACTTGCGATGATGCCGTTTCGGGTCGCACGATAGGACTATGACACCGGCCGTATCTTCAAAATCGTCCGGATGCGCCGTGAGAGGCATGGACACGACATCGTCGCTCCGATGGTCGGCATAGACGAACGTCAAATAATAAGACTGAGCCTCAATCTGAGGATCGCCATTAAACATTTTGTCCCATTCCAGAAGGTCGCGCCGCAGCGGCGATCCGACACCGTCACTTCGGGTCCAGACTGCCGACACACAGGTCGAAACACGCTCGACGCGCACGATCAACCGTCCATTGAGAAACGCTTTTCCATCGAGCTCCTCGTTGAACATCGTATTGCCGTTGTAAGACTGTTCCTCCAAAGACTCCGGCTTGGTGCCCGCGTGTGCGGTGCCGCAGATACAGACAGCACAAATCAGGCTCCGGATAGCGCGGATCATCAATATCGTCCTGCCAGCAGAAGCATGGCCTCGTCGTGCTGTCTCCGGACCAGACCGTTCATGACCTTGCCTTTCGCGCGCACCTGCTCCTTGATGATTCTGACGGCCTTGCGTTTGTCGTTGCTGTTGATAGCAGCACGGACGCCCGGCTTGCATGGCACAGGATTAATCCCTTGGAATGTCATTAACCCACTCTCACCCGGCAGCCACATCCCGATATGCACAAAGCCGCCAACGAGAAGATGATCGACACATCCTGATAAGCAAGACGACCAAGCTTGATTCATAGAGCAACCTTAGGGGACTTTATACCCCTCATAAGAAAACATTATCCGTGTTTGGCAGATCGTCCGCGCCACAAACTGTTAGGCTTCGCTCCTGACAGAGAGTGTGGCTTCATAGGCTTGAGTGCGACGGCTCTTTGTATCAGCGATGCGAACATTGATTGAGCGGTAGAAAGATAGAAAAATATGCGCGGTTTTCGTCGTCTTCTATGACATTCCGGGCTCCGGTTAATTTCTGAGGAGCCGACAGTCAGCAAAACCGTTTATCGATATGCAGAAGATTATAGTGCTTCAGCCTTACCGGCCCCGCCGACTATCATGGGCACAATTTTTTATTCCATTTTAATTCAGAAGAGTAATGTTCTGGTTGATACGGTGTTGAATGATGTTCAGAGTATCTTGGGTGATGGCCTGTGGGTGTAAATTTTTGGCGATTATCATAAATTGACTTGCTACCTCGCAAATTCTGCCAATAATTTGGTCAGATATTTTCGTTGAAATTTCAGCTTCATGAGCAAGTCTAAGTATTGCCACTCGATCGATTTCCAGAGCCTCGCCCATTATATCCATCTGGTGATATCCTCCCGGTCCCTCACAAAAAGTCACGTCGTAAGCTGGTGCTAGCTTCCACGAACCGGTGGACGACATGAGGTAGGCGAAGTTCTTGGGATGATCGTCCCGGTTGTTGAATGCAACATTGAAGACCGCACGAGCGAAGACACACGCCTTTTCTCTTACGTCGTTGGTACACATCTGAGTGGCACGCAGGAAGTTCACGTAATCCAGAACCCCGGGATATTGATAGTCGGCACCGGTAAAGGCGGCGAGACTCTGCATGGGTACGCGCTGTCCGTTCTGGCGGTCAAAACGTTTGCTGGCGAACGCAGCCAGTCCGTTGGGTAAACAAAAATATTGCGTATCGGGGGTCGGGATACCGCACATGCGTAAACACTCGGCATAGACATTCTCGACAGCGCATACCTCCGCATGCTCTCCTCTGGCGGGGAACTTGACCAGCCAGGCTTCGAAGCCCGGTGTAACTGCAGTTGTAAAGGTACCTGTCTGAGGATCGCGATAGACTAGTGCCTTTGGCCTGGCACCTTGAGGTGATCCTCCCACCAGCAACAACCTTTGAAGGAATTCCCCGCCATCACCATAAAGCACGTCCTGCACTTCGGCGACAAGCTGATCAAGTGAAATATGCACGTCCGGTTCCCGTTCTGCGGGCATCGCAGGCTCGAATGACATGGCCCCCATGGCATTACCGCCGATGTAAGTCAGTCGTTCCAATGGCCCGATACGCGCTGAGACAAGGCCGCGACGCTTGAACAAACGATCCATCAACAGCATGCCCCAGCCGTCAGGCAATGAGTCATAAACAGGCCCAGGCAGGCCCCACTGGTGGGATGGAAAATCCCGGCGCAACTGGGGCCCCTTCAACGGCAGAGTATAGGACGACAGCTCAAGTCCTCTTTGCTTGGCCTCATTGCTGTACTCAAATACGATCTGGGGGCGACCGGTAAGAGTTGTCGTGGACACCAGCGTGCCCCATAGCCATCGTTCACCCCAGCCTTCGTAATAGACGTTCATCTGCTCAAGCATTATCCGGGTTCCGCTTGGCACGATGCCGGTGGGCGCTGTTTTCGTAGCGGCGAACGTCTTCGAGGCTATCCAGTTTCGGCAGGAACAGGCCCTCAAGTTCTGCGGCCCGTCCAAGGACCATCGCCACGCGGACCACATTCTCGAACCCGACATTGCGTCCAGCTTCCAGGTTGGAAACTGTATTGACGCCAACACCAGCGCGGCCCCCCACATCGGCCTGCGTCATTTGCTGCGCCAGCCGTTCCTTACGCAAGCGCTCGCAGAGGCGCTTTACAATCTCACCCGACGTGCTGAAGACTAACTCCAACATAGCGTGTATTCCTGATCGATTTTGCTCACTAACACACAGAATTATATATTTAACTCAAAATTCAGTCAAGAACTGTAATTCCATATTTTTGTGGATTGTGCTTAGAAAATTGACTTAATACCCCATTTAATGAATATAAGTTTATCATTTTCTAGGTTGCCGCACGGCTTATGGCAGGCCACTGCGGCATCTTCGAGAACCCCGGAGGACGCGTGATGCTCTTCGAAGTCCTGCGGCTGTTCTGAGCAGTTGGATGGACCGGTATGATCGCGGGCTTATGACCTGCCCGACCTGCTGCGATAGAGATGTCGGATCAGACGCATATCAGTTTCACCTTGCCCAGCATTCGCGTAGATCACATTGGCCATGCTCCAACAAGCAATAGACGATGGTGTCTGTCCAGTTGCTGGGGATGTAGGACAAAAGCCGATCTTCCGCTTTTCCCCAAAAAATTCGTCATGCATCATTTGCCAGACCGCAGATGATCCGTTGAAGCAGGTTAAGCAGTAGCTCACTGTCTTCGGCCGAGAGATAAAGATGACTTTTAGCATTGATTGACGCAACGGCCGCAGCAATGTCTGGCAGTTTTTTTGCTGCTGAAGAGGTCAGCGAGATCAACATACTGCGCCGGTCATTGGGGTCTGGGCTACGCTGAACCAGTCCGTCCCGTTCCATGCGTGAGAGGGTCTTGGCCATGGTGGACTGCTCCACCGCAGCAAGGCGTGCCAGTTCACGCTGCGGTTGAGGCTCCCCATCGGCAAGAGCAAAAAACACAGGAAGTTGCCCAGACATAAGACCAAAAGGGCGTAATGCATCGTCCATCTGACGTGCGAAAAGCCGAGCCGCCCAGTTGACCATATAGCCAAGGGATTGTTCTCGGGACTGCCATTTATATGGCTTGCTATCTTTATACATGGCTTGCTATATAAATCTCACAAATCCATTCATGCAAGGACAATCCTGTGCAAAGGCTTCTTCACCGTATCCATCCTCTGTTAGGAGGATTAGCCACTCTCTGTATAGCCAGTTTTATGGTCAGCACCATCGTCGCAGAACTATCCGGAAATCTTCAGACCATTGCGCAAACCAAACATATTATCCTGTGGGGGCTGCTTGTTCTCGTCCCTTGCCTCGCTTTTACCGGCCTGTCTGGTTATCAAATAGCTGGAAAAGCATCCCGGGGTTTGGTTCTCACGAAATTCAAACGCATGCGCGTTATCGGAATTAACGGCATCTGTGTCCTTGTTCCCTGTGCATTTTTTCTTGCATTCCGGGCCTCCGAATTAAAATTTGGTTGGCCATTTTATGGCATCCAGTGTCTTGAATTATTGGCAGGCTTCATCAACCTGATGCTTCTCGGAATGAATTTTCGGGATGGACTACGCATGTCCCGGTTACGATAAAAACAAAACACATGTCCATACAGCGGTATATCCGGGATGATCCCAACAGAGGCATCTTGCATCATACGAGATATTACTTGATCAGAAAATGGTTTTTCTAAAATTTCATGCAACCGTATAGCCTTCAGGCTATGATACGATTCATGAAGTCCTGTAAAAATACGAAAAACCATCATAAAGTTTTCCGGAACACCGATTCCGACGATTATCATCACAACCAATCTCATAAAGGCTGTTTCAGTAGTTGCAACCTGAATGACACCAGAACCGTTGCCCGGAAGAAACCGGAACGTAATAGCTGATACGAGGGCACAGAGAGGCCTCTCGCTTATGCCGGAGGACTTTCCGCAGCCTTCATGATGCTTTCAACGAAATCTGCGAACTGGCGCGCTTTGGCGGTCATCATGCGTCCTGTGGGAAAGACCGCCCACAGATCTATCGACGGAAGAGACCACGCTTCCAGAACACGAACGACCGCTCCATTTTCAAGTTCTGGCGCAAACATCCAGTCTGATGCAATTGTTAGCCCCATGTCAGCCAGAACTGCGGCTCTGAGTCCCTCCGCCGCACTGACCCTGAGCCGCCCGGTAACGGAGACCGATACCGCAGTGCCGTTCCGCAGGAATGACCATGCGCTTGGCAACTGGCTGTAAATGATTGCCTCATGGTTCGCTAAATCCGCCGGGCTTCCTGGCGTCCCGGCACGTTCAAGATAGGCAGGCGTGGCGAGGACCGAACGTTTTCCTGTGGTGATCTTCCGCGCCACTGCCGTTGAATCAGCAAGCGCTCCCATACGCAGGGAAATATCGACACCTTCCGCCACAAGGTCGATCATCCGGTCATCAAGAATGATCTCGATTGTCAGGTGGGGGTGCTCTGCCAGAAACCGGGGAAGTTCTGGAATAATGTGCAAGCGTGTAAATGTTGTCGCGGCTGAAACACGCAATCGGCCAGCCAGACCTGCGCCTGCACCCTTGGCGGCCAGTTCCGCTTCGTCGGCCTCCCGGATGGCGTTTTGTGCCCGGTCGTAGAAGCTCTGCCCTGCCTCGGTCGGCGTCAGGCCATGTGTGGAGCGGATAAGCAGACTGACCTGAAGGCGTGCTTCAAGCTGCGCGATGGTCTTGGACACTGCCGGCTGCCCCACGCCCGACTGCCGTGCCGCGGCCGAGAACGAACCTGTGTCCACCACGCGTATGAACGTGGCCATTGCCTGATAGCGATCCATGTATTCCTCCAGGGAATGATCCTTATCGCCTCAAGCCCTCTGCCCTGTCGAGCCTGAAAAGAGGCATCTCTTGTACATCACCCGTATCGAAGCCCTGATTCCCCAAAACTGAGACGGTCCCTTACAAGGAAAAAACCATGTCTAAACTGTTTACACCCTTCGAGGCAGGGGCGTTGTTGCTTGGCCACCGTGTCGTCATGGCACCGCTGACACGTCTGCGGTCAGAACCCGGCAACAAAGCCGGGGCGCTGATCCGCGAATATTACACTCAGAGAACTTCTCAGGGTGGTCTCATCATATCGGAAGCCACGCCGGTTGCACGGGAAGGCTATGGCTATGCAGGCGCCCCCGGCATTTACGAGGATGCACAGATTGAAGGATGGCGCGCTGTGACCGATGCCGTTCACGGAGGTGGTGGAACAATTGTCATGCAGCTCTGGCATGTCGGGCGGCAGTCCCATACCGACCTTCAGCCGGGCGGCAAAGCCCCTATAGCGCCTTCAGCCATTCAGGCCGAAGGAGATGCTTACACGCCAGATGGGCCCCGACCGTTTTCGATGCCTCGCGCCCTGGATATTCATGAAATTCCGGCTGTGATCGACCAGTTCCGCCAAGGTGCCGCTCGCGCCAAAGCTGCTGGTTTTGATGGCGTGGAAATTCATGGTGCCAATGGTTACCTTCCGGATCAGTTCCTGCAGGACGGGACCAATCATCGTACGGATGCGTATGGAGGGCCAATTGAGAACCGCGCCCGGTTTCTGCTGGAAATCACACAGGCTGCCATTGAAGTGTGGGGAAAAGAGCGGGCCGGCGTCCGAATCAGCCCGAGTGGCACTTATGGTTCCATGTCAGACAGTGCTCCGCAGGAGACATTTGGATATGTCGCTAAAAAACTCAACGCTTTGGGCATTGCCTATCTTCATGTCGTCGAACCCCGCATCATGGGCACGGAGCTGATCTCGGAATCAGGGCCTGTGGCGGCAAAGCACCTGCGCCAGCATTTTCTGGGCGCCATCATTGCTGCGGGCGGATTTAACGGTAAGAGCGCCGAAGCCCTCCTTGAGACGGGCGATGCCGATGCCGTGGCGTTTGGCCGGTATTTCATCAGTAATCCCGACCTGCCGGAACGTCTGCGACGTAACCTTCCACTCACACCATACGACCGCACAACCTTCTATGGCGGCGGCGCACACGGATACACCGATTATCCAAGAGCCAAGACCTCCGACTGACGGCTATTCCGGCATGGAATAGCTAATCATCCTCCATGCCATCACCCCGAAAAGGTGCCGCGGCCCTAACATCGAGTACCGCAGCATTCCAGAGGAAATCCTCATGTCCCTTCAGGCAAAACTCGACGCTTTCAAAGCTGACTTCGAAGCTGGAAAGCCACCTTACAACGTTCCCGCGTCAGTAATCGAGGTTATGCGCCGTGCAACCGCTGAACTGGTCGCCTCGGGTGCAGCAGAGCACACACTCAAAGCTGGTGACAAAGCTCCATCGTTCACTCTGAGCGACCCAGAGGGCAATCCGGTGTCCTCCGCTGATCTGTTGGCAAAAGGCCCACTGGTCATCAGCTTCTATCGCGGTGTGTGGTGTCCATACTGCAACATGGAGCTTCAGGCTCTTGAGGCTGCGCTTCCCGCATTCCACGAACTTGGCGCAAACCTGATTGCCATCTCGCCACAAACGGCCGTAAACAGCCGCAAGGCGGCCCGTCAGAACCATCTCGATTTCCCGATCCTGTCAGATACGCACAACAGTGTCGCCGCAGCGTTCGGTCTGCGGTTTGCACTGCCAGACTATCTCGTGGACCTCTATACCAGCCTGAAAAACGATCTTCCGTCCTTCAATGGTGATGACAGCTGGACCCTGCCAATGCCTGGCCGCTTTGTCATCGATCAGGACGGTATGATCCTCTACGCCGAGGTCAATCCGGACTATACCCACCGCCCGGAGCCGGAAGATATGCTCCCAGCACTCCGGAAAGCCGCACAATCGCACATCGGCTAAACCTTTGTATTCTGGCGTCTGGGTATGGTCTTGTCGATGAGCGGCATGTTTCAGCCCGGTCGTCATCAGCCAGAAACTTTCCCGATCCGAATTTCAAGGAAAATGGCGTATGATCCATTTCTATTATGGCCCGGGACCTAACCCGGCAAAAATAGCCCTGTTCCTGACTGAAACGGGAATACCCTTCGAGGCCATTCCCGTCGATACCTATCGCGGAGCCCAGCACGGTGCCACATTCCGGACCATCAATCCCAATGGCAAGGTTCCTGCTCTTGTGGATACTGAGGGTCCACAGGGAAGCCCTGCAATATTATTTGATTCCACTGCCATCCTCCTTTATCTGGCCGAGAAAACGGGGCAATTCCTCGGAGATGCACAGGATCTCCCTCAGCTTCTTTCCTGGCTGATGTTTATTGCAACCGGCCTCGGCCCCTTCTCGGGGCAGGCTGTGCATTTCCAGCATGCTGCACCGGAGGGGCTGGATTATGCGGTTAATCGGTATCGTCGTGAAGCGGAACGCCATTATCAGGTTCTGAACGATCATCTGGAAGATCGATCTTTTATTGTTGGTGATCGTTATACGATTGTGGATATATCCGCATGGGGCTGGCTGGACCGGGCAACACGGGTCATGAAAGGTGATGACAGGCCGCTTGAACAATGGCCCAACCTTGTCCGCTTCATGGAAATGATAAACGCGCGTCCAGCAGTGGAACAGGCCCATGCCATCATGAACAGACATGCATTCAAGACCGTTATGGACGAAGACGCGCGCCACGCCATGTACCCGACCAGTTTTTCCACGGTGCCAAAAAGGACAGTATGATGAACGGACCCTCTGAGTATGTACCACCAAAAGTCTGGACATGGACAGCGCCAAGTGGCGGCAAATTTGCCAGCACAAACCGCCCAACGGCAGGAGCGACGCATGAGCAGGCGCTCCCAGTCGGCCAACACCCCCTCCAGCTTTATTCCCTGGGTACACCCAATGGCGTCAAGGTCACGATTTTGCTGGAAGAACTGCTTGCCGCAGGTCACACACAAGCCGAATACGATGCGTGGCTTATCCGCATTGGAGAAGGGGATCAGTTTGGCTCGGGTTTTACGGAGATCAACCCGAATTCCAAGATTCCCGCCCTTGTTGATCATAGCGGCGAAAAACCTCTGGCAGTTTTTGAGTCGGGTTCGATCCTCCTCTATCTGGCTGAAAAATTCAGTGCTTTTATCCCCGAAGATATCGCACATCGGACAGCGTGCCTGAACTGGCTTTTCTGGCAGGTTGGCAGTGCGCCTTATATCGGCGGTGGCTTTGGGCACTTCTATGCTTATGCACCAGAAAAAATTGAATATGCCATCAACCGTTTTGCCATGGAAGCCAAACGCCAGATGGATGTGCTTGATCGACGCCTGTCACAAAGTCCTTTTATAGCAGGCCCGGACTATACAATTGCCGATATGGCCATTTTCCCGTGGTATGGAGGACTGGTGGAAGGCTGGCTTTACAATGATGCCGCTACTTTTCTGAATGTACAGGATTATCCACATCTTCGGGCATGGGCAGACCGACTTCTGGAACGGCCCGCTGTTCAGCGGGGACGTATGGTAAACCGAATATCAGGAGCGCTTTCAAGCCAGCTCCATGAACGTCACGACGCATCTGATTACGAGACGAAAACCCAAGATCGCCTTGTTAACAAGACTTAAGCCTTCGACGTCCGGTAACACGGTATATACCTCCGAAACCGGCCGTTCTGCCTCCCCCATGACTGCCTGCCTGTTTGGTGAATATGAAGCAGACAGGCGGTCATCGAGGACTGGCGGCCCGACTACAACGCTGTCAGGCCACACACCAGCCTCAACGGTATGACACCAGAGGCTTTCTCTCAGCACGACAGAAACCTGAAATCAGGAACCCAGAGTGTCAAAAACGGTTCTTCGATCCTCCAGTTTTCCATCATCCCAAAAGTCTAATTTCCGGCACAATCGGAATATTCCTGAAAAATTATTCTTGTTTTTACAGAAAATATGGCTTACATGTTAATAGTGGTATAATTTTATATCAATTAAATATTCACAAAGTAAAAGATAGCTATCGTGGAATCCGTTTGTTTCATCGACTCTCATCGTTCTACCATGCCTCCCCCTTGCCTCTCCATTGTAATGCCTTGCTACAATGAAGAAGAGATTCTTCCACACACACACTTGCTCATGTAACAACATTCTTTGTTAGATGCATCCAAGATGGGATTATTAGTCCAAACAGTTACGTACTGTGTGTAGACGATGGTAGCTCAGACACCACATGGAACATAATCGCCTCAGCATCAAAAAACAATCCAAGCATTCGAGGTCTGAAGCTCTCTCGGAATACCGGTCATCAAACAGCGCTTGTTGCAGGTCTTTCCTCTGTACCTGATTGCGATGTCAGCATTAGCATAGATGCCGATCTCCAAGACGATCTTCTCGCTATCCGCGATATGCTGGGCGCGTGGCGCAACGGTTATGACATTGTTTACGGTGTACGCAATGAACGCAAAACAGACACACTATTTAAACGAAAAACTGCTCAAATGTTTTATAGGCTAATGCTATTCATGGGTGTCGACCTTATTCCCAACCATGCTGATTTCCGTTTAATGGACCGTCGAGCACTTGACGCTTTGTTAGAATATAGAGAACGCAACCTCTTCCTACGCGGATTGGTCCCGCTAATTGGTTTCCCGTCTACATCTGTATACTATGCACGCCTCAAGCGTACTGCTGGGGAATCCAAATATCCGCTTTCACGCATGATAGGTCTCGCGGTTCAAGGCATAACATCCCTAAGCGTTACACCTCTTCGAATCATCGCTCTCATCGGCTTACTCATCTCAAGCCTGGCTATCCTAGCTATTGCTTATGCTCTCATTAGCAAAGAAACAGCCCATGCCATTCCCGGCTGGACATCCGTCACAATTGCAATTTTCTTTATGGGAGGTGTGCAAATGCTTTCCCTTGGAATTATTGGCGATTATATCGGGAAAATTTATCTGGAAACGAAAAGGCGCCCCCTATACCATGTCGAAAATCTAACATGGGCAGCAACCAAAAATGATAAATAATATATTTAAGGTTGTCCAAAAAACGGCAAATAGTAATTATAAAGGGTTTTTTATTGTTATTTTTTCTACCTGCCTCGTTGGTATATTACTGTCAGAATTACTAGCCCTGCCTTGGGGAAACCTTGTTGCCGCTTCATGCCGATGGGATTGTTTTTGGTACAGCGATATTGCTAAAAACGGCTACTCGCGTATTCCTTTGCTATATGACCCTCTACGCCCAGCTCAAGGAGCTTGGGCTTTTTTTCCATTATATCCCCTACTCACTAGCACGCTAAGCCGCATTCTTGCACTCAATACAGAATCAGCCGGTTTTCTAGTCAATATCCTTTTGTGGCCATTCGTAATTTTTCTTTGCTATCGTGATCTTGAGCTACGCAACATCCCTGTCGACAGATTACTATTTGTAATATTCTTTCTAGTTTATCCTTTTAATATTTGGTACACGGCTCAGTATTCTGAAGCAATATATGGCACCTTACTAATGGCAGCCATTGTCGCGCTTCGTAGCAAACGCATAGGATTGGCAGCTCTTCTTTGTGCCCTCTTATCAACTGCGCGTCCTACGGGATTCATCATGACAATCTGCCTCTCAACTTGGTGGCTATTTAGCACTCCGCAAGACACCAAAAACTTTATGAGAAATGCAATATATCACCGTATGTCAGACAGCCTATTATTGGTGGCTGCCGGAGGAGCCGGACTTTCACTTTTTGTCTTATATCTTTTTTACCTAACAGGTGACGGTTTCGCTTTTGCTCATGTTGAAATAGCTTGGAATAAAAAATTTCACTTCTTTATCTCTAATATTTTTCATGCATTTAAGCACAAACACGAGAGAGTATTCGGTATATATGCTCTATTATCTGCCATAGTGATTGGGAAAATGTGTTCTCGTACGTGGGCGTTGAATGCTTTCCTCGTTGGTGCGACCGCTCTACTTGCCTCTTCGGCTGGACTGCAATCGATCGAACGCTACGTTTTTGGCAACCCGCTCACCATGCAATTCTTAGCTTGCATTACACTCTCACACTCTCGACGATTTATCTGGATTGCGCTAGCGTCTATGGCTCTCATGCATATTGTAACTACCATTCTATGGTACAAAGAAAGTATTTTGGTGATATAAATGAAAATAATATTTATAATTATGTTGATATCATTCGATATTTTTTCTTTTTTCATAGGATTGAACCCATGCGTTACTAAATCTTATAAAGATTACTATATTTACAATTCAATTACAAAGAATGATTACTTATATTCGACTCGTGCGGAGCTAAAAAAGATTAAACCCTAATCTAAATTTTCTACTCCTAACACTAAAGTTTTATCCTCTTTTTTGTTCCTCACGTGGAAATAGATTATCTTAGTCTTCATGGGGTTCTGATCAAGAACCAGCAGTGCGAAATAGCTACCCCAATGGTAGGAGGTATGAAGTCTCCCCCGTTGCCCTCCCCGCGTAAAAAAGTTATGCCACTTTTTTGTTAATTTTAATATATAATAGTAAAAATGATTACAGGACTTGAAAATCTTATTAAACAGTCATAATAAGATTTTCAGAAATATCCAAGTTAGCAAGTACGCACCATATGAACGCAAAACTGAAGAATCATGCGCATTTTTTATTGGAGGTTATTAATATATATACATATTCAACATTATATCAATATACAGATTAATAATACAAACCATGAATATTGAGTGACGACATCCATGCCCAATCAGACTATTATAGAAATATTTATGTTTATAACAGTTTCTATTATTATTTTTATATTTAGTTCTAAATTTTTTTCTTTTTTAGATAAAGAGGAAAAAAATAGAAGTGAAAATTTAGATGGACTAAGATTTTTTCTGGCTATTGCCGTTGCTTTTCATCACATGATTTTTAGTTATTACTATTTTAATATCCATATCTGGTCTGTAGAAAAATATCATTTTAATGGAAAGTTAGGCCGATTTGGCGTTGCAATGTTTTTTATGCTTTCTGCTTATCTTATGACAAAAAGAAATATAGTAACTGTTCCTGAGATCATAAAATTCTATATAAATCGTTTTTTTCGAATTGTTCCTATGTTTTATTTTTCATCTTTTTTATGCTTACTGACAGCTGTCATTTTCGGTCATAATATAGATTACCATTCTCTACTAGATAATTTATTTTTCTGGTTCGATGGCGGCTTAACGAGCTATAAACCAGATATAAACAGTTTCCCGAATGCAAATCTTATTAATGCTGGAGTTATGTGGACACTACCTTGGGAATGGTTTTTATATATATCCCTACCTATTATTTATATTATCAGAGATAAAATAAATAATTTTGCAGTTTCTCAAACTATATCATTCGTATCAGTTTATTTTATATCACGGATAGACTATAATATCGCGTGTTTCATACTATGCTTTTCTCTTGGAATGACAGCAAGAGATATTTTAAATAAAATAAGAATAAATAACATTATGAATTCATTAATTATTATTTTATGTTTATCTCTAATTTTCTTAAGACACTCTGATCCTCTATCTATAAATGATATTATTATAGAGTTTATTCTATTCTACTGTGTATGCTGTGGAGGAGATGCTTTTGGAATTCTACGGATGAAAGGTGCAGTACGACTTGGCGAAATAAGTTATAGTATCTATTTAGTTCACGGAATATCATGGTTTTATATTAATAAAATTGTGACGCCGTACAATCTAGATAATTATATCTACTTAATTGTTTTATTTTTTACTCTTGTCATATCTTGCATGATTTCATGCGCTACTTTTATTTTCATTGAAAAACCTGGCATTAATTTTGGGGAAAAAATTGCCCAAAATTATGTAGAAAGGGCGTAGTATCTTAAAATAAAGGAGGAATTTTTCTGTACTATTCATTGCTGGTGGAAGGTTCTAAAAACTGCTTGTTTTTGAGGCATTCCCTGTGAGAAATGGCCCCCGATTTTCGAACACGGCAATAAGCTATAACTCTGCCATGAAAGAAGGCCGGTATTATGAGTAAGGTTACGCGAAACGGTATTGGAGTGAGTTCAAGCCGCAGGTCGCGCTGGAGGCGATCGTGGTGAGCAAACGCTTGCGGAACTGACATCGAAGCACGGCGTGCATCAGACGATGATTATTATCACATGCCGGTGCCCTCTGGTCGGGGGTTAACCACGGACCCGATGGCCAACAGCAACGCCGCCAAAATGGCAGCATAACAGCAACAAGGTTCCAGCTTATTCAAACCCAAAAACTGTCTGAACAATGGGGGGCACCTCTTTCTTCTCATGCCAGAGTATGTCTGCTATTAAGAATTCCAGTAATTATTCTGGAGATTTCTATGAACGAAGCATATGCAAATAAAAACTTGAAAAGTATAACGGTTATATTATTAATTACGAGTTTTTTGCTTATGATTCGTCCGCTTTGTTTGATAACTCAACATGTACCATTAGAATATAATGAGGGATGGAATGCCTATCTTGCAGATGCAGCATTCCAGAGTGAAGATGGCCAGCATTTATACCCCGACAAATTTTCCACAATAACCAATAATTATCCCCCATTCTCTTTTATTATTGTCGGTGGGTTAGGTAAAATTATTGGGGATAATATTATTGCAGGAAGATTCATAAATATTATTTCCATAATAATGACATCAATTATTATTTTTATGATTGTTTTTAAATTATCTAATATTTTTTATTGCGGAATAATATCGTCTTTGTCATTTCTTATATATTCAGAAACAACATTTTGTAGTTATTTTTCTGTTAATGACCCGCAATGGCTTTCCAATAGTCTGATGCTTGCAGGATTTTTATTGTGTTTGTATTATAAAAATAAAAAAATGATTATAATTTCTGCATTTTTAATGGTTTTTTCTGGATTCATTAAGCACAATCTCCTTGCACTCCCATTATCTACAATCATATACTTATATTTTATTGACAAAAAATCATGTTTTATTTTTATAATTTCTGGATTATCTTTTCTATCCTTATTATTCGGAATTTCATATGCCGAATATGGCCCAGATTTTCTAATAGACGTTTTTGAAAACAAAAGGGTTATCAACTGGCATCAGTCTATAACAACATTAAAAAAGCTTGTGGAGCTATCTCCCCTTTGTGCTGTTTTTTTTATAGTTTTGAAAAACAGAAAAAAATATTCCAATAGTTTTTTTATTATGAGTTTTATATTACCTTTCGTTTTTCTCTCCTTTATTTTAGGTGTCATGCAGGCCTCTGCCGAAGGTGTTAATTATAATTGTTTTTTTGAACTACTTATTGCACTTATTCTTTCTTTAGGAATTTATGTACAAAGATTCTGCAACTTAAAAAATCAAAATGATATATTTAATATGATTATATTTATCATACTTCCTGTTTTTATTTTTCCTATTCCTATTGAATTAACTCGTGCTTATCATGCATTAAAAAATGAGAAAAAAGAAAGCAAATTTTATTCAGATTTGATTTTGAAGATTGAGAAAAATAATGGGCAGGTTGTTTGTGAGGATTTGTCTTTATGTTACTGGGGGCACAAAAATGAAATAATAGATTTTTTTAATACAGATCAAAAAATAAAAATATATAAAAATTCTGATTTTTTCTACAAAATCTTTAAGGAAAATGATATTTCCATGGTTGAGTTTAGAAAAAAAAGTGAGAATAATTTTATCGTCACATATGTAAAAAAATTAGGTTATAAGGAACTGTATTCTAATGATCATTTTATTATTCTTTCAAAGTAGAATTTTTGTTTGATTTTTATACCTCTGGCGAACTGGGTCCCGGATCAGGTCGCCAGATAAGGGTCTGGGGAGTATGTCCCCGAAAGCCTTGCCATATCACCATCTCTCAATGCCTGATGGAACAAGGGTTGTGAATGACTTCTCGCAATCGCTTTTTTATTCAAGGTCGGCAAATCAACGATCCATCGCGCGATCAGTATCCAGCGTGGTGATTTATGCGCCTAAAGACATGCCCAGCAATAATATGCGCCAGATTGTTGCGTTAAGTGGGTAAAACATGGCTGCATTTTGATGAATCGCGTCATGGCTGCGGCAATCATTCAATAAGAGTAGAAGTTCATAAAACTTTCGTATAAATTGAAACGAAACCGGCGTTAAAGACGGTGCCATTCCATACAGAGTAACGTCCCAACAAAGCCTCGTAACCACATGTCTCCCCACAGTCCCGTAAGGGCTGACTTTTTCCCGCCTTTCCCCACAGAACTGAAGACTGATCAATGACCCTGACGATCCGCATAGTTTTATTTGGCGTGACCGCCCTCACCCCCGTTGTTGCCTGGGCGCAGGCCCTGCCTACGGGGGGCAGTTATGTTGCCGGGTCTGGCAGTATCAATACCGCGGGAGCCACCACCACCATCAACCAGTCTTCCGCACGCGGGGTGATCAACTGGCAGGGCTTTTCCATCGGTGCGGGCGGTGCGGTCCAGTTCAACAACGCCAGTGGGGCCACTCTTAACCGGGTGACGGGCAATCAGCTTTCTTCCATTCAGGGGCATCTGGGAGCGACCGGCACGGTATTCCTTATCAACCCCAATGGGGTGGTGGTCGGCCCCGGTGGCACGGTGGTCACAGGCGGCAGTTTCGTGGCCTCCACGCGCGATACGTCCAATAGTGCCTTCATGAAAGGTGGCAACGTCGCCCTTTCCGGCAAGTCCTCCGGCACCGTAACCAATGCGGGCAAGATCACCAGCACCGGCGGCAATGTGGTACTGGTAGGCGCGGCTGTGAGCAACAGTGGCGAAATCAATGCCGCAGGCGGCACGGCGGCTCTGGTGGCGGGTAATCAGGTGGTGCTGAGCGAGGCCGATGGCCCGGCGGGCATCTATGTGGTGGCGGACAGCAAGGCAAAAGGCAATGTTACCAATACCGGGCGGATCAAGGCGGCGGCCGCTACGCTGGCCTCGGCCGGAGGCAATGTCTATGCGTTGGCGGGTAACCGCGAGGGACTGGTGCAGGCCACCGGCACCACAACAATTAACGGGCAGGTCTGGTTAAGCGCGCCCCACGGCACCGTGACGGTGGACAGCACGACGCTGAGTGCCAGCAATGCGGATGGCTCGGGCGGGCTGATCCACACCAACGGGGAGAGCATAAGCCTTGGCGGCAAGAGCGTTCTGAATGCCTCCGCAACCAGGGACGGACGCAAGGGCGGGCAGATTCTGGTTGGCGCCGACCACACAGGTGGTGCCAACCTTGCCCGCCGCACCACCGTGGCCTCAGGCGCAACCCTGAAAGCCACCGGCAAGGGCAATGGCGCAGGCGGCACAATCGAGACCTCAGCCCATACGCTGACCATAGGAGCCGCTACTATCCGCGCAGGGCTGGGCGGAAGCTGGCTGCTGGACCCCGATGACCTGACAATCGACAGTGCGGCCGCCAGCACCATCAACGAAACGCTGAACAGCGGCAGCAGTGTAACCGAGCAGACTTCGGCCAGCACCACCCTGGGTTACGGCAACTCCGCCCAGGGCAACGGGGACATTCTGCTCAACGCCGCGCTAAGCTGGAACAGCACAGCCAGCCTGATCCTGTCCGCCTATCACTCCATCACGCTCAATGCCGGTATTACCGTGGGTGGAGCCGGTCAGCTGACCCTGACCACCAACAACAATATCAACGGCTCAAGCGCAGGTGATGGGGCGGTGAACTTTGGTACTGGGTCCGCAATTTCCTTCACCAATGTCGCGGCAGGACCTGCCCTGACTATCGACGGCAGTGCTTATACCCTTCTCTCCAGTGCGAACCAGCTTTCAGGCGTCAGCTTATTTGGTGACTACGCTCTCGCCACCGACCTCGATGCTACGGGCCTTGGCACACTCACGGCAGCACCAATCTCTTCTTTCTCCGGCATATTCAACGGTCTGGGCCATACCATCTCCAACCTGACCATCCATGGCGATAGCACGCAACAGTATATCGGGTTGTTCGGTCAGAATTACGGCACCATTGAAAATCTTGGTCTGATCAACGCGAATCTGACAAATTCATTTTACAAAGGAGAAACGGGGGCCATTGCCGGAGAGAACAACAATCTCATCCAGAACGTCTATGCCACAGTGAACATTGCGGGGCTGAACGCTACGAGCAACTTTATCGGGGGTATTACAGGTTTCAATGCCGCTACGCTTGCATACGTTTATAGCCATGGGCAAATTGCTTCAGCACCTGGTAATATTGGTGGCGTTGCTGGCTATAACAACGGCAGCATCACAAATGTCTTTTCATCTGTCGATATTCCCGTAACAAATAATAACGTTACAGGTGGTTACGTAGGGGGCATCATAGGCGGAAATGATAGCGCTGGCTCTCTTTCCAATTCTTACAGCACAGGCACCATAAGCGTGGGAGCCTCGTCCTTTATTGGTGGTGCCGTTGGTTTTAATAATGGTGATGTTGCTGATGTTTATGCAACCGGTAACGTAACAGGCGGGAACAGATCGTATGTTGGCGGATTTGTTGGGCAAGGCAACACAGGCAATATTACCGATGCCTATGCCAAAGGCACTGTAACAGGAAGTGCTGATGCTATAATCGGCGCTTTTTCTGGCAAAATAGTCTCTGGCAACTATACAGACGCCTATTACGACACAACCATTGCACACTCTGTTCCCGCAGTTGGTCAAGGCTCTTCCGCCAATATTACAGGGCTGACGACGGAGCAGTGGCGCAGTAATGGCCCAGGCACCACAAATAGTCCGTATGCTTTCGTCAATCCATCGATCTGGACTACAGGTTCCCCCTATCCGGTCCTGTCCTCCCTTCCTTACGTAACCATTACGGCAAGCGGCGCACAGGTTTACGGTAGTTCTTCAGTTACAAACGCAACAATCAGCACAGCGATAAACCAGAACGGTCAGGATATATCGTCCGCCATTTTGCCTTC
Source organism: Acetobacter fabarum (assembly GCF_029069195.1). GTDB lineage: Bacteria > Pseudomonadota > Alphaproteobacteria > Acetobacterales > Acetobacteraceae > Acetobacter > Acetobacter fabarum_A. The sequence goes on from NZ_JARDYK010000019.1 coordinate 20,142, forward strand.
AGCCATAACGTGGCAGAGTAACGCAACGCCACAAAGTACTGTCAACTCAGGTCTCTATGGTCTTTGGGGAAAAACCAGCGGTTTTGATATGTATCAGGTGACATATGCTTACAATAACAGCAATCTGAGCATTACACCCGCAGCGCTGAGCATCACCGCCAATCACCAGACCGGTACCTATGGTCAGAGCCCCACACTGGGCAACTCCGCCTTTACGGCCACCGGACTGCTGAACAGCGATACCATCTCCGGGATAAGCCTCGCTACCAACGCCACCAGCACAAGCAGCGTCGGCGACTATGCCATCACAGCCTCCAACGCCACCGGATCAGGGCTGGGTAACTACGCCATCTCCTACTCTGCAGGTGCATACACCATCACGCCCGCAGCGCTGAGCATCACCGCCAATCATCAGGCCGGCACCTATGGTCAGAGCCCCACACTGGGCAACTCCGCCTTTACGGCCACCGGACTGCTGAACAGCGATACCATCTCCGGGATAAGCCTCGCTACCAACGCCACCAGCACAAGC
>NZ_JARDYK010000020.1:0-19695 GCF_029069195.1 Acetobacter fabarum
CTGGCTATGACATTGTTGGGAAAGCAAAAGCAGACCACGCATGAAAAAAGAGGGGTAAATAAGAGGGAGATGTGAAAGTGCAGTGGCCGCAGTCGCCTCATGCCGGACATTTGCGGGTGGCTAAAAATTTCACGAAACCGGATATTGATGAAGTCCCACCAGCCTATTTTCCATCTGGTATCCGCGCGCGGTTTTTGCTACATATTAAATAGAGTTCGAATAATGTTGCTACACTGATCTGTAGCGAGGCCCCCACGCGACACGCAAAGCCCGCCCTAACCCGGTGGGCTTTTTTTGTGCCTGCATTTCAGGACACGTCATGTCGAATACTAACCAGAACCCCGCCCTGACATGTGTCATAAGCGAACACCAACTCGTCAGCGCCGTCAGGCGCTATCTGTCACCCCAGAAAACCCTTACCCGGGCCACAGGTCTGACTTCGATCAGTTTCTGGGCTGCGGAAATGGCCTAGGCCACGCGTTTCTCTAGGACGACATACTGATTATTTTTTTAGCTTATCTGTGGCATCAAACCACAGGAAATGAGGAAACATGTCTGGATCAAACCGTCCCTATAATCCGTCCCAAACCCCGTCATCGTCAGAATTGTTACGTGCCCTCAACGTGATCAGGACGTCGGTTTATGGGCGCGGCTTCATCGAACGCCAAGAAGGGATAAGGGGCAGAAGCAACCGTCTGCACTGGCCGGGTGGGACGTCCGGGGTAACGCTTGGGCCTGACTATGACATGCGCGATCGTTCCTGGGCGGAGATTGAGCAGAAATTGAGGCATATCGGCATCGACTCTAGTCTGGTGTCTCGCGTGGCAGCAGGGGTCGGCCTGCGTGGCGAAGCGGCTAGGAGGTTCGCCCAGAATAACAGAAACCTCGTCATTCTGACGGACGATCAGCAGAAACGTGCTTCCAGCGGGACTAAGACGTCGCTTCAAGGAAGCGGGTTTATTGAACGCCATGAGGAGCAAAAGGGCGTCAGCAACCGTCTGCACTGGCCGGGTGGGGCGTCCGGGGTAACACTCGGGCCTGGCTATGACATGCGCGATCGTTCCCGGGCGGAGATTGAGCAAAAATTGCTGGATATCGGCATCAACTCTAGTCTGGTGTCTCGCGTGGCGGCGGGGGCCGGCCTGCGTGGCGAGGCGGCCAAGAAGTTCGCCCATGATAATAAAAATCTCGTCAATCTGACGGACGATCAGCAGAGACGTCTTCTACAGGTCAATCTCCCCAGCTATGAGGCGATCGTTCGCCGGGGCTCCCATGTCCATTTGACACAAAACGAGTTCGACGCCCTCGTGTCGTTCGTCTATAATCCAGGAAGAGGTTGGCCGGGCGTCCGTGCTGCGATCAACAGTGGCGATAAACGCAAGGCCGTGAGGATCATTGAGGAGCAGGTGCGCTCGAAAGGCAAGGTCTTGCGTGGCCTGGTCAAGAGACGGCACGACGAGGCCATGCTTCTGCTGGAAGGACGATATTGATGATCCGCGCTATCCTAAGCCTGATTTGCGCCATCTGCATCGGCGGCACCGCACACGCGGATGCCAGACCGGAGTCTTTGGAGGAACTGACCTACAATCTCAATACGAGGTTCAACGACGAGCTTGATGGAAAGGCGTTTCTCAATGGGCGGTTGATCGTGCGCGTCGAACGTGTTTCGACCTGTGTGTCGGCGGTCTGGACCCGCAGCGGCGGCGTTGGATCACCGCTGCGGCGTGACCTGCTGGAATGGGACAAAATGTTTAATGGTGACCCTCGGATCGAGGCTCATTCTTACTATTTGACGTTCGTCTATACTGACCATCGGAGCGATGATGTTGTATCGATGCCTCTTACAGCACGTCCAGATCGTTTTGAAGATACGGCGGGTGTCTACCTCCCATCGTGCCAATCGAAACAGCACCATCGCAGGTGATGATCTTTGCGTCGGGCGATCCCGCCGACAACATCACGCTCGGCGGGTCTGCCAAAGCAGAGCCCATTCAGATGGGATCATCTGAATGAGTGGAGAAGCTTGTAAAAAATAATGAAACAGAGTCTTTCTGCTGAACCAGAGTTCAGTGGAAATTCTCCAGACAGCGTATTATCTCCTAAAGCCGACATTCTGCTTCCCCCCCCAAAGCTGCCGTTTACGTCATATGCTAGGCTCAGGACCTATTAATTTATTGAACTGAGCGAGATGTTGTGATTCACAGGCTTACCGATGGAGGGTGGGCCTGTGAGTGATGTGTTTATGCTGTCTGAGCGCCAGATGAAACGGATTGAGCCGTTTTTTCCTCTGACGCACGGAGTACCACGCGTCGATGACCGGCGTGTTCTGAGTGGGATCGTTTATGTCATCCGTAACGGTCTTCAGTGGAAAGACGCCCCGAAAGCGTATGGTCCGTACAAGACTTTATATAACCGCTTTATCCGGTGGAGCCGCCTTGGTGTTTTTGACAGGATTTTTGTCGCCCTGACAGAACAGGCTGGCCGTTCGAAGCGTCTGATGATCGATGCAACACACCTCAAGGCACACCGGACATCGGCGTCCCTGCTCAAAAAGGGACTTTTCCCCGCCATATTGGACGCACAAAAGGTGGCCTGAACTCAAAACTTCATGCCATGTGCGATGATCAGGGCCGACCTGTCCGCCTTCATCTGACAGCTGGACAGGTCAGCGACTTCAGAGGCGCAGACGTGCTTCTGGCAGACCTCCCCGATGAGACAGAGGAAGTCATCGGTGATCGAGGATACGACAGCAATAAAATCAGACAGTCTCTCGCAGACCGGAACATCACCGCCTGTATTCCACCAAAGAAGAACAGGAAATCAAAACCACCTTACAATTGGCATCTGTATACAAAGCGCCATCTGATCGAAAACATGTTCGCAAAGCTGAAAGACTGGCGACGGGTGGCAACACGATACGACCGCTGCGCTCATACATTCATGTCCGCAATCCACATCGCAGCTAGCTTCATCTTCTACCTCAAAGAATGAGTCCTGAGCCTAGAAGGTGACGCCATAGTCCTGAGCCACCCTTGCCACGTGTAGCCCCGCTAATCATTATTTTCCTTCAAGCTTCTTGCGGAGCCTGTCCAGATTACGCACGGCTTCACGCACATCAGGGATAAGGGATTCTGCTTCAGCATGAGCCATGACATGACCCTCCTGACGTGATTTGATGGCGTATTGCACCAGTGCCCCACACAGTTCAGCCGTGCTTTCCCTGAGCCTGTAAAGCTCCTTGATGTATTCCGGCTTGGGAGGTGTGCGTGGACTATAGGCTTTGACTGGCTTGACCTTCTGATATGTATCAGAGGGAGAAAGAGCACCAGCCAGACACTCACGGACCAGACTGTTGGCTGTGATGTCACGTTGTCTGGCATGGTTTATGATGCACGCATATTGCTCATCATCCAGACGAACCAGTAACGATTTTTTCAGTTTTCTTTTTTCACTCATGAAATGGGTCTCCTGCTTAAATGGGGGTCAACGGGGGAAAAGCATTTTCCCCCTTGCCAGTTACCAGTAGACGCAAAGCGGATACTGGTATGCCTGGCTATATTCAAAAGATAACAAAGGAGATGGCAAACAAGATGAGAAAACAGACAATAAGAAGAAAAGGTATTTTATAGGTATAATGCAGGTGCTTTACATAAAATGTGTTACATACCTGAAAACTTAAACATAATTTTGTGTTGATGTGATTTTATAAAAATAGTGAAATAGTCAACATAAAACCCTGTTGACTATGCTAGATGTTATGGCTTGACAGTGAGCGCGGTGAATGCTTTGTGTAAGTTACATTGGTTTCGTTGTATCCAGTGATAACCTGATTATATCAGGTCTTTGATCCTCAGAGACAGAAACGCAATTACCAGAACGTATTGTGTGCCATTTTCATGTCACCCGTCAGAATAATTCCTGACGGGTTTTTGTTGTTTGATGATCCATCAACAGATTTCCTCAAAAAATCAATCATGGAGAAAAATATGCCGTGGGATGTCAATAGGGCAATCCAGCACCTTCGGACGAACGCCAAACCAACAAGCCACGGGCAATGTGCACAATACACTCGTAGAGCCGTCGACGCGGGAGGCATTCGTCTGATAAACACGTTGCATGCGAAAGATTATGGATCGTCTCTCACAAAAGCGGGGTTTTGTGAGGTTTCATCAAAGGGGCCATTCCAAGCAGGAGATGTTGCCGTTATCCAACCTATCACAGGGCACCCAGATGGACATATGTGTATGTTCGATGGTAGTAATTGGATATCAGATTTTAAACAGAACAGCTTATATCCTGGACCAGTATATCGCAATGCGAAACCAATCTATAAAATTTATCGGTATCCGAAACGGATATAAAATATTATCACTCTGTATTTTTACTCTTTTTCCACTCTGGGCATATGCCCAAAGTGGAAAACCAGCACAGGAGGTTCTGGAATTTTATCAAAAATACATGACTGCATGCGCTCAGCCGTTTATGGAAAAACCAAACCTTGAATTGGATGGTTTGTTCTGTAACATGGATATAAAAAATTATGTTACAAGTCAGCTATATAAAAAAATAATTCATGCTTATAAAGCTGGAGTTTACGGTGATTTGGCTGGGGATAGGGATTATTTCACACATACGCAGGATTTTAGTGTGGAATGGATTTCCGGTATGAAGACCACAGAGATAGAGAAAAGCCGGAATAACTCTGTTGTTCGGCTTTTCATGAGCGTTCCGCAAGAGGTTGGTGAATCGCAAGCTGTATGTGTCAGATTACAACGTGAGGGGAATGACTGGAAGATTTACCAAGTAGACCCATCTCTTGATACTGACCTACCTGATTGTAAGAGTAAATAAGTAATTGATTAAGAATGTGGGTCATTTTAAAAATTTCATCATAATTTTCGGTCAAGAAAATGCTTACTGACTGCTTCCTGATTTTTCTGTTGGCGTGACTTCCTGCGAACAACCTTGCTGACAGCATCTTTCAACGCATAGGCATGGTTTTTGAGTTCGGCCAGGTCTTCAGGATTGTCCTGGATAACATCCAGCAGGGTTTCAAGGTCTTTGAAGATAACAGGAAGCTTTGTGACCTGACTTCTGACACGTTCCCTGTTCACGGCTTCACTGGTGACACGCCACCATTCCATCACCTCAGCCTTTTCCTGCGTGGTGCATTTATCCAGAATGTCACGGGAAACCAAGGAATAGTAGCAGGGGAAAGAACCAAGGGTTTCCTTGATGGCTCGTTTCTTTTCAGGGCTATATGTCCAACGACTGATTTCCCATTTGGGTGTGCCTTTGTTCTCTAATAATCGAAATTGCATGATTAAAATCTCCTTAAAAAATAAATGGTCAACATTTTATGAACGTGACTTTCAAATACAATTATATAATAATTTCCAACAAATAAAAATATTATGTTTATTTTTGAATAAATTACTTTATTACCATAATAATAAAAATTTCATAGCAGGCATGATATAATTGATGAATTATTTCATTGCTTACTTCAGTATATTTTTCATTTTTGGAGGATAAAGCATGTCCATAAAACCTAAAATTTTCTTCTATAATGCAGGACAAATTAATAATCATGTCAATCAATGTTTTAATTTTGGCGAATTACCAGCCCCATTTCGGTATGGGATTTATATTGTAAAACAGAAAACAATAAGTCCGTACTATCGAGTAGGAGCTGGTGGTGTAAATGGAGGACAAAAAGGCGTCGAGGGTAGATTAAAAATACATATCAAACCGAATGAAGATGAAGCAGTGATAAGTCAGTTTTATCCAATTTGGGCTGTAGAATTTTCTGGTGGTAATGATGAAAATCTTTGTATGATCACAAGAATATGTGAGCATATCGTTTTTGGAGAATTTGGAACCTTTGCAAAGGCCGTTAAGCGTGAAAAAGGACAGAAATGGAGAGATTCATTATTCGAAACTCCTACGATTAATGACGATGAAATCATACGAAAAATGAATGGTTTAGAAGACGTATTCTCTAAAGTGGTTAGCGTTCAGTCGTAACTGCATGATGTCCATCAGATTTGACTAACTGTGTCTCCTGCAAACTGTTGCCAACGGTGAGCCGGGAAGGGAATAACCTGACCCGGTTCATCAGTGGCTTTTTCATACGCCGTGACCAGTTCCCCGGCTAACTCCCTGCCAATACGGGTAGCAGAGTTCAGGAACAGCTTCATGTCTTCCCACTGACAGGTTTCCATCCAGGCCGTATCAAGATTAAAGGCTCTACAGCTACTTTTGATCATGTAGCTGTCAAAATCCACCCTGAAAGCCCTGATGGTTCTTCCTTCAAGCAGACTGACAATCTCAGGGTAAATATCCGGCCATGTGGAGACCTTGTTGTTATCCATGCTTGCACCATACTGGAGCACGTCTTTGGTCATGTGATGGTAGTTGCTGGCTCCCTCTGCAATCGCCACAGAAGGCTTGCAGAAACGATTAAGCACCAGTTGCCCCTTATGGTCTGTAATCGTAATCTGAAGCACCTGGTCATGGGGTCCCTGACCTGTTGTTTCCACGTTCAGCACCAGATGCGTTTTTGCGTGAATTTTCTTCCTTTCTGACATGGGACACTGAGCCAGTTTTCCGGGTCTTTCTATCTGTCTCAGCAGGGCTTTCAACGCCTTGTCAGTTTCCAGACTGGTCATGAAACGGGAAAAATCATTGTTCCACCATAGGTTGGAAATCTCTGCGGGTTTCAACCCTTCCCATATGGCTCTGAGAGTGGATTTCTGAGCCTGTGAAAATGATTTACGACAATCACCCAATGCGGGCATCAGCATCCTGTCATAGGTAAAATCCATGCCTTTTTTGATGATGAAAGACTGAAGGTAAGGTTCAACCAGTTTTTCCAGCACTGTGCGTCTGTAGGCAGTTCTATCCTGAACTGTATCAGGAACCTCTATGAACTCAGGAAACATCCAAAGAATGTCACGTCCCAACTCTACCAGTTTATCAGCAACAGCCGTTCTTGGGGCATTCACCATGACAAAATCACGAATGTAGAAACTGCTACTATATCCGACTTCACGCGCAGAAGAGAAACAACGCAGGTAACGTCCAGCCAAGGGACAGGAACGATTATCCGGGATTCTGATGCCTTTAGATAACAGGGAAAAGACAGTGCTGTAATTTATCATAGTATTACTCCATTCAATAACTCCTTAAATATACGTTATTTATAAACTATACTTACATTAAATGCAATGTTTATATGTATTTATATAAATAAATATATCAAATAGTTATAATATTAATGGACATAATCAACAGGTTTGTTTGTTGTTTCAGTGGTGTGTTTTGCATGAAATGGTCAACAGGGTTTTCTGTTGACTGGTAAGAGAAAAAACACAGCAAGGTTCAACAGGAAACCTGTGCGACTATGTGTTGAAAAAATCAGAAACAGACGAAATACCCCGGATGGGAAAGCATCAAACATGCTGTTTCAACGAGAAATAAGCCACGTTGAAAGCCAAAACAGACTTTCAGGGAAGATTATACCCTTTACGGGAAAACCATGCTTCTATGGTTCATTTATGGAGGGAACCGGAAGTTCACTACAAAACAAAAAAATCTGTAGTGACCTTTGAAACCAGAAACAGGTTTTCCAGATGAATCTGGTGGAACAGGTAAAACGCGAAATAAGCCACACAGAGACATGGAACAGGAACGAAGGGTTAATCTTCCCCTGTAGGGTAAAAATCGTCTCCACGGGTCAATTATGGAGATTTACGGGGGATATGGAACGAACCTGACAGAGTGAATCACAAGAAACAGAGAAAATGAGCCTGATTCATCTGAAAGTGATATGGAAAAAGAAAAGAACCAAAAGAAAAAAAGAAAAAAAAGAATGTTGGGTGGATTTCATAATCCATAGTTATCCGTCCCCACCTGTCTCATAAAAAATATGCCCTCATTTAATGAGGGCAAGAAAGCGTTTTTAAATAACCTCTATCGCATTAGCGTCAGCACGGGGATGAGTTCCTAATTTTTGGGTGACGTTATTAATTTCATTCCATGCAGGATGAGTTTTAGGCAGATATACTGGCTTGGCTAATTCACGTGCAATACGTCCGATGTCTGCGGGAATGGCATCGCAGTTGTTACGCAAATCTTGATAGCCTCCCAAGGGAAAGCGATGGGTGGACAGTTTCGCTTGAGCTACACAAAAGCTAGATCCATCCCAAGAGGGTACAGCTATCCATAATTGAGTTTGGCTAATTGATTGGTAAATATCATGCTTTTTGAGAAAATCCATATCAGGATATTCAGTTAGCAGAGAATGTATCATGCGAACTCGAAAAATAAGTTCCTCTTTCGAGTCAATTGTTGCGATATGTGGCATTATTAAAAATCCAAAAAATAATAAAGATGAAAATGTTTACAAGAAAAAAACTTTTCTTCAAGTCAAAAAAAACGGAAATATGAAATAGAATTTATTCATGATATTTATGAATTAAATTATCATAAAATATTAGATTTTTTCATTCTGTAATAGGTTGCCCTGGAAATGTTCAGGGCTTCCCATGGTTTGGAAACTGACAGATTATTCTCCGTAAGCCATGCTTCTCTGGTCTGTCCCTGACTCGTTGGTCTTTCCTTACGTCCTTCAGTCTGGCGTTTTGTGCGTTTTCTGAGCAATCTTTCCTCATGGTCAATGAGAACGCTCAGATGTTTCATTTCCTCGCGGGTAATGCCTAATTTCTGAATGATGGTCTTTGTGCCAGTCGTGTAGCCCTTGTGTCGCTTTTTGGCTGAATAGTCCTGACCGGCTTTCTTGTAGAGGGTCTGCATGGCGTTGTGCATATGTTTGGCAATATATCCCTCATCAATCACGCCTTCAGCCCATTGTTCCAGATTGGAGGGAAGATTGTCAGGATTGGATATCTGAGCCAGCAGGATACCTGCTTCATGGCAGAAAATATCACATTCCCCTTTGCGAACAGGTCCCCTGTAACGCAGGAAGCCAAGCGTTTTCAGGTCATACAGTCCTTTCTTGGCCCATGAGGCCCATCCCTTGAAACCCTGGGCTTCACGTTCGTCAGGAACAAGCGCATTGGTTTTCCTGCGAGCCAGATATTCAACCCTGGCTTTTTCACGCCTCTCCTGTCTGGCTATCTTCTGTTTTTTGTAATCCTCGTATTTCTTTGGAAGAACCATGTCGCACAGGGTCGAGAAGTCATAGAACTTCCCTCTGTAATCAAGGAACTCGCATCGATGACGCCTTGGATGCTGAGAGTTCACACTCCCAGGAAGACGAAAGACACGCGAAAAATCATAGGTGGCCTGATCTGCACCCCATGGAATGAATTTTCTTAACAGTTCTCTGTGGGTGGCCTGAAAGCGTCCCTTGCATCGTGCTGGAACAGGACATTCAAACGTATAATGCAGATAAATCCCTCTGCCAGAACTGAGGATATTGGAGGGACGGGGAATGTCGTTGTCATCGCAGAACTTGAGCAGGATTTCATAATTCTCCCCAAGGTCATGATATTGAATGGTGGGGTTGGTTTCATATTTGTAGCAATCAAGGTCGATGCAGATATGGTCAAAAACCGCGACAAACTCGCCCCTGCGACTGCATTTGTAAAACCAGTTCATGGAGATATAGGAATCTTCAATATCCTGGGCCATGTCAAAAACGGTTTCGTATTCCGAGATATGGTAAGGTTTATCCCACCATGTTCTGCCTTTTGCATCAGGCTGTTTTAATTTCTGACCCATGATGAAAAACAGATTGGCATTGTAAGGCATGAACCTTTTCATCCTCCAATCGTATGGATATCTGTCGAGTGCTACATCAGGTTTTTTAAATGCTAATCCCATAAAATTTTTCTCCTTTAATCAGGATGAAGAAAAAATTACGAGAACTACATTTTTTACTTGACTAATTCATTTAAATACTACATAATCAATTCATAAAAACAGTGCTTGTTTTGCTCTCGGTGGTTTCGTCTCCATCGCATTTGTTAAAGTCAGATGTTTCTCGCATCTGGCTTTTTCCATTATTAAAGCATGAAATGTTAATTTATGCAAGTAAAATATAAACTGTAGTTATATGCAAACAATATTATTAACAAATATGTATTTTTATTTGACAAAATACCTAAAATTGTGCATACTAAACTTACACAAAAACAGTAGTTTGGATGGAGTAGTTCCCCATCTGTGTTATGGAAGCCAGATTCTCACAAGTCTGGCTTTTTTTGTCCGGATTTCAGGACATCCTTTGTTAAACTGGCTGTTGAGCCATTCCTTGCAATGTCCAGTCTTCCTTGCCTGTATTCCTGTCATACTGGTTGGACAGGGCTGTTTAACAGGGAAGGAAACATATGGAAGACACTACGAAAACATGGGGCATCAGGGGGATTTCTGCTGATGTCCGGCAAGCTGTCATTACACAGAGCCAGAAGCAGGGCATGAAAGCCGGAGAGTGGCTGACACTGGCTATTCTGGAAAAAATTAAACAGGACAGAAATGCAGGGAAACCCTTGGTGGCTTCCAATGGAAAACCTGCTGTCAGTGCAGAGGATGCTTCTGCCGTTCTGGCTTTGCTGGAACGTCTCCAGGGTATGGGAATTGAACCTCCTGAGCGCATGAAGAAGCAGGCCACCATGCTGGTCAGAAAGTGCATATCCTCTGTCAGAAAGGGAACATCAGCCAGACAGGAAACGGGAAGTGTCTGACTGATGTGAATTCATTCAGGCCTGGAGTTTCAGGGTTCCGTCTTTGACCTGACGGAAGATTTCCATCCATTTGTTTTGGAGAGATTCATCTGAAGTCTTGAACTGCCACTTTGGTTGATTGACATCCTTGACGGTCACAAAGAAACCACTGACCTTTGCATTTTCTAGTGCCTGTTCGTCATTGGCACGTGCAATACTAAGGTCTGTTGCGCTTCCACCATATATCATTCCACCTGTTTGTGTACCATGACTCCACTGGCGAACGTCATCCCAGTTAAACTTGATCATCCGGCCTATGTTGTCGGTCATGAAGAAGTCTCGTCCATTGAACGCAATGAAATTGGGGTAAGCCATAACTTTTGACCACCCTACGCGATGAACATGGCATTGAAGAATGGCATGAGTATAATCAGCATAGATAATTGGCTTTTGATAAGTATCAATTTTTTGTTTTATATTTGAATATTCTTCATTTAATATTGGAATGTATTTTTTGTCTACTGCTTTAACTCCAATTATTTTTAAATATGCCGTTTTTAATACCCAGAATAGAGGGAAACAAATCAAACATATCACATATATAATTACAAACAAGCCTATAATACCTACAAGTGTGTTTTCTTTGCCGCCGAATAGAACGAGTAGAAACGTAAAAAATGACGCACATATGGTAGGTATTTTGAAAAATAAAAGTAGAACCTCATACTTGGGTGTTGCCTGTTTGATATTGATTCCATCCGAGATTTTTTCAATAATAATCATGACAAAACTTCCATGTCAGAGGACAGGGAACAGCACATCTTTCTGAGCCTGTTAAACGTCACGCAAGTCTCCATCATGTAAAAAATTCTTTCAATATAGTATACCAGAAACACATATTTCTGATATTGTAGAATAAGTGCATTTTTATTGATGAAACTTCTGTATCGTAAATCTGTATCACCAATGGAGTAATTATTGATGGAGAAATAACATGGATTATGGCTATGCCCGCGTATCAACTGACGACCAGACCAATGACCCACAAATCAAGGAACTGGTGCGTTATGGTCTGACTTCGAGCACAATCAGGACAGAGAAAATTTCAGGAAGTGTGCTGGCGAACCGGAGACCTGTGCTCTCAGGACTGCTCAAGGCTCTGAGGAAAGGGGATACGCTGACAGTGGTGAAGCTGGACAGGCTGGGCCGTAATGCAGTGGATGTCCTGTCTTTGATTGATACGCTTCATGAAAAAGCCATAAGCGTGCGTATTCTCAATCTTGGGGTTGATACGGCCAAACCATCGGGAAGGCTGTTTCTGACCCTTCTGGCTGGCTTTGCGGAGTTTGAGAGGGAGATTATCAGGGAACGCTGTATAGCTGGTCTGGAATCAGCCAGGGCCAATGGTGTGCATCTTGGGAGAAAGAGTTCCCTGACCAAACATCAGAGAACACACGCCCAGAGGCTCAGGGAGGAAGGGAAATCTGTCAGTGAGGTAGCCCGTATCCTGAATACTTCACGAATGACAGCATGGAGAGCCATGAACCCCGTTCAGGCTGTATCATAAACCGCAGTTCTGATATGAAACCAAGACATGACAGCCAGAGCTTTTCTGCCATGTCCCGGAAACGTGGGGTTTTGATACGCCATTTTTATGATGAAGATATTGAATCTAGCTTAATGATAGGTCCTAGTTAGCGGAATAGCTTCCTGATATCATTGATACAGTTTTCATTGTATCTGGGAGTTTTTTAATAATGGATATTGAAGAATATTTAAAAAAAGTTGGAGAAAAAAGCAAAGTTAAAAATATTTTGCTTAGGGAGTTATGGGGAGAGCCCTTGGATAATAATTTCCCGAAAGCTTGGGTAAAATCTAAACATTTGTTAGATGTTACAGGACAAAAATATTTTGACAGACGTTTGAGAGAGTTACGTGATGAAAAAGGTTGTGATTTAGAAGCGTCTATGAAGGATGGGTTTCCTGTTTGGAGGCTGATTTCAGATATAATTAAAGAAGGAAATGTAAGAACTTATTTATCAGAAAAAGAAAAAATAGAGGTTTTTTCAAAAGCAAATTATGAATGTGCTGTATGTAAAAAGTATGTTTTGCCAGGCACAAGAGGGCTTCAAGCCGACCATAAAATTCCTCTTACGCGGGGAGGGACCAATGACCTTGGCAATTGGCAGGCCCTTTGTCATAACTGTAATGTAGTTAAACGTAGACAGTGTATGAGTTGTTCTGTCGATTGTGTTTCTTGCTATTGGGCTTTTCCTGAAAAAACAAACAATAGAATTATATTTTCATTAGATGAGGATGATGTCAGTAGAGTGGAAAATATAGAAAGAGAAACTGGCGATAAAATAGAAAACATATTAAGGAGATATATTAAAAATTATAATGGTAAATAAAATTACTTTACAGTGCATTGGTTCTTAGGCCAATGCACTTGATACTCTTTAAATAGTTGTTTTTTTATAGCGTTTTTTTGGTAATGATATTTTTGCAGCTTCCTCAATCGCTTTTTTTATCTGTGACGCAACTGCACAGGCTACAGGGGGAGGGAAAGCATTTGCTACCTGTCGATATGAAGTTGTTTTACGTCCATAAATTTCCCACGTATCAGGGAAACCCTGCAAACGAGCGGCCATACGAACTGTTAATCTTGGATGACCAACAAACCCAGGTTCAGGTGCAGTTTCAGCAATAGATTTTGCGTTCACTCCCAAAGCTTCCCATGCGCGTTTTGCGCGTGTTGGTCCAAGGTCTGGTCCCCCGTGCTTTTTAGAGCCTCCTACCAGTGTTGGGGCAATATCGTCACATTGCTGGGCCCATTTTTCTGCGTGTTCCCACCCATTCGCACTCATTAAGTCTAATAAGCTATCACCTACTGTAGAAGCAGATGATGGGTTGGGGGTCGGCCACTCAAAGAAGTCCATTGCTTGAGTTGGAAGAGCTACAAAAATTACTCTTGGGCGCAGTTGAGGAACTCCAAAGTCACATGCATTCAAGAGACGCCATTGCACATCATAACCGAGTTTTCGTAGCTTCTTTCTGAGATCGGTCCTAACTTCTTCGAAACGAGGAGATAGAATGCCTTTTACGTTTTCTATCATTACGCCTCGTGGACGAGTTTCATCAATGACACGTAAACCATGGCCAAAAAGGTCTCGTTCGTCTTGAGGGCCTAGCTGTTTCCCAGCAATGGAGTATGGGGGGCAAGGTAATCCTCCCGTCACCAAATCCACTCCTTTCCATGGAGAGCCAGAGAAAGTGGTAAGGTCAGCGTTATGGATGGCCCATTTAGGACGATTTAAGCGAAGAGTAGCACATGCATCTGTATCAATTTCCATAAGACCAGAGTGCTCAATGCCAGCCCTTTCTAAACCAAGGGCTTGTCCTCCTGCTCCAGCACAGAGTTCAAGCGATGTGATAGCCATGGAAATCCTCGTACGCTTTTTGTTCTGGTTCTATTCTAACTAAATTAAGTGCTAGTGGCGAGTGAAAAATATAGAAGGTCTTTTATAATTTAGATTTGAATATCTATAGAAAGTCTAAAAAAATTCTCCTTTATTTATTTCAGATATTAAAAAATTTATCCAGCTTTGATTGTATGTGTAGTCTTTGTGGGCTTTATTGTAAACGCAGTATTTCTTATTTGTATTTTCAGGTTTTTTATCTTTTGATAAGGGTCTTATCTTATATTTTTTCCATGCACGTGTATGAGAGTTCATGTTGAATATAATTTTTACAGACTTTTGAACAGCTTCTTGGACTGGCTTAGCTTTGAATGGGTATAAGTCATCTGCGAGACGTTCATGCAATAAAATGTTATGGATTTCTTGTCCTGCGGAAGATGAGGGGCTCACAAAATGTACATTAGCTTCACTTTTGGAAACCTTGTCTAAGGTGTAAATGACCTTCAAGCGATATTCTATGTCTTCCTGATCAAGAGGTAAGTCTTTGTTTAAGCGAGCATCTAACGCTAGAATACGCGGTGGAACATTAAAGTTTTGTATTGATGCAATCTGTGGAATTGATAGTTTCGCAAACTGCAATGCGAAAGAAAGATTCTTCTGAAGGGATACTTTTGTCCCAAACCATGCAACTAATGTTGCGTCATAATTCAGACAGCAAGCTTGGAAAATAGAATACCAATTGGCATCACTGTTACCCGTGATACGATGTTCAACAGCGTCTCGGATTTCTTTAAGAGCTTCTAAATTTTTTATGATTCCAGGAGATAGTTTTAATTCCTGTTTTTTAATTAATACACAAAGAGTAGCAGTGCGACCGTGTTTGTCTTCAAAGGGTATGTTGTTGCGAGAGCAATACTCATGAACTAAATATGTCCATGCGATAGTTGCATAAACTGAAAATCCTTCTGCTTTAAATTTTAGGTGGGGAGTGTTGAAGAGATTAACAGCGAGAAACATTGCTTCACGAGATTTTATAATTCTTTCATCATCTACAATATTCAGACCAGTTTGCAGGTCATATGAGTTTTTTTTGTAAAGGTAAGCTTCAACTTCTGCATCACTAGCTGGTGTGATAGTCGATGTCTTAACGGCTGAAATGCGACCACTATTAACCGGTGCTTTTCGGCCTATGTTGATGGTGTTCTGAATATCTTGTCCCGTTATGCCACGATTTAATAAAGCTTTAACTATTGGCTTTTCTTCCGTTGTTAGGGAGCCTCCAGTTTTTCCACGCATTTGATCCTCCGAAAATGTTTAAGGTTCAATGAAATACAAAAATCTTAGCATTTTATTTTGGATGTAAAGAGAGAACTTATATCCCAAAACTCAGGATATTTTACGCTTTCTGCAACCCTCTTGAGGTTCACAATATCCACATCATCAAAGTAGACAGTGCTTCCGACTGACTTGTCGTGGCTTTCATGTCCCAGAAAGTCATCAATCCAGGATTCACGTAAGCCACCCTCGCCATGCTCATGAATGTTTCTGAGCTTGGTAGAGACGTTATGCCGGAACGAATGGAACACTACGCTCCTGCCAATACCAAGGCGTGATTTGAACTTGCTGAAGTCTCTCTGGAAGTGAGCAGAACGCTTCTTGTCCTGCCCTTTAAAGTCCAGATCATGGAACAGATAGTGACGCTTCTGGTTTGTCGCTCTTTGTGCAAGGTCAAGCAATCCGGCTTCCTGTAAGGTCGTGCAGATGGGAACAACACGTCTTCCGGCTTCGGTCTTCGCACTCCATTCCGTCCAGGGTTTGCCTTTCAGGGCAGGGTGGTCCTGCACCAGAATGCAGGGAATACCTTGAATCTCCTGAATGTCCTGTGGTCTTAAACGACAGATTTCTTCCAGTCGCATCCCTGTGTAAGAGGCAATTCCCACAATCATGGACGCTGTCTTGTGGCTGACGGTGCCAAACTGCCAGGGCTGACCCGCAATGGCTTTTAAGTCGTTATCACTCCAGCGCACACGATTGGTTTTGGACTTTGTGTCAAACTGCCAGCCACCTGTGAAAACATTGCGATCCACAAGGTCACGCAGAAGGAAATGCTTCCAAAGTCCCGAAAGCTTGGTGAAATGGTTTTTGACTGATTTCCCGGAGATACGAGCCAGCTTGCGTTTCTTCGCATCTGCCACAAATTCCTGAACTGTCCGGGTGTCGTTACGCTGTTTGCCATAACTTTCCGGTAGCTGTTCCATCAGGGCTTTGAAATGCCCGACATCTGCCCCGGTATAATCTCGCATAGGCTTATCCCCACAAACTTCCAGAAAGCGTTTGAAGGTGCGTTCGTAGGATTTGACCACAGTGGATTTGACTGTGGTGTCCTTGCTTTCCAGGAAAATTTTAATCGCTTCTGAAAAGAGGGGAGAAGGTTTTTCCTTCGGAGCCAGAAAGGCTTTCATGTCCTTAATCTGGCTTTGAATATCCGTCAGGGCTGGCAGGCTGGCTTTGGTCTTTTTCAGGTCTGTGACAGTGCGTTCCAGCAGATGCACACTTCTGCCAGTCAGATTTCTGGCTTTCTCCAGCTTTTCCACCTGTTCCAGACTTTCCATGGAATGTCTGAGTCTCTGATGGTCATATTGCGTCTGTAAGGATGCAATCCTGTGCTGGTAGTCCTGAATAAGCAGGTCAAAGAGTTCCTGCACGTCTTCAGGGAGTTCATTCCTGATAAAGTTTTCGTCTTCGCTGAGTTCTGTCTTGAGGTGCATTACGGAACGGAACAGCCTTTCGGTCTCTGCGAAAACTGCACACGCATATGGTTTGGCAACCTCGCGTTTGTTAGTGCCAAGGGAGAGCCATAGCTCCTTTTTGCCCACAATATCACGGATATGTGAAGGAACGGCTCTGCGGAAATGATACCCGGATTGGATACGAATCAACATACAGACGGCTCATTTTGTAGAAGCCGATTGTAGAAGGTTCGGCTTTTATGGTTGTGGAAAGGCCATAAAAGTCAATTAAATCAATATGTTATGAGTGGTGCGAACTGCGGGACTCGAACCTTGATAAGTGGGCTGGAATCCCGGTTTTTCAGCGTACTTTGTTATCGATGGCAGCAAAAATGGCAGTTTTGCTGGCAATCACAATCGACATTTTTTCATGCAAGCCATGCGGCTTATCCCGCACTTTGTTTGTGGGTGCTCTCTGATGCGAGCCGGAGCGAACTTGCCCCTCCCAGCCTTAGAGCTGGACATCTGCGCCGCAAGCACATCCAGTCATCAGCGATGTGCGGTTTTTGCTCTTGTGTCAGGCAGTTTCCTCGTGCGACTTTTTAACGATGTCAAACTGTCTTGCAGTTACAAACTTGTCCCGTGCTCGACGCATTAAACGCAGGGGCTTCGACGCTGTGTTAACGCTTGAAGACCCATCGTGCGCAAAGCGGAATCAACTGCGCTTTCACGTCAAACCTGCTCCTGACCATTTGATTATGCACTTCGAAGACATCGACGATGATGAATACGACTACGGGATAGCGACAAAAGATGACGTGAATACCATTATCGATTTTGGACGTAAGCATGTTCATCATAGCATTCTTATTCATTGCTTTCATGGTATTGGCCGGTCGGGCGGTGCTGCGCTCGCGATATTAACAGATCAGCTTTGTAACGCTCATTTAGCGCTAGATGTTTTGCTCTCAATCAAGCCTGATTCAGTTCCGAACCTGCGTGCCGCGCGTTTAGCAGATGCAGTTCTGAAAACAGATGGCGCTATCATTGCTGCACTTGATGAATGGACAGAAAAAACACCGTCAGTTGCAGATTTTCGACAACAAAAAAGAGAATTTTTAAAAGCAAATAAGAATTTGTATTCTCTTTCAGCAACCCACAGTCTTATCCCACACGCCGGATGTGAAAGTGCAGGCAGATGAAAGACAATGAAATAGCGCGCCTGCTTTCTTTAGTGTTGCGTCATGAACCTGAGCGTATTGGTATAACGCTTGACCCTGCTGGCTGGGTTTCTGTGGTGGACTTGATTAAAGCCGCCCAAAAAACAGGGAGAAAGTTTAATAGAGAAGCATTGCAGCGGGTGGTGGTGTCGAATGACAAGCAGAGGTTTACGCTTTCGCATGACGGTCAGCGTATTCGTGCTGCACAAGGGCATTCATTAGCGATCAATCTTGATCTTCCTGCGGGAACACCTCCTGAAACTCTCTGGCATGGAACGGCACGCTCAAATCTGGATTCTATTTTTTCTACTGGATTGAATGCGGGTAATCGGCAATTCGTGCACCTGTCATCGGATGTGGACACGGCAACAATGGTTGGAGCGCGACACGGTAAGCCTGTCGTCCTGAAAGTGTTGGCGTGTCAGATGTGGGATGAAGGGTATGCATTTTATCAGGCAGATAATGATGTCTGGTTGACGGCGCATGTGCCTGTGCAATTTCTGTCATTTTAATTTACTCTTTATTGATGTGGTGAATATCCTCATTGCTAATCTGGATATTCACCATCATCATTAGGTATGAATTTTTTGAGTCGAGTGAAAGCTGCAATTTTGGTTCTGTTGAGAGTAAATTTCAAGTGACGGAAATATAAATTCAAAGTCGTAACTAGCTTTCCAGAATGTCCAGAGCTGGCAAGGTCTTTACGATTTTCATGGTTTCAAGGCTGATAGTCAGCACCCGAAGGAACAGTTCCAGCGGGTAACGTGGGTTATCCATGGTCTCAATAGCCCAGTCATTGGCATCATTGACGATACCACTGGTTTTGTCGGTCTTCACGCATTGGCGTTCGACAACCCAGTCCAGAGCAGATTTGCCATTTACCACGTAGTCATAGGCTTCCATAGGAATGCCTGTGACGGTGATGCGGTCATTATAATGTAGGATGCTTTTGTCTTTACCCTTGCCGTATTTCATCTTTTCAACCCGGAAGGCTTCAGGTGTCAGCGGTCCTTTGCCGTAATCGACCTTGACGCCTTCATAGATGGGTTGGCTGTCGAAATTGACATGCATCTCACCAAGCCTGCGACCGGCATCAGAGAACGCCCTGAAAGCTTCATATGTCTTCACACGGGGTATGCGAGGGAGTTCCTTCCGCAAGGTGTCAGCATATCGTTCCCGATATTCAGGAGAGTGGAGAATGCCGTAGACATAATAGAATAAGTCTTGCTTGCTGATGGTCTCATCAGGATAGGCATTCTGGAAGTGTTTCAGCCCTTCATCGGTGATGGCTTCGCGTCGCACAAGACGTGGTTGGGAAGGGGTCTGTTCAAATAGACTGCCCTGAGAGGTGGTCATTGGCTGTCCTCCGTTTCGTAGAGAAACATCGGAAAACATTGACCGCCGTGCAAAAGATGAAGGTCTGGATTGGAGGACATCATCATCGTCGAGAATGGTCGGTCCTCCCCCGGACCGGATATGCAAATTACAAGATTCTTCTCTTGTACTTCTGTTATCCGGCGAGTATAATTGTCCTGTCCTGTCCTGTCCTGTCCTGTCCTGTCCTGTCCTGTCCTGTCCTGTCCTGTCCTGTCCTGTCCTGTCCTGTCCTGTCCTGTCCTGTCCTGTCCTGTCCTGTCCT
>NZ_JARDYK010000021.1:0-14269 GCF_029069195.1 Acetobacter fabarum
GTCCTGTCCTGTCCTGTCCTGTCCTGTCCTGTCCTGTCCTGTCCTGTCCTGTCCTGTCCTGTCCTGTCCTGTCCTGTCCTGTCCTGTCCTGTCCTGTCCTGTCCTGTCCTGTCCTGATCTCTTCGTATAGATATTCAGAAAAGCATTGCGCTCCTCCATCGCTTTGCAGGTCTGGTACGTGCTTACTCATCAGTACGAATTGACTGTCATCAGGCTGGCGTTGCTTGATCATAATTATTCTATTATCTGCTTTCGCATCAGGAAACAGCCGAGGCATCTGGTAGACCATTTCGTTCATGCGCCTGTTGAAATAGAGCCATTGGAACGTGAATGGTCTGTAAACACCCTTCACAAGACAATCAGAGGAATAAAGAAGGTCTTTTCCTTTGACTAAATCCTGCTTTAGAGCGCGGGTCCAACTAATTTTTGTTGGGTTGGTATCAATAAACTTATCGACCTCTTTGTCTCGTGTCTGCCTGTTCAAGACCGGGAACGCTTCATTAAATCGCATCAGTTCCTGATTATAGGCCGAAATGGTGGTTTGCATGTTGTTTGCCAGAGCTTTTTTTCCAGCATTCCAGCACCATGCGTCCCGCTGGGTTTTGACTCCCGCTGAATATGTAGAAAATAGAACCGTCCCAGCATCTTTGTCCTTGCTTCCTATAGCAATGAACTTCCCGAAGTTGTCATCTCTCTGCCTGAGCCAGTCTCCGTGCTCATCTGGGGCGACGGTCTGCCACAGTCCTTCGTCAGTCAAACCGTTGACGCTGGCCAGTTCTCCAATGCGTTTCAGCTTCTGCTCACGGGTCAGATAATCTCCGATGTCATGGAACAGGATACGTCCCTGTTCCTTTGCTGCCGGGTTCTTGACCATGATGGAAATGGCAATCGGAGCACGGCTTCCTGCATCAAAAATCTTGCCACCTTCCTTGCGGGATGTTTCTCCTGAAGTCCGTTGATTTCCTCGCAGATGGAACACATGAATGGATGAGAATTCTTCTACAAGGCACTGACGCAGACCATTAGCGGTGTTGGCGTCCAGAAATCCCGCATTGGTCACAAAGCCAATGACACCGCAGTTTCCTACTCTGTCAGACGCCCAGCGAATGGCCCGGATGTAGCTGTCGTACAGAGCACGTTTGTTCGTTGCCGTTGAACGTTCCGCATAGGTTCTGGCAATCCGTTCATCAAGGGCAGGATAGGACACGTTCTGATTG
Source organism: Acetobacter fabarum (assembly GCF_029069195.1). GTDB lineage: Bacteria > Pseudomonadota > Alphaproteobacteria > Acetobacterales > Acetobacteraceae > Acetobacter > Acetobacter fabarum_A. Next base: position 1,218 of record NZ_JARDYK010000021.1, read on the forward strand.
TTGTCGTTCCCGCTTTCCTGTCCAACCGAATAGGGCGGGTTTCCCATAATGACCCGGATATCAAGCTTTTTCTGTTTTCTGATCCGCTTGTTATTGTCTTCCAGCGTGGACCCGATCAGATCATGCGGTTCACTGAGGCGGAAGGTGTCGGTTAGACAGATGCCCTCAAACGGCTCATAGGCTCCGTCCATCAGGTCCGAGAATGTGGCTTCGATGTTGATGGAAGCGATGTAGTAAGCCAGCAGGACGATTTCATTGGCGTGCAGTTCCTGCCGGTATTTGTGCAGAAGCTGTTCCTTTGTGATCAGACCACTCTGCAATAGGCGGGTGATGAATGTCCCGGTCCCTGTAAAGGGGTCCATGATGTGGACGCCTTTGCTTCCCAGTGTCTGGCCAAATTCATTTTGCAGGACATCGTTGATGGAGCGGATGATGAAGTCTACCACTTCAAGAGGGGTATAGACGATGCCAAGTCGCTCCTTGAGTTTTGGAAAGGCCGTCTGGAAAAAACCGTCATATAGTTCCTTGATGACCTTCTGACGACCATAGGCTGTATCAATGCCGGAAGCACGTTCTCGCACATTGGCATAGAACGCTTCCAGCGTGTCTGCTTCTTTGTGCAGGCTGTATCTGTCCAGAGCATTCAGCACGGACTGCATGGCCTTCGACATTGGGTTGTCGGAGACAAAACTGTGGCCAGAGAACAGAGCTTCAAACACCGGACGGGTAATCAGATGCTGTGCCAGCATCTCGATGATTTCCTCATCGGTAATGCTGTCGTTCAGTTCTGAACGCAGGTCTCCCGCAAACTGGTCAAAAGCATTACGGGCATCAACATTCTCAGAGTTCTCAAGAATGGTAGTGATGCGGGTGATGTGTGTCTGGGCAATCTTGGCAATATTCCCAGCCCAGTCTTCCCAGTGGTGGCGATTGCCAACTTTCTTGACAATCTTTGCATAGATGGCCCGTTCGATTTCGCCAACCTGAAACTCCATCTTGAACTGCTCATCGCTTGGTCGAGAAGCTTTCTTACCAAGGGAGTATGACGAATGCGCTTTCTGAGCTATTCCAGTCGTCAGAGCCATCGTCTTCTGGGTAATCTTCTGGGTGACGGCGACGACTTCCATACGTGATGTGTCGGGCTTTGCCTGAAGGTCCATCTTGTTGACCATGCTGTCAAAGCGGTCATCGTGGGACCGTAAAGCCTGAAGAACCTGCCACACGACTTTGTAAGCCAGATTATTGTCCAGTGCCTGCTCAGGAGGTGTTCCCGCAGGAATGACCACAGGCAGAACCACATAACCCCGTTTCTTGCCCGGAGCATTCCGCATGACACGCCCCACGGACTGCACCACATCGACCTGTGAATTTCTCGGGGTCAGGAACAGGACGGCATCCAGAGCCGGAACATCCACACCTTCAGAAAGACAGCGGACATTGGACAGCACCCTGCAGGTTTTGTCCGGCGTTTCCTCCTTCAGCCAGGAAAGCTTGCCTTCTTTCTCGCTGGCATTCATCCCGCCATCGACGTGTTCAGCCTCGCAGATCAGGCGTGCTTCCGGTTCGATATCATCCTGTTGTTGATATTCTTCAACAACCTTCTGGAACATATCCGCAATCTGGATGGAGCTGACCTTGTGAGCACGTCCCTTATAGTCAGGAGCGATAACCTGACAGAACGCCACTGCCCGTTTCATGGGGTCAGGGTCTTCGACACCGTCTTGTGATAAACCAATCTTGGCGAGTGCCTTCCAGCATCCGACAATCTTTGAGGCATCATCGACCTTCAGGCCATTGTCCGGATCATCCAGAAGCTTCTGGAGCCTTGCACTGACGGTTCCTTCATCTACAGCCAGCACAATGACCTTATAATCCACCAGCAGTTTGCGTCTGACCGCTTCGGAGAAGGTGATGACATGGAACTCGGGACCAAAAATCCTGGCATTGTTCATGCCATAGACGATGGCTCCCTCCTTTTCGGCTTTCTCCTGAGCCACATCGCCATAAATGCGGGGGGTGGCGGTCATGTAGAGACGACGCTGGCCGTACAGATAATCCTGATTGTGGACCTTCACAAAGGCGCTGTCGTTCTCTTCTCCACCAAAAGTCACACCTGTCGTGCGGTGCGCTTCATCGCAAACAATCAGATCGAATTCAGGAAAGTCATAGTTTTTCTGAGCCTGACTGATGACATCAATGGAATGATAGGTAGAGAACACTACCGTCATATGGGTGGCGTCATGACGTTTCTGATATTCGGTCGCCAGTCGCTCGGGGTTTGTGGTCGCAGGGTACCGAAGTTCGTGAACCTTGACCTTGATTTCGTCGTCGTTGGACGCCTTCTTTTTTCCCACATCACTGTCTGAGCAGACAGCGAAGCTATGCAGGGGAACCTGACTTTCCTGGGTCCATTCCGTGAGGGATTGGGAGAGCAGGGACAGGCTGGGAACCAGAAACAGGACGCGGCCACCAGCGCCAACCAGTTCTTCTGCTAGTTTCAGACTGGTGAAGGTCTTGCCTGTGCCACACGCCATGATGAGGCGACCACGCTGATGCTTTTTGAAACCAGCCAGCACGTTCCCGATGGCTGTTTCCTGATGCGCGCGGGGCTTTTTTTTCTCCCGTAGGACAGGCTTCTGTTTCGGCTGATACTGTGACCAGTCAATGACGCTGGTTTCAAGGTCGAGCAGGTCAATCTTGCTGACTGGCGGGTGCTGGTTGGCCAGTGTGTCTTCGGCGTTGCTGTTCCAGTGGTTCGTGGTTGCCACAATGACGCGATGGGAGAACCAGCTTTTGCCGGACGCTGAGAAGAAGGTGTCGATATCCTTCTTGGTTATCTTGTGGTCTGGTGCGTAGAACTTGCATTGGATGGCATGAAGATGGCCTGTTCCCCGTTCTCTGGCCACAAGGTCGATACCTGTATCCTTGACAGGGTGTCCCTCTTCCTTGGCCCATTCCTTGTAGGGCCAGACCTTGTCATAGAGATCGACATAGCTGGGTTCTGTCCGCAAATAGCAGACGACCAGTTCCTCAAAATACGTCCCTTTTTCGCTCTCGGTGACGGCCATATGGCGAAGGGTGTCAAGGAGGGTAGAAAAAGTAGACATAAACAGAGGCCTTCAGGATTAAGATATTTCACTATATCGCTGAACGTCTTGTAGCAAAACCTTTGTCTTTATAACTTTGTGATGTGTGAAGTCATGCTACGTTAACACAGTGCCGATCTTCGTGCAGGTAAGCAATAAAGTCGTCAACTGTCTTTAAGGAGCATAGCAAGCATTCCAGTCGAGCGTGTTTTTGGGGCTGAAAGCGACTTGAAAAGCTGGCCTTAATGCCTGACAGTTCTTTGTAGTGAATTATGGATGTTTTTTCATGTCCCGATTGCCCTCATGGTACGCGGATACATGAATATGCCGGGCATGATGGAGTTTTCAGTGAATACAGAGCATGAACCGATTGAAACAGAAGATGGCGTCACGTTGACTGAAAACAAACCTGAACTTCAAATCGCGTTGCAGGGCTCTGTGAATGCAAGTCTGTGGGAGAATAGTGTACCACTCCTTGAAGAACTGGCATTCGATAACAAAAGTACAAATCCATATCAACTTGTCGAAATCAGTATTACCAGCGAGCCCCCATTTCTTACCCCTCGTTCATGGTTTCTTCAACAAATTGGCGCTGGGAAACTTCGGGTTCTAAAAGACCGTGACCTGACGTTGGACGGGGCATTGCTTTCTGCCCAGAGTGAAGCGTCAAAATCGACCGTAACTGTTGTGGCGCGGGCTGGAGAAGTTGAGCTTGCCAGAACGGCACATGATATTCGGATGCTCGCCCGCAACGAATGGGGCGGATTGTCGGGCATACCCGATATTCTGGCGGCTTTCGTTCTTCCTAATGATCCGGCAGTAGCCCGTATTTTACGCAATGCATCCGATATTTTACGTCAAGCCGGACAATCACCATCCTTGGAAGGTTATCAGGGCGACAAGGCGCGGGTGTGGGCGCAGGCACAAGCTCTGTGGTGTGCCATATGCGCCCTTGATATTACCTATATCAATCCACCTGCGTCTTTTGTTGAAAACGGCCAGCGTATCCGCCTTCCGACGCAGGTTGTGGAAGAACGACTGGCGACGTGCCTCGACACGACAGTTCTGTTCGCAGCATGCTTGGAAGCCATTGGCCTTCGGCCCCTGATTGTTCTGACGCGAGGACATGCTTTCGCTGGTCTGTGGCTCGCACAGCAGGATGCGGGCGCATCGGTCGTTCAGGATTTGCCAGGTATCCGTAATCGTTTGAAGCTTGATGATCTGCGTGTTTTTGAAACGACACTGGTGACAGCCTTATCCAAACCGGGCTTCACTGTTGCATGTGAACGTGGTGAGGCGCATCTGAGTGAGATTGATGACGAAGATCAGGATACGTTCCGCGAAATCATTGATATTCACCGAGCACGCCTGCGTCGTATTCGTCCGCTATCCACTTCTACAGTTTTATCAAATGATACAACGGATGAGGCTTCTTCCGATTTAGCTGGACAGCCAATATTCGAAGCTGCTCCTGTATTGCGTGAAGAGCAGGAAGAAGAGCGCCTGCCAGAGCGTCCTGCTGACCGTGTGCAGCGTTGGTGTAATCGTTTGCTCGATATGTCTGCACGCAACCGGCTATTGAATTTGCCGAAATCAGATCGGCAACTGATTGAACTCGATTGCCCAGATCCTGCAGCTCTCGAAGACATGGTTGCTGACATGCGTTCTGGCGGGAATGCTAAACCGCTTCGTTTCGTTTCTGCGCCAGGCCTCATGGATGACGATGATCCAAGAAATAAAGCTCTTCATCAAGGGCGGCATCATGAGGATGCCTCAAGAGCTTATGCTCAGGAGGCTCTTACACGACGTGAAATTGTCGTGCAGTGGAAAGAGGATAAGCTTCAAACCGCGCTGACCGAGATTTATCGTCAAGCGAGAAGTTCAGAGCAGGAAGGTGGCACAAATGTACTTTTTCTGACGATTGGTGCTCTGGCCTGGACACCTCAGGATAAGTCAAAACCTTATCTTGCACCCCTTATCCTTGTTCCTGTGATTTTGGAGCGGACTAGCATCAAGTCGCCGTTTATGCTGCGTGCGCATAGTGACGAAACCCGGATCAATACAACGCTGTTGGAAATGCTCCGCGCTGAATATGACATTCGTATTCCACTTCTAGAAGGTGAGGCGCTTCCAGAAGATGAGTCCGGTCTTGATGTGCCGAAAATTATCGAGGCATTTCGGCTGCATCTTCGTCATATTCCAGGATGGGAGGTGCGGGAGCATGTTAGTCTGACCACATTGAGTTTTGCAAAATTCCTGATGTGGAAGGATCTTCTGGAGCGCAAAGATCATCTTGCCACAAACGATGTAGCCAGTCGTTTGTTGAATGGAGTTAAAGAGAGCGAACAAATCAATCCGCACCTGCCGACAGGCTTTGATTGCTCTGGCGATCTTGATGATTTACTTGCCAAAGCCGATCTCGTTTGTCCGATGGAAGCAGATTCTTCTCAGCTCAAGGCTATCGCTCGTGCTGCGGCTGGTGAAAACTTCGTCCTAATTGGTCCACCTGGTACCGGCAAAAGCCAAACAATCGGCAACATCATTGCTAATACCTTGGCTCAAGGCCGTACGGTATTGTTTGTAGCTGAAAAACGCACTGCACTGGAGGTCGTCCGTGCGCGGCTTGCCAAGTTGGGTATCGCAGAATTCTGTTTGGACCTGTTTTCACCCAAAGCCAATAAAATGGCTGTTCTACAACAGTTTCAGACAGCACAAGCTGCGCTGGAGGATTTTCAACCCGAGGAATATACACGGACCAAGTACTCACTGGATACTCTTCGTGCCGAACTAAATACCTACGTACGTGATTTACATACGCCTCGTCGAAATGGTTGGACACCCTATCGCGGTATTGGTGTCACTCTTCGCGCTCAGGAATCCTCTATCGTACGTATTCCGCTTGAATGGGCAAACGCCGATGTCCATTCAAAAGCCGACTATGATGCACTCCTTCAGTCTGTTGAAGATTTGGCAACGCTTTATGCGCGTATTGGAGACGTTGTCATCTCACCCAGACTGGCAGGTCTTGAGCAAACAGACTGGTCGCCATTGTGGGAAGCCAAGCTACTTGGTGCTGTCAATGAGGCACTTAGTGCATTCGATACATTTCAAGATGCAGCACAGGATGTTCTCAAAGCTCTTGCTTTGCCAGCGAATAATCTCTCTTTTCTTCGCCTTGAGCAAATTAACGCGCTTTGCCAGCAGTTGCTGTCACCTCATATGGCCGCCTGGGCTTTTGCTGAAACTGCGCAAGACATGCGCGATGCCGTGTTGTTGGAGCAGGCAGCGGTTGCGCGTCATAGCACTTTGGCTACGGATTTAGATATCCGTTGGAAAGACAGTATTCATGGCCTGCCTTTAACTGAAATGCTAGCAGAGTGGCAGGTCGCTAAAGACAAGTGGCTCTTAGCCCGTTCTATGGGGCAAAAAGCAATCCGTAAACGGCTAGAGCCTCATGCTATCACTTTACCTGAAGATTGTGAAAGTGACTTGGAGGCGCTCGTTGAATGTAAAACGATTTTTGAAAAACTCGCTAATGCTCCACATAAAGCAAGTATCGGAGCAATGTGGCGTGGTTTGGATACTGATTTTAATAAAATTAATACCACATTTGATTGGGGGCAGGAAACGCGTACCTGTCTAGCAGGGTGCGCGACCGATACTGCTGAGTTACTTACTGCGCGTGCCAATCTCAGAACCCTTCTGAATGAAGGACAGGATCTGTTGGCTCCTGGTGGAGCCGTCCACGTTGTTCTGACCCGCTATCTGGCAGCTTTTTCTGCGCTCGAAGTCGCCATGAAAACACTGGGGGCCTGTAGTGCCAGCAATGTAGTTATGTTGGTCGACCCCGCAAATGCCAACTGGCTTAATTGTACTATAGATAAACTGCGTGAGTGGAAAAATGCTGCGCGTGAGTTGCGGGATTGGTGCTCTTGGCGTCGTGCCTGCCATAAGGCTGCACAGCTAGGCCTAAAACCTATGGTCGAAGCTATGGAGCATGGTTTAGTTGCGCAGAACGATGTGCTGATCGTTTTTGAAGCGAATTATGCGCGTTGGTGGACGATGCATGCGGTCAGTGATTCTGCTTTGCTGAGTGGTTTCGTCGCAGCGACACATGAAGGACGTATTCTTCGGTTCTGTGAACTTGATGAAAAGCTGAAAACTTTGGCCGTTCGCCTGATCCGCGCGCGTCTTGCCGGGCGTATTCCAGGAGAAGCCGCGCGACAACATGATCCAGAATACAAGGTTCTTACTCGGGAAATCGCCAAAAAAACGCGCCATCTGCCGGTCCGTCAGTTGGCGGAAAAGATGCCGGAAGCACTTCGAACCCTGACACCGTGCCTGATGATGAGTCCATTGTCGGTCGCACAATACCTGCCCGCTGATGCTGCGCCGTTCGATCTTGTGATCTTTGATGAAGCATCCCAGATTGCAACATGGGATGCGATTGGTGCTATTGGTCGTGGCAAACAAGTCATTGTGGTTGGCGATCCCAAGCAGTTGCCTCCGACTGATTTTTTCACGGCAGGCAGAGCGACCGCTGATGCCGATACATCTGATGAGATGACGGACCTTGATTCGATCCTTGACGAATGTTTAGGCGCAGGTATTCCGGCCATTAGTTTGGAATGGCATTATCGCAGTCGTCATGAAAGCCTGATCGCCTTTTCCAATCAGGCCTATTATGGTGGTGATCTGGTTACCTTTCCTTCGCCAGTTACGGCGGATCAAGCTGTTTCTTTTCGCTTTGTTCCGAAAGGTATTTATGAACCAGGTAGGAATGGTTCACATACTAATCCAACAGAAGCTCGGATGGTGGTTGCGGAAGCGGTTCGGATTATGCGTGATGCTACCGATCGTTCGGTCGGCATTGTTACCTTTAATGGGGAACAGCAAAAGCTTATTGTTGATTTGTTGGATGCGGAAGTCCGAAGAGATCCAGCGCTTGAAAGATTTACGGGAGAACAGGCGAATGAGCCGGTTCTCGTAAAAAATCTGGAAAATGTGCAGGGTGAAGAACGTGATGTGATGCTTTTTTCGCTCACCTATGGTCCGGATATTACAGGTAAGATCTCAATGAATTTTGGGCCGCTGAACCGAGAAGGAGGGGAGCGCCGCCTCAATGTCGCAATCACACGCGCTCGCGAACAGTTAATTGTCTTCGGATCATTACGGGGCGATCAGATTGCAATCGAGCGGACGCGTGCAGCGGGCGTCCGAGATCTGCGCCGTTTTCTCTTGTTCGCAGAGCGGGGGACGATGGCGCTTGCAGGCGCACACGAAGGTTCCGTCGGAGGATATGACAGTGTTTTCGAAGTCGAAGTTGCGGGAATGCTTCAGGCAAAAGGTTGGGAAGTAACAACCCAGGTGGGTGTGTCTGGTTTTCGAGTGGATCTTGGTGTTGTAGATCCTGATTTGCCCAGTACGTTTCTTGCTGGCGTGGAATGTGATGGAGCAACTTATCACCGCAGCGCAACGGCTCGCGATCGTGACCGATTGCGGCAGGCCGTGCTTGAAAATCTCGGATGGAACATCCTACGTATTTGGTCCACTGATTGGTGGACCAATGCTCCTCGCGAAGTTGAGCGGATTGACCGTGCTTTAAACAGTTTTCTCGAAGATGTGCGTCAGACCCGTGCTGAACAAGTTGAGCGCGACAAGGTGGCAGCTGAGGAAGCGCTTAACGCTACCTCTATTGCAATGGATTGCGAAGGTGCTGCTGATGAGGCTGGCGCAATTGCGCATACTGAAAGGCGTATTGAAGAGCCAACGTTCGAGCCTATGCAGGATCAAGAAAATATTTCTGAGTCTCGTTATGCCAAAGCGCCGGAAGACATCTCTGCTCATGGTGAAGATGATTTAAACATTGAGATCGCTCCATCTCGGTTCGCTCAGGACGACTATCTGCCGACACTGACCAAGCTGATTGTTCGTGCAATCGATCAGGCAACAGTTATCCGTGAAGACATTCTTATTCAGACGTTATCACGAGCACATGGTTTTAACCGTGCAGTTCGAGAAGTCCGCGAACGACTTCAGCGCGCGATTCCCGCTGCTACTGCTCGTACGGAGGAAGCAATTGGGACTTTCCTTTGGTCGGATCAACAGCCTGTCGTCCCACGGTTACCTTTGACATCCTTACCTGTTGAAAAGCCTTTGGACCCGGCGACATTACCTCTTCAAGCACTCGTAGATCTTGCTTGTCGAGCTATTGCAATTGACTGTCCGGATGACGATGCCATTGCCCGGATGCGCGATGCATGTGGTATGAGCCGTATGGGACAGGCGACCCGTGCACGCTTTGCTGTAGCTTTGAATGAAGCGCGTCTTATGAATGACCAACACGATAAGGCTGGAGTATAAAAGTAATACTCTGTTGAGAACAGGACTCTTCTGCTTTGTGTCAGGATGCTGAGGAGCGCAATGGGGCATTTGCCTTTGATAGTTGTAAATTTGAGGCGTGCGCTACGCATTAAAAGACGTGGATTTTATCGGTGCTGATGCTTGAAGACTCTGTCTGTTCAAAGCGGAATCAACTGTATTTTCACGTAAAACCTGCACCTGATCATTGGGTTATGCACTTCGAAGATTTGACGATGATGATATGATTTCCCGATAGCGATGGAAGAGGATGGTAGGCTAGCGGATTGTTCTTGCTATTGGCAGGAGGCACACCATAGTATGACAATATGTAATACGGAGGTATGTCATGGAAACAGTGGTTGTTCGCAAACAGGGGAATTCCGTCGGCATCACTCTTCCCGCTGAGACCCGTATTCGTCTTGGTTTGGAAGTCGGCCAAGAATTGACGTTGGTAGAAATGGCGGACGGAATCAAACTCGTCAAACGCAATCTCAAGCTGGAGCGCCAGATGCAGATGGCGCGGGACACATTGCGCGAACAGGCTGATGTTCTTCAGGAACTGGCAAAACGTTGATGGTTCCCGAGTTCCTTGAGCCTGATGTCGTTCTCTTCATGCATGATCAAGCTTTGCGGGAATATGGTGGCACGCACGGTCTTAAAAGTGAGCACTTATTGCTGAGCGCTTTGGTGCGCGCAGAAAACCGTTGGCACTATGCCGAGGGAGATTTTCCCGACGTGACGACGCTGGCCGCAGCTTATGCGTATGGTATTGCTCGCAACCATCCTTTTAATGACGCCAACAAGAGGACAGCATGGAGTTGCTGCGTTCTCTTTTTACGCGTGAATGGTTTCCGTGTTCATGTTTCCGCGTCCGAGGTTGTTGAAACGGTTGTCGCTTTAGCGTCCGGGGCGATGACTGAAGAGGCCTTCGCACTTTGGCTCAAACAACATAGTCATGTCGCTCAATAAGTTCAGTTCGGTCGCGTAGATAATATTTTACTCTTCTGCGGTGAAGAGTGTTTCCAGTTCCATGCCTGGTGGAAAAAAGGTTGTGAATGACTTTTCGCAATCTAGGCGCAGGCCAGGACCAAGGCTACCTTCAGCGTCCAGAAAAATAATCCCGAGCGAGCAAAGAGTTTCGCGGATCGCCTTCAGGGTACGAGGGTGTGGTGATCGTGTTCCCGTTTCAAAATCAGCTAGCGTTCTGGAGCCGACCTCGGCTTTTTGAGCAAGCTCCTTTTGGGAGAGTCCAAGCATGGCGCGCGCGGCTCTGCATTGTGAAGCCAGCAGAATGGACATTTCGATCATCCTTGTCGGTTGTGGGACGTGTTTGCGTCTGCACTTCCATGTTGCGCTAAAATTGCAGTTTTCATGTTGGTTGTCAAATGGACATGGGTATCTGATACCGAAAAATCGGCTATAGATATACATAAATAAAGCAATATGGAACCAAATATGTTTACAATTGCGTTTTGGCCCGATAAAGGAGGTGTTCTGGAGAGTGACATTCTGCGTCGACCGAATGTCAGATGGGATGCTGAGGGGGAATGGGCGTGGCGCGGTATGGATATGCGAGGGTCTCAACAGAGGCTCAGGTCAATGAGCCTCAGATTCTTGCGTTACAGCGTGAGGGTATAGAAACGATCATTACTGAAGTCGTGTCAGGAGCCGTGCCCGCGCGTGCTCGACCTGAACTGTCCACCTTACTGAGGCGTCTGGGGCAGGGAGATAGTCTTGTTGTCGCCCGTCTTGATAGATTGGGGCGTGATACGATGGACGTATTGGCTCTCCTGCGCGAGTTGGATGAGCAAGGTATCCGTGTACGTATTCTCAACGTTGGAGCGGAAACTGGGACGGCCAATGGAAGAATGTTTTTGACGATCCTGATGGCTATAGCGGAATTTGAACGTGAGCTGATCAAGGAGCGGACACGTGCTGGACTGGACGCGGTAAGAGCTGCCGGGAGAAAACTGGGACGTCCCTGTTCTCTGACAGAACGTCAGAAAACACATGTGCGGCGTCTGCTTGATGAAGGAATGTCTTTGCGAGCAGTTGCTCTTTTATTCAAGGTCAGCAAGTCAACGATTCATCGTGTTATCAGTATTTGACAGATGGCTATTAGAGTCGAGCTAATTAGATTTATGTTCACATATGGGTTGCAAAATACTGGAGAAGGTTTTTAGACAGAATGGTTGAGGAATTCTCTCATAGATATACTTGTCTATATCATGATCATTCAATATAAACTGGAATATATTTTTTGAGAGAATATAAGTAATAGATTTCTATTTTATCATAATGGTATTTTTATTAAAGAAATAGATTTTCTGTAAATAAAGTCACAAATATTTTTTGTGATATATTCCATGGGGGAAGTCATAATTGCCAGTATAATGCTAAACAAAACACCTGATGTTGCAATAATAAATGAAATTTCTACGCTGTGATGAATGGAGTAGTAAGTAACTATAAGGTAACTTGTAATAGAAATGAGTGCAGAGTATTGGAATAGAAAGAGTGGAAAAGATATTTTTCCTAGGAATTGTATGAATCTTGATTCTAGAAATTGTTTCCCTCTATGGTTCCATAGGAGAGCGATGGTAAAAAGTGGGGCTTTGATAAGAGAAAATCCAACATGAAAATATTCTTTAGGAAATAGAAAGCTTAGTAGAAAAAGGAATGGAAGTACAGATATTGAAAAAATATTTGCAATGCATGTTTTCTCAAAAAAGTAAATTTTACCATTTATACGCAGTGATGCCAGTAAATATCCGAATAGAAAGCATAATAGAAAAATAACAGATTTCCCATCGTGGAAAAGAAAAAGGGTTAGGACAAACAGAATAGGTAAAATTTTCCTATTAAAGTTTATTGTGTATAGCATTAGAAAAATAAAAATAGATCCAATGGCTTCGTAATGCATTGTCCATAGAAAAGGATTGAAGTAGTGAGATTTTCCTTCGAGAAACACGTCTAGAAAAGAAAATCGAAGAACATCAATCAGGCTCATGTCCTCATTAATCCAGTGAAAAAGCCATCTGTCATTCAGAATACCTTGAGATGGAATTTCATATACAAAATGAAACCGTATGAGGCAGAAGATAAAAACTGTTGATATGAGCGTTGGGATAACCAGTCGTGGATATCGTTTTATGGATGGTCTCAGAATAGAAAGTAGGTCTTTTTTTATTAGGAAACTGGAGCTTAGGGCGTCTCCTGAGATGATGAAAAAGACTGCGACAGCGAGCCTTCCGTCAAAAATAAAATTAATAAAAATATTGTTCATCAGGAAGGATGTCTTCCCAAATGTGTCGCAAAAAAAATGTGAACAGACAACCATGAGGCAGGCAATGCCACGCAGTCCATCTAGAGCAATAACACGACTTTCTTTTGGAAAATATTTTTTACGTTCCTCGTCTTGTTCATATTTAGTAACGAATTTGTCCAAAGAGACCATTCTACATGTACCTTTTACATGATTCTGCGTCTCTCAATCCGTCGTTTTTGGGACAGAAGGCTTTCGGATTACGAACAGGGTGAAATGGCGTCTCAAAAATGTGTCCCGTTTACATAAGGAGACACAAACGATGGCGCGTTATGGTT
>NZ_JARDYK010000022.1:0-12761 GCF_029069195.1 Acetobacter fabarum
CCTGTTCCTTCAGGATCCCTATGATCTGCTCTTCCGTAAAGCGGCTGCGTTTCATCCGTCCGTATCCTTCTTGATCGGACTCTACTTTTAAATGGTTACATTTTCGGGGGGGCACGTCACGGGTAATGGCAATATCAGGATCGTGGACAAAAACGTAACCCCCAACGGTTACGGAAAGCCGCCCACAGGAGCGAAGGATTGTCGCTTGCTCCTGCCCGCAAGCGGGTATCGTGGTAATCGTCGCCATAGCGGGACCAGCGCCGCATGAAGGCCCCGGCAAGGGCAGAGGCTGACAGGGTTCTGAGGATGGCCAGATCGGCCTCTGAATGCCAGATGTCGGATGGCATGAGCGACGGTCCTCTCGGCTGGGGAGCCACCGATTGGGTACGGCAAAACATGCCGCACCTGTCAGTCTGCCCCGTGTTTCTGGTTACATTGAGTTCTCACGCCTTGCGGCATGACCTTATGAATTGCAGGGACACCCCACGCATGTTGCGCAGCATCACCCACCGAGTTTGACATGGGCCGCCCCTCGCATCTTGCCGGGGGCGGTCCACGCTTCTTGCAGCACGGTTGCCCCTCGACTTTGGCATGGAGACGTGGGGCAAAATGCTGAATTTAATGGGAAAAAGGTGCTGTAGTTCGGGGTGGGGAAATTTCACCACGAATATGAGATATTCCCGTATATTCTCTGAGCTTGTCCATAATAACAGGTGCCTCCAGCCATCCCAGAACTGCACGATGTAACGTAGCGTGTGTTTGCTAAGTTCGAGATTGCCAACTGAGTACGCAAACCCTTCAACATTGGGGACGCGTTCTCGAAATCATAATGAGCACCTACATCAAAAAGTAAATAGTCTGGCACTTTGTAGCTATTAGCATTATCGGCATATGTCGATCCGATATAACGAATGCCGAAATTTACACCAAGACCATGAAATATCTGTCTTGGCAGCGTGTAGTCAACGAACATATTCACCATGTTTCGCGGAATACCAGCTATATACTTCCCTTGCTCACTGATAGTTCCGAGATTGGTTCCATCCATATCGCGAAGTGTTACTTTATTATTGCTCTTTGTGGCACGTGTCTCATTAAATGAATAAGACGCAGTTAAACGGATGTCTTTCGTAACATTGGCATGGGCCGATAATTCGACGCCTTTGGACGTAACAGTGCCTGCATCCGCATTATAACCGGGATGTTCAGTGTCTGTAATCTGATAGTGGTTTTCCTTGATGTCGTAAGCCGCCGCCGTGAGTAAAATATTCGTATTCGGCACCAAATATTTCAGACCAGCCTCAAATTGCCGTCCATTCAATGGTTTAGCCGCCTGACCATTATATTGGACTGAACCCGTTTGCGGAAGAAACGATGTTGAATAGCTGAAATAAGGAGTTAATACAAAATCCAAATTATACGTAAACCCAGCCCTCCATGTAAATTTGGAAGATGAGTACTTATCGTCTGACTCGACATAAGGTTTAGTAATCACGCCATGCCCAGACGTTAGGAAGTTATCTCCTATGATAAATGGCCCAGCATCATTATACCAATCCTGTCTCCCTCCAAGAATAACAGATAGTTTTTTCCATTTTATCTGGTCTTGGAAATATACTCCGCTCTGATATTGCACATCACGCATATTTTGGATTCTTATATTATCAGGACTACTTAGACTAAAATTTGGATACGTAATATAGTAAACAGGATCCCATATATTTATAGGTTTTGTACCATTCACATCATATGTTATATTCTGAGTCAGATCGACACGCCTAAAATCCATTCCAGCTACGAGAGTCTGCTGGACACCACCCGTATTGACATGTCCGACAAGCCTACTATCCAGAGCCACTGTGGCATGCGAACTAGCCTGATGCCACGCCCTACGATTAATAGTTTGGTTTTCTTGGAGAGAACCAAACAAATAGGTCTGTTTGATATTTGTTGATGAATCTTCATACCGGAACGTTTGCTGAAATTCGAGAAATTTATTAAACTTGTGCTGGAATTGATATTCAAATGACGCCGTTTTCTGTCCATTTTCATTTAAGGACGGATCTCCCAGAAATCGTGACCGTGGAAGGTAACCATATTTACCCCGAACCAGAGTCCCTACGGCGGGATAACCGTCTCCTTGTGCTTCCGCAGGCGCATACAGATATTGGCCAATGAGCGTCAAGCTGGTCTTCTCATCAATGTCCCATTTAATGGACGGGAGAACACCAACTCGCTTGTAATAAAGGTAATCAGTTTGACTCCCTTGCGTTACACCTATTCCTGCAATTCTGTATTTCAGGTTCCCCGACTTCGTGATTTTGTCGCCGACATCGAAGGTTGCTTCATAACGGCCCCAGTTACCGAAACCAACACTCACATTCCGTATTGGAGTTTCACCGGGCTGTTTTAGCTGCGTGGCGATCAATCCCCCGGGTCCTACCTGTCCATAAAGAACTGACGCTGGGCCATTGAGCGCTTCAACTCGTTCGACAAAAGCTGTTTCGCCAGCGGTGTTAGACCACGACATAAGCCCATCAACATATTGCGTAGATTGGAAACCACGCATCATGATCGATCCGGTACCGTTAGCATTGCCGCCTGCTGCAGAGCCAATACTGGCGGTACCCATTTGCTCGGCATATACGCCCGGCATGTAACGTAGAACTTCTGCGACAGTCTGGGCCTGCTGATCCAGGATTTGCTGCTTGGTAATAACATAAACAGAATTAGGTATTTGTGTAATGGGCGTGTCCGTTTTCGTTCCAGCGTCAGTGTATGTGGCGACATAACCAACACCGGGTCCTATGGAAGCCTCATGGGCGTTAAGACTGCCACCGACACGGATCGGGCCAAGCGTGATATTGGCCGCCGCTTTTGTCAGAACGACGGTCCGGCCACCCGTGATTGTGTATGTCAGGCCAGTCCCAGACAGGATCGCATTGAGGGCCTGAGCAGACGTCATCGTGCCGCTAACACCGTGCGTTGTCAGAGATTTTGCAAGTTTTCCATCAACAGAAACCTGCCACCCACTTTGCTGTCCGAATCTGGTAAGACCATCTTCAAGAGATTGGGCTGGAATGAAAAATGATCTGACTGCCTGAGCACTTTGGGAAGGTTCTGCACCATAGCTTTTCGTCACAGCGACATTCAGAAACGTCGTACTACCCAGTGCGATGAGCCACGCCACCTGCCGCCCGCACCGCTTCATTCTATCGTCAATCGTCATCACCTTATCCGTTCCCATTCGCATGGATCGTCACAATTGCGAATGCAATGCAACCGCACCCCTCATTGGGCTAACGAATGGGTAGAGGGCGTTTTTCAGAAAAAATGACTTACGGTGAGGATTTTCTCTACGGCGCTGCCAATATTGTCAGCCAAGGCGAAACCTGATGCATCTGGGCATGATGCGCGGCTGCGATCGCCCGAAATGCGCCAGTCGGGTCACTTGTGTCATAAACGCCGGTGAGTGACTTCTCCCCAAAGGAAGAACCATAAAGGACGACACCCCCCCGGTAGTAAGGCTTGAGCCTATCCACGACGCTGGACACGCTGTTTTCTTTGGCAATAATCTGCCCCGCAGACCACGCTCCTACATCTTCCGGAGCCCCACTCCCTTGAGTGACGCTCACCCCGCTGCTTACGGTTCTAATCCGCTCCCAGGTTCCAGCATTGAGATTATGAAACCCACCCGAAACGTCCTGCACCCGGACCTCTCCTTCCCGGACAGAAACTTCTTCTTCACCCTGAGACATTCTGACGTCGAAAATAGTTCCAATATCCGTCACGGTAAATTTGTCTGTATGAACCTCAAAAGGTCGCGCCATATCATGTCGAACCTTAAAGAGTGCTTCTCCTTTCAAAAGACGAATATCCCGTTTCTCTACAGAGTAAGACATTTTTACCGCACTTCGCGGTGCCAGTATCAGTTCACTACCATCGGATAGGCTGACTGTTCGAGTTTCTGCCGTGCCTGTGACGTAATCGGCCTGCAATCGAAGCAGAAGATCAGAGGACCATATGAAGGTAACGGCAGCGGCTGCCGCGAATCCAGCAATTGAAAGCCTAACGAAACTGGCAGGTCTTCTTTTGGGCCTGCCTTGCTTGGGCGCAGTATTTTGCTCAACATTTGAGAGAGATGCCCATTTCTCACGATAAAGCGGGCCGATTTGCCGGAAATTCTCAAGCCCCTGTGTAAGCTCCCGCCACTCTTTCCGATGATCCTCAGCAGCGGCAAGCCACGCTTCAAAGCGTTCCCTGAGCACAGAATCGTCAGGCTCTTCTGAAAGGGCAATTTTCCACTCAATCGCCGTTGTTGGATTGAAGTCCTCACTCACGCTTCGCCTGCACCCTTCTTGTTCGCTTGCCTTGCGTCTGCGACTACCGGGATCAATCCGAACAGCACATCTCTTTTTATGCGACGAATGAAGGCTTGCATATTTTCAATGAATTATAGCTTGCTCACCTGATCAGCATTCAGGTGCGGAAAGACGTTTGCGACAATGCTCCATACCCGCCGCGACAAGGGAATGCGCCATTCCAATAGAGACCCCTAAATGAGCCGCTATTTCCCTTAGCTTTCGTCCGTCGAACAGATGCATTTCCAATGCGACGCACGTCCGTTCTGGCAATTCCGCCATAGCGGCGCGCATCGCCCGCATGTCGGATTTCCCTGCAGCCTCACCTTCTGGTGTAGGGGCATCTGCTTCGATTGTTTCGGAAGAACTGTCTACCCCATGATCAAACAATCCGGCCTCGAATTGCCGTCGTCGATAACGGTCAAACGCCAGATTCCGAATTATGCGGTAAACGTAATTCAGTGGGTCCGAAAGAACACGGCCTTGTGTCACTGTTGCGGTAGTCAGACGCAGAAAAGCATCCTGAACAACATCTTCCGCCAAGCTATCATCTCTCATGATACCTCTGGCGAAACGCACAAAATCAGTGCGGTGTGTCGCGAAAAGCTCGAAATATTTATCCGGCTGTCCCACTCTATCTTTACGCCACGCCCGCCTTCCGGCTCTGCCCTCCTTCTCTGGAACGCAACTAAGCCGTCATTGCCTCTCTCGCGTCGCCGCAAATGCGACACGTTCTTACTTTCTCGTATCGGTAAACGCCATTTTATGCAAGCTGGAAGAGGAAATAGCAGGGATCGACAGTGCATCGGCGTTGTCGCCTACACGTCGATGATGAGTGAATTATGATGGAAATGGTTGCGGGGACAGGATTGGCTCTCAACTTGCGGCAACCGCAAGTTGAGAGCGAAGCGGGTCTAGTAGGCTGTTTTAATGAACTTTTTTCGTCACACGCATGACCTCTTACTAAAGTAAATGTCCCCTGTCCTCCTAAAGCGTGGAGCTTATGCATCCAAAGCTATGTCAGCTTCCGCTTCCTTGTTGGACGTCAGGCCTCGGCACGATCTTTCCTCTAAGCAGACGTATCTCATTTCCGATGCCGTTTAGTCGGCGGTGCGCCATGGTGTCGGCCTTCGACCCGACCTTGCCGTAACTGCCCGCGCGAGACACCGAAAGTAGACATCTTCCATAATGCTGACGTGGTGCCCGGTTGGATTCAGGGGGTTGGTCTGCAGGTGTCAAGATAGGCGAACGGCGGCTCCAGCCCGGTAGACTAGCGCTCTCAGTGGTACCAAGCGGCGCCTGTGTAGAAGAAGCGGCCGAGGCCTACGGTGAAGATCAGGCAACCATAGAGACTATGTTCCAGGCAAATCAGGCGCAGCGACCGGTAACGTGCGTAGTTGCGGGCGAAGAGCAGGCCGCCGACGGTGGTCATGCCTATTGCGATCCAGTTCAGGAAGATCACATGGGCGAAGCCAAAAGCGAGTGCGCTTGCGATGATGATGCCTGTGTCGCTGCGGAACAGCGAGCGATATCGGGCAAACAGGAATGCGCGGTAGAGTACTTCCTGCGGCCATACCGACAGCACCGGATAGAGCACCATAATCAGCAGCCAGAACCGCGGTTTTTGAAGCGGCAGGCTGAGGAATGTCTCTGGCAAAAACCATGCAGTCAGCGCCACGATAATCGGCGCGAGGATCGCGAAACGCAGGAAGATGGCCTGCAACTCGCGACGCACGTCATGAGGTTGCGGCTTTTCGCCCCGGATCGCGAGAAACGCCACGATAGCCGCCACCCAGATGAGCCCGAACAGAATGTCAGGGCGGCGGAGCTCGAGGATAATAAGGGGGCCACCGAGATAGAGGGCAGCGAATTCGACGGCGAAGCGAAGGAGAGGCATGTGTTTCGAGTTTGGCACAGAAATGCAGCGGCAGCTATCGTCTCTTGTTGGCCGTTTTCGTCATTCAATAAGCTTCTACGAAGCGAACATAACTAAAGATGCCGCTTGACCGCTGCTGCTGGTATTAGCAAAGTCGATTTCGCCTAAAAAGACAGCGATGCAGGTACGGTGACAACCTGTGGTCTCTCCAGAGACAGTCACGCTTGAGCGAGTAAGACCGCTCTTGGCCATGGCCGGACACGACGAGGATAGGCCTCGTCTGTGGTCGGTCGTCCCTGTCTATGTTGCGATCGGCTCGTGTCCGTTTCACCAACGGAAAGGCACAGTCATGAAGCTGAACCATATCAACCTCTACAGCCACGATACCGAGGCTGATCGCGTAATGTTTGAACTGTATTTCGGCCTCCGCACTCTCGTTGTGCGTGGAACCAAGATGGCCATCATGCAAGACAGCGATGGACTTGTGTTGATCGTCAATCATTTCGACAACAAGCTCGAAGGCTTCTATTACCCTAGGCAATTCGACATCCTGCACATTGGTTTCATCCAAAAGTCTCGCGAGGACGTCGATGCTCTCTATAAGCGCCTAAGTACCGATGGCTGGGAGGTACAGGCTCCACGCGACACGCACGGCGCGTGGTGTTTCTACTTTAAAGCGAAGGGTGGCTACTTCATAGAAGTAACGACGTTAACATCGGTTCGGCCCACAGAAGCGTATCAGGGAAACCTACAATAATGCCCGGCATGAACGGCTGAGCAACCTGAACAGCCTGTCTGATCTACGATGCGGGATCAGACAGGCTGCAACTAACTTCATGTCGAACAATCCGAATCACAGAGGGATGATCTCAAAGCGGAAGACGCTGGCCAAACTTTCTTGAGTGACTTTTATTCACTCAGGTGAGTATCAATGTCCGACAGGTCAATTTGGTATAAACTGGCGTTTCCTATCTGAAGGCTTGATAAAACGCGTGGCGAGCAACAAAGCGCCATGGAATAACGCGAGCAATGCAAATGTTTCGGCATAAGCTTCCGACCCGGCATGGGAGGGGCCGACCGTCGCAAGCCGCCACCCAAGGAACGTGGCGCATGCTGTAATCAATGTCGGCCCGCCAATCCTTTGCATGATGTTCAGCGCGGTCGTCGCCATCGGAATATCCTTGCGTGCGATCAAAGCGTATCCCGCGCTCATCGCCGGAATGCCGACGGCACCCCCGCCACCACCACGCAACAACAATGCTATGGTCAGCAAAGTGACGTTCAGACCGTGATAGGCGAGCACCATCAAGACCACTGTTCCGACCAAGGACAAAAGAGCACCGCAACCGGTCAGATCGCGCGCGTCAAACCGGTCACTCAGACGACCAATGAGCGGATAGACGCACATCATCCCCAGACCCAGGGGTGCCATGAACAAGCCCGTCCGCTCGGGCGAGACACCGCAGGCGTGGATCAGCCATACGGGTAGAAGCATCTGACCCGCGAACGACACCCCGTTCGTCAGAAACATGATGATCGCTGACACCGAAAAGGCGGGTGCACGCAGCAGGCGCAGGTCAATCAGCGCGTCATCGCCCTTGCGTCGCGCGGATCGGACATACAGGACGAACAGTACGAGGGACGCGCCTAAGGTCGCCTGTCCATAAGGCCGGGCGACATGATCCATGCCGTAGAGAAACGAGACGAGAGCGGGCGCGAGAAATCCGAGCCCTGTCAGGTCAAGTGGACGGGGGCGTTCGTCATGCCGATCGTCAGGGAGAAACAGAACGGCAAGGGCAAAAGCCGCAAGCCCGACCGGCACATTGAGAAGAAAGATCCAGCGCCAAGACGCGACGGAGAGAATTGCACCGGCGACGACGGGTCCAAGAAGCGGCGCGAGCAGAACAGGTGCCGTCATTGCGCTCGCAACCCTCGGCATCTGTCGGCCCGCGACACGAGCAACCGTCATCTGCGCCATAGGGGCAAGCAGGCCGCCCGCCATACCTTGCAGCAGACGGAATACGATCAGGGACGGCGCAGACCACGCCAGCGCGCACAGGCCTGATGTCAGCGTGAAGGCACCGAAGCACCATAAATAAACCGCTCGCCCCCCGAGGCGGCTTACGAGCCATCCATTCAGCGGCAACGTCAGGGCGAGCGCCAGCAGATAGCCGCTGACCACCCACTGTATGTGTGAAAACGGCGCGTGCAGGGTCGTAACGAGATCGGGGAGCGACACATTGACGATCGTGGCGTCCAGTTGCGCCATGAAAGATCCGACCGCCGCGACGCTCACGATTTTCCAGATTCCCGGAGGCAGTTGATCCGGGTCTGAGCCTGGCGACGACGTTCTGGCGTTCATGAATGATCTCGCTGGGAACTGCGAGACGCGCAGCCATGAAACATGCGTTTACGCATTCAGCGCGATCGCGTCGCTCATCGTCACCCGGCCAAGACGGGGAAAAATCTCTTCGCAGGCAAAGCGGTGCATGTCTTCGGTGAATGTGGACATGACATCCTCGACGAGCACGACGTTGTATCCATGCTCATGCGCCGCTCTGGCGGTAGATTCCACACCCAGATTGGTGGCGATCCCGCCGAGCACGATGGTCGTGATACCACGTCGCCGTAACTGAAGATCGAGATCCGTGCCGTAGAAGGCACCCCATTGCCGTTTCGTGATGCGCAGATCGGTCGGGTCGGCAAGCCCCTCGACCAGTTCTGCCCAGTCTGGTGCGAAGCCGCCAGGCGGTGAAAAGGAGCGATCGACAACCGCATGCACGGCATCGGCGAAATCTGGCGCAAACGCTACATTAACCAGAATGACCGGAGCCCCGGCGGCCCGGAAGCGGGCTGCGAGTGCTTTCGAGCGCTCCACAATCGCCGCACCCGATGTCGGAGCCAGGGGAAGCCCCGTAATGCCCTTCTGGAGATCGATCAGAACGAGGGCCGTCCTGGTGGCCGGAAGTGAAATCATGGCAAGACCTCCCTGTTGACGTTCGACCGCTATCCCGAACCGTTGTCCGGAACACGCGGAAACGTTAGTAAGTTGAGTAGACACTCAAGCTGGAGCATTATTTGAGGATGGACTCAAATTCATCAAGAGGTAAACGGACGTCTCTTCAGCCGATGCGCGCGGCTGGGCGTCAGCGCGTCGAGGAGTTACTGGAGGCCGCGTCCGACCTCATGGCGGAACGAGGTTACGAAGCGACGACCATGGCGGAGATCGCCGCGCGCGCCGGGGCGAAGATCGGCTCGCTCTATCGCTTCTTTCCGAACAAGGAGGCTGTGGCGGACGCTCTTGTGCAGCGGCATATCGCCGTTCTGGAAGACGAATACGCGGCACTCGCCAAACGTGCCGCCACGCTATCTCCAGACGCTCTTGCGGACGTTCTGATCGAACTGCTTGTCACGCTTCATCCTCGCGTGAAATCTCTGTCTGCGCTGATGGAGGCACGGACTGACAAGATGGAGATCCGTGATCGTGCACGAGAACATGCCATAGTCGGAATTGCGGCAGCGTTGCGTGTCTGTGCGCCAGGGTTGGAGGAAGCACTGGCGAGAGATATTGCTGCGGTCGTTCTAAACACTATGAAAGTGTTGCGCGGCATGATTACGAAGAACGCGCCCACGACGCCTGACGCGCCTGACGAATTGCGGCGGATGCACCGTCTTTATCTAGCGGACCGGCTGGAGCCGTTTCGGCGTGCTCCAGACAGCATAACGGACGCAGAGCCATAATTTCGTGGATTGGTGCAGTAATCGCCCCACGACCTAAGAGCCTTGGTGCTGTCCCGGAGAGCGAGATGCCGTGGGAGCTTGCCCCGCATTGCTGCCGTTAAACGAACTGTTCGGCTTCTCCAATAGCGGCCCACTGCCGGTTTTTCTTGACGTAGGAAGCAGGAGCAGCCAGCGGTGAAGGTATGGATACGATCAGCCTTCTCGCTCTGCTTCTAACCCTCTCGGCAGGGTTCAGCATTCTCAATCACCACACATTTCGTCTTCCTGTAACGATTGGTGTGCTGGTCTTCTCATTGCTGGCTTCCTTGCTGGTCATGATCCTGAATCCGTTGATACCGGCCTATGACCTGCAGGCTCTCCCGCGATCTGTGCTCGGAGCGATCAATCTCCCCACGGCCCTTCTGAATGGCGCGCTGTCCCTGCTTCTGTTTGCCGGGGCCACACAGGTAAACGTTGGACATCTGCGCGCAAAGCTTGCCTCCGTGGCTGCTCTCTCTGTTTTGGGAACCGTTCTGGCCGTTGCCTTTCTGGCGATCGCAGCATGGTACGTCTTCCCCCTGTTGGGTCATGCCATTCCTTTCACGTGGTGTATCGTTCTTGGGGCCATCCTCGCGCCAACTGATCCAGTTTCGGTTGTCGGCATGCTGAAACGTCTCGGACTGCCCGCCCCCCTTCAGGCCGTTTTCGCAGGGGAGAGCCTGTTCAATGACGGCGTGGGCGTGGTGATTTTCGGCGTCACGATCGGACTGGCAACCGGGGACAGTCAGGGAGTGACCGCTTCCGAGATTGCCCTGAGCTTTTGCCGTGAGGCGATTGGTGGCGGTCTGCTGGGCGCACTGACCGGATGGATCGTACTCCGTGTGCTTAAGGGACAGCGGGACCCACATATCGATCTGCTGACGTCGCTGGCTCTTGCGACCGGAACCTTCAGCATTGCCAACCAACTTGGCATGTCGGGGGCGATTGCCGTCGTCGTGGCGGGACTGTGCTTTGGAACAAGCTATAGCCATTCCGTTTTCGATGAGGCATCCCGAAAGGAACTTGATATTGCATGGACACTCATTGACGAGGTACTGAACGTCCTGCTGTTCATGCTGATCGGCTTTGAAATCCTGGAGATCACGCCGCATCTGTTTACGGTGCTGGCGACACTTGCCGTGATCCCTCTATCCATTGCCGTGCGGGCATTGAGCGTGCTGTTTTCAACGCTTCCGGTTCACCTCAGACAATGGGAGCGGGGCCGTGTTCTTGGTATCCTGACCTGGGGCGGTCTGCGTGGTGGCATCTCGGTTTCGCTGGCACTTGGATTGCCACCAGGAGACTTGCGTGAGTTGCTGCTGCCTGTCTGTTACGGCGTCGTGGTGTTTACGATCATTGTGCAGGGGCTAACCATGGAACGGGTTGCCCGCAAACTCTATCCATCCTCTAAGCTTGGACCGCAATAATACGGTTCTGATTATTTGAAAGGCAGCTCCGTAAGGAGGAAAGTCATGGCAGCTTTGTCATGTTTTTCAACAGATAGAAGTCGGTCCGCTCCTTAGGCCAAATTTGTCATTCGTTATTCGTGAGGTTGTTGATAACTTGACGTAACAGATTCAGCAGTAATTCACCGTTTTCCACCGTCAGATGCATGTGACTTCTGGCATTGATTGCTGCAACGGCAGCAGAGATATCTGGCAATCTGTTCGCCGCCGAAGAAGACAATGATATCAAGGCACTTCTCCGGTCATTCGGGTCTGGAGTGCGCTGAATCAGTCCATCTCGTTCCATCCGTGCGAGAGTCTTTGCCATGGTGGACTGCTCTACCGCAGCGAGACGCACCAGTTCCCGCTGTGGCTGCGGCTTTCCATCGGCGAGGGCAAAAATTACGGGGAGTTGTCCCGACATGAGGCCAAATGGCCGTAAGGCTTCGTCCATCTCACGCGCAAAAAGTCTCGCTGCCCAGTTGACCATATAGCCAAGCGATTGTTCTCGGGATTGCCATTTATATGGCTTGCTATCTTTATTCATGGCTAGCTATATAAATCTCCCGGGTTCATCGGCGCAAGGACGATAACATGCAGAAGCTTCTCCGTCGTATCCACCCTCTGACAGGAGCGATGGCCATTCTGTGCATAGCCAGTTTCATGACAGCTTCCATCATTGCAGAACTATATGGAGATCCTCAGACCATGGCTGCAACCAAGCACGCCATTCTGTGGGGATTGCTGGTTCTCATTCCCTGCCTTGCTCTCACAGGCTTGTCTGGATACCGGACAACAGGGACAGCGCCACGCGGTCTGGCGCTCACGAAATTCAAACGCATGCGTGTCATTGGGATCAATGGTGTCTGTATCCTTGTCCCCTGTGCATTTTTCCTTGCGCTCCGTGCGTCTGAATTAAAATTCGACTGGTTATTTTATGGTGTTCAGTTGATTGAACTACTGGCGGGAGCAACCAACCTTGCGCTTCTCGGTATGAATTTTCGTGATGGACTACGCATGACTCGATCCTGATGAATGTCGACACGTAAATAGTATCTGCATATCTGAAATAACCTAGCTAATGACTTTATCCCGATTGTGAGTTGATGTCGGGTGTTCGCGCCGCTGTCCCAGAACCGGTCCTTCTGCTCTCCACCCCCCAATTGCTGCTGGTCGGCGCATGAATTCGAAGCAGACTGGCAGCTTCCGCCTAATTCTGTTGAAAAAGTCGCTCTTGAAATAATCATGGCTTCCTGATTCAGTCGTCATCAGTCAAGGAGTGTCGGCAGATGATGGGTGAGCGAACCGGGGTACAGGAAA
>NZ_JARDYK010000023.1:0-12072 GCF_029069195.1 Acetobacter fabarum
CTGGCTCTCAGACAGCATAAACACATCACTCACACGCCCACCCTCCATCGGTAAGCCTGTGAATCACAACAACACATTCAGTTCAATAAATTAATAGGTCCTGAGCCTAGGTGAAACCGGAAGGCCGAACTCCGCGTTCTTGAAGTTCAGCAGTACGCCAGCCGAAGCCGGGTAATATTTTTACGCTGCTATGGACCAAATTCTCATGGCCGCGTAATTTGTGAAACCCGGTCCCCGCCAACCTTGGGACTGTTCACATTGCGTACTCCAGCATAAACTGTTCAGGGTTCAAGATATTGTCGCTACGTCTTCTGCTTTCTTCCCTGAGCCTTGTTGCCCTTCCGGCACTGTACCTCGCGCCATGCAGTCGGGCGGCCTCTGCTGAGTCCACGCCTTTCGCGTTCCAGCACACCTCTCTCGATGCAACAGGCGAACACCCTGAAATCTGCCTGCATTTCAATCAGAATCTGAACGCACGAGAAACAACAACGCTGGCCCATTCGGTCCATCTCTCACCCAAAAGCGCCTTCACGCCCCGTGTTGAGAATGACACATTCTGCCTTGGCAGGCTTGCCTTCGGGCAGGGTTATACAATGAAGGTCGACCCGGATTTTACTTCAGCCGATGGCCAGCGCCTTGCTGCTCCCCTCACGCTCGGCGCCCGTTTCGGGCGTCGTGATGCGCGCGTCGGGCTGACAGGAGATGGCTTTATCCTGCCCGGGCGCACGACCGGGCACACGCCTGCCCTGGCTATTGAAACTGTTAACGTCTCCGCGGTTCGTCTCCACGTCTTTCGGGTCGCTGCATATCAGCAATTCCCCGGCACAGGTCATATCGACAGCACACTTCCCGATCTGAATCAGACCAGTTTTGACCCTTATACGTTCCAGAACCTGCTGGACACGACCATGCGTGAAATCTGGCATGGCACCATGGCTATCGATCATGCTCCAGACCAGTCTGTGACAACCGGCTTCCCGCTGGCAGAGACAATTGGCGCAGGACAGAACGGACTTTATCTGGTGACGGTTGAAGACGCCGCAACACCGCCCGCAAAAAGCCCCGTGGAAACCGCGCTTAAACGCGGGAGCACCAACACCGATCCACTGCAAGGCAAGCCTATTTCTGCCCACTGGGTCAATCTGAGCGACCTTGGCCTGACCATGCTGCGGGGTGAAGACGGGCTAACAGTCAGTGCTCGTTCCCTGATGAGCGGACAGCCTACTCCTGACGTCACGCTGACACTGCGCGCCCGTGATGGCGGTACTCTGGCAACAGTCACAACGGATGCGGGTGGCCTCGGGCATTTTGATGCCCCCCTGCTCCGTGGTACCATGGCAGACCGCGCCTCGGTCCTGCTGGCCAGCAAGGGGGAGGATTTCGGCTTTCTGCATCTTGACCGGCAATGGTTCGATTTTTCAGAACAGCATCTTGAAGGAGCAGTCAGCCCGTTTCAAGGGAACAGTCTCGCACTCGTGCAGCCTGACCGCGGGATCTACCGCCCCGGTGAGAGCGTGCATCTCCTCACTCTTCTGCGTGACCGGGCAGGACAGGCTATTCCAGACGCCCACCCGGTTCTTGTTCTGTACCGTCCCGATATGATGGAAGAACGGCGCATTCCGCTTACAGGTGCGGCAGAGGGCGGCTACGCCACAACCCTGCCCCTGAGCGCCAGCGCACCCGCGGGCCTGTGGCGGGCCGATATTCTGCTCGACCCTTCCCTGCCTGCCATCGGTTCGGCCCGTTTCAGCGTTCAGGATTTCGTACCACCCAGTATCGAAGCCAGCTTCAGGCCACCCGCCTCCGCAATCGTCGGACAGACCGTTGTGATTGATGCCTCGGCACGTTTTCTCTACGGCGCACCCGGCGCGGACCTTAAAAGTGACAGCTCCTACAGACTTGTTCCCGCGACCGATCCAATCCCTGACCACATAGGCTGGGCTTTCGGGTTTGAAAACGAGGAGACACCATCAGCCAGCGGCGACATCAGCGCGGCTCCAACCGATCAAGAAGGCCATACGCAACTGACCTTCACGCCGGATATTCCTCAGGGCCTTACCCGACCGCTCGCCTTTGATATACGTGCCGGTTTTCTTGACCCCATGGGGCGGCGCGTGGGTGAGCACCTTACAATTCCCGTCCGCCGCACTGCACCGCTGATCGGCCTCCATGTCGCGACAGATGCCTCCTCCAGCATGGGCAGTGCGGTTATCCCCATCGACCTTGCAGGTTTCGCACCTGACAACAGTCCGGTTGCCATCGGCAAAATTCACTGGGCCCTGTCACGCGTCAACCATATCTATAACTGGTCCCACACGCCCGATAATGGCTGGACCTTCAGCAGCCACACCGTGGACGTGCCCATGCGCTCGGGCGATCTTGTAACAGATGCCAAAGGCACAGCGCGAATTATCCCAACGCTGGACTGGGGCGAATATCGCCTGAGTGCCGTCCCAAGTGAAAGTGGCAGCGTAACAGGCAGTTCACTCCGCTTTCAGGTCGGCTGGGGTGGAAACGGTGATGCCAGCACACCGGACCATCTGCCGCTCAGCGTGCGCGATACCCATATCGTGTCAGGCGGCAGTACGGTCATCCACATTGGTGGCGGTTTTTCCGGACAGGCCCAGATAACGCTTGCAACAGACCGTGTGCTGAATACACGCTTTGTGGATATTCCAAAAGAAGGGCTCGACGTGCCCGTAACCGCCACACCGGACTGGCATTCCGGCGCCTATGCACTGGTCACACTCTATCGTCCGCTCAACAGCGCCTCCGGCCTGCGCCTGCATGACCCTGTGCGGGCGGTTGGTGTCACGTGGATTGGTGTCAATCAGGACACACATCGGCTGAACGTAACGCTTGATGTGCCCGGCACGGTTACGCCGCGCCGTCGCGTTACCATTCCCGTGACCGTTCAGGCCAGTCAGGGTCTTCCGGTGGGGCAGGTGCAGGTCGCCGTGTCCGCGGTCGATCAGGGGATTCTCAACCTCACGCATTTCACGCCGCTCAACCTGTTTGATGCCCTTTACGGTCGCCCCCGTCTTGGGCTGGACATGCTGGACAACTACGGGTCTCTTCTGCTCAGTGATGCGAAAAATGGCCAGATCCGCTCTGGGGGGGATGCAGCATCAAATGGCAGCAGCGCGGACGGCCCGCCCGTGCGGACAACGGAAAGCGTCGCACTGTTCGATGGTCCAGTCGCACTCGACAGCACCGGGCACGGCACCCTCTCGTTCGATGTGCCGGATTTTGATGGCCAGCTTCACCTGATGGCCTCTGCCTGGAGCAAAGATGCCGTTGGCAACGCGCAGGCAGACATCACAGCACGAGACCCGGTTTTCCCCGATCTGGGATTGCCACGGTTCCTCGCCCCGGGGGATACGGCACAGGCACAGGTCTCCATCATCAATGTTGATGCGCCATCGGCACCTTACGAAGTCCAGATCACCACGGATGGGCCGCTCCGTGTTCTTGGCTCCGGCACACTCAGTGCCCCTGTCAAACCCGGTGGGCGCGCTGACCTGCGTGTTGCACTGGCGGCCACCCCCACCCTGCCGGACCGTACCGCCATTGCGCATGTCCATCTTACATTACGCCGGTCCGGCTCACCAAAAGCGCTGCTGACGCGAAGCTGGCCCATCGGCATCAGGCTGGCGCATGTTCCGCTGACCGTCAGCCGGACTGCACCCCTCCCACCCGGTAGCCACAAGACATGGGACCACACGGAACTGGCGGGCTTCAACCCGGCAGATACGCGGATAACCCTCAACATCTCCGCATCGGATGGCCTTGATACAGTCGGGTTGCAAGAATCCCTGCAATCCAGCGTCTGGGGGGATTCTGACACACTGGCAGCTCAGGCCCGTGCGCTGCTGCAACAGGGCAACCCGGCCCTCTCCGAGACTCACAACCCCAGAGACACTCGGGGCAAATCCATCCAGTCAGCCATCAATACGCTTTTTGATCGCCAGAACCCGTCAGGGGAGATTGGCCAATGGGATCGCTCCGATGGCCTCAGTCTCCCCGATGATCTGGACTATCTGGCCGATTTCCTGATCCGGGCAAAAGCTGCGGGCTACACCGTTCCGGAGGACCGGCTTGGCCTGCTGCTCGACCATATTGAAAGCGAGCAACTCCAGTCTCAAGACGTCTATGCTGAAGAGCATGACAGTGAAAGGCAGACAGAACAGCTGAATACACGCGCTTACGCGGCGTACGTGCTGGCCCGTGCCGGTCGCCTCCACCCTGATGCAATCCATACTCTCGCGGCCTCGCTTGTCGCGCGGCAGGATGGTACCCGTGTCAGCTATGTCTGGGCTGGCACGGCAGGCTTCAATGCACAGGCCTATCCGTTGGCCCTTGGGCATCTTGCTGTCGCACTCGCGATGGACGATGCACCGCAGGACAACAGCGCGACATCGCCAGAAGTACTGCTGGACGCAGCCATCTCCGCACTCGGGCCGCCCCGCATCGGAAAGCCGGATCTCTGGGATTACAGATACTGGACCTACGTGCGCGATCTGGCCGGGCTTGCTGCCCTGACCGCCGAAGCGCATGACGACCGGCGCACCCACCTGCTCATCGGGCGGTTTGGCAAGCTGATTCTGTCGCCTGATACGCTGACAACCGCAACCAGAACGGCGCTACTCGAAGCGGCCAGCACTCTGAACAAGGATACTGACGGACAGAGTGTGCGTGTACAGGGGCGCCCCAACACCACGCCGCTACGCCTGCCGCTTACCTATCCGTTTGATTCCGCCACACTCGGAAAAGGTCTTTTGGTCGAAAATACCGGCAGGAAGATGCTGTTCAGCACCCTGACCTTACAGGGTGAGCCAGCCGGGAATGTCAAACCTCTCACCAACGGACTGACACTGGCCATGCAGGGCTTTACCCTGACTGGCCAGCCATTTGACCTGACACACATGCAACAGAACGACCGGTTTATCGTCAGTCTCAAAGGCACGGCCCTCCATCCCGGTCATTATCTGGTGGGCATTACCAGCCTGCTTCCTGCCGGATGGGAAATCGAGAGCATTGTGTCTCCTGAGGATGCCGCATCTGACGACCATGACGGGAACAACGACGACCATGACGGGGACAACACTGAAAACGACCGCACGAACCCCCCTTACGCTTTTCTGGGCACACTCAGCAACACCGAACATGCTGCCGCGCTGGATGATCGCTTCACTGCTGCGGTGCGCTTCACAACGCAGTCTCCAGACCTTGCAGCGCGGAGTTTCCATGTCGCCTACATCGTCCGCGCCATTACACCGGGCCACTTCACTCTGCCAGAAGCGATGGTCAGCGCCCGGAGTCTTCCGAGCCTGATGGCTCGCACGGCATCAGGGACTGTCGAGATCACCGCACATTGAGGGCCCCCCTCCACCTTGCCAGAAACTGTACATTCGGCCTGCTGCTCACCAGCCTCATTCCGGCTGGTCTGCTGGTGGCCGACCGTCTTAATCCGCCAGACCTGCATCGGGCCAAGCAAGCCGCCCTTCTTGTTCAAGCCCGCGACCATACGCTGCTTGACGGCCATACAAGCCGCGATGGCTTCTGGCGCCTGCCGGTTGAAAGCCAGAATGTTGACCCGACCTATATAAAACTCCTGATGGTGACAGAAGATCACCGCTTTGAAAGCCATCCGGGAGTTGACCCGCAAGCCCTTGCGCGCGCCATCTGGCAATTGGCCCGGCGTGGCCATATTGTCTCGGGTGGTTCCACGCTGGCCATGCAGGCAAGCCGCCTCCTTACCCCGCACCGTCATACATGGGGCGGCAAGCTGCGCGATATCCTGCGCGCCCTCCAGCTTGAATGGCGCTTCGGGCGCCGGGGTGTATTGAACCTTTACCTTACGCTGGCTCCTGAAGGCACGAATATCGAAGGCATCCGTGCGGCATCCCTGCTCTATTTCGGACATGAGCCCAGCCATCTGACACCTACCGAGGCCGCGTTTCTTGTGACTTTACCCCGGCGGCCCGCCGCACTCCGCCCGGACCGCCATCCTGAGGCCTTGCTGAACGCTGCGCACCGCACATTGCAACGCGCCACGTTATTACAGCCTGTTGCATGGCCAACACCAGACACACGCGGCGTACCGCATGACGCCCCTGAACTCGCCGGTCATTTTCTCAGCGCAGGGCGCAACGGTGTGGTAGTGACAACGCTTGATGCAAGGCTCCAGCGCAACGCACGGCAGGTCCTTGCCAGCCATCCTGCCCCGCTGCGCGGAACATTCGCAGCACTGATTGTCGACCACGCACGGCAGATCATTGCATGGGTCGGAGGGGCCGAGCATAAGGCTCCGGGCAATGCGATAGATGCTGTTTTAACGCCTCGCTCTCCTGGTTCCACACTCAAGCCGTTTGTCTATGGCATGGCCTTCGAAAAAGGCTGGATGACACCCCACACACGTGTGCGCGATAGCCGACTTGCCATTGGCGGCTATGCCCCCAAGGATTTTGACCATGTTTTCCGGGGTGAAACCACTGTAAGTGAAGCCCTTCAGCTTTCACTCAATGTGCCTGCCATTCAGGCACTGGAGCGGGTTGGCCCCTCCCGGTTCATGGACCGCCTCTCCGCCTGCGGTGTGCGGTTGCGACTGCCAGAAAACCCGAATGGCACACAAAGTGCACCGAGCCTCGCGATCGTTCTCGGGGGAGCAGGCATCTCACTCCATGACCTGACAATGCTGTACGCGGCACTCGATCATGATGGTCACGTCGCCCCCCTGCATCGTGAACCGACAGGTCTGAAATCGGCAGACCCTGCGCCCGAGACAACCCTACTGTCCAGCAGAGCAAACGCCGACATTCGCACAATCCTGCGAGGCACGGCTCCACCGGCTGGCGTCGCATCATGGGAGGGAGTTGCCTTTAAAACAGGCACATCCTATGGCAACCGTGACGGATGGGCGATGGCCTCCACCCCGCAGGCAACAGTCGGTGTCTGGGCCGGACGCCCGGACGGTACCGCCTCCCCCGGACTGACAGGACGGGATACGGCAGGACCAGTGCTGGCAGATCTCCTCTCTCTGCTTTCACCCCCGCATACATCAGTTCCGCCAGCTAGTGTCCAAGCTCATCGTGCTGTTGCAGTTCTGTCACCTGCCCTGCGCACCCTGCAACAACGGCAGGCACCGCAGATCATCTTTCCGCGCAATCATTCCGAAATTGAAAGCCGCTCTTCCGAGGGCACGATGCTTCCCGTCGGGCTGGAAGGCTCAGGCGGCCATCCACCTTATCATTGGTATATCAATGGCATTCCGCTGGATGTGCCGCCCGGTGCACAACCTTCCTGGACTCCCGATGCACCCGGCTTTGCCCACATCACTCTTGCGGACGCGCAAAACGCCCATGCGACTATTGATATTCGTATACGGTAAAATGGAACCCTCTTGCACTGCCAGTTTATTTTATAACAGGTTTTCCATTTTCCAGCCAATCAGCCTGATGTGGGCTAACATCGCTCACTACAATGCCACACCCGGCGCAGTAGGGTCGCGACTTCCGGTGCGTGACAGGCGATCTTCCGTCCCGTCCCGGCTTCCACAAAGGTAATCGCAAGCGCTGCCCTCGGCTCCGGAGCCACACTGTAGAGCCATTGTCGGTCGGGCGTGACATCACGGCGCAGGATGCCCCGCTCAAGAAATAGATTCAGATTGCGCTGGATAGACCCTTGTGAGGGAACGTGTCCCTGCTCCATGATCCGGCCGAGCGTTTTCCATATCTCCACCGCCGTCGCGCGTGGTCCGGCTTCCAGAATGCCATGAAACAGAATGTGCCGCAGATCGGTCATCTTGATGTAAGCCTCTTCGCTGCGTTGCCGGACGGTACAGGCGTAGAACCGGCTTCACTGCCTTCTTTCTGTCCCTGCAGATTGACCAGGGCGACCTTGAGGTAGCCAGCAGACCGCAGCTTATCCATGACACCCATCAGCGTGCCGTAATCGACCGTCCTGTCGGCGCGCAGGAAGATGCGTTCGTCCTTGTTGCCTTCCAGCCGTTCAAGGTGCAGCACGATGCGCTCCTTCAGGCCTTCGCTGTCATCGGGGATGTCCTGCGACCGCGCACGTTCCGTCTCGGCGGCCATGACCAGCGTGTGGGCGATGCCGTTCTGGCGGGTGAAGGCGCTCGCGATATGGCGCGGGACACCGCCCGGACCGATGCTTACGTGACATCACGAAGACAGAGGAAAAAGGTAGAGATGCTGTTCGTGCATCTCAAACGCATACTCAAACTGGATCGACTGCGATTACGAGGCCCAAATGGCGCCAGAGATGAGTTCCTTTTCGCAGCAACCGTCCAGAACCTGCGTAAAATGGCAAAGCTGATACCAGTCATCTCCCTCCAGAGGGCCACCTGAAGGAGACAGGCGCAGCAAACTTCTCACAAGCCCAGATCCGCTCGACACAGCAAGCGACTTTTTCAACAGAATTGGGGGGAGAACGGACTATCAGCCGTGGAATTAATTTCATACATGGCAGACATTTTTCCGCCTATGAGCAAGGACTTGTTTGGTAGCCTTTCTGAATTATTGAGCGAAAGATAGCGTACAAAAAATGAAGAGACTGTTCTAAACAAGTGTTTGCGAAGTGGGTTACAGGAGAAACCCTTAAAATATAATCTTGATATTGCGCGCAAATTTTGATACAAAAAGAGGATAATATTTTTGCCGCGGCCATTACAAGCATAGTGATACAAAATCCACTAGCGGGCTGTTTTATAACAGATCTATTTTTGTTCATCTGCCATAATAAGAAAATATGACATTCATCCTTTTAAGTAATTTGAGGGTGTTTTTTAGATTTTGGCGGATCATTCCATGTTTTTTAAACCTTTGAGCCTCTATGTCTGCATGGCATAGGGATGGAGCTATCATGTCTTTATCCAGACCCGTTAGAATTACTGCCTCTGTTGGTAAAGGTGGCACAAATCGGCAAGATGATGTTCTTGCCATTCAGGAACTGCTTAACAGCAACCTTCCGAAATATACCCCTCGTCTGCGTGTCGATGGTCTTTGTGGATTTCGTACTTTTGAG
Organism: Acetobacter fabarum; assembly: GCF_029069195.1. GTDB lineage: Bacteria > Pseudomonadota > Alphaproteobacteria > Acetobacterales > Acetobacteraceae > Acetobacter > Acetobacter fabarum_A. The sequence continues at coordinate 9,046 of NZ_JARDYK010000023.1, forward strand.
GCTATCCGTAAAATTCAACAAAATCTTGTTGGCATGTCTTCACCTGATGGCCGAATTGATCCGCGCGGCCCGACCTTGCGCCTGCTTAATGAGTCGAAATTATCGAGCAGTGTGAACAGAGTTACAACATTATCAGGGGTAAACGCCAAATCCTCTATTGCCAATTCATCGATTCCAACCGCTGTTATTCAGGCAGCTCAAGCAGCACAAAGAAAATGGAAGGTACCTGCATCCGTCACGATAGCCCAGTGGATGCTGGAAAGTGGTTCTGGGAAAAGGATGCCTTCCCATTCCAATAATCCCTTTGGGATAAAGGCGGGACGTGGACAGAGTTTTGTCATGGCCGGAACACATGAAGAAACCAAAGATCATAAGCTGGTTGCGACTATAGCGCCATTCCGGGTCTTTTCCTCCATGAATGAAGCCTTCGATCAGCACGGCCGTTTACTGGCGACACACCCGGCCTATAAACTGGCACGGCAGCATACGGATGACCCTGATGCTTATGCAGATGCCTTAACCGGCTCTTATGCATCAGACTTAAAGTATGGATCAAAAATTAAATCAATAATGAAACAAAATTTTTTATATAGATACAATTTATAAAAAACTAACTCATATTCCCGTAGTGAAGCATTTTGAAATTCTTTCAACAATTTTACTGTATTTATTTTTATATTCTTTTTTGTAAGTAAGTTCAAATATGTAAAACTGATCATTCCGAATAAATATTTTCCCGTAAAATTCCGTTCTTTCACCATCGTCTCCTGAAAAAACAGCCCAATCCTTTTTTATAACTTGGTAAGTAATTTTACCTTTCTGACCAACAAGATCTGCACTGTATGTCTTTAATGTATATTCAAGCGTCCAGTGCAGAACATCATTGTACCCTCCAAATACAGTCAGATCACCCCCGTCAGAGGCTAGAAATCTTTGCCCATCACTATTATCGGATTCGCCTTGTGGCTTTAACAGTCGGGAAGGGTAGCAAATCTGATATTGGAAACGGACATTGGCGTAAATTTCCCATCCATCATTCTCCTGTCTGGGTGAGGCGGATGCCAGATCAGGTATATGCAGGAACACGGCACACAGAGGCAGGAGAAATGTCTTTTGTTTAAAATAGGTCACATTTTTTCCAATAGTGCTGTAAATGGAAGGCGGAACATCAAACATGATAGCCGATATCGAAATCCTGCTCCATGAGATTTCTTTCCAATCTGATATCCGCGCTGCAGTAATTGCGATCGGCATTATTAAAGCCGTATGAATGTGCTCATCGTGAACTGTCCGCTATCAGCAAGGCGTCATTACTCACTCCATGTCGCTTATGTAGGCGACTGCCGCCTGTCTGCTTTGAAGTGCCCATTGGATGTTCTTTGCCTTAAACTCAACTGTCACAGGAACACTTCCATTGCCAGTCAACGAAATGATAGATGAGTTTTTGGACCAGATATTCCTGCTGATTATCCGGTTACAACTTTAATCTTTTCCTATATTGATCATAAATCTCTTTGATTGATGAAATGTTATCAGCTATATAAATATTTATCTATTGATTCAATAGTAAATGTGAAAAAGTAACACAATAATTCTGATACAGTGAAAGTTTTTCTAAAATTATTTAAAGAAAATTTGGTCATAAATATTGCGATAAAACTAAAAATTTTTGATGAATATCATAAAATTCGGAGAGATAATTGCAACACCTTTGCCACATCTTACACCTACCTGAACACTAATGCCCGATGCGCGGCAGTCCCAGCGGTAACACCGTCTGCCACGGCCCAACTCACACTATGCGGCACTCTGGCGATGTCACCAGCTGCGTAGATACCAGGCACTGTCGTCATGCGGTCTGCATCTGTGCGGATTGTCGGCCCAATGGGTCCATGATCAATAGTGATGCCTAGCTGATCGGCAAAGGAACTGGACAGAACGGATTGCGGCGTAAGGTAAAGTGCAGAGATTGCATCCCGTGTGCCATTCCGCAAAATGATAGTGGACAAGCCACCATTTTCTCCGGCCACCGCTTTGACGCATGCATCTTTCATCTTAACGCCTCGCTGAACGAGCTTCGCCTCAGTTTTCTCATCCAGTTTCGCGCCATTAAGGTAAAGCGTTGTTGGTCCCCAGTCAGCAATCAGAAGAGCTTGATGGACTGACACGGTACCACTGTGCAACACGCCAAGCGGCTGATTCGCGAACTCGATACCATGGCAATACGGGCAATGCAGCACCGTACTCCCCCAACGCTCTTTGATGCCGGGAATGGCCGGTAGTATGTCACGCAGGCCAAACGCGAGAATAAGCTTCTGTCCCTCTATGATCGTCCCGTCCGCCAGGGACACAGCAAAGCCGCTATTTACTGGGCGGGCTTTGATTGCTTCGCGCTCAATCAACACAACGGTAGAATAGGCAAGCACCTGGGTTCGCGCCGTGTCCAAAATAGCTAACGGATTGGTGCCGTCCTGCCCAAGAAAGCCATGGGAAGCCTTGGCATAGCGATTGCGTGGACTGCGAGTGTCCAAAATACAAACACTACGCCTGGCACGCGCAAGATATGTCGCGGCAGCCAGTCCTGCAAAGCTGCCACCAATAACGATAGCGTCATACTGCATGTTTGGTCTCCAGGGTGGGCGTAACGGTGCGAGAAGCAAAGCGGTTGTGGAATTCGGTACGAAGGTCGGCGAGCGTCACTTCTCCAAAGCGTGTGAGCAGCAGCGCCTCTGCCGCAGCAAAAGTATCGCCCAGCACAGCGTTAACGGCCTGTTCGACCAGGCAGCCCGGGGCTTCAGTCCTGTTGCCCATCGCCATAATTTCCGGTCGGCCTAGCGCATCGTAGATATCGCCTAGGGTCGTGGTGGCAAAGTCGCAAGTAATGGTCCATCCACCGCCATGTCCCTTCTCTGAATGAACTAGGCTCAGGACTCATTCTTTAAGATAGAAGATGAAGCTTGCTGCGATATGGATTGCGGACATGAAGGTGTGAGCGCAACGGTCATATCTGGTCGCAACACGTCGCCA
>NZ_JARDYK010000024.1:0-6524 GCF_029069195.1 Acetobacter fabarum
CAGACAAGGGTCTCGGGGGCATGCCCCCGAGACCCTTGTCATCCCATCAACCCCAAGCCATAAAAAACGGGAACTCTCCTTTTGAGTGGATACAAAAAGGGGGGCACGTCATACTCAATAGCGAAGGTCGATTAACAGATATCGGAAAACCATGGACACATGCTGTCATCCGTCAGATTTTAAGCAACGAGAAGTATATAGGGAACAATGTTTACAATCGTGTTTCTTTCAAACTGAAACAGAAACGTGTTGTGAATGATGCCGATATGTGGGTTCGTGGTGATGGCGTTTTTGAAGGCATTGTTGATCCTGCTCTATTCGAAGCAGCACAAACCATTTTCGCGCAAAGAGCTCGCCGCTTTTCTAACGAAGAGCTTTTGAAAATGCTGTCTGATCTTCTTGCCTGTCGCGGTGTTCTTTCGGGCATGATTATCAACGAAGTTGAGGAAATGCCATCGAGTGCTGCTTATCGACATCGTTTTGGCAGTTTTCTCCGTGCCTATGAACTCATTGGTTATCAGCCTGCACGTGATTACCGTTACGTGGAGACCAACCGCCAGCTTCGACTAATGCACCCCGAGGTGGTCGCAGAAACCATCGCAGGAATTGAAGCCATTGGTGGCAGTGTGACTTCTAATGCCCGCAATGACCTGCTTTTGGTGAATCACGAAGTAACGCTGGCATTCGTTATTGCTCGTTGTCAAAGCACTGCGGCTGGCTCTCTTCGCTGGAAGGTTCGTCTTGATACCAGTTTACAACCTGATCTAACTGTCGTTGTCAGGCTCAACCCGGACAATAAAACTGTGAAAGATTATTATCTTCTGCCATGGCTGGATATTGGTCACAAACCCAGACTGGGAATGGCGGAAAATAACGAGATCAATCTGGACTCTTTCAGAACAGATGATTTGTCCCCTCTTTTTCACTTACTGCGTCGTCATACTTTGGAAGGACCTCTATGATGTCCAAAATTGTCATGATTCCTACAAACTCTATTGAAATTTTGAATCCTCGAGTCCGAAACAAGAAAATATTCGAAGAGTTGGTTGAGAGTATTCGCAAGATTGGCTTGAAGCGTCCCATAACAGTCCGAAACGCACCCAATGGTAAGAATCACGAACTCATCTGTGGTCAAGGGCGACTGGAGGCATTTCAAAAACTAGATCAAATAGAGATACCGGCCATGGTCATCGAAGCCACGCGTGACGAATGTTTCGTGATGAGTTTGGTCGAGAATTTAGCACGAAGGAACCTCTCTCCTCTCGAACTTATCCGGGAAGTCGGTTCCATGCGTGAGAGAGGATATAGCAACGCTGAAATAGCGGAAAAAGTCGGTTTCAGTGCTGACTATGTCTATTCCATTAATAGCCTTTTAGAAAAAGGAGAAGAACGATTACTTGATGCTGTAGAGCGCGGGATCATTCCTCACTCAATTGCAGCAGAAATCGCAAAAGCCGCAGATGCCGATGTTCAGAGAGCACTTACTGAGGCTTATGAATCTGGAGAGCTTCCTGGTAGCCAGGTTCTGGCCATCCGTCGGATTGTGGGAGAACGCAACACCATTGGTAAAGGTATGCGATCTGTTCGCCAAGGCAATAAAGGAGGACAACCAACAACTGCTACGGCATTGGTCCGAGCCTATCAAAAGGAAGTAGATCGGCAGAAAATGTTAGTGAAAAAAGCGCACCTTACCCAAGGTCGTCTGACTTTCGTTGTTGGTGCGATGGGAAAATTACTGGCTGAAGATCATTTCGTGCAGTTACTAAGAGCTGAAGGGTTGGCCTCCATGCCCCAGCCGATTGCAGACCGACTTGGTGTTGGGCAAGGTCAGCCATGAGTAAGTCAGTCCGCATTTCTTTTGAGCGAGAGGTGCGCGAAGTGCTTCTTGATTCGATTCTTCCTCTCCGTCCAATGAGCAAACGAATTACAGACTCAAAGCGGTATCAACGAATTGCGACTTCCATTGGCGCAGTCGGTGTGATCGAGCCTCTGGTCATTGCCAAAGCTGGTCGAGATGGACGACATATGCTTCTTGATGGCCATTTACGATTACATGCCCTGCAAGAACGAAAAATAGAAAGTACTCTTTGTATTATTTCCGACGACGATGAAACATTCACCTACAATAAGCGGGTCAATCGTCTAGCGACGGCACAGGAACATTATATGATTTCGCGTGCCATTGATCGTGGCGTGCCGCCTGCCATGATTGCCAAAGCTTTGGGCATTGATGAAAAAGTTGTTTTACATCGACGTAACCTGCTTGATGGAATTGCCCCAGGCGCAGTTGAGCTTCTGAAGGATCGACCGATTAATCCACATGTTTTTAGTATTCTGCGAAAAATGAAGCCACTCAAACAAACCGAGACGGCCGAACTTATGGTGGCTATGAATAACTTTACAGCCACTTACGCCAAGGCCATTCTGGCTGCATCGAAGCAAACAGATCTTGCGAAACCGGACCGTCCAAAAACGGTTTCAGGTCTGACATCGGAGCAGATGGCTAGAATGGAGCGCGAGATGGAAAGTCTGACTAAAGATTATCAAGCTCTTGAAGCAACCTTTGGAGATGATGTTCTTCAGCTTGTTCTTGCCTCTCGTTATCTCGGGCGTCTTATACAAAATACCAAGATTGTCGGGTATCTTGAAGCCCGTTATCCTGAAATTATCGTTGAATTCAGAAGCATTGTATCCGCAACATCTCTTGAACCAAACTAATTTTACAAGTTCACCCTTACCTCAGAACAGCCTGAAGACTTTTGAGATATTAACCATCATTAATCTCTTCCCGAAATCAGCAAAATAAGGTTAAACTGCCCTCAAGATGTTCCCAGATGGTTTAACCAATTCTGGGAACCAGAACACTAAACTGGAAGACAGCACGTCGCATTCTTTTAGCTGTTTCAAAGAGTTAGAAAACTGTCACTGCGGGTTGATGCAGGTTCGAGTCCCGCAGCTCGCACCACAGACTTCCCGGAAATGAACGGTTTTTCGGCCTGAATGGGGCAAAGACACTCTTTGCTCCACCGTCCTTCCCCACTGAAGGACGTCTCATGCTTCGTATTCGTGGCACCACTTACCACTTCCGCCGAATCGTCCCCCCTGCCCTTCGTTCTGTACTGAAGCGGCGAGAAATCTGGGTTTCTTTAAAAACAGGCTATCAGAACGAAGCTCGCAAACGGGCCTCTTTGCTGCATGCGAGAACAACCGAACTTTTTGATGAGACCTCTCGGGCTTTGGCTGAGGGACAAGAGCGACAAGCTGTCCCGCACGTGCGGGACGCACTGAAGAATCTGCATCGCCTGGTCGAAGCACCGATAGGCATTGAAGCGAGGCCGTTGCCCGCCTCAAGACCGAGACCACAACCGCAGAACATGCGGAAGGCTTCGGCAGCCGTTACTGCCTCCCCTCCCAAACCCCAGCCTTTACTGCTGTCTCAGGCTTTAACCCGCTTTGTTCTGGAGAACCCACACGCCAGCGCTGACACCCGTAAAGCCACCCAAAGAGCCGTAGAGCTGTTCCTACAAGCCTTTGGGGATGCCCCTGTCTCCATCATCGGCGGCGAGAAAGCCGGAGCCTTCCGGGACTTGCTATTTTCCCTGCCCGCATCACTGGGAAAGCGGAAAAGCAGTCTCACACTCCCAGAAGAAGCAGCCCGTGCCAAAAAGGACGGACGGCCCACTCTGAGCGGCAAGAGTGTGAAGAACCACATGATGCGGCTCTCAGCCCTCTGGAACCAGTTATTGCAACGCGAACTGGTCAAAAAGAACCCATGGACCGGATGGAGCTTTGAGAGTGGCTCAAAGACCATCCGCAGGGGCTGGAGCACTCAGGAATTACAAACTCTCATGACAGGAGACTGGCCTCGTAGCTCTGTCCCCGAAAGCACCTTCCGGATTGTCACGATGATAGGCGCTTACTCAGGCCTGAGATTGGGCGAAATCTGTCATCTGAGAACAGAAGACCTCCAGACGATTGATGGCATTCCCTGCTTTGTCATCCAGCCCCATACAGACAGTGGATGGTCACCCAAAACAGACGCTGGAACACGAATTGTCCCTGTGCACTCCAGACTCATTGAGGCAGGACTTCTCATCCTGAAAGACACAGTGGACGGCCCCTATGTCATTCCCGGACTCAACATGTCGAAAGACGGTGTCCGGGGAACAGTATTCGGACGGTCGTTCTCCACGATGAAAACACGTCTTGGACTTCCTGCTGAGATTACGTTCCATTCGTTTCGGCACAGCGTCTCCACGCAACTCCGAAACGCTTCAGCCGATATTCGGGAAATCTGGATTGATAGGCTTTTGGGCCACGAAGCCACCCATAAGAGCCAAGGCACCTCGACCTATCTGAGCGGCATCACGACGGCCAATCTCAAACAGACCGTCGAAGCCATTTCCTATCCCGACGACCTTTTCAGAAAAGGCTGGAGTTAGGCGGGAGCCAGCAGTGCTCAATGGCTACCCAAAGGGGCGCATCGAGCAGCAGGCAAGGGAGATTACATCCCCCGTTGACCCCCTTGAAAAAAAATCAAATTAAAGAAATAATATGAAATATATCGTAAGGAATACATCAATGGCTATGAATCCAGTAGTTCGCGCTCAATTAAATTCTTTCAAAGAAGCCAATCCCGATCCTGAACGGAGCGATAGCGATTTTTTTGAAGTTATGAGCATTTTTTCAGTAGAAAATGGTATTCTCGGAGAAAATAATGATCCTTTTAGAATACATTTAAAGGGAGAAGAATTTGGAATCGATGGAATCGCAATAAGTATCCAGGGAATAATATGCACTGATTCAGATGAAGCTTTAAGTATATTATCAAGCGGAAAAAATCATTCAGGATCTTTTAGAATATACCAATCAAAAACATCAGACAGTATTGACTATGGTCAAATATCAAAATTCCTTGATGCTGTTCATGACTTCTTTACCGATCTCAATCTATTAAAAGGCGATCAAATAGAGGATTTAGCGGGAGCTCGCGATAAAGTTTTTTCTGCTTCAGCGCGTTCAAACCCAGAATTAAAATGCTTTTTTTGCACAACTGGGTCAGGACAAGTATCTGATCCTATAATGGACTTGATTAATTCAAACAAAAAAAGATTAGAAGAATTAAATATATTTAGCTCAGTAGAAATATTTTGTTTTGGTGCAAAAGAAATTCAAGAAGGGTACAGAGCGGCAACTCAATCTTCAATTGCAACAATAAATTTTCCCAAAAGCATTACTTTACCAGATCATGAGGAAATAGATCAATCGTTTATCGGATATATATCAGCAGATCAAATAGTTAAACTATCAACTACAGAAGATTCAAAGGGTAATTTTCTAATTAATAGATCTTTATTTTACGACAACGTTAGAGATTTTAATCCAGACTCTGAAATAAATAAAAATATTTTATCGGAAATAAGTAGTGGAGATCACTCATCATTTGTCTTTAAAAATAATGGAATAACAATTGTTGCAAAAACAATATCCAGACGAGGAGATACGTTTACTATTGAAGACTACCAGATAGTTAATGGATGCCAAACAACAAATATTTTATCTCAAGCGAAAGAAAACCTGAACAATATTTTTGTTCCATTGAGAATTATTGGGAGTTCAAATTCCGATTTTATATCAAAAGTTATAATAGGAACTAACAAACAAAACGAAGTTCGAGAAGACCAGTTTTGGGCACTCCTGCCATTTATGAAAGATTTAGAAGTATATTGCGCAGGTCAGGATGGTGATCGAAAAATATTAATTGAAAGGCGCGACAATCAATACAGAGATATATCCAATGAACGCACGAGAATCATGAAATCATCTGATTTAATGAAAATATGTGCAGCAGCTTTTTTCTTCCAGCCCCATAGGGCAGCACGCGATCATCGTGGGATTCGTAATGAATTCTCTAAAAAGATTTTTCTTCCCACGCATAGCGTTGAATTATACCATGTAGCTGCATTGGCACTTTATAAATTTGATTATTTAATTAGAACCTCAAGGGTTAATAGATCATTTGCCATTAATAAATTCTATGTCCTTTATTCTCTCGTAAGAAAATTCTGGAAAACACCCGATCTTTTAAATGCACCACAAAGGTCAAAAGAAAAAGTTCACAGAGAAATAATGAAAATTATAATGGACAATGATGTTTATTCGAAATTTATTGAAGATGTATCATTAACAATAAATAAAATTGTCGATAAATCAGCTATTAAAACAAGAGAACAACTAAGAGATTATATAAGAACAGAATATTTTGCGGAAAATTTTACAAAATTATTCTTTAATTAATATATGATATTTTTCAGAGGTCTCGACAGTAGACCTCTGATTTTAACATTACCTAAATATCAAGAATATAATATTATATTTTTGTCTGTGAAATTTCATTTCTACTGAATTGGCATTGACGTGCCCCCCTTTTTGTATCCACTCAAAAGGAGAGTTCCCGTTTTTTATGGCTTGGGGTTGATGGGATGACAAGGGTCTCGGGGGCATGCCCCCGAGACCCTTGTCTG
>NZ_JARDYK010000025.1:0-5678 GCF_029069195.1 Acetobacter fabarum
AACCATAACGCGCCATCGTTTGTGTCTCCTTATGTAAACGGGACACATTTTTGAGACGCCATTTCACCCTGTTCGTAATCCGAAAGCCTTCTGTCCCAAAAACGACGGATTTTGACTACGGTTCGATCATTTTCCGAGACTTGTAGTGCGACCATATCTGTTCTTGAAACCAATCCATTCCTGCCCAGCGTGGTTCCTCCTATCGCTCAGCATGAGACTAGGGGGTAACGTTGCATGAAGACTTTGATTGCCGTTTTTGGTGGCACATTGCTGTATTGGCTATGTGCTTTTCTCTATCTCGGAGCTTTTGACAGCGGGGTGCGAAGTGCCTTCGCTGGTGCTTCAGAAGCCAACCCCAAACCACTCAAAACATACTCACGTGCCAGAAGTATCGTTACTATTTATGGCACCATCACAGAAATAGAACGGTCTATAAACGTCGGCTCTGAATATAATCCGGAATATAAACACATAAAAACAGAAGACAGATGTGGAATCTTCGCCCTGAAAAACACAGACCCACATCATAGATTTAGCATCAGAGAATTTACTTACACCTCCACGTCAAGAGAGCCAAAAGATGTTCTGGTAACATCAATTCCACAAAAAGATGATGATTACATGCATATCGAAATATCTGATGGTTCATGCTCCGCTCATATAACGCTGGATAAGCATGAAACCCACACCATGCTTTATGGATAAAGACCCATGGATATTGATATTGACGGTAACACCTATTGGTTCTGCACTTTATCCGGTGAAATTTCCAGTGTAAGGAAATGGTCAACGACAACCGTGACCACATCGGGCGGTGGCGGCTACATCCACCCAAAATATGGTGGGTTCATCAATCCTCCTGCGGTCAACACCCAAACCCAGAACCATCAAAAATTCTGGATCGTCTCTCCTGATGGCCGGGAAACAGAAATCTACCTGAATAACTTCTCATGTCGGGAAGGTCAGCAGGCAACAATCATATTGGGGCGCACCAAAAGGTGCTAAAACAGGAAATTATCTGGCAATAAAGAATGATACTACGGGAGATGTTTCATTCTTCGACAAGAAGAACTTCATGTCATCTTTCAGTAGCATATGGATGGACTTTCTCAAGGTGAGCGCAATATATTTCGCTGCGATCATAATTGTTGCGATTATTGTTATGCCGTTGTCTGAAGGATTTTACTTTGCTTCAAACAAAGAGCTTGTCAGCTATGTCTGCGGTTTCTTTTTCCTGAGTATGTTAGGCATCGGCTTGGTCCAAGCCTTTGCCAGTCAGATAGTCCAACTCAGTAAATATCAAACCATCATCTACAACACATTGGAAAAAATCCAGAAAGCCAATGTTGACAACGCATACAAAGACGCATTCAGCGGAGTTTATAAATCCATAGAAGACCTCAAACATTATGAAGGCTAAATCTGTGCCAAAACAACAATCCCTTTTAGTGGGCTTGCTTCTTGCTATGTCTGCTACATCGCCTGTTCTGGCACAGACAAGCGGGCAAATGACAGCACCAGTCCATCCTCACGGATGTATTGCTGATGGTGCTGCCGGGGCTGTGGCGGGCCACTTCGTGCGCTCTGGTCATTCCGTAATGGGTGCAATCGTAGGCTGTTCATATGGAGCGTGGCAGCGCCACAAATGGAAAAAAGAAATGAAGGCTTATGATAGTCAAAAACGCACGATTATAACGCCTTCGGACAAGATTGGGTCACATTTTCAAAGCCAGATGGGCAACAATCCATAAGAAAACATACTGGACGTCCAAACCTATTCTACCGTCCGGAAGTCAGTTCTTCACTCACTATTGAGCCACCCTGACAACACGATGGACTGTTGATTTACTGACTTTGAAAATTGCAGCGATCTCCCGCAGGGACATACCATTTTCCGATAAATCACGAATATGGCTTTGCTGTCGTTTGGTCAGACAGTCTGGACGACCGAACTTTTTTCCCGATGCCCGGATTACAGCGAGCCCGGCACGTGTTCGCTCCCGGATCAGTTCACGTTCAAATTCTGCAATTGCCATGAGAATTGTTAGGAGCATGCGCCCGTTGAGGGTACCAGTTTCTGCGCCGATATTCAGTATTCGTACCCTAATACCCTCTTCATCCAGTATCCGCAGCAGATTCAGGACATCCACAGTATCCCGTCCAAGGCGGTCAAGCCGTGCAATCACAAGGCTATCACCCCGTTTCAGTTTGCCCAGAAGCTCCGAAAGCTGAGGACGGACACGGGCCGGGACGGAGCCTGAAATCACCTCTGTGACAATTGTTTCCACCCCTTCACTCTGAAGCGCGAAAATCTGGGGATCATTCACCTGTGCGTCAGTTGAAACCCTTGCATATCCATAACGTGCCATATGGCTGCTTTCGACAATGACCCAACAGGCACACCTGAACTGCATGCCTGAGAGCGTCATCTATCATTATCGTCGTTTTATGTAAACATATTTGGTTCCATGCGATATTATTTATGTATATTATTGAAGTGTATCCCTCAAAATCCGGAATGGAATTTACCCTGACTTTCTCACTCAAATTGCCATTTTTGCGCAGCATGGTAGTAAATACGAAGGCGCCACCGTATTTTCCAAAGGTTCGTTTTTATGTCCATTCTGCTGGCTTCGCAGTGTCGTGCTGCCCGCGCCATGCTTGGCCTTTCCCAGAAAGACCTAGCGCAGCTCGCTGAAGTGGGTTCCAGAACACTGGCTGACTTTGAGACAGGCACACGCTCGCCCCATCACAGAACACTCAAAGCAATCCGTCAGACACTCGAAACAGAGGGAATTCTTTTTATTGATGGGGAAAGCAATCTGGGGCCGGGCGTCAGGCTCAACAGCAATGAACACCCAGCGCTTATGTCAGATATGGAACAGCATGCCCCTGACCTTCAGCACGAACTCAGCCCCAGCGCTTTCCGGTAACCATATAGTTCATTCTCTGCTTATTCCGCATGCTCAACCAATATAATGCATGGCATCATCCTGTCTTCACCTTTGACAGAAAGCTTAAATAAAGTACGTGGCGATAGCCATAAAATTAGGCTTGTGATAAAAACCTTAAATATGGATCATACTACCCTCCCATGTTTAAGGTTTTCACCGTGAACCGTCAGGATTTAATGGGGGGCATCAGAGAGTGTCTGACCCGTCTGCCTCCCCCTTACGAGAGCCATTATGGCGTCGTCCCACCAGCTCCACCTGAAAGTGGGGTATATCTGGACGACATCACAGCCTTGCACTCCCAGGCGATGGCTTCTCTGGGGCAAATTGCAGAATGGGCACGGGCGTCAACTGATCCCTATCTCATTAACAGAACCCTCCGCAGCAGGGAGGCCGTCAGCAGTTCCGCGATGGAAGGCACCCACAGCACCCTTGATGAACTGCTGATCGTTGACGAAGACGATGAACAGGCCACGCAGGAAACACGCCAGGTCAGGGACTATGCGCTGGCCCTTGAAAAATTCCTGCCTCTGGCCGCTGCATCCGGCAGGAGCGTTTTCACACTCGACACCGTGCTGGCACTACATCGGGAAGTCATGAAGCATGACTCATCCTATATCGGCACTCCCGGCGCATTGCGGACGACCGTTGTCTGGATTGGTGGCAGCAGACATAACATCGCCTATTCCACCTACAACCCGCCCCCGCCTGACCGGGTGCCCCAGTGTCTTCAAGACACGCTCGATTATATGGCGGGGGATGGCATGCAGATGATGACGCAGTCACTCATCACGCGGATTGCTATCGCCCATGCTCACTTTGAAGCTGTCCACCCATTCAGAGATGGCAATGGACGGGTTGGCAGACTTCTGATTCCGATGATGCTGGCAGCGGAACAAGAACCACCTCTCTATCTCTCTTCCTACATTGAAGCGTACAAACAGGATTATTATGACGCGCTGAAACAGGCGCAGCAGAAACTGAACTGGCTCCCCCTGATTGCCTTCATGTCACAGGCCGTTATTGGGACTGTGCAGGAATTCAAAACTGTCAGGAAGGCGACCGAGACGCTGAAAGCGGAATGGCTGGGCAGACGCTCCTACAGAAAGAACTCCGCAGCGCTGAGAGCACTGGATGTTCTGATTGATTGCCCAGTCATTACAGCAACACGACTAGGGAAAATTCTAGACATTTCTGCTCCTGCAACCAAGACTGCGCTGGAACAACTACAGGCCGCAGGCATCCTTGTGGAACGCACCGGATATGCCAGAAACCGGATATTTTCTGCACCCGAAGTCATGGCGATCATCAACAGACCATTCTGGGAAAGAAATTAAATTTTAAAAAAGCCGTTCTTTTATATGAAAGAACGGCTTTCATGAAATGGAATATTATATTTTTATTGTTTTGGAATATATTTCATAAACTCAATTACGGCTCGGTAGAGTTCTTTCTTACTTTTCGTTTCGGACATAGAACTCCACAAGTCGAAGCGTTCTGACAACTCCAGTACAGCCTTCGTGACCTCATCAGAATGGCGCATCAAAACGACAAGACTTGCACCGCTAGGACCATTGCGAGCACTCAACCAATTGCCCACTGTTCGTAAATTTGCTCCTGTTAATCGAGCGATATGTTTTATGTGTGCTGGTATGTTTCCAAAATCGCGTCTGAGCGCGTCCGCAATAATGTTTGCAAAAGCCGCTTCCGTATCAGCAGACGGATCTAATGGAAATTTATTTCCATCATCTACGCGAAAATTTCGGTCTTTTTTTGTAAACGACATTCCACATTCCTTTATATTACAAAAACAATTGTCTGAACACGATCGATACAGATCGACCGCACTAAGATCGTGGCGCAAAATGTGGGCGGGTGACTTCTCCGTCTTTAACGCATAGAGCTGGGGATGAGAGTGGAAGCAGTAGGAGCAATAATCCCAGTGCGGGCCGCCCAATATGTGCGGATGTCAACCGACCATCAGAAATACTCCACAGAAAATCAGGCGGAAATTATCGCTGCCTATGCTGGACGGAGGAATTTTCAGATTGTTCGCAATTATGCCGACGAAGGACGTAGCGGCCTCAATATTGCTGGACGTGACTCTCTAAAACGCTTAATTGAGGACGTCCGAAGTGGAGCCGCCGATTTCGAGGCAATTCTCGTCTACGACATCAGTCGTTGGGGGCGTTTTCAGGATGCGGATGAAAGCGCCTATTACGAGTTTATATGCCGCGAACGTGGCATTAACATTCATTACTGTGCTGAACAATTTGATAACGATGGAAGTCTGCCATCTAATGTCATGAAAAGTATCAAGCGCGTGATGGCGGGAGAATATAGCCGCGAGCTGTCCAGTAAGGTTCTCACCGGGCAATGTCGCCTGATTACACTTGGTTATCGGCAGGGAGGCCCTGCTGGTTATAGTCTAAGACGTTTTCTTGTAAACGAGAATAACGAACCCAAGGCTCCCCTCGCTCGTGAGGAACACAAAAATCTTCAAACTGATCGCGTTATCCTTGTCCCCGGACCGGACGAAGAAGTTGAGACGGTCAGCCGGATTTATAGAATATTTATTCTAGAGCATCGTTCAGAACGTGAAATTGCGATAATACTTGACGTGCCCCCCGAAAATGTAACCATTTAAAAGTAGAGTCCGATCAAGAAGGATACGGACGGATGAAACGCAGCCGCTTTACGGAAGAGCAGATCATAGGGATCCTGAAG
>NZ_JARDYK010000026.1:2500-5420 GCF_029069195.1 Acetobacter fabarum
TCATCATCTGAATACATAGGGTGATGAGGCGAACCCGGGGAACTGAAACATCTCAGTACCTGGAGGAAAAGACATCAATTGAGATTCCGCTAGTAGTGGCGAGCGAACGCGGAACAGGCCAGTGGTCTTTGGAAGAGAAGCAGAACGATCTGGAAAGGTTGGCCATAGTGGGTGATAGTCCCGTATGCGTAGTGCTTTTAAAGATCCTTGAGTAGGGCGGGGCACGTGAAACCCTGTCTGAACATGGGGGGACCACCCTCCAAGCCTAAATACTCCCTGGTGACCGATAGTGAACAAGTACCGTGAGGGAAAGGTGAAAAGCACCCCGACGAGGGGAGTGAAATAGACCTGAAACCGAATGCCTACAAGCAGTCGGAGCCTCTTATGGGGTGACGGCGTACCTTTTGTATAATGGGTCAGCGAGTTTCTGTTTGCAGCGAGCTTAAGCCGATAGGTGTAGGCGTAGCGAAAGCGAGTCTGAATAGGGCGCATAGTTGCTGGCAGAAGACCCGAAACCGAGTGATCTAGCCATGGCCAGGCTGAAGGTGCGGTAACACGCACTGGAGGGCCGAACCCACGCCTGTTGAAAAAGTCGGGGATGAGCTGTGGCTAGGGGTGAAAGGCCAATCAAACTCGGAGATAGCTGGTTCTCCGCGAAATCTATTGAGGTAGACCGTCAGGTGTTGACCCCGGGGGGTAGAGCACTGGATGGGCTAGGGGGGCCCAAAGCCTTACCAAACCCAACCAAACTCCGAATACCCGGAAGTTTAGCCTGGCAGACAGACAGTGGGTGCTAAGGTCCATTGTCGAGAGGGAAACAGCCCAGACCACCAGCTAAGGCCCCTAAATCGTGGCTAAGTGGGAAAGGATGTGGGGATTCCAAAACAACCAGGAGGTTGGCTTAGAAGCAGCCATCCTTTAAAGAAAGCGTAATAGCTCACTGGTCTAATTAGAAACCCTGCGCCGAAAATGTAACGGGGCTCAAGCCACGTGCCGAAGCTGTGGGTGCATACTATGTATGCGCGGTAGCGGAGCGTTCCGTAGGTCTGTGAAGGAAGCGGGGTGACCCCTTCTGGAGATATCGGAAGTGCGAATGCTGACATGAGTAGCGACAAACAGTGCGAGAAACACTGTCGCCGAAAGTCCAAGGGTTCCTGCGCAAGGTTAATCCACGCAGGGTTAGTCGGCCCCTAAGGCGAGGGCGAAAGCCGTAGTCGATGGGAATCAGGTGAATATTCCTGAACCTGCCAGAAGTGACGAATGCGATATGTTGTTGGTTCTTAACGGATTGAACCGGCTTTTGGAGCATTCCAGGAAATAGCTCTGGCGTATAGACCGTACCCTAAACCGACACAGGTGGACTGGTAGAGCATACCAAGGCGCTTGAGAGAACGATGCTGAAGGAACTAGGCAAATTACTCGTGTAACTTCGGGATAAGCGAGACCCGCATTTGGGCAACCATATGTGGGTGGCACAGACCAGGGGGTAGCGACTGTTTAGTAAAAACACAGGACTCTGCGAAGTCGAAAGACGACGTATAGGGTCTGACGCCTGCCCGGTGCCGGAAGGTTAAGAGGAGGTGTGAGAGCACTGAATTGAAGCCCCGGTAAACGGCGGCCGTAACTATAACGGTCCTAAGGTAGCGAAATTCCTTGTCGGGTAAGTTCCGACCTGCACGAATGGCGTAACGACTTCCCCGCTGTCTCCAGCATCGGCTCAGCGAAATTGAATTCCCCGTGAAGATGCGGGGTATCCGCGGTCAGACGGAAAGACCCTATGAACCTTTACTGTAGCTTTACAGTGGCATCAGAGACATTCTGTGTAGGATAGGTGGGAGGCTTTGAAGCGGGGGCGCCAGTTCCCGTGGAGCCATCCTTGAAATACCACCCTGAATTTTTCTGATGTCTAACCGCGGCCAGTAAGCCTGGTCCGGGACCCTGTATGGTGGGCAGTTTGACTGGGGCGGTCGCCTCCCAAAGTGTAACGGAGGCGCGCGATGGTGGGCTCAGGCCGGTCGGAAACCGGCTGTTGAGTGCAATGGCATAAGCCCGCCTGACTGCGAGAGTGACAGCTCGAGCAGAGACGAAAGTCGGCCATAGTGATCCGGTGGTCCCGCGTGGAAGGGCCATCGCTCAACGGATAAAAGGTACTCTAGGGATAACAGGCTGATCTCCCCCAAGAGTCCACATCGACGGGGAGGTTTGGCACCTCGATGTCGGCTCATCACATCCTGGGGCTGGAGCAGGTCCCAAGGGTTCGGCTGTTCGCCGATTAAAGTGGTACGTGAGCTGGGTTTAGAACGTCGTGAGACAGTTCGGTCCCTATCTGCCGTGGATGTTGGAGATTTGAGAGGATTTGTCCCTAGTACGAGAGGACCGGGATGAACATACCTCTGGTGCACCGGTTGTCGCGCCAGCGGCACCGCCGGGTAGCTAAGTATGGACGGGATAACCGCTGAAAGCATCTAAGCGGGAAACCCACCTCAAAACTAGATCTCCCTGAGGGTCGTGGTAGACCACCACGTTAATAGGCCAGATGTGAAAGCGTGGTAACACGTGCAGCTAACTGGTCCTAATCACCCAATAGGCTCACTCTCACACTATCCTTACGGATAGCCCGTGCACAGAAATCATCCATAACCACGTCACACACAACCAGACGCACCAACCGCATCCATACACCCAAAAGGGTGGTCTGGATGACCTGGTGGCCATGGCGGGGAGAGTTCCACCCGATCCCATCCCGAACTCGGCCGTGAAAACCCCCAGCGCCTATGATACTGCGGCTTAAGCCGCGGGAAAGTCGGTCGCCGCCAGGTCTTCCAGTCTACCCTCACAAAATATAATCAACGCAAAATCATTACTCTCACCATCGCGGGGTGGAGCAGCCCGGTAGCTCGTCAGGCTCATAACCTGAAGG
>NZ_JARDYK010000027.1:0-4094 GCF_029069195.1 Acetobacter fabarum
TCTTGCCCGATTCTGCTGGTGGCACAGGGTCCGGGCGAGCGCCCTGCGGGCGGGCTACGCCGCTCCCGCAGGGCGCCGGAACAGCCGCCGAAATGGCAGTTTTCCACCGGGAAAAGGGGGGACAACAGGGGGATTAGATTCTTTTATCTTTCTTAGAGATCGCCACACCCCGCAGACGACCTAGAAAAATAGCTTGTTTTAAGTCCCGGATTCTGGGACTAATTGATCCCGGATTCCGGGACTTAAAAACGGGTTCTCCACAGGGAGCAAGACATGGCCCAGATTGTGCGCCTCACCACCAAGCCGCAGCGATCCGGACAGGAGGAAGCTGCACAGGCGGCCGAGCAACTCTCGCTCCTGTCCGAAGAGCTCCTGAAGCATTTACCCGGAGAGGCGCGTATAGCCATCTCAAGGGCCACACACGCGCTACAGAAAGCCGCGCGACCAGACACCACCGAAGGGCTTTGGCCGGGAGGTTTCACCATGTTGAGCCGTATGCAGACCGCCACGATCTGGGATGCCATCCGCGAGTTACCATCTGACGACCGGCCTAATCAGGTGCGCCATGCCTTCGATCTGGTGCTGCTCAATCTCCGGCAGGACACCGGCGAAGTACTGCTCACCCGCGACCAGCTTGCCGAAAGGATTGGATGTGCTCCCAAGCATGTCAGTACAATCATGGGCACACTGGAAAAAATGGGCGTAATCCGCCGCGAACGGCGTAAAATCGAAGGGATGCAGGGGCGAGGTGTCGCCGTGTATTTCATCAATCCGCATGTGGCATGGAATGGTTCGCTTGACGTCCGCAAGGCACAGGCAGCGGAAACCCGGCCACCCATGCAACTTGAGCTTTTGCAGGGAGGCGCACAATGACTGACGCACCGGAAAACCTTGTTCTCGTCCATCTGCGAAGGTTGGAAGATAAGGTCGATAAGCTCGCCCGCAATCAGGTGGAGTTGCATCAAGCGGTTACTACCAACCTGCAATATACCCAGCGTCTCGGTGCCCGCATGGGCGAGCTGCGAGACGATCTAGAAGTGATGCTCAAAGCCGAAACAATGGGAGCCAGCCTCTCATGGCGGCGGGAGTTGGAAGGACGTATTGAAGCTCTCGAAAGTGAACTTCTTTCTCGATCCAATCATTGATTTTCAACTATTGATACAGAATACTGACCAACAATTCTTCATGTCTGAGGTTTTTACTATGAAAGTCAGTGGTTACACTCACAGTACATATGATCTACCGGACAACGGTTCCAGAGCTAAAAACACCCCATCTCTTAATCTAGATTTCAGTAATATGACCCCTCAAGAAATGGAATCTGCAAGAAGAGAATTGGCGAGTGAAGGAAAAATCTCTTTCCATCAAAATACAGAAATGGCTTTAATGGATGGGTATGCGTTTATAGGTGTTAATGGTGGAAAACAGGTTGCTGGATCAACGAATATGTATTCGATGATCGACTCCCTTATTAATTATCAAGAAAAATATGGGATCATAAATGTTAAAGACAACATTGAATCACTTAAATCATTAAGAGAAACACTCGAAGAAAATGACGTAAATACCATTAAAAATACTCAAACAATTAATGGAACATTATCAAACAACTCTTCTAATTCTGTCGATTTCACGAATATGTCGCTCAACCAATTAAGGAATTGGGTAAATGATCAGGTGAAGTCTGGAAATATGCCCTTCGATCAAGGCGACAATCTAGCTATGATGTCTGGACATGTACCGGTTTCAGGAAACTCTCTGATAGATAGCACGGATGACGAACCAGTAAATTTCATCGAAATTGCTCAAAATGGTATCGCCGGAGCTATTTCACGCCATGATAAAAACTCGGTCAAAATGCTAGAAGAAGCGCTCACCACAATGAATAAATATCAGAATAGTTCTACTGATTTCACTACGTAATCTGCATATTAAGCTAGAAACCAATACTTGATCCGCGATCGCGTGACTGCCTGATCTCCTTGGCAAATTGCTTTTGGTGGGCTTCTTCTGCTGCCCGGATTTCCTGCTGGCGTCTGATTTCAGCCTGACGTGCCAGCTCTTGCTTCTGGCGTTCGACTTCCCGCTGCTGCTCTATCCGTTGCCCAATCTTCCGGGCCAGACCGACCGCCTGCCGGGCCTTTTTCTCAAGGCCAGAGAACAGCTCCTGCGCCTTCTCCATAGCCTTGCGGGCCACCTCAAGCACCCTGTTCCGCTCGCGGATCTCCGCGTTCTGCTTCCCGAGATCCGTCACCGGCTCCCGGCCGGGGATCTCGCGGGCCGCCTGACGCTCCATAGCGGTCGCTGACACGCCCATGTGCCGGGTCGGCTCCTGTTCCTTCCCCTGGCGCTCGAAGCTCCGGTGATCCACCCGCTGTTCGACCTGGTGCCGTTCCAGCGCCATGTTGACCTGGCGCGCCCACACACCCCGCATGTGCTCGATCTCAGCCGAGGCGGTGCTGGCCACGTCCAGAACCCGCGTCTTTGCCCCTAGCCCTTCCTCCCCGGCCGTCCGGGTCGTGGTCAGGATGTGCGCGTGATGGTTCCGGTTATCCCCTTCCCGGCCGGGTTCATGGATCGCCACATCGGCCACCACCCCGTACCGCTTTACCAGCTCACGGGCGAAATCCCGGGCCAGTTCCTTCCGTGCGCTCGCATCCAGTTCGGCCGGTAACGCCAGCTCGTATTCCCGGCCGGTCTTGGCGTCCTTCCGCTTCTCGGCCGCCTCGGCTGCGTTCCACAGGGCGTTCCGGTCCTGCGCCCAGTCCGCACCATCCGGGGCCACGATGAACGTATCTTCCACCCCCTGCTTGCGGGTGTAGTCATGCGTCAGGCCCTGCCGTTCGTCCGTCAATTCCTGACCGGCACGATAGGCAGCAGCAGCCACGACGCTGCGACCGGCAGAACGCGAGATGGATTTGACAGACAGGTGGTAGATCGCCACGACTCGCTCCGTTCAGGAAGGGTTCAGGGAAGGAACGTCCCTGACGCACGCATTGCGAAGCAATGCTAAAGTGCGCCCTTCACTCCTTCGTCGCAAGGGTTGTTTGCGCTCCACGAGGAATCAAGGAAACTTCTGAAAAATCGGGTATCATCAACAGGGTCATGCAGGAATGGAAATCCCAACAGACCATTGCACCCACTTGGAGCTGGAGGAAAAATGACACCCATCGAGAAGGCGAAACAGCAGGTCGAGCAGGCCAAGGCCCGGTATCAGGCTTTGCTCGCCAGACAGAACGCCGAGGAGCGCAAACTGGATACACGGCGCAAGGTCATTCTCGGGGGACTGCTGATCGACGCGGCCGGGAAGGATGAACGCTTTGGCCGGGTCATTGACGAACTGATGAAACGCATCACCCGCGACCACGACCACAAAGCGTTCGAGGGGTGGCAGAAGCCGGAGCCTGACCGGTCATGACCGACGAACGCGAGCTGGATGACGGGCTGGCCGCGTTCGAGCAGCTCGGCCGGGAAATGGCGGAGACGAACCGCCTGCTCCGGGCCGTTCGATCCGATCAGGCCACCCGGAACCAGCAGGAATATGCCCTGTCGGCCGAAATGCAGACCGCGCTTAAACAGGCCACAGGAGCCTCACAGGAGGCGCTACAGGCCAGTCAGACCGAAATACGCTCATCTCTACTCTGGACGGGCCTAATGGCCTTCCTGATCGTTCTGGTGGCGTTTGGTGGTGGTTATTTCTTCGGTCAGCAGGCCGGAACCGAAAAAGGGCAGGCGGAAGGGTATCAGGCCGCTCGTGATGAAAAGGCGGCTGCGTCCTGGGCCAACACTCCGGCCGGACAGCGGGCTTATGGTCTCGATCAGCTCGGCAACCTCGATCTAGTGACGCAATGCCGGGGGCAGGGATGGCGGATCGTGCGACAACACGGACAGGATTATTGCTACCCCTACCTCGACGCCCAGCAGATGGTTCATGGCTGGGCGATACCCTGACCAGCCCCCTCGTCGTTTCCTGAGCCATTTTCTCTTGCCCGATTCTGCTGGTGGCACAGGGTCCGGGCGAGCGCCCTGCGGGCGGGCTACGCCGCTCCCGCAGGGCGCCGGAACAGCCGCCGAAATGGCAGTTTTCCACCGGG
>NZ_JARDYK010000028.1:0-3172 GCF_029069195.1 Acetobacter fabarum
CCGCGATACTGCTTTTACATCGAAATGGCAGATTGCCACGACATTCTCCTTTTGGCGTCTAAACGGGGTGCAGGGGTGGAACCCTCTGCCGCAGCGCATTGCTTGCAATGCTATGATGCGCCCTTATTATTCCTACGTCATAAACGGGTTGACGTCAAGTGTTCTTTGTGATACCTTCAGAATCAAGGGGAGATTTTTCAAGAAATGGCAAAAACGACCGCTGAAATTGTCGCTGAGGAAAAGAAAAAAATCGAGCAGGCAAAGGCTCGTATCCAAGCGGCTATGGCAAAAGACAATGTCAAAGAAAGAAAACTCGACACACGCCGGAAAGTCATTCTGGGTGGGCTTCTTATGGATAACGCCAAAAGGAACCCAAGCTGGAACCGCGCTTTGATTGAACTGGTAAAGAAACTTTCCCGCGAAAACGATTTGAAGGCTTTTGAGGGTTACGAAATCCCTCCTATGCCTTCCGCTTCGGGTGAAAATCAGTGACCACCGGAGCCGAAAGAGGGCAACAGCTTTTTGCCGATCTGCTGGAAACTATGCAGCGGACAACGGCAACAATGGAGAGACTAGACGCCGAGCAGAAGAACCAGTGTCGCATCATCGAACAGGCCGCCGATAAAGCCTCTAAAACGGCTGAGGATGCGGCTGAGGCGTTCGCAGTATCGAAACCACGCCTAATGACCTACGCGGCCCTCTGCGCGCTCATGCTGGTCTGTGTCGGGTGGTTCGTAGGTGGGTGGATGATGTACCGCAGTGGGTGGGCTACTGGTGACGCCAACGGATACAAGCGAGCCATAGAAGCCAATGCCGCTGCGTCATGGGCCAACACCAAAAGCGGGGCAATGGCAAAGCACCTTGATGAGATGGGAAATCTGCAACCGCTGGCAGCTTGTAATCTGCCGGGGTTCAGCATCGAAAAAGGGGAAAAGGGGTCGCGTTGGTGTGTCGTCGTAGGGAAAGACGGCCAGTTTCACGGGTGGGCGATTCCATGAGTGACAGCGAACCGAATAGGGTGGAGCAGGCCATTTTAGGAGCCTTGCTTGTTGATAATCGCCGCTATCTCGTCATTGAGCAGATCATAACACCTGATCATTTCACTGATGGGCCGCACCGAAAACTATACGAGATGATTGCACAATGGATTGAAAACGGTCGTCTTGCTGACCCTGTGACGATTTGGCGTGAAATAGCCTCTACAGGACTTTTAGATGAATATGGCGGGCTAAAATATATGGCCGAATTGTTAAAGGCAGTCCCAGCCTGCACCCCTTCCTGAGCAAAACAGAGGTGTCCGGCAAAAGGCTTTTGCACTGTGAAGAAAACGGCAGAAAACTGCCATTCTGATGACAGTGCAACGCCAGAAAAAGGCCAGCCAATCCCGTTTTGCACTGTGATCGGATCCCGCTTTGCACTGTGATCGGTGAGGGTGGGGCTGGTTAGGCTAGGCTTCCTTTGTAACCCAACTCCTCGGTGGGTATTCCGAGGGCTATTTTGGCGATCATTTCCAACATTTCGTTGTGATCGTGATTCGGATGTCGGGTATTTTTTTTATCTTCATTACCCGTGGTGCAAGGTTTGCACTGTGATCGAGACCAAGGGAAAGCCAGCGTTTCCGTCAGGGCTTTCATGATGAACCGATACCCGTTGCAGCCGTTCATCCAGCGGCGGCCCCTGCGGATACGGTTGTGAGAGCGGCACAGGATGCCGAGCTGCTCGGCCTGCTGGATAGCGTAGGCCACTGACCGGCGGGAGCACTTGGCCGCTTTGGCAAGGCTCTCATAGGACGCTGGCCGGATAGAGCGGGCGATGATGAGAAGCACATCTTTGGCCGTCCTGCTGATCTGTCCAGCGCGGAAGGTGTTGAGAATGGCGGTCTGAATTGCGGTGGTCACGGTTGGTTATCTCCAACAAGCTGACCATCTAAGGCTTGAAGACGTGCCCCGATGCGGGTTAGGTCTTCAGCGAAAGGCGGTCCACTTGGTAGTGCTGGTGGACTTGCTGAAGGCTCGGAGTTTGCCGCTCCGGGCCTTCGTCATATCTGGGCGCATGATTGGTCGAAACGCCAAAGAAGGCAACCCTAGCGGCCTCGACCTCTCCCCCTGCCCTGCTCTCGCCTCTGGGCGATCTCTTGCAGGCGTTTCCTGTATGCCTCCTGCTCCTTGGCTCTTTCCTGCGCTTTTTGGCGCTCTCTGGCCTCTTTCTCGGCCCGCTCTTTCTGCTCTTTTTCAATGGCGGCCGACCCGACAGATTGTGCCAGGGACGAGAACCAATCGACCATTTCTTTGGCGGCACTGGTCGCCCTGGTGATTGCCTGCTCCGCCGCGTCGATCAGTTTCTTGGCCGCGTCTATGACCGCGTTGCGCTCCGCTGCGGCCGCGTTCTGCTTGGCTTTGAACGTCCGGGGTTTGTAGTTCTGGCCCTGTGCTTTCTGCTCCCGACGTTCAATGGCCGTGGCTTCCGGCCCAAGGTGAACACCCGGCACCCGGTCGATTCCCTGCGCGGCATAGCTGCGCGGCTCCACGCGGGCTTTCTGGTGGTTCTTTTCCAGTGCCTCGTTGCACTGCATGGCCCACAATTCCCGCAGACTGGACACCTCGGCGGCGGCGGTGCTGGCAACGTCCAGTTGCCGGGTCTTCGCCCCTAGCCCGTCCGGTTCGACAACGCGGGTCGTGGTCAGAATGTGGGCGTGGTGGTTGCGCTGGTCGCCGTCCTTGCCGGGGGCATGGAGTGCGACATCAGCAGCAACCCCGAACCGCTCCACAATGGCTTCCGCAAAACCACGCACCAAGGCTTCACGGGCCGGAGCATCCAGTTCATGCGGAATGGCCACAACATACTCACGCGCAACCTTCGCATCTTTGCGGCGCTCGGCAGCTTCGGCAGCGTTCCAGAGTTTGGAACGATCAGCCGCCCATTCGCAACCGGAAGGCACAACCACAAACTTGCCATCTACGCCGGTGCGTTTGGCATAGTCGTGGGTCACGCCGTCCCGGTCATTCGTGAGCGTTTCGCCAGTTCGATAAGCAGCAGCAGCAACGGCGCTTCGGCCCGTTGCCCGCGATACTGCTTTTACATCGAAATGGCAGATTGCCACGACATTCTCCTTTTGGCGTCTAAACGGGGTGCAGGGGTGGAACCCTCTGCCGCAGCGCATTGCTTGCAATGC
>NZ_JARDYK010000029.1:0-3098 GCF_029069195.1 Acetobacter fabarum
TCCCCCGCTCCCGTGGCCCGCTTGTGCGCCTTGAACGCTGCCTCGTAATCCAGTGGCCCGGTCTCGGCTTTGCTCCACGCGATCGGGTCGCTCTCTCGCACATGCCGCTTCTGGGAGACCAGATCGAGACGCTTGGCGTGCTGCTCGGCCGACCGGATTCCGTTTCGGCCGGAACTGATGGACTTGAGCGCACCCGCCCGGACAGCCGCGTATAGGGGCATCTGACATTACTTCCTGCTTCGCAGAAAGTAACACACTATCGATTGACCCTAAAGGGCCGCTCCGCTTCAATCCGTGTGGCAGGGTGTTACCCCCCTGCACCTCCCTTTCCTTCTTGGACTCTGACCTTCCCATCCCTTCCTACCTCATGAGCAAAAAGGCCCCTCTCCCGGCAAAAGGGAAGAACTGGACAGGAGCGAGCGCAGAGCGGGAGCGCCGTAGGCCGCCAGAGGCGTCCTGTCGTGTGCGTATTCACAACTGATTTCCGCACAATGAGGAAATGCGATCATTCGTAAGGAACCTCACTGTGCATACTCTGCTTAACCTGATCCTCAGCATCCTGTTCATTTTGGCTGCTTTTGTCTTTCTTGCCTCCTCGGCTTTTTGAGGGTTTTCCACAAAAAAGAAGGACTACAGGATGATTAAGATTCTTATATATTTCTTAGGGAGCGCTATCCCCGGCAGGAAACCGGTAGAAATGCTTTGTTTTACATGCCAGATTCCGGCACCTATTAGTGCCATAGGCTGACACCTAAAAACAGGTTCTCCACAGGAAGCGAAACCATGGCCCAGATTGTGCGCCTTGCCACACAGCAGCAACGATCGGAACGAGAGGAAGCGGCACAGGTCGCCGAACAGCTCTCGCTCCTATCAGATGAGTTCCTGAAGCATTTGCCGGGAGAGGCGCGTATAGCCATCTCACGGGCGACATACGCGCTACAGAAGGCCGCACGGCCTGACACCGAGGAAGGGCTTTGGCCGGGAGGATTCACCATGCTGAGCCGTATGCAGACCGCCGCGATCTGGGACGCTATCCGCGAACTGCCGTCTGATGACCGGCCAAACAAGGTACGCCATGCGTTCGACCTGGTGCTGCTCAATCTCCGCCAGGACACCGGTGAAATACTACTCACCCGCGACCAGCTCGCGGAAAAAATGGGCTGCGCCTCCAATCACGTCAGCCGGATTATGGGAACGCTGGAAAAAATGGGCGTGATCCGCCGCGAACGACGCAGGATTGAAGGCGTACAAGGCCGGGGTATGGCCGTGTATTTCATTAACCCGCATGTCGCATGGAATGGCTCCCTCGATGTCCGCAAGGCTCAGGCCAAAGACACGCGCCCTCCACTGCAATTCGAACTCCTCCAAGGTGGTGCGACATGAGCAGCGCCCTTTATGACCGTGACTTTTACGCATGGACGACCGAGCAGGCCGGATTACTGCGCGCCGGAAAGCTCTCCGAGGCTGACCTTGAGAACATCGCTGAGGAGATCGAGAGCATGGGAAAATCGGAAAAGCGCGAACTCATCAGCCGTCTGACCGTCCTGCTGCTCCACCTGCTCAAATGGGAGTTTCAGCCTGTGCGACGAGGCCCTTCGTGGCGGCTGTCCATTGCAAACACACGCGATGCCCTGACCGACCACATGGCCGATAACCCGAGCCTGCAAAGCGTCCTTGAGGCCAGTATCGACACGGCCTACCGCCGCGCCCGCCGTGATGCCGCGCTAGAAACTGGACTGGCTGAAAGCACCTTCCCGGCAAGCTGCCCGTGGTCATTTGGGCAGATGATGGCCGAAGACTTCTGGCCGGAAGCCTGATCTTCCACCAGACGCCTTCGGCGGCCTACGGCTGGCGCGTCCCACGCGCCCTCTGGTGCAGCACGCCCCTTTTGCCGGGAGAGGGGCTTTTTTGCTCATGAGGTGGAGAATTTAGCGGCTAAATCGTCTCACATCCCCGGCCCGTTGTCCCAGCCAATATCCAGTTCGTCGTCACGCTGCGCCTCTGCATACCCTGCAATATTCACACGGCTTTGCTCCAGATATGCGACCAAAGAACAGAGCATCGGGGCAACCAATGCTTTCACCGGCTCGATAATCGAGGCCAATGCACTGCGTCTGGGTGATGGCAAGCGAGGGTCATAGGCAAGATGCCACTCCTGTGCAGCATCCCGTCTTGCCCCGGTAACCTCCCTTTTCCAGAAAGCCTGTACCCCCTCAGAAATGGCCTTTTTCGTCTGTTCCGCTACGCTCTCAGCTTCTTTGCGTGCCGCTTCTGCCCGCGCACGCTCGACTGAGATCGCGTGCAGGCTCTCCTGCAAATGCTGCGGCATAGCCCGCCATTGCGCTACCAACTCGGCTCTTCGCGCTTCAGAAACGGTTCTTTTCCGTTGGAAGGCCAGCTCTGTTGGATCTTCCGGCCACGGGAGAACCTTTACAACTTCCCCGCTAGCGAACGCCTGAACAAATCGGGACACCTGCCCAAGCCGCTCTTCGCGCCTAGCTAAGTCCGCAGCCTTCTCATTCGCGATCCGAGCATAGAGGTCGGCGTTCTCATGCACGGCACCCGTCTCTGTTTTCGGTTTTCCACGTTCTAGACGGGGGTCTAGCCGCTTCTGGCACCATCTAGACCAACTGGACTGCATAGCGGCTCCAGAGGTCTTCAAGTCCGGCTCTAGGGCACGTTCAGAGGCAAGCAGTTCCTCCTTGGCCTTGCGACATGAGATGACAGCTTTGGATTTCCCGCTTTTATGCCTCTGCTCTCGCACTGGCGACATGAACACATCGACCACCCCGGAACCGCGTTCGTCCGTATCGTAGCGCAGGCCCCAGACAGAATCGGCGCCGCCCCAGCTCTCGGCCCACGCCTTCGCCTCGGCCACGAGCTGCTTCACACGGGGATTGCTGGCATCGTGTGGATCTCCGGTCTCAGCCAGCCATTCAGGACTGACGACAACCTTGAATTCCATCCCGAGATCCGCGCCCTTCCGTTCCCCCGCTCCCGTGGCCCGCTTGTGCGCCTTGAACGCTGCCTCGTAATCCAGTGGCCCGGTCTCGGCTTTGCTCCACGCGATCGGGTCGCTCTCTCGCACATGCCGCTTC
>NZ_JARDYK010000030.1:0-2809 GCF_029069195.1 Acetobacter fabarum
AATCCGTCGTTTTTGGGACAGAAGGCTTTCGGATTACGAACAGGGTGAAATGGCGTCTCAAAAATGTGTCCCGTTTACATAAGGAGACACAAACGATGGCGCGTTATGGTTACGCTCGCATTTCCACCGATGAACAGAGTCATGATTCCCAACTTCTGGAACTGAGAAGGGAGGGGCTGGAGGAGATCATCACCGATACTGTTTCAGGGCGCATTCCTGCGGTGGAACGTCCTGGGCTGTCCTCTTTATTAAACCGGCTGGAGGACGGGGACAGTATGGTGGTGGCGCGCCTGGATCGCCTTGGTCGTGACACGGTTGATGTCATGGGGCTGGTACGAAGCCTTACAGAAAACGGCGTTCGCGTGCGGATACTGAATATTGGGATTGAAACTGGCACACCCAATGGTCAGCTCTTTTTAACCATTCTTGCAGGCTTTGCCCAGTTTGAACGGGAGATTATCCGGGAGCGGACGAGAGCTGGTCTGGAAGCTGCACGTCAGGCCGGGAAGCGGCTAGGAAGATGCCCTATTCTGACATCCCGGCAAAGGAAGCATGTCTGTGAGTTGAGCCAAGCAGGACGATCCCTGGCCGAAATTGCGAAAATTTTTCGGGTGAGCAGAAGTACTGTCTGGCGCACGGTCAGGGGCGGAGTATAGCGTGCCAAAAAGCACGTTTGCGGGACAATGGCCGTGCCCTCTGTTGGTGGTTGCTTGACAAGTTTTCACAAACGACCGTTTTTCGGACACTCAACGCACAACGATGACGCTGGGTTGCATCTATGATGCGGCATATGTGGCAACCGGATGTGTTCTAAGCAAGGTTCCAAGCATCAAGGCAAAGTGCCGGTTTTATGTTCTAAGCAACGATCTCATTTATAATAGAGGCAGCCGTGCCAACCAGCGGACACGTTGTGTCTACTGCTTGGCAAACTGACCAGGGGGAAAGCTGCGCTTTCCCCCGTGGACCCCCTTGTTGTTGTGGAGGATGCTCATGTCTCAAACAGCGCCTGCTCAGGTTCGCCAGAGACGACCTAAAAAACAGTCCGCCAGAACGGAAGGACGTCATCACGACCTGCGTATTCGTTTGTCCACTATAGAGTATGAGAAGGTTCAGGCGGCAGCAGGGGCGGGCGATATGACGATCTCGTGCTGGATGCGTGACCTCATACTGGTCTCTCTTGGCACTGGCGGGGAATACGGGCGACTAGCCGTTGAGATGCAGTCTTTGGCACGTCAGTTATCCGGGATTGGTAACAACCTGAACCAGATTGCCCATACCCTGAACGGGGGTGGGGCAGTGGATATGTCGGACATTGTGGAGACGTTGCATGGGGTGAATAGTCATAACGCCCGTCTGCGCAAGCTCCTGCGAAAGATACGGACATGATTATCAAAGCCACGCGGATCGTGGCCGCAGATTCATGGCATGGTTTGTGGCGACACCTGATGCGTACGGATGAGAACGAAGACGTCCGGATCATTGAGGGGCAGAAGTTCAATCTTAATCAGGCTGTTCTGGATGCTGTCAGTCATGGATGCGGGTATGGGTTGCGGCATGTCATGCTCAATCCGGAGCTGGAATTACCCCGAAGCAGTTTGAAGCCTGTCAGTTAGCATATCAACGGGAGTTCGGTGCGGAAGCCCCCCTTTTGATTGTGGAGCATCAAAAGCCACGGGCGGGTGGTCTGGGGTTTGAACGACATCGCCACATGGTGTTTGCTGAGTGTCTGGAAACCCAACGGGTTCTGGACTCCCGTTTCATAAAAATACGGAATGAAAAAGTCGCGCGGTTATGCGAACTGGCATGGGGGCATCCTCTGACGTCAGGCAAACATAATGACAAGGTGATCCAGCATCTGGAAGCATCACCACACGCAGCCATGAAACAGGCTGCCGCCCATCTCAAGCAGGCTTTCTGGGGAGGGGAGGTGTTGCTTCAGGCGACATTTACGGATGCGGCACATCAGACGACTAAAAGACGGGCGGGTCATTCGGTGCTGCCAGCCATGCGAGCCGAACTTCGACAGCTCTGGCAGGAGACGGGTTGCGTGTTGCAGACGTTTGTCGAGCGTGCTGGAGAGAGAGGATATCTGGTCACGCAGGGCGACAAACCTGGCGTATGGTTGATTGAAAATGCCGAAGGCTATCATCTGGCTCTGCACAGGGTTTTGCGCCTGCGGCGACAGGATCTGGAAGAACTGATGGATGAGCAGGACCGACCCATGACCGCTACCCTGCCCAGACGGCGGTCTGGCAGGGGGGAGACTTTGCCGCCACTCCCTGCAACATCCGCCTATCAAACATCAATGAAAAAGCTGGCGGATGTGATCCGTCCGCCGTGGAAACGTTCGGACTGTCGCGCTGAGTTATTGGCACGTCCGTATTTGCATGAGGTGCATAAGCTGGAAAGCCAGACGGGTGAAGAGAGATTAGCCGCATTATTGGCGGCACTGATTATGCGTTTTCTGGCTATTTTGTTTGGTGTGAGGGGCGAGATTCCGCCTTTAACGGCACAGGCTGCAAGGCAGCGGATTGAAGAGAAGACACAGGAACGTGCCCAAGCGCGCCAGGAGGCTGTGAGAGCACATTTTGAAACGGACGGTGTTCAGGCAGCTCTGAAGCGGAGACGGTTGCTCCGGAGCTGCCTTGTGTCCCAAAATCTGGCAGTGCGTCAGGCCATGCAGGCAGAACAATTGGAGCTGGCTATGACATTGTTGGGAAAGCAAAAGCAGACCACGCATGAAAAAAGAGGGGTAAATAAGAGGGAGATGTGAAAGTGCAGTGGCCGCAGTCGCCTCATGCCGGACATT
>NZ_JARDYK010000031.1:0-2175 GCF_029069195.1 Acetobacter fabarum
CACAAGGCCCGTTACCGGCCCGCAAGCCGCAATGGTGTGCCCGTGCGGGAAGTCAACAAGACATATGTCATCCGCTTCCGTCTGGATGACTGACACAGACTAAAGCTCCGGCCCCGTGCCGGAGCTTCTGGATAACACAGCAACACGGACCCGCCCGGTCCGCTCCGGCAGGGGAACAGGACCGGGCTTTTGAATGAGGATCTTGAGTAACATGAGCAGACTGCCCCGTTCTTTTGTGTCAGGTCTTGCCGCTCCGGCTCTTGCGCTGCTGATGAGCACGGCAGCCCCCGTTGCCGCCTTTGCGCAGGAGGCCGCCGCCCCCGCACCTGCGGCTCCCGCAGCTCCGACCCCGGCTGCAGGCGCTGCTGCTCCGGCCCCCGGCCCGGCCCTACCGGGCGCACCGGCTGCCGCACCCTCCCCCATGCCCACCGAGGGCACGCCAGCCCAGACCCCCGCTGCCGCCGCAGCCGCAGAAGCCCCCGCTCCCGCCGCCCCGGAAGACGCCAACCCCTATGGCCTGTCCGCCCTGTGGTCCAACGGGGATATGATCGCCCGCGGTGTGCTGCTGATCATGCTCGGCATGTCGCTTGGGACATGGTTCATCATGATCACCAAGTTTATTGAACAGAAGCGCCTGTTTGCCGCAGGCAAGGAAGCGACCAAAAACTTCTGGACCAAACACAGCATTCAGGAAGGGGCTTCCGTCCTCGCCTCCACCTCCCCGTTCCGCTATATTGCCGATACCGGCATTACAGCCGCCGAACACCATGAAGGCACCATGCAGGAAGCCATCGACCTGCATAGCTGGACCTCCATGTCCATCCAGCGCGCGGTCAACAATATCCAGAACAGCCTGCAGAAGGGGCTGGCCTTTCTGGGCACCGTAGGGTCCACATCTCCGTTCATCGGGCTGTTTGGCACGGTCTGGGGCATCTATCACGCGCTGACCGCCATTGGCATTGCCGGTCAGGCCTCCATCGACAAGGTTGCAGGCCCTGTGGGGGAATCCCTGATCATGACCGCCATTGGTCTGGCAACGGCCGTGCCTGCGGTGCTGGGTTACAACCTGCTGGTGCGCCGCAACAAGGGGGCCATGGACCAGGTGCGGGATTTTGCCGATGACCTGCAATCCATCCTTATTGGTGGCGTGCGCCACGGTGCGGCAGCGGAGAGCGTGCGGGTCAATGCCGATAACTCCCCGACCACGGTCACAACCTCCAACCGGGTGGGCTGAACCATGGGAATGCAGGTTGGCAACGAAGGAGGGGACGACGAAGTCGTCTCCGCCATCAACACGACCCCTCTGGTGGATGTGATGCTGGTTCTGCTGATCATCTTCCTGATCACCATTCCGGTGGCCACCCATACGGTCAAGGTCAACCTGCCGCGCGATATGAGCCAGCCCACACAGACCAAGCTGAGTAATGTGGTGCTGGCGGTTACGGCGGATGGCAAGGCCTTCTGGGATGAAACCCCGCTGAAGGGCCAGGCCGATCTGCTGGAGCATCTGGAAAAGGTGGCGGTGGTCAGACCGCAGCCCCAGATCCAGATCCGTGGGGACATGAAGGCGCGGTATGAGACGGTCGGCCGGATGGTGGCGGCATGCCAGCAGGCTGGCATCTATCATATCGACTTCATTACCGAGAAGCCGAAGACCAACTGACAACGGCGGGCTGCGGCCCCCGTCCCCCGCGCTGCACGGCGTGGGGCAGGAGCGAAGAGAGTAACTGATCATGGGCATGAATGTCGGGTCGGATAGCACAACGGAAGACGAAGGCATTGTAGACATCAACACCACGCCATTGATTGACGTGATGCTGGTTCTGCTGATCATGCTGATCATCACCATTCCGTTGCAGACCCAGTCTGTTGCGATTGACCTGCCGCAGGGCAACCCGCCGCCTTCGACGGAGGAGGTTCCGGTTGTGACCCTTGTGGTGGATTTTGATAATACGATTACCTGGAACGGACAGCCGGTCAGCAGCGAGGACGACCTGCAGGCCCACCTGCACGAGATTGCCACCGCCCAGCCTAAGCCTGAATTCCACATCCAGCCCAACCGGCTGGCTGATTACAGGACTGTTGTCCATGTCATGGCCGATGCCCAGAGGCTGGGGGTCACCCAGATGGGTATCGTCGGGCAGGAACAGTTCGTCGATCAGTAAGGAAATGAAG
>NZ_JARDYK010000032.1:0-1954 GCF_029069195.1 Acetobacter fabarum
ACCAGAACGCCGCGTCACCGATTCCCACTTTTGGCCGTTTTCCTGCGCTGGACCGTGTCCGTGTTCCTGCGGACCTGCGCAACCTGTCTGTTGAGCAGCTCAGGCAGCTTGCGGACGAGCTGCGGGCCGAGACTGTGGATGCGGTCTCCACCACCGGGGGGCACCTTGGAGCCTCGCTTGGTGTTGTGGAACTGACCGTAGCCCTGCATGCGGTGTTCGACACGCCCGATGACCGGGTGATCTGGGATGTGGGTCATCAGGCCTACCCTCACAAGATTCTGACCGGGCGGCGCGAGCGTATCCGCACCCTGCGCCAGCCTGGCGGGCTGTCCGGCTTTACCCGCCGTTGTGAGAGTGAATACGACCCGTTCGGGGCCGCCCACTCCTCCACCTCCATTTCCGCAGGGCTTGGCATGGCGGTGGCGCACCACCTGCGCGCGGAGGATGACCCCTCCTACCGTGAGCGCAATGTGATCGCGGTCATCGGCGATGGCTCCATTTCCGCCGGTATGGCGTATGAGGCCATGAACAACGCCGCGGTGGCCGGGCCGGGTGCCGAACGCCTGATCGTCATCCTCAACGATAACGAAATGTCCATTGCTCCGCCGGTCGGGGCCATGTCCAACTACCTGTCGCGCCTCATGTCGTCACGCAAGTTCATGGAACTGCGTGAACTGGCTGGCAAATTCGTCAAGAAGCTGCCCGCTCCGGTGGAACGCACCGCCCGCAAGGCGGACGAATACGCACGGGGCATGATTACCGGTGGCACCCTGTTCGAGGAGCTGGGCTTTTACTACGTTGGCCCCGTGGACGGGCATGACCTGCCGCAGCTGGTCAATATCCTGCGCAACCTGCGCGATACGGATAAAGGCCCCATCCTGCTGCATGTGATTACGGAAAAAGGCCACGGCTACCGCCCGGCAGAAAACGCGGGCGACAAATACCACGCCGTTGCCAAATTCAACGTCATTACCGGTGAGCAGAAAAAAGGCCCAGCGGGTCCGCCCAGCTACACCTCGGTTTTTGCGCGTGAGCTTGTGCGCCGCGCCCAGACCGACAGACGCCTGACCGCGGTAACCGCCGCCATGCCGTCCGGCACGGGGCTGGATGCGTTTGCCAAAAACTACCCCGACCGCTTTTTTGACGTGGGCATTGCCGAGCAGCACGCAGTAACCTTTGCCGCGGGTATGGCAACCGAGGGCCTGCGCCCGTTCTGCGCCATTTACTCCACCTTCCTCCAGCGTGCGTATGATCAGGTCATGCACGATGTGGTGCTCCAGAACCTGCCCGTCCGCTTTGCCATTGACCGCGCGGGGCTGGTAGGGGCCGATGGCGCCACGCACGCCGGGTCGTTCGACATTGCCTATCTGGGCTGCCTGCCGGGCATGACCATCATGGCCCCTGCGGACGAGCTGGAACTGCTGCACATGACCGCCACAGCCGTTGAGTTTGATGAAGGCCCGATCGCCCTGCGTTACCCGCGTGGCAACGGGCTTGGGCTGGACCTGCCTGCCGAAGGGCAGGTGTTGGACATTGGCCGGGGTCGCATTATCCGCGAGATGGGGCGCCAGTCCGGTGCGCAGACGGGTGGCATTGCCATTCTCTCGCTCGGGCCAAGGCTTGCGGCCTGCCTGCAGGCGGCGGACATGCTGGCAGCCCAGGGCCTGCCCCCGACGGTTGCGGATGCACGTTTTGCCAAGCCGATTGATACGGCTCTGGTGGAAAATCTTGCCCGCAACCATGCGGTGCTGATCACCATTGAGGAAGGGTCCGAAGGGGGGTTTGGCACACAGGTCTGCCACCATCTGGCCCGCACCGGGCTGCTTGACCGCGTGCGCTTCCGCCCCATGGCCCTGCCCGACCGTTTTATCGACCACAATACGCAGGATGCGCAGTATGACGAGGCCGGGCTCTCCGCACCACACATCGTCGCAACCGCTCTTAACGCACTGGG
>NZ_JARDYK010000033.1:0-1591 GCF_029069195.1 Acetobacter fabarum
GGCTGCGGGCGGTGCGGCGGCTCCGTCCTCACCGGGTGGCCCCATATCCCCATGAATGAACTAGAGCGGCACGGGAGATAATATCCCATACGAAAACGCGCGTCCGCACAGACATCAGAAGTACTTCGCTTTTGCATCAGAAGTACTTCACTTCAACATCAGCAAAAAGAATTCTCCATATACAAATGCACCCTTTTCGGTGCGGCAAAAATCCTCGTCACTCTGAAATGCGCTCGGCCACATCAAAACCCCTCTCCCACAAGTTCTGAACCATGCCCCGAATTACGGACGCCGGTGCCCAACGAGACATGCCCCGAAAAGCCGAAATCTTGGCGTCTGGACACTTCAACATGCGCCGCGTGTAAGAGACGCCACGGGCAGCAGATCGGAAACGAGAGACAGCCTTCGGCTGGCCTACGGCGCTTCCGCTCTGCGCTCGCTCTCTCGCTGCACCGGCATCGTCTGCGGGCGGGTTGGGACTGCTCAAGGGGAGGGAGTGTGCAGGTCGAGCAGTCCACCCGCCCGCCTGTTCTTGTGCCTGGGCGAGCGCAGAGCGCGCGGCGTTCATCTCAACACGCGCTTGAGCCTTAGAATACGACCGCATCAGACGCCGGAAAGCCGCATACGCCGCCATATTGCCGAACTCAAACTTGAGAGCCTCAGCGACCGGCCAGACACCCGACTTACCCCACATGCGGCCAGTCTGCCCCTGCCAGCCAGACGGCAGACAATGGGAGGAACGCTGAATATGCCGAGCGCCACGCGCCGCGTGTTTCGCCACATACTGAGACCAGCCCAGAGCGTCATAAATGTGTTTCACCGTTTGAGACTGAGGACCAGCACCGTAAAGCCGGGCTATATGCGTCCACACATCAACAAGCCTGCGCTCCATAGCGGACACCCCGCCCGCTGCCTCTACGGCCTCCTGAGCGAAATAAACGGCCCCGTGCAGGTGAGGAACCCCGCGTCTCTGCCACTCAGTGACCCAGTGCAAGCGCATGGCCGAAGGGGAAACCTTCGTTCCTCTCATGAGAGCAACAGAAAGACGATCAACCAGCCGAGACCAATCCTGAGCCGTCTCAGGGCATATCTGAACCGTGAAGGTCAAAGAGAACCCTACGCCGTCTAGTTTGTCGTTTTCGACAGACCAGAGGAAACGCATATTCCGCCGAGCAACAGCCGGAGACCAGCCGCCACAAGAACCACGTTTTGAGGGTGCTTTATTCATTCCGGCCTTCCCTAGGGAACAACCGTTCGGGTATAACGTAAGCAAGTTTCGATCCTTGGTAAGGTCAAGGGTTGAGACAGAGGGTTGAGCGGGTACGAACCGTTCAGCCCTCATTTTTTTTGTGCGTGGGTTTCCCAATCTCTAGCGGGGAAGAGCCTCTGCTATCTGCTCTGTATGGGCGGTCCTGATGAGATATGAAACTATATAATCAAGAGGCGCAACCGATTTTCGCTTCGATGATTGACGCCCCCCGGCTGCGGGCGGTGCGGCGGCTCCGTCCTCACCGGGTGGCCCCATATCCCCATGAATGAACTAGAGCGGCACGGGAGATAATATCCCATACGAAAACGCGCGTCCGCACAG
>NZ_JARDYK010000034.1:0-1527 GCF_029069195.1 Acetobacter fabarum
AATTCTGTTGAAAAAGTCGCTTGCTGTGTCGGGCGGATCTGGGTTTGTGATAAGTTTGATGCGGCTGTCTCCTTCAGGTGGCCCTCTGGAGGGAGATGGCTGGCATCAGCTTTGCCATTTTACGCAGGTTCTGGGCGGTTGCTGCGAGAAGGAACTCATCTCTGGCGCCATTTGGGCCTCGTAATCGCAGTCGATCCAGTTTGAGTATGCGTTTGAGATGCGCGAACAGCATCTCAACTTTTTTCCTCTGTCTTCGTGATGTCACGTAAGCATCGGTCTGGGCGATGTCCCGCGCCATATCGCGAGCACCTTCATGCACGGACCGCATGATCTTGCGAGCGGGTGTATTGGGTGTGCAGCGCTGCCGGAATTCACACCCACTGCAATCCTTCACACGGGCTCGATAACGAATGAAGCCATCCTTATCGACACGGGAACGGGGTGTTGTGAAATTCCGATTGGATGCCCGGAGTTGATGACCGCCCGGGCAGGTATAAAAGTCATTCTCATGATCGAATGTGAAATCAGACCGTGCAAACGTCCCATCGTTGCGGGCTGATTTATCAAACACAGGAATATGCGGTTCGACCCCTTTCTCCTCTACCAGCCATGCGAGGTTGGCCGCATCTCCATAAGCACCATCTGCAGCCAGACGTTCAGGCCATAAGCCAAAGGTCTGCTGTACCCGTTCAATCATGCGACGCTGTGCTGTGACTTCCGCCTGACGCACCGATGTCGTGGCCTCCACATCGACAATAACAGCATGCCTGAGATCGATCAGATAATTGGTGCTGTATGAAAAGAACGCCTGATTGGGCGTGGCTGCAGAATACCGTGCCGCAGGATCTGTAGGAGATAATCTTTTAGGGACAACAGGTGTCGATGCACCGAATGCGGCATCGTCAAGAACGGCAAGATATTCTTTTACGGCACGCCCTACCGCATCAGGAGGAAGGCCTTCATCTCCCGGAACAGCCAGTCGTCGATTGGCATCGGCCTGGATCAGGCTGGCATCGACGGCAAAACCTTCCCCACCAACCAGACCCGTCTCGATACAGCGCCGGACGGTCAACTCGAACACTTCACGCAGAAGGTTGCTCTCACGGAAACGACCATGTCGGTTTTTTGAAAATGTGGAGTGATCAGGAACAGTCCCATCCAGACCCAACTGGCAGAACCACCGATAGGCGAGGTTCAGATGCACTTCTTCGCACAGACGCCGTTCGGAACGGATGCCCATGCAGTAGCCAATTAACAGCATCCGAATGAGGAGTTCCGGATCAATCGAGGGGCGCCCCATTGTGCTGTAAAATGGGCGAAGGTGTTCTCGAATTCCGGAGAGATCAATCAGCCGGTCAATGGATCGAAGCAGGTGATTGTCTGGTACATGCTGCTCCAGGCTGAACCCATAAAACAAAGTTTCCTGTACCCCGGTTCGCTCACCCATCATCTGCCGACACTCCTTGACTGATGACGACTGAATCAGGAAGCCATGATTATTTCAAGAGCGACTTTTTCAACAGAATT
>NZ_JARDYK010000035.1:0-1515 GCF_029069195.1 Acetobacter fabarum
TGATCAGAAGGTTATGCTGGAGTGGAGTCCGAAGATGGCCTCGTTCCCGACCCGTCTGGGTGCATTTCCCCATGAGAGGGGGATACCGCCGGAAGGGTTCCAGACATACTGGAAGTCCGGCTGCATGACCCACCAGGGCATGACCTGCGCCTGATAGGTGACTTCCAGATGGTTTTCGTTCCCCTGCGGGTGTTTGCCGTAATCCCGGTCAAACTGGCGCTGCCCGTAGGATGTACGGCCAATACCCCAGCCCACGCCGAGCGTGTCATTATCACGCCCCTTGAAGGGGGCTTTGAGGTTGATCCCCGCATCCATTGCAAAGCTGATCAGGTTGCGGTCCCCACCATTACCCGTAGCGCGGACAAACACCCCCACGGACTGGGGAGACTGGAGCGAGGGCCGCCAGAGCATCTGGTCCACAATGCCGTAAACCATCCAGTTGCCCCGATCCCAGCGTGATGTCAGATCACTCTGGGACACAGCACCCCCTCTGGCCGCGCTGGCCGCGGCAGCCCCCAGTGAGCCTCCGTTCTTGTTATAGCGGTAATCCGCAAATTTGGCGGTGTCGTAAAAACCACCCAGCTTGTAAATGCCGGGCAGGCCGGGGTTTTTGGTAACCTTGGACATGTCATCGGGCTGGGGGTTGAGGGCGTATTGCAGCTCGGTTATGAGCAGAGCCCCCGTGCCCATGTTGAACTGGGCGCCCGAGGCGTTGTTGTTGGCGTTCTGGCTGGTCGGGTCGTTGGTCTGCCCCGCATCCGAGCCGGTGGCCTGCTGGATGGCGGTGGAGTTGTAGCGGTTGCCCGGCGGGTTATCATCCGCTGCGGCGAACATGACGGTAAACTGGTCCGTAGGCCGGTAGCGGATGCGGATGGCAGGAGAGGCCAGCGGCCAGGACGGTCCCCCCCCATACAGGTTGACCGATGGGGCCATGGGCCAGCCGAAGTTGGAGTTAAGATACAGGCTGCCGTAATTACTGATCAGGAATTCGGTATCCATATCCTGCTGCCCGATCTTGACGTCGAGCTTGCCGCCAAGGAAGGACTGCTGGTACCACAGTTCGAACAGGCGGGTGGAGCGGTCTGCCTCGAACCCGGATGCGGGGTTGAACACGCCCAGATGATCCTGCGAGATCGAGCGCCCCCGGAGCTGGAGTGCGCTGATGTTGAAAATACCGCCCCTGAGGCCGACCAGCTTTTCGAGGTCCACGGTCAGGGTTGGCATGGTCATGCCATTATAGGCGGGGCTGGTGCCCGAGCCATCCGGCCCATCTGCGGCGGATGCTGTGCCGCCTGAGGTATTGCCCCACAGTTCGTCCACTTCCTGAATATCTAGGGTCAGACCGTGGCGGGCCATCCAGTCACGCGCGCCCCATATGTTGCCCAGCAGATGGTCACTCAGGTCCGGGTGGTCTGCATCGGGGGATCTGGCGGCGGCAGCGGCTTCTGCTGCGCGCATGCTGTCGCGCACCGTGGCAGGGTCAACCTCGGACACCAGAGGGCCGGAATTGCCCAT
>NZ_JARDYK010000036.1:0-1266 GCF_029069195.1 Acetobacter fabarum
TCAGTCAAGCAGGGGCTTTGCCCGGGCAAAGCCACACCCTGCCGCCAGACCCGGCACAAAAAAGGCCACGCATTTGCGTGGCCTTTTTTTATCAGTACAAATACAATTTTTGCGTTAGCGCGCCTGCCCACGCTGGGGCTGCAACAGTTTTTCGGCCAGTGCGCCAAAAACCAGCCCCAGAGTGGACCACATGACAAGCTGCATGCCAATGGCCGCTTCACGGAAGCGCCAGAGCACAATAGCGGGAAAATTACCAGGCACTTCGTTAATATCTGGCAGGCCGAACTGTGCAACCACCACAAGAGCCAGACCAAGGGCGATACCGCACAATACTGCGTTCCAGCACCCCAGAGACGCAACCAGAGCCCGCCCGACCAGCAGCGAAATCATGGAAATGGCAATGGCAATCCCCACCATGGCAAAATACATGGCCGTGCGCAGGCCAATTGTTTCCTCCAGCCCTACAGCGGGTGGGTTGGGCGGGTATTTAAGGTCGGGGATCAAGACAAAAGTTAAAAAACCAACACCCGCAAGCAGCAGGGCCAGCACACGGGGGCTGGACAGATTCAGACGTTTGTAAGCCAGAGCAAACACAATGGCAAAAGCGCCACCATATGCCGCACCATACATGAGCACTGCGGTCAGCAGGCCATAGGACGCCTGCACCGAACGGCTGACCAGTTCGGGTTCAGGCGCATTACCTGCGGCAACATCCTGTGCGGATTCAAAGGCTATGGCCAGAGCAACCTGCGGCTCGCCAAACAGTTTGGCAAACACAAAGGTCAACAGCGCAGCCACAACACCCGCGATCATGCCACGGGCGAGAAGACGACCAACCATGAGATGAGTTCTTTCCTGACAGATGGTTAGTTAATGGCAGGGAAAGCCAAGAAGGTGGCGGCCGTCATGCACGAATTCATGCACGGAATGGCCAGAAATAAGGGATGTTGCCCCCTGCTCCGCACCCACAAAGTAAATCAGCAGTGCTGCCATGATCAGGCCAAACACGCCCCACGGCAGAATCTCACGCAGGGGAATACCGGCATCGGCCGCCAGTGCGGGGGCATGTGTATGAACGGATGTGTTCATGGTGTTATCCTTTTCTATCTTGGCAAGGTGGCACAACGCACAACATGTGCGGGAAGGTCAGAAAAACCGTGGACTCTCATGGTTGTCGTGGGTGCATCATAGAATTATGGCATCACACGGCAAGAGTTTTAAGCGGTGAGCCGCCACCCTCCTGCGTCATTCCCCCTGCTTGACTGG
>NZ_JARDYK010000037.1:0-853 GCF_029069195.1 Acetobacter fabarum
CTAGGCTCAGGACCTATTAATTTATTGAACTGAATGTGTTGTTGTGATTCACAGGCTTACCGATGGAGGGTGGGCGTGTGAGTGATGTGTTTATGCTGTCTG
The DNA here is from genome assembly GCF_029069195.1 of Acetobacter fabarum. Classification (GTDB taxonomy): domain Bacteria; phylum Pseudomonadota; class Alphaproteobacteria; order Acetobacterales; family Acetobacteraceae; genus Acetobacter; species Acetobacter fabarum_A. Next base: position 103 of record NZ_JARDYK010000037.1, read on the forward strand.
AGAGCCAGATGAAGCGGATTGAGCCGTTTTTTCCTCTGGCGCACGGAGTGCCACGCGTGGATGACCGGCGTGTTCTGAGCGGGATCATATATGTGATCCGTAACGGTCTTCAGTGGAAGGACGCTCCGAAAGCGTATGGTCCGCACAAGACTTTATACAACCGCTTTATCCGGTGGAGCCGTCTGGGTGTCTTTGACCGGATATTTGTTGCCCTGACAGAACAGGCTGGCCGTTCGAAGCAGCTGATGATTGATGCAACACACCTCAAAGCGCATAGAACGGCAGCGTCCCTGCTTAAAAAGGGGCTTTTCCCCGCCATATCGGACGCACAAAAGGCGGCCTGAACTCAAAACTCCATGCCCTGTGCGATGGACAGGGACGCCCTGTCCGCCTTCATCTGACTGCAGGGCAGGTCAGTGACTTCAGAGGCGCTGATGTTCTGCTGGCGGACCTGCCGGTCGAAACGGCAGAAGTCATCGGTGATCGGGGATACGACAGCAATAAAATCAGACAATCTCTCGCAGACCGGAACATCACCGCCTGTATTCCCCCGAAGAAGAACCGGAAATCAAAGCCACCTTATGACTGGCATCTGTATAAAAAGCGCCATCTCATCGAAAACATGTTCGCAAAGCTGAAGGACTGGCGACGTGTTGCGACCAGATATGACCGTTGCGCTCACACCTTCATGTCCGCAATCCATATCGCAGCAAGCTTCATCTTCTATCTTAAAGAATGAGTCCTGAGCCTA
>NZ_JARDYK010000038.1:0-815 GCF_029069195.1 Acetobacter fabarum
TCAGTTCCCGCGCCACACGTCCGCCTGACAGCGATGTGTCGGCAACCAATGCCAGGTTCTTGCGACTGAAATCGTCGATAACAGCCAGAATGCGGAACCGGCGACCACAGATCAGGGCATCCGAGACAAAATCCAGGCTCCAGCGCTGCCCGGGTTCCTGAGGTATGGTCATGGGAGAACGTGTCCCCAGTGCCCTCTTGCGGCCACCCCGATGGCGGACTTTCAGACCTTCCTCCTGGTAAAGGCGGAATAGCTTCTTGTGATTGGGGCTGAATCCTTCCCGCGCCAGAAAATAACCCAGGCGGCGATAGCCAAAGCGACGTCGTTGGTCCGCCAGTTCCCGCAGGCGCTGGCGCAGGGCAGCATCGTCCGCTCCGGTAGAAACATACCGCGCGACACGCCTGGCAACACCAACAAGCGCACAGGCACGGCGTTCACTCAGGGCCAGAGCCTCCCGTATGTGTCGGACCGCCTGCCGTTTCGCGACAGGCGTTACCACTTTTTTCCAACGATTTCCTTTAGTGCCGCATTATCCAGCATGGCATCCGCCAGTAGACGTTTCAGGCGGCTGTTTTCATCCTCCAGCGCCTTCAGCCGTTTGGCTTCCGATATTTCAAGACCACCATAGCGGGTCTTCCACTTGTCAAACGTCGCATCACTGATCCCGTGTTTGCGGCAAAGATCAGAGACCTTCAGCCCAGCCTCCTGTTCCTTCAGGATCCCTATGATCTGCTCTTCCGTAAAGCGGCTGCGTTTCATCCGTCCGTATCCTTCTTGATCGGACTCTACTTTTAAATGGTTACATTTTCGGGGGG
>NZ_JARDYK010000039.1:0-693 GCF_029069195.1 Acetobacter fabarum
AGACAAGGGTCTCGGGGGCATGCCCCCGAGACCCTTGTCATCCCATCAACCCCAAGCCATAAAAAACGGGAACTCTCCTTTTGAGTGGATACAAAAAGGGGGGCACGTCATCCCCGACGATGTGCCGGACCTGCTGCCGAGTGCCTCGGCGATCTACGCCCGGAAAGTCGGTCGTCTGACCGACGCCCTCAACCGCCCCGAGGAACGGCTGGAAGCCGCCGAGGCGCTGCGGGCACTGATCGAGAAAGTCGTCCTCACTCCCGGCCCGAACCGGGGCGAGATCGACGCGATGCTGTATGGGGAATTGGGGACGATCCTGAACTGGATCGAGCGGCAAGCCATTGGAAAGGCTGAAAAAAGAAACACTCCCGGAGCTTTGCTCACGGGAGTGTCGGTATCGGTGATTGCGGGGGCAGGATTGGTTCTCAACTTGCGACAACCGCAAGTTGAGAACCAATCGGGTCTAGTAGGCTGTTTTAATGAACTTTTTTCGGCACACGCATGACCTCTTACTAAAATAAATGTCCCCTGCCCTCCTAAAGCGTGGAGCTTATGCATCCAAAGCTATGTCCGCTTACGCCTAATTCTGTTGAAAAAGTCGCTTGCTGTGTCGGGCGGATCTGGGTTTGTGATAAGTTTGATGCGGCTGTCTCCTTCAGGTGGCCCTCTGGAGGGAGATGGCTGGCATCAGCT
>NZ_JARDYK010000040.1:0-645 GCF_029069195.1 Acetobacter fabarum
CAAGGGTCTCGGGGGCATGCCCCCGAGACCCTTGTCATCCCATCAACCCCAAGCCATAAAAAACGGGAACTCTCCTTTTGAGTGGATACAAAAAGGGGGGCACGTCAATGCAATTGATGCCCAGAAGATAAAAGGGCTGGGACCAGCCGTCGCCAATCTGCTGTATTTCCTGCATCCTACGATCATGCCGCCTTTCAATACGGCGATCGTGAACGGCTATAATTCCTTGACCGGATCAAAGGTGAAGCTGGGGCGATGGGAGGAATATCTTGCGATGCGGCAGGGTATCCTGAAGCTGAATGCGACCTACCGTTCGCTGCTGTCTAATGATCTGGGCGCTATTGGAGGACTGCTGTTTGATCTCGGAAGCGGACGCTATTCAGCTCCGCCTCTCGAGGACGACGAAACAGCGCGGAAACTCTGGGAAGCCGATCTTCACCAGGTGAGGGAGCAGAGCGCGAAAGAGGCTCGGGTCTTCGCTGCGGAGCGAGAAACGGATCATACTCATACCGAAATTCAGGGCTGGCTTCGCGATCTAGGCTCAGGACCTATTAATTTATTGAACTGAATGTGTTGTTGTGATTCACAGGCTTACCGATGGAGGGTGGGCGTGTGAGTGATGTGTTTATGCTGTCTGAGAGCCAG
>NZ_JARDYK010000041.1:0-529 GCF_029069195.1 Acetobacter fabarum
TGACGTGCCCCCCTTTTTGTATCCACTCAAAAGGAGAGTTCCCGTTTTTTATGGCTTGGGGTTGATGGGATGACAAGGGTCTCGGGGGCATGCCCCCGAGACCCTTGTCTGGCGATCTGATCCGGTGTCCTGCCATCCAGTTTGGAATGAGGACGCACCGTATTGTAGTCTTCCCGCCAGTCAGCCAGAACCTGTCGGGCATGGCTGAGAGACGTGAACAGCGTTTCGTTGAGGCATTCATCCCTCAATCGGCCGTTAAAACTTTCGACAAACCCGTTCTGCTGCGGTTTCCCCGGAGCGATATAATGCCATTCGATCTTCATCTCATCGGCCCATTTCAGGATGGCATGGGATGTGAATTCCGTCCCGTTGTCGCTGACAATCATGAGAGGTTTGCCATATCGCTCCACCAGAACCGTCAGTTCCCGCGCCACACGTCCGCCTGACAGCGATGTGTCGGCAACCAATGCCAGGTTCTTGCGACTGAAATCGTCGATAACAGCCAGAATGCGGAACCGGCGACCACAGA